>NZ_CP038492.1:0-621666 GCF_004751985.1 Rhodophyticola sp. CCM32
AGCGGGAAACGACACCGATGAAAATTTCTTGGAGATCATCCTGCGTCAACTGGTCAAAGTTTCCTATACCTTTGGATGCGAGATCCGCGATCGTTTCCAACAGGGCGTCGCGTGCGATCGCCTCGTCGATCGTCCCGCCTGGGGGACAGAGCGCGTCGGTGAGTGCAACGAACACGTCCTGAGCCGGAGCTCCGGCCAAACTTTCGAGGTTAAATCGGCGCAGCGCCTCGGTCGGACCATCCCGCGAGATCGCACTCGCCAGACCGGCGATACCGCCCGCGAGCGCGCGTGAACTTCCCAGCTGCCGTGCGGCCGCTCGACCGCCGCCACTGGCGGCAACGTACTGGCCGGCACCACGACGGATTGATCCGGAACTCCCATTCTTGGTGCCCGAAGTCATGTTGCTACGCGCGGACCCGAAGTTGGCCCCCTGCGCGGGTGGTTGTATCGCTGGATAGGGGGTCGGGGCGGCTGGTGCGGGCTGCGCGGCGTCTGGTCCCTGTCCATCGCCCGGCGTCCCGTCCTGACCGTCTGGTGGCGGATCCTGCGGCGGTGCCGCGGGACCCGGAGCCGGATCACCCACCCAAGACGGAACCATGGGTCTACCCCCTCCGAAGCTTCCCGACGTGCCCATCAGCGTTCACCTCGCTTGCGGCCCATGCTTGCGGCGGCCTTCGCCGCAGCGCTCAGGGCAGGGTTGTCGCTCTGTTCAGCCCAATCGGACTTAAGAGCGTCGTACGCGGTCTTTGCCTACGCCTCTGTGATCGCACCCGCCCAGCCCGTCATGACCCAGGTCCCGATCTTGGTCACCGGTAGGTCCCTGAAGAAGCCGACAAGCGACGCCTGCAGGAACGGATGGTGCTGGCAGATGGCGGCCAGGCCGTGCATTCCGTCCGGCTCTTCGACAAGGTCTTCGGCGTCGGCAACCTTGGCCCGCAATGCGTCGAAGAGTTGCTCGGCCTCGACAGGGGTCAGTCTCTTGATCTCTGTCGTGATCTGTTTGACTTGTAACGGCGGGCCCATGAGCTTGCCGAGCATCTCGTCGAGTTCGCCGAGTGGCGTTTGCGACCCGTATCCACCACGCCGGTCGCGGCTGACGAACACATAGGGACGCAGGTCGACTTCGGCGAGCGCCGGAGGAATGCCTGCCCACCGCTTAGCCCATTCGATGTTTGGCCAGTCGGGAAGTTGGACGGTCTCCTTGGCCTTGGGCGCTTTCTTCGCCGGTGCCGCAGTCCCGTTGACTTTGACCGGGACGGCCTCTGCGCCGTCCGATGCCGCGTGCGCCTCCAAGGCGATCAACTCGTCTGAGAAACCGGTGTCCGCCGCGCCCCTCGCGAGTGCGTCGAAGACTTCTGGAGCGAATCTCTCTGCAAGCATCACCTTGGCGAGGACGCTCATATTCAACTCATCGGCAAATCCCCGTTCCTCGGCGATTGCCAGTCTGAGCGCCATCGTGTTGATGAACCGTTTGACTTGTCGAGGGTTGCCACGTGAGCCGTCCGTCAGGATCGGGGCGATCCTGTAGGCAATGTCGAGGCCCCGTTCGACGGCGTCCGGGATCGTTTCAAAGGCGGCTTTCAAGCTGGCGCGGTCCAGCCCGGGGCCCGTCCAGGGTTTTTGGAGTGCGGCACGCGCTATCGGAACCAATTTTTTGAAGGTGTCGGACTCATCGCCACATTCGTTCAATACGAGCAGCAACGCCACATAGATACGGGTCTCGGCATAGCCAAGCGACGGGAGGCGGAACGGAACCTGAATGAGCTTTTCAAGATAGTTTCGTGCGTAGGTCGCTGGCCCCGTGGCGGTCGGTAAGTCGGGAAAGTGCTGCCGGACACAGTACTCGATCATACCCTCGTCCGCGGCAATGACGAACGCTGCCCGTGGGACGAACAGGAAGAGACGGATGGCCTCTAAGGTTCCGATCGCCGTCTCCGGTAAACATCGACCCAAGTCGTCGACCAGCACGACGAGTCTGTCGATATCAGCCACCTCGAGTAATGTTTCGAACTCTTGGCGAAACTCATGCATCTGTTGCGGTGTGCTCTCGACCTCGGCGTCTTTGAGATATGCACCGGCGCTGTCGACGACGCTTTTCAAGCTGTCCGCCGATATCGCATCGGCTCCGGTTTTGACGACCGATGTCGCAGCCGCGTAGAGATCTGACAGCGTATCCGGGTGGGGTACGCCGGTCGCAACGGTCATGCCGTAAGCACCAGCCTTGCGCGCCATCTTCATCCAGTTGATGCGGCGAAACAGCTTCTTACCCTGGTCGATAACCTTCTGCGAGCCCGAACGTCTCTTCATCAACTCCTCGACGATCGTCTCGATTAGCACCGTCTTCGCGTCGTCAAACCCTTGGAACAGCCATCCGTTGAAACGTATGCACAGGACGCGTTCGTCGTCCTTGAACGATTCTTCGACCATCATTAGGATACTGGATTTGCCAGCCCCCCAGTCACCGTGGACGCCGACGCTGAGCGGTTCGTCCGACTTTTCAGACACGACGCGCACGACCGTCTTCGCTACCGCTTCGTAATAGAGCAGGTCGACTGCTGTCTCATTGTCGGCGACGATCATGGCAAGCCCCGGTCTGTAGTTTATGTATTTGTTTTTTTACATACCATAGGTTATCTAATATCGACAAGATCAAACCGAGTTACAGTTTACAAAAGGCGTAATTGACCAACCATGAGTACGCAACGAGGTCAAAAATTAAACTCGCTCCAACACCTGCTTCCCGAAGGATTGGTGGTTAGCGCCGCTTGGCTGGAGGACAGGGGCTACTCCAGTGCCTTACGCGGAAAGTATGTCGCGAACGGGTGGCTGAAACAGCCCGCGCGCGGAATTTACACGCGACCGGGCGCTGAGACGAGATGGCAACACCTGGTCATATCCATGCAATCGTTGATGCGTCAGCCCGTCGCGGTCGGCGGCCTGTCCGCCCTCGAATTACAGGGGTACGGCCACTATGTCCGGTTGGGCAAGGGGCAGCGCGTCTATCTCTATACCGAAACCCGCCTTGCCAAATGGGTACGCGAGGTCGATCCGTCGCTTCACTTCGAGCAACGAAATGCCAGGAGGTTGTTTAAAGAGGCCGACATCGAGCACGCGGTCACGGATCTTCCCGATCTCACGGTCCCTGCTGACCACACTGAAACGTCGCAGATATCGGGTGGGCTGAGACGATTTGCGTGGGGTGACCGCGAATGGCCAATGATCGTCTCAAGCCCCGAGAGAGCGACTCTCGAATTTCTAGATGAGATCCCAAACAGACAATCCTTTGAACACGCGGCTGACCTGTTCACCGGTCTTGCGAACCTAAGTCCGCGGCGACTGCAAAAACTCCTCGAACGATGCGACAGCGTGAAGGTCACGCGTCTCTTCCTCTGGTTCGCAGAAAGACACGGACACGCGTGGCTGAAGCATTTGGACGTCGCAGCCATCGATATCGGGAGTGGGAAGAGGGTTATCGCAAAGTCCGGGCGACTAGATCCGAAATATCAGATTACAGTACCGGAGAATTTGGATGGCCATTGACGAGCGCTATCGCCAACAGGTCGAACTGTTGGTGCGAACTCTCCCGTCCGTAGCGGCCGAGAGTGTGTTCGCACTGAAGGGCGGTACTGCGATCAATCTGTTTGTGCGCGACCTACCACGACTGTCAGTCGATATCGACTTGACGTACCTGCCGGTCAAACCGCGTAATGAGTCATTGTCGGACATTGACGAAACGCTGCAGCGGATCGGCAAATCCATCTCTGAAACCCTGTCGGACGCAAAAGTCTTCCCGAGCAGACTGGACAAGGAGGGGACGCTAAACCGCTTGATCGTGAGATCGCCAGAGGCGCAGATCAAGATCGAGGTGACGCCGGTTACGCGTGGATGTGTTTTTGAGCCGACGGTCATGCCAGTTTCTGAGAAAGTTGAAGAGCAGTTCAGTTTCGCCGAGACCTTGGTCGTATCATTCGATGACCTATACGCAGGCAAACTCGTCGCCGCGCTCGACAGGCAGCACCCGCGGGATCTTTTCGATGTACGAGACCTGTTGGCAAACGAGGGCGTAAGCGACACGCTACGGCAAGCCTTCCTCGTCTACATCGTGAGCCACAATCGCCCCGCCGCCGAGGTGTTGGCACCCAGGCGCAAGGATATAGAGCAGGAATTTCAGAACAATTTCGTGGGAATGACAACCACCCCAGTACGGATCGAAGACCTGATAGCTGCACGCGAACAGATGATCGAAACCGTCGTAGGTCAGATGCCTCAGGGACATCGGGAATTCCTGGTCGGGGTCGAACGGGGGGATGTGCGATGGCAGCTTGCCGACCTTCAGGAGGTTGCCGAACTGCCTGCGATCCGATGGAAACTGTCAAATCTCGAAAAGGTTCCCTCAAACCGTCGCGAAACGTTCGCCGCCAACCTTGCCGCCATTTGGGACTAGGACTCCGATTAAGAGATCAAAGGTGAAACAAGAAATCACACCGCATCTGTACAATTCAACAAAACTAACCACGATAGCTGGAAAAGTAGCCGGAGAAATGCTTCGTGTTGCTATGGCGTCAAAAATAAAATGTCTCAAAAAGGCGAATGCTCTCTGTAGACATTTCCTATCCGCAAGCTCATTGCATGCTGACTAACTTTAAATTTCGCTGCCAGTCGCCCGACTGATCGATCGCTATCAACGGCTTCGACGGCATTGGCTTCGTGCAGAAATTGCTTCGGCATGAGGAGGCTAGCTGCAAAAAAGTTCGCCTCGATCTCTTCAACATCAACCGCAAGCGAGGACTCTTTCGAACGGAAGTTCACACGATAATTGTGATCCACGTGGCTAGACATGCCTTCGTGAAGAAGAAAATGGCCAAACTCATGAGCAATGGTGAAGCGTTGCCGGGTGCGGCTCTGTTTTCCATTAACCCCGATAGTTACTGAGGTGCCGTCCCGGACGATCAGACCTGATACATCCTCCAAGTCTCCCTTTCTCAGATGGATCCCGTAGCTGGCTACGATACTTTCGACCGGAACTGGAGCCTTTTCGATTTGATGTTTTTCCAGCAGGTTGACTACTAATTTCTCGATCTTGGAGTATCGTGCACGTCGCGGAGCATTCATGCCTTAGGCGCCTTGATAGGTTTTGTAAGTTTCATAAGAAGTGACTCCATAGCTGGATCTTGCTCTTCGGCGGATTCTGGTGCCTGGAGATCGCCGATCTCTTCAAGCAATTCAACGGGTTTAACGCGCAACGCGTTAGCAAGTTCAACAAATTGATGCATCATGATATTCTGCCCACCAGCTTCGATATTGGTGATGGTGGTTCGAGCCATATTGACGCGACTGCCCAAGGCTGACTGAGAAAGACCAAGTTGTTCCCGGTGCTTTCTAACGGCCATACCGAGTGCCGGGTACAGTGTCTCGTTCAAACCTTCCTCCCTGAGTTCGACCGATCATCGCCCCAAATACATAACAAATCGTGGAAGCAATGTCAACGAGGATGACATTGACACTACCTGACAGAATCGTTAATACGGTCGTCATCGTTGACATCTAATAATGTTGGTAGCCATGATTGACACCGCAAAACCTCGCCCATATCGCGTCCTCAGCTTGGACGGTGGTGGCATGCGCGGCATTTACACCGCAGCGTTCTTGGAACGACTGTGCGGGCAACATGCGAAGCGCAACGGCGGCAAACAGCTGGATATCGGACTAGGATTTGATCTCATTGTGGGAACAAGCACTGGCGCAATCGTTGGCTGCGCTGCTGCAGTTGGTTGCCCAATGTCAGAGGTCGTTTCGCTATACCGCGACAAGGGTTCTGAGATTTTTCCATATCGGCTGAAAGGTAAGGCAAGCGCAATTTATCGTGCTCTGCGTGGCCGCAGATTTGTGCGCAGCGGCGATCTCGCCCTGCGCGAAGCTCTGACGAAGGTACTCGGGGACACATCATTGGCAGAAGTATATCGCAAACGCGAAATCTCCATGAGTGTTCCGACGGTCCTCATGTCCGAACATCGCGCATGGGTGTTCAAGAAGACTGCCGCCAGCGGTGTTCGCGATGACGACTACTCACTTGTTGACATCTGTATGGCAACGAGTGCTGCGCCGATTTATCGCTCACTTGCGGCGATTGATCCGCCCGGAATGAAGGGGGGGCCAAAACAGGTCTTCGCCGATGGTGGTCTTTGGGCAAACAATCCAATCATGGTGGCCCTGACAGACGCTCTCGCAGCAGCTGATGAAGATCAACCGATCGAAATCTTCGCACTTGGCACCTGCCCTCGTCCCGAGGGTGAACACATTACCGGAGACGGAGTGCACCGCTCTCTGCTGGAATGGTGGATGGGCGCCCAAGTGGCTCCATTGGCAATCAGCGCCCAGGAATTCGCCTATGACAACATGGCGCGGTTGCTCGCAGGGCAGCTGAGCAAAACTGGTAGATCAATCAACACAATCCGCTTTCCAAGAAATGACGTGCCTGCGAGCATGATGCCTTTTCTTGCACTGGACGACACACGTGATGCTGCCACGGAAAGATTGATCGCTCAGGCGCATACAGACGCCGATGTGACGCGGAGCGCCTGCGATGATCCACAGGATCAGGCTGGGAGCCGCATTCAGGCACTTTTGAACGCGATGCCAGAATTCGACCCACAGAAGGCGATTTTCAGCATCGAAACTGACGAAAACTCAAAAAACGAACAACGAGCAGAGAGGTGAGAGACATGTTTGACTGTAGTGCGGATGTATGCGCGTTTCACAATCAGGAAGTCACACTTCCTGGAAGCGAGAGGCAGAAAATGCGAAGTCGTAGAGACACCAATCGTAATCGGCTTGATCGCAACTTGGACACCAACGATCTACCAAAGGCGATAGAGCACGTCTCGCAAGGCAGCTATGAGATGAAGACGATGCTGCAGGATCAGAACAATGACTATGACATCGATGACGGCGTCTACTTTGACAAAGAAGACCTCGTAGGAGATCGTGGAGCCTACATGACGTCCTTGCAAGCCCGGCAGATGGTTCGTGATGCGATGGACGATGGCTGCTTCAAGACACCGCCAGAAGTGCGCAGTAACTGCGTAAGGATATACTACAGCGCCGGATACTACGTAGATAAACCGGTTTACCGCCGCGTCGAGGAAGACGGCGCAATCTGGTTCGAGCTTGCATCAAGTTCAGGATGGAAGCGCTCGGATGCTAGGGACGTCTCAAGCTGGTATGAAGAAGAGCGCAACGCCTCAAGCGACCCCATTCAATTCCGTCGCATCAACCGCCATCTCAAAAAACATGCCAAGAGCCGCAACAGCTGGAAATCACGTAGCCTAAGTGGGTTTGGGATCTCGACCTTGCTGTCCGAGCAACATCATTTGAACAGCGACAGGGAAGACGAAGCGCTTTATTACACCATGGTGGCGATCCGAAATCGCCTGACCTACAACACCGTCATTGACCATCCGGTCACACCGAACGACACGATTACCTCTGGCAGTCCCGATGCCAAGGCTGCCTTCTTTCGCGACAAGCTCAGCGAAGCTATCGACCATTTGGCACCGCTGTTTGAGTACGGATGCGATCGCGAAACCGCGCTGAAATGTTGGGACAAGGTGTTCAACACCACCTTCTTCATTGAGCGGTGTGAATCTGACAACGAATCCAACTCAGCCCTCGCGGCACCCGCCATTTCATCTGGCGCACTATTGGGATCAGCGGCCCAGGCGGCCGGGGCCGTCAACGATGCGGGGGGTGGGCGCCATGCCTGAGGAGCAACTCAGCGACGTCCGGCGTGTTGAACGCAAGAGGATAGTCCTTGAGGTCGAAAATGCGATCAAGACAAGGGTCGGAGGTAAGGTCACGAGACTTGAGCATTCAGTGCTCAAGTCGGCGTATCCACGTCGCCCATACACAGAAGGGTGGCGCGTTCCTGTCGTATTCACCGATGGCCAGATTCGAGATGTCGATGTTCTTGTATCTGCTGCTTTTCCCAACGTGCCGCCGCGCGCAGCACTTGTGGATCGGCCCGCCTATCTGACTTGGCCGCATATCGAGCATGATGGCATTCTCTGTCTGCTGAACAACTTGAGCGAAGTTGACCCAGATGACCCGGTGTCCGTCGCCATCAATATCCTTGGCCGGGCAGTTCAATTGGTTGAAGAACTCATCGATGGCGCAATCGTCGATCGCGACTTCAAAGAAGAGTTCCTGACATATTGGTTCTACGGAGCCAGTGACGCCGCAAAAGACGTTGTCACACTCTTTGAACCAGTTTCGCCCTCACGCGGAGTTTTTCAGTATAAGCATGACGGTATCACCTACGTCGGAGATGATGTTGATCAGTTGGCAACTTGGATCAGCAACCGCTTTGGGCAAAAGGAAGCAGCGAGATGCCGACACCGCGCCGCGCGCGCGGCCTTCATCTGGTTGAAAGAGCCCCCCTGCCGTCCCAGTACCCCCAAACTGGGGCGGATGTCTTGGCCCTGATCTCCGGCCTTGGCGAAGACGTGGTAACGGTCGCAAATGAGACTGCACTTAGCCAAGACGCAGAGGTTCTGTTTCTCTTTGCAGCTAACGGGCGTGGTGGTCCCGGCGTAGTTCCCGTTCATGTCGACCGCCGCGACAGTCAAAAAGGAAGTGGCGGCAAGGACGAGAAAATGCTTCATCGCGGATTTCGTGTTGGCAAGAGTCCAGCACCGCTGCTGCTTGCAAAGACCTTTGGCACGAACAAAGTCAGGCGCACTCAGGTCGACCGTGCGGACGCTCCCTGGATACATGGTCGCGGGCAGGACCGCCGCAGCCGCTCTTTGGGCAACAAGACTGTAACGGTTTTTGGGGCAGGCTCGGTCGGATCATTTGTGACGCAAGATTTGGCAAGATCCGGCGTTGGTCACATCAACATTGTGGACTACGACAAGTTGGCTTGGGCCAATGTTGGTCGGCATGTTCTTGGTGCGAGTTCTATCGGAAAAACAAGGCGATCGATTTGTCGCGAGTCTTGCGAGTTGAGTTCCCGCACCACCTCTTTTCCGGGTGGGACATGTCTGCGTTGTCGGTCCTAGATGAAGAAATTGAGGAACTCCTCAATGTTGATCTAATCGTCAGCGCGATGGGAAACTGGTCTGCCGAAAATGCGCTAAATCACTGGCACCTACGTCACCGTCAAAGTTTGAATCTCATCTACGGCTGGACTGAAGATCATGCCCTCGCCGGTTCCGCAGCTGTGATATCAAATGAGGGTGGGTGCTTGGCCTGTGGCATTGACCGCATCGGTAATCTGATCCAGCCCTTGACCACTTGGCCATCTACCCAGGAGCTCCAGACTGAGCCATCGTGCGCCGATCATTATCGCCACTACGGAGCAACCGAGCTTGCGAACGTAACGAATATGATCTCACGCGTCGTCGTCGATGAGTTGGTTTTGCCGTCAACAGAAGGGTACAGAAAAAACTGGATTGGCTCTTTGAGCGAAGTCAAAGCACTAGGTGGAATGATCACGCCGTGGGCGAACAAGATTGTTGGACCTGACACCATAGGTGAGGTTATGGCAATGAGCCAATGGCCTTCAGGTCCTTGTCATCAATGTGGTGATCCAACGAAAGAAGGGGCGGTCTCATCAAAGGAGTTGGACGTTATCCTCGATTGATGAATCCGGTCACGTTAGCGGGTTTCGCTTCCGAGAGCCACGTCTCGCTCAAGAGAATGCGCCCTTTTTCGACATAGGCACGGTAGACTTCGGCAAGCTGCATAGACCTTTCGATGAGCTCGTCGGGATTTCGATGCAACAACATCATCGCGTTTTGATCCGAGTATCCCAGCCAATTTATGATGCGGAAATTGATCGCGGTGTCGCCCCAACCATACCCCGACATCACCAACGAATTGTGTTGCCTGAATGCCTGATGCATGCGGTAGAAAATCTCTGAGAAGATACCCCGATTATACGTCAGTATTTTGCCTGGTCCTGACAAGAACGCCGGCGTCTTGATGTCGATGTGCTTCTGCAAACCGCTGGCAAGTCGGCAATTATGGAGGTTCGACCCACAGAAGACGGCTGGGTAAGAAACGCCACGCACACGGTACCAATCCACCGACCCATGCGGCTTCAGAATCCGAACCTTGGCGGACGTCGTGTCAAAGTCACTGTCATCGAAAAAACGCAGATCCCCATCAACCGGGCCAAAACCATCCGCGAATGGGATATCATTTTGGCGAAGCAACCGCTCCACCAAGGTGTCGTGGTTCAATGTGATGATGTCGAGCCGCTCTATGCTCGCATCACGGGCCAGCTCGACCACCAGGTCCAAACCGTCGATCCTGTCGGTTTCGAGATACTCGGCCACAAGCCACTCGATGAACCCCGCGCCCGAGACGCCAAATGGTAGAGCGCAATGAGACGTGCGTCGATGCAGTCGCCATCTAAGAGCGCCTCAGCTTCACTTTCTACCTTGTCCACAAAGGCGCCGGTCATCGCGTCCTCGGTGAGCCCGAGGCTGTTCTGCTTGATTTGCGTACACATCTGAAACAGATCTTCGTAGCTGGTCATTGATCGGTAGATCGACCCTGATCTTTTGAATGATGTTCCCGACACGTAAGGTGCGGCTTCATCAAGATAGTGTTTGTCGATCTTGCCAAGAATTCTGAGCAAGTGCTGTTCATCATCGAGCGCCTTGACACGACGACCTTGTTCGTCACCGGCGGCACAAAAGAACCCGCTATCGGCTGGGTCGTAACAGTAGGCACCTTCGAGCAGCTGCTCGGTGATTGTCATAACACTGGGAAGACCTGACGCCAGCGAGACACCTGATCCCAGAAACAAAATCATGATGCGGCCGGCAGGCTTTGGACTTCGCGACCATCTGTGAACCCTGCATCCGCCAATTGCTCCCGATCCGGCAGGTCTTGAAGCGTCTCCAGATCGAAAGAAACGAGGAACTGTTCCGTCGTCACATAGGTATAGGGCGCGCCGCGTCGCGGTGACCGTGGGCCCGTCCCGATCAGTCCTTGCGTATGTAATCTGCCGATCAGGTCGCGGCTGATCTCCTTCCCAAAAATGTCCTTCAACCCGTCCCGGGTGATCGGCTGGTGGTAGGCAATGGCAGCCAGCACGGCGATGTCGTTTTCGCGCAGGTCCAGGTCCTGATTTCCGATATCGGCCGCTGCCCGAATTGTAGCTGCATAGGAAGGTCGCGTCCGCAGCATCCAAGCGTCCGCGACGCGGGCAATTTCATAGGGCCGATCCGCCAAGGCATCCCACAAATCCTCGATCAACATGTCCACCGACACCCCCTGCCCCACGACGCGCGCCAGGTCCTCGCGCGGCACCGGCGAGGCACTGGCAAACAGCACAGCCTCGATCCGGCGCATCCATTCGCACCAGCGCAACTCTTGGGGAAGCTCTTCAAGCTCCCGATCAAGCCCCTCGTCTGTCTGATCCTTGGCCATCGCTAGACTCCATACAGCCGAAAGGTGTCACGCCCGGTCAACTCGCGCACTGCACCGAGCGCGACCAACCGGTCGCAGAATCGCCGCGCCGCGCGATCGGAGCGCAGCGAGGTGAGCGCCGTCGGCGCGACGGCATCTGATGCCAAAAACACTGCCACAGCCTCCTCCGCTCCTTTGGCGCGCAACTTCGGGGCAACCTCTCGCAATCGCGCGGCCCGGCGTGACAGATCGGCGGCCTGTCTTGTCGCTTCAATGACGCCCGTGGTTATCGCCCGATGGCAGGCCAGCCGCAGCTCGTCACCTGACTTTCGCAGATCGCCGCGTTTGAGACTGAGCCCCAAAAGCGACGTCACATGCGACCATCCAAGCGCCTGCGCCAGAGTAGCGTCGGCGAGGAGTACCGCCCCGGTGTGATCGCGGGGCCGATCTGTGAGAACGGCTTCCACAACAGCCGCCGCGCGAGCAACCGGCGCGCCCTGCCCTGACCCGTCAAGCCAAACCGCAATCTGGTCCGGCTCCAGATCAGGCAACGCGCGGTGAAGCGCATTGACTGACACAGGTCTTTCGATGGCCCGTCGCCAGGACAGGTAAACCTCCCCAGCAGGGCCCGGGCTGTCACCAGGCTGCAGAAACGCCACCGCATCGCGTAGCTCTGAAGCCCGCTCCGGGCGTCCTTGATGCGTCATGCTGGCGTCCGCGGCGCGCAGCGCCAGCCGCGCCCGCAGCAAGGTCTGGGGCACATCCTCCCGGTTCAACACAAGATGCAGATGGTTCAGCGCCGCGCCTGACAAAAACGCCACATCTTCAGGGGTTTCCGCACTAGCAGAGGTGACCCAGGTGGGCAATCGCGGTAGCGTGTCAAAGCTGTCAGCGGCATAGGTCATACCACAAGACTATCCTGTCGCGGCGCATTCCGCTACCATATAGTGAGCAAACCGCCCCACCTTACAGCTCTTTTCTATGTCCAATAAGTTTGCATTATCGGACGCTTTGACCGCTGCAAACTGTAGCAAATCTTCGTAGTGCAAGCTCATAGACGTGGGGCTGGGTTGAAATACTGAACCGTACTGATGATCGGCCACCTGAAGTACTTTTTGGGTCGATGGCGTGCTTCAGTTCCACACTCTCAATGACGCCAATCAAACCTTCCCTTAGCCTGGCGCGATGTCGAGCCAAGCGTGGACAGATACCGAGAATGACCTGATCGTCGCGGACTATTTCGCGATGTTGGCTGACGACGTGGCAGGCCGTGCTTACAATAAGGTTGCGCATCGACGGCAGCTCTTGCCACGCCTCAACAACCGTACGGAAGGCTCGGTTGAGTTCAAACACCAGAACATCAGCGCAGTGCTCAAGGGACTCGGCGAGGTCTGGATCACCGGATACAAGCCCGCGTTCAACTTCCAGGCCAGCTTGATCGACGCCGTCGCACGCTGGATGGCGATGAACCCAGACTGGGTGTATCGTTCCTTTTCCTCCCGGCCGATAGAAGGCATGGCCGAAGCGGCGCAAATCTGGGTCGGGCCTGCACCGACCCTCACCAACCAGCCGCCGCCGGACGAGCTGGAACAAATGATTCGCATTGCGCGAAAGTTCGACGTGGCCGCGCGGGATGAGCGCAATCGCGCCCTCAGGAAGACTGGGGAGGAGCGCGTCCTGAAGCATGAGCGCGACACACTAACTGAAGCGGGGCGCCAGGATCTGGCGCGAGAAGTCCGCTGGGTCTCAGACGAATACGGCGATGGCGCAGGGTATGACATTGCCAGTTTCGATGCGGACGGGCGGCAGCGTCTGATCGAGGTCAAGACCACGAACGGGTGGGAGCGCACGCCATTCCATATCTCGCGCAATGAGCTTGCCGTGGCGGATGAACGGCGCGAGGAACGGTGCTTGTTCCGCCTATGGAACTTCGCCCGGACACCCAAAGCGTTCGAGTTGCGGCCGCCGCTGGACGCACATGTGCCGCTGACCGCGACCAGTTTTCAGGGAAGCTTTCACTGAGTAGTGTTGACGTGACCCGGCTCGGAAACATGGCAATAATGGAGCGCGAGATAAAAGAGGTGCCGCACTTGGCGTGCAAGCATCTGTTGAGAATGGGTTCTTTGCGCCGCACCCCTGGGATCCGTGCGGCAGGATGTCATCTAAGCCATTGAATCTATGTAATTAATCGCGCGGCAGCTGCCGAGGAAAGTAATCCACTGACACTGAGATTTACTCACGATATCAGATAGTTGCTGGATTTTCTGGCACTGCAGGCTTCGGCCCGGCACGCAAGAACCTAAACGACAACAACACCTTGGCACGCCACCGTGCCAGCCCTTTTATCTTGCGATACATCCTGATGGTCCCAGCGCGCATGCTATGCGATCGATTTGATCACCCCAGCGCGCGCATCGACCGTGCTTGTCTGCAGCCACCACGAGTGGGGCGCTTGAAAGATATGCCGTCCGATTTGCACGTCGCTGCTGGCCGTATTGCGACCATTGCGCATTGCCTCTGCACAGTGTCGCTCGATGGACCCATGCTGCTCAGTATGGCACTGCAACCGCGTCCTTCGCCGCCACGTAATTACCCGCCCCAGCTGGTCGATGCCGCACGGATCGAGGCGGCGCTTCTAAAGGTCGCCGTGCTGGTCGCAGAGGATCCGGCCTTCGCGCCGGTCTTCGAGCGGTTGGAGGAGGAATTGGCCGCGGCCGTGAAGGAAGAGAAGCGGCTCTCGGAGGCTCAGCGCCGGGCGCGTACCTTGCTGGCTCAGAAAGCGATGCGGTTGACGAGTTCGGCGACGTGCTCCAGCGACGCGCCTTTGCCGTACCGCTCCCGGTCGAGGCGGTGACCAAAGAGGTCGCGGCGGATGCGGTCGTCGATCCCGGCGGCGAGCATACGGTCCTCGAAGGCATGGCGCAGGGAATACATCGAGTGGCGCGGCGTCTCGAGCAGGCCGTTGGCTCGGAGGAACTTGTTGACGACGGCGCTCAAGCTGGCGCTGTTGCGGTAGCGGGGGAAGCCTTCGGGGAACTGCTTGAAGGCCTCGAGCGAGACGCCAGTCAGCGGGATCACACGGCGGGCGAAGTGCGACTTCAACTGTCGTCCGTCAGGTTCGATGGAAATATGCGGCACGTCGCAATCCAACCGGATCGTGTCAGACGTCAGGGCCGCCCCTTCTGAGGGTCGGTATCCGGTGTTGATCATTCCCAAGAGCAGAGCGCGGGCCTGGTCATTCAACCCGCCCAGCGCGCCCGGCGCGAGTAGCCGCGTCATGATCCACTCCTCGCTGAACGGCGGGCGCGTCTGCTTCTCGCCCTCCTTGAAGGACAATTCACCCAAGGGCAGCGACAGCCCAAGACGCTTCATCATATTCACGGTCTTGAGCACGTCACCCAGATGGATCAGGTCCTTGTTGGCCGAGTTCGCCGTGACTTCGCCCGCCTCGATCCGGTCGAGCCAGTGCTGACGGAAGTCCAGCATGTCGTCGCGCGTGATATTGGCGATCTCTTTGTCACCAACGACTGCGACGAAGTTTTTCACCGCCTTCTTGCGTGGCGCTTCCCAGCGGCGGAGCTGGTCCTCACTCTTGCCAAGGGTCTTCTCCTTGGCGAGGCCCCAATACAGTTCCAGTGCTTTGGTGACCGTGATGCGGGGTTCGGGGACGGTGCCGAGAAGGGCAGCGGCTTCGATGGCATCGGGCTGATTTGCGGGCGCAGGGATGGCCTCGACGCGTTCAACAACATCCTCGACAGGCAGTTTGGCCACGGCCCCCGCATCCAGATACCGAAAGCCCCGTGCCCTGGCCAGATCGCGCGCGGCCTCGTAGCAGGCCTCCGCATCCGCGCTGTTTCCGGCCAGACGCGCCTCCCAAGCCTCAATCATCTGGCTCCACGCCCGATCCGCTTTACTCTTCGCAAGCATTTCAGAGTCGGTATGCAGGCTGATCCAGACCGTTTCGCGTGGCTCAACTCCGCGATACCTGCGTGGGACGCGGCGTCGGAGATGGTAAAGACGACCTCTTTTCGCAATGCTCATGGCGGAAATCCTCCGCGTTTGTGCAGCAAATTGTGTAGCAAAATGTGCAGCAAATCAAGCGGACCAGAGGCCGCCGTCAGCGCGAACTCACCAAATTTCAACCTATTATCATGCGGTTGTGAGATATCGATTTTGATTAAAATGGCGGAGGAGGTGGGATTCGAACCCACGGTACGCTTTCACGCACGCCGGTTTTCAAGACCGGTGCATTCGACCACTCTGCCACTCCTCCATGGTCAAAGGCCCCCATATCGACCGGATACTGATTCTGAAAGATCAATGCAGATTGTTGCCGATCTGGTCACGGTGGGTTTTCACAGACGCATCGAAGCTGTATCCTTTCCCGCAAAAGCGGGCTGACACGCCCGGCAGGCATGAAAAAACAAATGACAGGCGTGGTTTACGGCGCTTGGGCGGAGCGGGACACTCACGATGACAAGCGGGTTTCGGATGACATCAGGCGCCCGGATGGCGTTTCTATTGGCAGGGTTTCTGGGTCTGGCGGCCTGCGAAGACGGGTTTCAGCTGCCCTTCGGGCAGGGCAGCACTGACGCGGATGAGGGCACAGAAGAAGGGCTGACGCCATCGGGGCCACGCGCCTTGTTGAACGCGATGTCGAGGCACCAGAGGTGTTTCAGGTCACCGATCAGGGGCTGTGGGATGGCCGCCCGTCGCTTGGCGGTGTCTGGGTCGCGCACCCGGATGCGACCGATCCTGAAAGGGTGATCATCCGCGATACAGGCAGTGACCGGTTTGTCATCGGCGCGCTGTTCCGGCGTGAACGCGACAATCCCGGCCCGGCGCTGCAAATCTCGTCTGATGCGGCGGCGGCGCTGAATATCATTGCCGGTCAGCCGACCGAGTTGAATGTCACGGCCCTGCGCCGCGCGGCGGAACCTGAACCCCTGCCGGATCCAGCCAGCGAGGAGGTGGCTGCCGCCTCTGCCGCACCGGAAACCATAGAGGCGCAATCGCTTGACCCGATCGCGGCGGCCTCTGCCGCGATTGATGAAAGCGAGGCTGCCGCCCCCGCATCGGCACCGGTGCCGACGGTTGCTGCGGCTCCGGCATCCACTCTTGCGCGGCCTTATATCCAGATCGGGATTTTCAGCATCGAAGAAAATGCCAACAACACGGCACAGGCCTTGCGCACGGCGGGGATGGTGCCCACCATCTATGATCAAAGCAGCAGTTCGCGCCGGTTCTGGCGTGTCGTCGTCGGGCCGTCGCAAAGCAGCGCTGAGCGTCAGCAATTGCTGGAAACCGTGCGTGGCCTGGGTTTCCAGGATGCGTATTTCGTGACCAACTGAACCCCATAGGGACCTTATGATCGCACCTGTCCGATCCGCTTTCACCGCCATTGCCATATGTGTCATGGTCCTTACGGCCCATGTCACCATGGTGCAGGCTTTCGAGACCGAGGCCGAAGCGGCTTATGTGATTGATCACAATACCGGGCAGGTCCTGCTCAGCCATAATGACCAGCTGCCTTTGCCGCCGGCCTCGATGTCGAAGCTGATGACATTGAACATGGTGTTCGAGGCGCTGGAAGATGGTCGTCTGAGCATGGAGACCCGTCTGCCGGTCAGCGCCCATGCGATGAGCTTTGGCGGCTCCACCATGTTCCTGACAACCCAGGATCGGGTCAGTGTCGAGGATCTGATTCAGGGCATCGTGGTTCTGTCGGGCAATGATGCAAGTGTGGTGTTTGCCGAGGCGTTGAGCCCGGACGGAACCGAGGAAGGCTTTGCCGCGATGATGACGGAACGCGCGCGGCAATTGGGGATGGATAATTCCACCTTCCGCAACTCCTCGGGCTGGCCTGCACCCGGCCATGTGATGAGCATGCGGGATCTGGGCATTCTGGCGGAGCGGCTGATCACTGTGTTTCCACAATACTACACCTATTTTTCCGAAACCGAGTTCGCCTTTGACGGACGTGCGCCGGATAACCGGTTCAACCGCAATCCGCTGCTGGCGCTGAATATCGGCGCTGACGGGTTGAAAACCGGCCACACGCAAGAGGCGGGGTATGGTTTGGTCGGCTCTGCCGTGCAGGGTGACCGGCGGGTGACCTTCGTGATCGCCGGGCTTGAAACCGCAGGCGACCGGGCGCGCGAGGCTGAGCGGATCGTGAACTGGGCCTTCCGCCAGTTTGCCGAGCGCGATGTTGTTCTGGCCGGAGAGGTCGTTGCGCGTGCCGAGGTCTTCATGGGGGCTGCGGGTGATGTCGGGCTGGCTCCGGCAGAGGATGTGACCATGCTGGTGCCTGCTGTTCAGGATCAGCGGATCGAGGCCGAGGTGATTTATGAAGGGCCGGTCACAGCCCCGATCGAGGCAGGGGCAGAACTGGGCCATCTGGTGATCCGCATGGAGGGTTTTGACGAGCGGAGCATTCCGCTGGTCGCCGCAGAGGCGGTTGCGCGCGGCGGCATCGGCACGCGGCTGGCCACGGCCGCCCGGACGCTGCTGCGCGATATCCTGGGCGACGATCCGGCCCCGGCCCCAAGCTGATGCCCGGGGCGGGGCTGTTCATCAGCCTGGAAGGTATCGACGGGGCGGGCAAGTCAACGCAGGCCCGGCTGCTGGCCCAGGCCTTGCAGGGCAGGGGGTTCGAAGTTGTGCAGACCCGTGAACCGGGGGGCGCAGCAGGGGCCGAGGAAATCCGCCGCCTGCTGGTGGAAGGCCCGCCGGATCGCTGGTCGCCCGAGACCGAAATCCTGCTGTTCACTGCCGCCCGCCGGGACCATCTGGAACGCATGATCCGGCCTGCCCTGGATGCAGGCAAGGTCGTGATCACCGACCGGTTCGCCGATAGCACACGGGTTTATCAGGGGGCCACAAGGGGGGATTTGCGCGGTCTGGTTGATGATATTCATGCCCGTGTGATCGGGACCGAACCGGATCTGACCCTGATCCTTGATATGAACCCTGATGCGGCGCTGGAACGTGGCCTTGCGCGCGGATCGGGCGAGGACCGGTTTGAAGATTTCGGACTGCCGTTCCAGCAGAAGCTTCGCGCCGGGTTTCTGGATCTGGCCAAGGCTGATCCGGGCCGCTGCGTGTTGATTGATGCCAGCCGGGCAGAGGGCGAGATTGCTGCCGATATTCTGGCAACTGCCATCGCGCGCCTGTCATGAGTGTCGAGGATATCCCGCCCGAGGCTGACCGGCTTGACGGCGCGCCCCACCCGCGCGAGACGGCAGAGCTTTTTGGTCAGGCCGAGGCCGAGGCTGGATTTCTGACCGCCTTCACCTCGGATCGGTTGCATCACGCCTGGCTCTTGACCGGGCCGCGCGGGGTGGGCAAGGCGACCCTTGCCTGGCGGATGGCCCGCTTTCTTCTGGCCACCCCGCCCGAAACCGGGGAGGCGCTGTTTGCGACGCCTCAGCCGGACAATCTGGACATTCCCACCGATCATCCGATCGCGCGTCGCCTGCGGGCGCTGTCTGAACCGGGGCTGATGCTGCTGCGCCGTCCCTGGGATCAGAAAACCAAACGCTTCAAGGCGCAGATCACCGTGGACGAGGTGCGCAAGCTCAAGGATTTCTTTGCGCTTTCGGCCAGTGACGGGGGCCGCCGGGTGGTGATTGTCGATGCCGCTGATGAGATGAACACCAATGCCGCCAATGCGCTTCTGAAAGTGCTGGAGGAACCGCCCGCCAAGGCGATCCTGCTGCTTGTGGCGCATCAGCCTTCGCGGCTTCTGCCCACAATCCTGTCCCGCTGCCGACGTCTGCGCCTGACAGGTCTGCCCGAGGCTGATCTGTCCCGCGCCCTTGCCCGGGCGGGGGTCGAGACCGACAGCAGCGGTGCGCTGGCGGAACTGGCCGAAGGCTCCGTGGGGGAGGCGGTGCGGCTGGCGGATCTGGACGGGCTGACGCTCTATGCGGATCTTGTGGCGCTGTTCGCCTCAATGCCGGGTATGGACCGGGCGCGGGCCAGCAAACTGGCCGAAGCCGCAGGCGCACGCGGGGCAGAGGCACGGTTTGATCTGACGCTGGCCCTGATCGACCGCCTGCTGTCGCGCCTTGCCCGCGCGGGCACCACCGGCACAGCGCCGCCGGATATCGTGGCGGGAGAGGGGGAAATGTTGTTGCGTCTGGCCCCCGATCCGGCGGTCGCGCGGGGATGGGCCGACCTGGCGCAGGGGCTGACCGCGCGCGCGCGCCGGGGCAGGGCAGTCAACCTTGACCCTGCCGCGCTCATCCTTGATATGTGTCTGAGCCTTGAAAAGACGGCGGCGCGCGCGCCTGCCTGACCCCCCTGGACCAGTACCCCATGCCCGCCACGCCGCAGATTGTTGACAGCCATTGCCATCTGGATTTCCCGGATTTTGCCGAGGAATTGCCCGAAATTATCGTCCGTGCCGGGGCTGCCGGTGTCACCCGGATGGTCACGATCTGCACGCGCTTGGGCAATGCCCCCCGGGTTCAGGCCATCGCTGATCGGTTCGCACCGGTTTTCTGGGCCGCCGGGACGCATCCGATGAGCGTGGTCGAGGAGCCAATGGCCTCGGTCGAGGCGTTGGAAGCCCTTGCAACGCACCCGAAATTCGTCGGCATTGGCGAAACCGGCCTCGACTATCATTACACCGCAGACAGCGCGGCGGTTCAGCAAGACAGCCTGCGCGTGCATATCGAGGCCGCGCGCCGCACCGGCCTGCCGCTGATCATCCATGCCCGCGCGGCGGATGACGATATGGCCCGCATCCTGACCGAGGAATATCGCGCCGGGCCGTATAGCTGTGTCATGCATTGCTTTTCTTCCGGCGCGGCGCTGGCCCGGGCCGCCCTTGATCTGGGGTTTTACCTGTCGATGTCCGGCATTGCCGCCTTTCCCAAATCCACCGAGTTGCGCGAGATTTTCGCAGCCGCCCCTGTGGACCGGATTCTGGTGGAGACCGATGCGCCCTATCTGGCCCCGCCACCCTATCGCGGCAAACGGAATGAGCCTGCCTATACCGCCCATACCGCCCGTGTCGGGGCCGAGGTTTTCGGGTTGAGCGAGGCTGCCTTCGCCGCCCGGACCAGCGCCAATTTCGACCGGCTGTTCCATAAGGCTGTTGCCTGGAAACGGGCTGCCTGAATGGCAGAGCTGCGGTTCACCATTCTGGGCTGCGGATCATCCGGCGGGGTGCCGAGGCTGGGAAATGTCTGGGGAGATTGTGACCCGGAAGAGCCGAAAAACAACCGCCGCCGCTGTTCTCTGCTGGTTCAGCGGATCACCGATCAGGGGGAGACATCGGTTCTGATCGACACCTCGCCTGATCTGCGCCAGCAATTGCTGGATGCGGGCGTCGGGCGGCTGGATGCGGTGCTTTATACCCATGCCCATGCGGATCATACCCATGGGCTTGATGACCTGCGGATGATCGTTTTCAACATGCGGCACCGCCTGCCGGTTTATGCCGACGGGCCAACCCAGGACAATCTTCTCAGCCGGTTCGGCTATGCCTTTGTGCAACCGCCCGGCTCGGCCTACCCGCCGATCCTTGATCTGAACACGCTTGACGGCGATGTCACCATCGACGGGGCCGGGGGCGCCATCAGCTTCACACCGTTTGAGGTGGAGCATGGCACAATTGACAGCCTTGGCTTTCGGATCGGCGATCTGGCCTATCTGCCCGATGTGTCGGGCATCCCCGCCGCCACATGGCCGGTATTGCAGGGGCTGGATTGCTGGGTGCTGGATGCGTTGCGCCGCACGCCCCATCCCAGCCATGCCCATCTGGAACGATCGCTGGACTGGATTGCGCAGGCCGCCCCGCGACGGGCGGTGCTGACCAATATGCATATCGACCTTGATTATCAGACTGTCGCAGCAGAGACGCCGGATCATATCACCCCTGCCTATGATGGTATGGTGATCCGGTACGAGATCTGAATGGGCGATCTGATCTCTGTCGTTCTCCCGGTTTTTCTGGTGATTGGCGCGGGATATCTGGCCGTCTGGCGCGGTGCCTTTTCCGACAGCGGTGTTGATGGGCTGATGAATTTCACCCAGAAATTCGCCATTCCCTGCCTGCTGTTCATGGCCATCGCAACGCTGGATCTGGGGCAGAATTTCGATCTGCGGCTGCTGGTGTCTTTCTATACCGGGTCCACTATCTGTTTCTTCGCGGGGCTGGCCGGGGCGCGCTGGCTTTTCCGGCGACCGTGGGAGGATAGCGTCGCCATCGGTTTTTGCTGTCTTTTCGCCAACACGGTGCTGCTTGGCCTGCCGATCACGGAACGCGCCTATGGGGCGGCGGCCCTTGGCCCGAACTTTGTCATCGTCGCGCTGCATGCGGCTTTCTGCTATCTGCTTGGCATCACCGCGATGGAGATTGTGCGCGGCGACAGCGGGTCGCCCGCCCGTCTGATCCGCACGGTCGGCACCGCGATGTTCCGCAATCCGCTGATGATCGGTGTGGCGCTTGGCTTTCTGGTCAATCTGGCCGGTCTGACGATGCCGGGTGTTCTGACCGAGGCGCTGAACCTGATGATCCGCGCGGCCCTGCCTGCGGCGCTGTTCGGTCTGGGCGGTGTGCTGCGTCGCTATTCCCCTGAAGGGGATGCCAAGGTCATCGGGTTTGTCTGCGTGCTGTCGCTGATCGTGCATCCGGGCATCGGCTATCTGATGGGCCGGGTGGTGACCGATCTTGCCCCCGGGCCTCTCCGCTCGACCGTTGTCACCGCTGCGATGGCGCCGGGGATCAATACCTATATCTTTGCGAATATGTATGGCGCCGCGCGCCGGGTTGCGGCCTCTGCCGTGTTGATCGGCACGGCCCTGTCGGTTGTCACCGTCTCGGCCTGGCTGGCGATTTTACCCTGATTGCCGGGGGCTTTCAGACACCTTCCACAACGATGATCACGCTGTCGGCAGAGCTGCGCCTGATATCGGCGACCTCCTGATATTCCGGGTCGTTATAGGCGGCCAGAGCCTCGGCATAAGACGGAAATTCGATCACCACATGGCGTTCAAACGCCTCACCCTCGACCACCTGGGACTGGCCGCCCCGGATGATGAACTGCCCGCCCAGATTGTTCAGAATAGGCGTGTCGCGGCGCACATATTCCGGGTAAGCCTCGGCGTTGGTGACAGTGATATGGCCGATGATATAGCCTTTGGGCATGAGGGACGCCTTTCATTTGAGCGGGGTGCGATGCGCCCGGTTGTGATGGATTTTCCATTTGGTCCGAAAGCCACAAAAGCGCTGGCGGTGCCGAAGGTCAAGCATCATGGCCTGCCTCCGTTGAAGCGGCCATGGTTCACACTGTGTTGCAAGACATGCTGATTCTGTTGCTGGATAAGCCGGTTTCGGCAGGGGATACGGGGCCAGAACAACGGGTTTCGGTGGCGTTGGCCTGTTTGCCCCATTGGCACAGAACTCGGACGATCACCCGCTATCTGTCCATGATTCGCAATATTTACAGGATTTTCATGAGGGATCATGCGCGCGCTAAAGGGCCGGGAAACCACATGAAATTGAGAGCTGCGAAAGCCGTATGTGCGTATTTGCAGGATTCGCAATCGGTCGGAACAGCCTGCCGTTTTACCCTGCGTCAGGTGGATATTCTGATATATTCTCTAAAAAGGTTTATTTGACATTCATATGATAGCGTCTGACCCTGACCACACATGTGTTCGAACAGCGCCACCAGATTGCCGCCCGCCAGCGGCCTGACAGCGAAGGGATCAGCTGTGCAGCTATGCACTGAACTTGGCAGATCATCTTTTACCGTCTTGCTATGCTGCCTGCTTGGGATGTTGGTCGTATGGGGCACTGCCGAAGCGCAGCAGGTTACGGCCTCAAGTGCGACGCCGGTTAATCTTACAACGCGCCCGGTATCACCCAGCGGGTCACAACTGGGGTCTTACTATCATCAGCTTGAAGCGCGATTGGTCAGCGAGGGCAATCTGCGACAGGATCGTCGCCCGCGGGGGGTGCGGTTCTCGGCTGATGATCTGGCCTCCAATTTCATGCAGATCGCCATGCGCTCTGAATACAGTCTCAGGGGCGGTTCAATTTCCAGCGGCGGGCAGGCCTCTCCGCTGCGGCGCTGGGTGCAACCGGTGCGGCTGGGTGTGCGGTTCGGCGCATCTGTAGATGCCGGACAGCAACGCGCGGATCTGGCGACGATCCGGCAGGTGGCGCATCGGCTGGAAACCGCGTCGGGCCACGCGGTGGCGCTGACCGCCAATTCCCCGAATTTCCATGTGCTGATTGTCAGTGATGCGGAACGATCCGGCCTTGGCCCCTTACTTCGCCAACTGGTGCCGGGGATCAGCCGCGCAGCGGTGAATGCGGTGACGGGTATGGGACGCAACACCTTCTGTATGGCTGTGGCGGTGCCGAACCGGGATCAGTCGCAGGGCTATGACCAGGCGATTGCAATTGTCCGTGCGGAACATCCGCCGCTTATGCGTCAGTCCTGTATTGAAGAGGAATTGGCCCAGGGCATGGGGCTGGCCAATGACAGCCCTCGGGTCAGGCCTTCGATCTTCAATGATGATGAAGAATTCGGGGTGCTGACCCGACATGATGAATTGCTGTTGCAGATGCTCTACCACCCGTCCTTGCAGCCCGGCATGGCCCCGTATCAGGTTGAACGGCTCCTGCCAGCGATTGCCAGACAGGTGGCTGCCCGGGGCTGAGTGGCTATTCCGCGACAAGGCCGGTGTCGCCCGCCTGTCCCGTGCTGAGTGAAATAAGCCAGTCACGCACCGCCCAGACCGCAGGTTCATTGGCCCGCTGCGGCGCAAGGCGAAGCGTATAGGACCAGTTTTCGTCAATCCTGATTTCAGACAGGCGCACCAGCGCGCCCCGATCCAGATCAGCCTGAATTGTGGCCGTCCGGCAGATCGCGGCACCCAACCCGTTCAAAGCCGCTTTCTGCAACAGAAATGAGCCTTCGAGGATCAGCTGCGGCGCATAATCCGATGGTGTGATCTGATCGGCGGCCAGATCGCGCCAGCGTTGCCACATACGAAAATCCTCATCCGCAATGAACGGGCCCTGCTCAAGCAGGTGGACCGGGTCACCGCCCGCCCTGTCCAGCAAGGCAGGTGCCGCCACGGGCACGGCGGTTCCGGGCAGCATCACGGTTTCCTCGGGCAGCATTCGGCTGTGTTCGCTGAACAGCAATTCGATATCGGGGGCTGGCGTTTTGGGCCGGTCGGTCTGGGCCAGGCTGATATGCAGGCTGATGCCCGGATGCAGGGTGGTGAAGTGGTGCATCTGTGGCAGGACCACGGTTTCGGCGATGATCGGCAGAACCGACAGGCTGACCGAACGTTCAAACCGGATCGGCAGGCGGTCCAGTTCATGCCGGATCGCATCGAAAGAGGAATGGACGACACCGGCCAGACTTTCCCCCGCTTCGGTCAGGGCAATCGTGCGGCCCCGCCGGGCGAAAAGCGGGCGACCGACCCAGGCTTCAAGCTGTTTGACATGATGGCTGACGGCAGAGTGAGAGACCGTCAGGCGTTTCGCTGCGGCGGTGACCGATCCGGTCTCGCGGATCGCCTCCAACACGCGAAGACCGTTCAGCGGGGGCAGTCGGCGGGTTCGGGCCATAGGTCAACATGTTAGGAAATTAGACGATACGCAAGTTTATTGCGCTTTTTTGGCGGGAATTTTCTGCATAACATTGACATATATGATAATCCTTGGGGGGTAATGGATGAGATCGGAATTGCGCGTCTCGATGCTGCAAATGACATCGGGCAACCGCCATGCGGTCAATCAGCAGACGGTCACGGAGGCTGCAGCACGGGCTGCGGGCGATGGGTGCGACCTGCTTGCCCTGCCTGAAGCGGCGGGGATGATGAACAAGGATAAAGAGGATGCGCGCCGCCAGATCACCACAGAGGCGGATGACCCGTTTTTGCTGACCTGTCAGGAGCTTGCAGCCAGGCATGGCATCTGGATTCAGCCCGGATCAACTCCGGTCAAGGCCAAGGATGACCGCTATCTCAATCACGCCACACTGATCGACCCCACAGGGGCCATCGTGGCGCGCTATGACAAGGTGCATCTGTTCGATGTCTTTCTGGAGGGCCGCCCGGCAACCGGCGAATCCTCCCGCTATGCGCCGGGGGCTGAGGCCGTGCTTGTTGACACGCCCTGGGGTCCCTGGGGGTTGAGCATCTGCTATGATCTGCGGTTTCCGCATCTTTACCGCGACTATTCCAAGGCGGGGGCGACCGTTCTGTTCGTACCTTCCGCCTTTACCATTCCTACCGGCCGCGCCCATTGGGAGGTTCTGTTGCGCGCCCGCGCCATTGAAAACGGCGCCTGGGTGATTGCAGCAGCACAGGTGGGGGATCATGCGGATGGCCGCCATACCTGGGGCCATTCCATCATCATCAGCCCCTGGGGTGAAGTTATATGCGATCTGGGCGGAGAGACTGCCAGTCAGCACATGGTGACGCTTGATATTGGCAAGGTGGCAAGCGCGCGACAGCAGATCCCCTCGCTCAAAAACGAACGCGACTACACATTCACGCGCGTCAGCGCACAACAAACAGCGCCTGCCTGACGCAAGGGCGCATCCGACAGGAGAGACGCATGACCCATTTCCGAAAGCTTTTGATGACCAGTGCCGCCGCGCTGGTAATGGCGACCGGTGCCTTCGCCCAGGATCGTCCAGACCTGGTGATCGCGGTGGATAACCTGTGGCCGACAATGGACCCGGTGATCGGGATTTCAACCTCGGGCGCCCGTGTGCATTCCAATATTTTTGACACATTGGTGCGGCGCAACCGGTGGGAAGACCCGGACGGGACCGAACTGGTCCCCTGGCTTGCCGAAAGCTGGGAGCGGTTGTCGCCGAATGTCTGGCAGATCAATCTGCGCGACGGGGTGCCGTTTCATGACGGGCATATCATGGATGCCGGGGATGTGGCGTTTTCCATGTCGGCCGAACGTCTTTGGGGCGATGAACCGCTGGCACCGCGCGGCACGCGTTATGCCAGGGGGATCATCCGGGTAGAGGCCACCGGCCCGCTGACCGTCGAGGTCGAGACCAGCTATCCCGACCCGAATTTCATCTACCGTCTGGTGACGCCCCTGGGTTTCGTGCTGCCCCAGCATTATTATGAAGAGGTCGGCACGGACGCGTTTGGCCAGTTGCCTCTTGGCACCGGACCCTACCGGATGATCTCGTTCGATCCGTCGGTTTCCGTTGTTGCCGAGGCGTTTGACGATTACTGGGGTGGGGATGTGCCCGCAGACAGTCTGACCTTCCAGATCGTCCCTGAATTCTCCACCCGCTTTGCCGGTCTGGTGGCCGGTGAATTTGATGTGGTCGTCTCTGTCCCTGCCGATCAGATTGGCCAGGTGGATGGCACCGAGGGTGTGGCCGTTCTGACCAAAAGCATCGAAAACTATCCGATGTTCGCCTTCAACATGCTGGAGACCGAGGCGCTGCCGGACAATCCGCTGACCGATGTCAATCTGCGGCAGGCGATGGTGGCGGCCATTGACCGCGTGTCGATCACCCAAGCCATCTGGGGCGATGCCACCTTTGTACCGGCGCCGTTCAACTTCCCCGAATACGGTGCCTATTTTGACCCGGATCGTCAGCCGCGCATCGCATATGACCCGGATCATGCCCGCGAATTGCTGGCCGCCAGCGATTATGACGGGGAAGAGCTGACCTGGCATATCGTGCGCGGTTTCTATCCCAATTACGAGATCGCGGCGGAGTTCATGGTCGAGCAATGGCGCGAGGTCGGGATCAATGTGGCCATCGAGATCAAGGATAATTTCTCGCTGGCCTATGAACGGCCCTTCCATCTGCTGAACATGTCCATGTCCAGCGAGTTTTCCGGTGACCCCTATCGCCCGCTCTGGATGGATTGGGGCCCGCAATCCAGCCGGGTGCGCGCGGCCCATAAGACATGGGCGGCCTCTGAACGGTTCTATGAGCTGGGCGAGGCTTTTGAACAGGCGCAGGAGTTCGAGGAACGCAATGCCGCCTATCTGGCGCTGGTCGAGGAATGGGAGAATATGACGCCGGGGATGTATCTGTGGCGCAATGTGGTCAGCTATGCCGTCGATTCCGATCTTGACTGGGACCCGGGCAATTCCGCGGTCACCATTTTTGACAGCCTCTATATGAGCAGCGACGAATGAGCGAGACTGTCGCGGGTGGCGCTGACGCGCCCCCGCTTCTGTCGGTTGAAGACCTCGGCATCGCATTGCCCCCGGGGGCGACCGGGCCGAGGCCGTCAGCGGCATTTCCTTTGACATAAGGCCCGGTGAAACCCTGTGTCTGGTCGGCGAAAGCGGGTCCGGCAAATCGGTGATCGGGCAGGCCATTCTGGGCATGCTGCCCCATGCTTTGCCGGTGACCGGGGGGCGGGTGGTGTTTCAGGGCGCAGCCTTGCCGCCACAGCGCGACCCGGCTTATCGGGCCCTGCGCAGCGCCGGGATGGCGATGATTTTTCAGGATGCTGGCGCCAGCCTGAACCCGGTGAAACGGGTCGGGCGGCAGCTGGAAGAGATTTTGCAGGTCCATGGGGTTGCCGCATCAGAGCGCCGGGCCCGGGTGCTGGACATGCTGGCAGCGGTGCGTTTGCCCGAGCCTGCCCGGATTTTCGCGGCCTATCCCCATCAGCTTTCCGGCGGGCAGGCACAACGGGTGGTGATTGCCGGGGCGCTGTTGCTGAACCCGGCGCTACTGATCGCCGATGAGCCGACAACCGCGCTGGATGTCACCACACAGGCCGAGATACTTGAGTTGATCGCGACCCTGAAGGCAGAACGGGGCGCGTCGACCCTGTTCATCACCCATGATTTCGGCGTTGTGGCCGAGATCGCCGACCGGGTTGCGGTGATGAAAGATGGCGAGATCGTCGAGGCAGGCCCTGCCACAGATGTGCTTGAGCATCCGCAACACCCCTATACGCAACGGCTGATCGCGGCATCGCGCCCGGTTGAGGGGGCGCATTCCGACCCGTCAGGGCCGTCGCTTCTGGAGGCGGAGGGGCTATATCTGACCTACCGTTCCGGCCCGCTGTTCAACCGGCGGGTGACCCGGGCGGTGCGCGATGTGTCCCTGTCGCTGGCCCCGGGACGGACCCTTGCCGTGGTGGGGGAAAGCGGCTCTGGCAAGTCGTCGCTGGCGCGCTGCCTGTTGCGGCTGGAAGAGGTGGAACAGGGGGAAATTCGTTTCCGGGGGCAGGATATCACCCATATCCGGGGTGCCGATCTGCGCGCCCTGCGCCGATCCGTGCAGGTTGTGTTGCAGGACCCTTACAGCGCGCTGAACCCGCGTCAGACGATCCGGTCCGCGATTGCGGAAGGCCCGATCATCCATGGCACCCCGGTGGGTGAGGCGCATCGGCAGGCGGAAGACCTGCTGGAGCTGACCGGGCTGACCGCGCAATCCGCCGACCGCTACCCCCATGAGTTTTCAGGCGGGCAGCGCCAGCGTATCTGTATTGCCCGCGCACTGGCGCTGAAACCTGCGCTTCTGATCGCGGATGAGGCTGTGTCAGCCCTCGATGTCTCGATCCAGGCGCAGATTCTGGACCTGTTTCGCGATATGCAGACAAGGTTCGGCTTTGCCATGGTCTTCATCACCCATGACCTGCGGGTGGCCCGCGCGATCAGTGACGAGATATTGGTGATGCAACAGGGCCGGGTTGTCGAACGCGGGGCCATCGGGCAGGTTTTCGATCATCCGGCACATCCTTATACAAGAACTCTGCTGGAGGCCGCGCCGGGGCTTGATCTGGCCGTGGCGGGCAGCGCGGCATGACCGGCTATATCCTCTCCCGCGTGATCCGCGCTGCTTTGACCCTTCTGATCACGGTTTCCCTTGTGTTCATCTTCATCCGGTTTTCCGGCGATCCGGCGGCGGCCCTGGCCCCGCCTGACGCCCCGCAGGAGGTGATCGACCAATATGCCCGCGCCATGGGGCTCGATCAACCGCTCTGGCAGCAATATACCAGCTATATTGCCGGGCTGTTCCGGGGGGAGTTCGGATATTCCATTCATACCGGCCGCCCGGTGGAGGCGCTGTTTTTCGACCGTCTGCCCTATACCCTGCATCTGGGCCTGACCGCCTTGTCGATTGCGCTGATACTGGGCATCTCGCTGGGCGCGGTTGCGGCGATCAACCGGGGCCGGATGCTGGACCGTTTCGTGATGGGGTTTTCTGTTTTCGCCTTCGCGATGCCGAATTTCCTGTTTGGCCTGTGTCTGATCCTGATCGGTGCATTGGTGTTTCAGGTGTTTCTGGCCGGTGCGGGTGCCTATGTTCTGTTCCCCGCCCTGACGCTTGGTCTGGCGGCGATGGGCAGTTTTGCCCGTTTTGCCCGGTCTTCCTTGCTGGAAACGATCAATGCCCCGTTCATGCGCGCCGCCGAGGCCCGGGGCGTGCCCTTCATGCGCCGCCTGATCCTGCATGCGGCGCCGAATGCGGCGATCCCGCTGGTGACGCTGGTGGGTCTGTCGCTTGGGTCGCTGATTGCCGGCTCGGTGGTGACTGAACAGGTGTTCGCCTGGCCGGGGTGGGGCAGCTTCTTGTCCGCTCGGTTGCGACGCGGGACATTGCCACCGTGCAGTTTCTGGTTCTGGCCGTGGCCTTCACGATGGTGATGGCGAACCTGATTGTCGATCTGCTTTATCTGCTGATCGACCCGCGCATTCGGGTGAAATGAGATGAGCCACTCCGCCACATATCGCCGCCCGCCCATGCCATGGAGCGTCAGGCTATCCCTGGTCTTCATCGCGGGTTTCGTGCTTTTCGCGCTGTTCGGCCAGTTCCTCAGCCCCCATGAGTTTCGGGCAACCTCGATGTTTGACCGGCTGCTGCCGCCGGGATCGCCTGAATATATTCTGGGCACCGATGCGCGGGGCCGGGATGTGCTGGTCCGGCTTGCTGTTGGTGCGCAGATCACCCTGGTCGTTGCCATCGCGGGCACATTGATCGGGGCGGTTCTGGGCTCCCTTCTGGGAATTCTTGCCGCCGCAAGGCGGGGCCCGACCGAGGCGGTGATCGTGGCCGCGATTGATGTGCAGGCCTCATTGCCGATCATCGTTGTGGCGCTGTTCGTGCTGGCCATGTTCGACAACAGTTTTGTTCTGTTTCTGTTGTTGATCGGCCTGAACGGGTGGGAGGTATATGCCCGCCTGATGCGCGGTGCGACCTTGTCGGCGAAGGAACATGGCTATGTCACCGCGGTGCGCGCGCTTGGGGCCTCGCCGATGCGGATTTACTTGCGCCATGTTCTGCCCAATATCCTGAATGTGGCACTGGTGCAGTTCACCGTGAACCTGCCACTGACCGTGCTGCTGGAAACCGCGCTGTCTTTCCTTGGACTTGGGGTGCAGCCGCCCCTGACCAGCCTTGGCCAGATCATGAGCGAGGGGCGCGACCGGCTGATGACCGCCTGGTGGCTGACCCTGTTTCCCGGGGCGATCATTTTCCTTCTGGCGCTGTCGGTCAGCCTGACAGGTGACTGGCTGCGCGACAGGTTGGACCCGACATTGAGGTCAGAAAGATGAACCAGCCCCTGCCATCGCCGCCGAAATACCGCATCGGGCCTGCGCCCGCGCCGCTGCCCGCCGGGCTGATAGACACGCTGGTGCAATGCGAAACCACGATGCTGGGGCATATCCTCTACTGGGGCGCGATGGAGGCCGGAATTGTGCCGAATGCCGGGCTGGCGCCGCGGCTGGCGGGCCGCGCCCTGACCGTGCAATGCCCCGGCCCCTGTTCGACCATCCTGCACCATGCCATCGGCCTGGCGGAACCCGGCGATATTCTGGTGATCGACCGTCTGGGGGACCGGCGCCATGCCTGTCTGGGGGATGGGGTGGCCGCCGCAGCCATGGCGGCCGGGATCATCGGCGCGGTGATCGACGGCCCTTGCACGGATACCGTGGAACTGGCCGCACTTGGGTTTCCGGTCTGGTGTCGTGGCACATCGCCGATCACCACCCGCCTGTTGAACCTTGGGGGGCGCACGCAGGTGCCGGTGTCCTGTGGCGGGGTGGCGGTTGCGGCAGGGGATGCGGTGCTGGCGGATGCCGATGGTGTCTATGCGATGGCCCCGGCAGAGGCGGAACTGATCGCCGGCATCGCGCTGGAACGCGGGCAGATCGTGGCCGCCCGGCGTGCAGCCCGCAGCGGTGCCATGCCGCTCCTGGGTGAGATCACGGGTGCCACGGCGCTGGTTGAGGCCGGAATGTTGCTGGTTAAGTAAAGCACGTCTTGAAATAGCTGAAACATCCAGCCTCACAAAAGTCCCGAGAAAGCAATCGCTTGGCAGGGCTTTTGTGAGTCAGATTTTTCGAGACGTGCTATAGCCGCGCTTCAACCCTGCCTTGGGTCCAGAAGTTTGGACAGCACCCGGTCCTTGGTGACCTGCCCGATGGCCTGACCGTCCTCTTTAACGCCGACAGGCATGTTTTCCCCGCCGATGATCTCCATCACTTTGCGGATATCCTCATCAGGGCCGACCCAGATCGAGGGCGTGCCCTGAACCGGTTCCATGACATCGCAGGCGCACAGCACCCCAAGCGGGTTCATATTTGCCACAAAATCAGAGACATAGGCGTCGGCGGGATCAGAATATATATCCTTGGGCGTGCCGCATTGCACGATCCGCCCGCCTTCCATAATCGCGATCCGGTCGCCCAGTTTGAATGCTTCATCCAGATCATGGCTGACAAAGATGATCGTGCGTTTCAATTCCCGTTGCAGGTCGATCAGTTCATCCTGCAACCTTGTGCGGATCAGCGGATCAAGGGCCGAAAACGGCTCATCCATCAGCAGGATCGGCGCTTCGGTCACAAAGGCGCGGGCCAGCCCCACGCGCTGCTGCATCCCCCCGACAACTCACCCACCTTGCGCTCGGCCCAGTCGGTCAGGCCGACCAGCGACAATTGCGCATCAACCCGCGCGCGCCGGTCTGCGGCGGACAGACCGCCCAGTTCCAGACCAAGCCCCACATTTTCGCGCACCGTTCGCCAGGGCAGCAGGCCAAAGGCCTGAAACACCATGGCAATCTGGGTCTGGCGCATCCGGCGCAGCGTGGCGGGCGCGGCATGGGTGATATCGACCATTTCGGTCCCGTCATTGACCCGGACCGCACCGCGCACCACCGGGTTCAGACCGTTCACCGCCCTCAGCAGGGTGGATTTTCCCGAACCTGACAGGCCCATCAGCACCAGAATCTCGCCGGTCTCGACCTCAAGCCGGCAATCATGAACGCCAAGAACCTGCCCACAGGCCGATTGCACCTGTTGCCGGGTCTGGCCCTGATCCATCAGGGGCAGGGCGGTTTCCGGTTTCTCTCCAAAGACGATCGAGACCGCATCGAATTCAACAGCAACTGACATCAGCGTTCCACCCGCAGCATCCGGTCCAGCATGATGGCCACGACCACAATGATGAAACCACTTTCAAATCCAAGCGAGGTGTTGACCGAATTCAGCGCGCGGACCACTGGCACCCCCAACCCGTCGGCACCCACAAGTGCGGCGATCACAACCATGCTCAGCGACAGCATGATGGTCTGGTTCAGCCCCGCCATGATCTGCGGCAGGGCATAGGGCAGTTCCACCTTCCAGAGCTTTTGCCGGGCTGTCGCGCCAAAGGCTTCCGCTGCCTCGATCAGGGGTTTGGGCGTTGACGAGATGCCCAGATGCGTCAGCCGGATCGGGGCGGGCAACACAAAAATCACCGTGGCGATCAGGCCGGGCACCATGCCGATGCCGAAAAACACGATGGCCGGGATCAGATAGACAAAGGTGGGCAGGGTCTGCATCAGATCCAGAATCGGGCGCATCACCTGATAGGCTTTGGGCCTGTGGGCGGCGGCAATGCCGATGGGCACCCCAACCGCCATGCAGACGACGCAGGCCGACAGGACCAGGGTCAGGCTTTCGGTTGTTTCCTCCCAGTATCCCTGGTTCAGGATGAACAGAAACCCCAGGAAAATCAGGACCGGAACCTGCCAGCGGCGATGGATCAGCCAGGCGGCCCATGTGAAAATCGCCACAATCAGGAACGGGTGAAATTCAGGGTTGTAAAGCGGTTGATACCGTTCCGCCCCGGTGGCCCAGGAGATATCAAGCGGGTTTTGCAGCACGTTCAGAATGCCGCCGATCAGCGCATCCAGCAGGGTCGACAACCCGTCGAAGAACCATGCGCCATTATCCTGCAACCAGTCAAAGGCATCGCCCGCAATCCGCCCGACCGGAAGCTTGTTGTCTTCAAACCAGCTTAGCATGGGCAGATGTCCTTGGTCATTTCCACCCTTCGGGCCGGATGTTTGGCAGGATGTCGCGAGGCAGGCGATCCGGTCATGGCATGTCTCTTTCCACATATATGGGGCGGGTGCCTTGTGGCATCCGCCCCAAACTCGGCGTTACATGTCAAGCGCGGCGGTTACGGCTTCAACCGCGTCGCCACCGTCAAGGGTGGTCACACCATCCAGCCAGCCGGGCAGCACATCACGATTGGCCGACAGCCAGGCGGCGGCCGCATCGCTCGGGTCCTGCCTGTCATTCAGAATGCTGCCCATGATCTCGTTTTCCATGGCCAGGGTGAATTCCAGATTGTTCAGAAGTGCCCCTACATTCGGGCAGGCCTCAACATACCCGGCAGAGGTGTTGGTGAACACCGTGGCACCGCCCAGATTGGGGCCAAACCAGTCATCGCCGCCTTCCAGATAGGTCAGGTCGAAATTCGCATTCATCGGGTGCGGTTCCCAGCCCAGAAACACGATCGGGTTGTCCCGGTCGGATTCACGGGCAACCTGCGCCAGCATTCCCGCCTCCGAGCTTTCGGCAACCTCGAAATCGCTGAGACCGAAGGCATCTGCGGCAATCATGTCAAGGATCAGGCGGTTGCCGTCATTGCCGGGCTCGATCCCGTATATCTTGTCGTCCAGCGCATCGGCATGCGCTGCAATCGCATCAAAACTGTCGATCCCCAAAGCCGCGCCTGCGGCATTTGTTGCCAACGTATATTTCGCGCCTTCCAGATTGGCGCGAACCGTGTCGACTGTGCCTGCCTCGCGATAGGGCGCGATATCGGCCTCCATCGTCGGCATCCAGTTGCCAAGGAAGATGTCGATATCGCCAGCGGCCAGTGCCGTATAGGTTACCGGCACGGAAAGGATTTGAATATCAGTATCATAGCCAAGCGCATCCAGCACATAAGTGGCGGCGGCGGTGGTTGCGGTAATATCGGTCCAGCCCACATCCGAAAAGGTGATCGTCTCGCAATCGGCGGCGGCAATGCCTGCGCCAAGCACCAGTGCAATGGCAGAGGTTGTCGTCAGTTTCAGCATGATGTTTCTCCCTGTTTTTGATTGACTCGTCAGTCAATATTAATCAGTTCTATACCATATTCATTCAACGGAGAAGTATGTGCCCAAAATCGGGATGGAGCCAATACGTCGGTCCGCTTTGGTTGAAGCAACGATCATCGAGATCGGCCGGATAGGAACCTTAGACATCACTGTTGCGCAGATTGCAAAGCGTGCGGGCATGTCAAGCGCGCTGGCGCATCATTATTTCGGCGGCAAGGAACAGATGTTTGCCGCCGCCATGCGCCATGTGATGACGCTTTACGGGGCTGAGGTACGGGGTGCGCTGGCGATGGCACACAGCCCGCGGGACCGGGTTGAGGCGATCATCCGCGCCAGTTTCTCGGCCACCAATTTCCGGCCCGAAGTGGTGGCCGCCTGGATGAATTTCTATGTTCAGGCGCAGCGATCGGCAGAGGCAGAGCGGCTGTTGCGGGTCTATCATGCCCGGTTGCACAGCAATCTGTATCACGATTTGCGCAAACTGACGGGTGCGGGCGCTTTGCAACTGACCCGGGGCATCGCGGCGATGATCGACGGGCTTTATATCCGGCAGGCTTTGGGGGGGGATGTTCTGGCGGCTGAAGACGCCATTGATCTGTTGCTGGACTATCTTGATACGCATGTGCCGCCGGTTGAAGACCCGTGACCGGGTCAGACATAGATTCGACCAGCACCATCCGCTTTGACGCCAGACACACCGCCGGTTCGCGCCCTTTGCGCGGTGAATGAGGACCCCGATGCGCTTCACGCCCCCCCAGGCCAGCCATTTTATCAATGGTATATATGTCGAGGATAAATCGGGGGATCCGATCCCGGTGATCTATCCCGCCACGGGCGAGGTGCTGGCCACCCTTCACGCGGCGACGCCCGCGATTGTGGATCAGGCGCTGGAGAGTGCGAAAGCGGCGCAGAAAATCTGGGCCGGGGTCAGCGGGGCCGAACGGGGCCGTGTGCTGCGCCGGGCGGCAGAGATGATCCGAGCCGAGAACCGCGATCTGTCGGTGCTGGAAACCTATGACACGGGCAAACCCTTGCAGGAAACGCTGGTGGCCGATGCCGGTTCCGGCGCCGATGCGCTGGAATATTTCGGCGCGCTAGCCGCCAGCCTTACCGGAGAGCATATTGCGCTGCCCGGCGGGGATTTCGCCTATACAATCCGCGAGCCTCTGGGCGTTTGTGCCGGGCTTGGGGCCTGGAATTACCCCACGCAGATCGCCTGCTGGAAAGCGGCCCCGGCGCTGGCCTGTGGCAATGCGATGGTATTCAAACCGTCAGAGACCACGCCGCTTTGCGCGTTGAAAGTGGCCGAAATCCTGACCGAGGCGGGGGCGCCCCCGGGTCTGATGAATGTGATTCAGGGCTATGGCGCGGTTGGCGCGGCCTTGTCCACCGATCCAAGGGTGGCCAAGGTCTCGCTGACCGGCTCGGCTCCCACGGGGGCCAGGGTTTATGCGGCTGCGGCGGCGGGCATGAAACATGTGACGATGGAACTGGGCGGCAAATCCCCGCTTGTGATCTTCGAGGATGCGGATCTGGAAAACGCCGTCTCGGGCGCGATCATGGCGAATTTCTATTCCTCCGGTCAGGTCTGTTCCAACGGCACGCGGGTCTTCATGCAACGCGGTATCAAAGAGGCGTTTCTGGCCCGCCTGACCGCGCGCCTGTCAAACGCGGTGATCGGTGACCCGCTGGATGAGGCAACCAGCTTTGGCCCCCTGGTCTCCGAGGCGCAGATGAAAAAGGTTGAAGGCTACATCGCCACAGGTCTGGCCGAGGGCGCGCGTCTACTCACCGGTGGCAAACGCCTGAACAGAAGCGGGTTTTTCCTTGAACCCACCGTGTTCGCCGATGTCACCGATGACATGACCATCGCCCGGGAGGAGATTTTCGGCCCGGTGCTGAGCGTTCTGGATTTCGACAGCGAGACAGAGGTGATTGCCCGGGCCAATGCGACAGAATTCGGCCTGGCTGCGGGTGTTTTCACCCAGGATATCACCCGTGCGCATCGGGTGGTGCAAAGCTTCGAGGCGGGCACCTGTTATGTGAATTGCTACAATCTGGCCCCGGTCGAGGCCCCGTTTGGCGGGGTGAAAGCCTCGGGCGTGGGGCGTGAAAACTCCCGCGAGGCGCTGACCCATTATTCCCAGACCCGGACTGTCTACATTGCCATGGGTGATGTGGACGCCCCGTATTAGGGCGCTGATATGGAAGCGGATTTTGTCATAATCGGTGCGGGTTCGGCAGGGTGCGCCATGGCCTGCCGCCTGTCCGGGGCCGGGGCCTCGGTTCTGGTGATCGAGGCGGGCGGCAGCGATATCGGCCCCTTTATCCAGATGCCCGGCGCGCTCAGCTATCCGATGAATATGGCGCGCTATGACTGGGGCTTTCAGTCCGAGCCTGAGCCGCATCTGGGGGGCCGCCGCCTCGCCACTCCACGCGGCAAGGTGATTGGCGGCTCCAGCTCGATCAACGGGATGATCTATGTGCGCGGCCATGCCCGCGATTTCGATACCTGGGCCGAGATGGGCGCCGATGGCTGGAGCTATGCCGACGTGCTGCCCTATTTCAAACGGCAGGAGAATTGGCACCCCGGCCCGTTTGGCGGTGACCCGGCCTGGCGCGGAACTGACGGCCCGCTTCACGTCACCCGGGGCCCCCGGAAAAACCCGCTTTATCATGCCTTTGTCGAGGCGGGGCAGCAGGCGGGCTATCCAAAGACCGACGATTACAACGGGCATCAGCAAGAGGGATTCGGCCCGTTTGAGCAGACCGTCTGGCGCGGGCGGCGCTGGTCTGCGGCCAATGCCTATCTGCGCACGGCCCTGAAACGTGAGAATTGCGATCTGATACGGGCCGAGGCGCGCCGGGTGGTGATTGAAGAGGGCCGCGCCCTGGGGGTTGAGGTGATGCGTGGCGGGCAGGCACAGGTGATCCGCGCGCGCCGCGAGGTGATCCTTGCGGCCTCCTCCATCAACTCCCCCAAGCTGTTGATGTTGTCAGGCATCGGCCCGGCGGCGCATCTGGGGGAACATGGCATCCCGCTGGTCGCGGATCGCGCCGGTGTCGGCCAGAACCTTCAGGACCATCTGGAGCTTTACGTGCAGATGGCGGCCAGCCAGCCGATCACCCTTTACCGGCACTGGAACCTGCTGTCCAAGGCCGCCATCGGGGCGCAATGGCTTTTCACCAAGACCGGGCTTGGGTCTTCCAACCAGTTTGAATCCACCGGCTTCATCCGCTCCCGCGCCGGGGTTGAATACCCTGATATTCAGTTTCATTTCTTGCCGCTTGCGGTGCGCTATGACGGGAAGACGGCGGCAGAGGGCCACGGGTTTCAGGCCCATGTTGGCCCGATGCGCAGCCCCTCGCGCGGGCATATCAAACTGGCCTCGAACGACCCGATGGACCCGCCGAAAATCCTGTTCAACTACATGTCGACAGAACAGGACTGGCAGGATTTCCGGCGCTGCATCCGCCTGACCCGGGAGATATTCGCGCAAGACGCGTTCAAACCATATATGAAACATGAGATTCAGCCCGGCGCGGCCTTCCAGTCCGACGATGAACTGGACAGTGTCATTCGCGACCATACGGAAAGCGCCTATCACCCCTGCGGCACCGCGCGGATGGGGCGCCGCGATGACCCGATGGCGGTGGTGGACCCGGAATTGCGCGTGATCGGCGTTGACCGGCTGCGGCTTGCCGACAGTTCGACCTTTCCGCAGATCACCAATGGCAATCTGAATGCGCCCTCCATCATGGTGGGGGAGAAAGCGGCAGATCATATTCTGGGCAAAACGCCCTTGCCCCCCTCGAATGCAGAACCGTGGATGCACCCGGATTGGGAGGCCGCACAGCGTTAGAGCACCCTGCCGTTACCTTTGAGCCATGATCTATCGCCATTATTCCGGGAATGCCAAATTCCTGGGCTGGGGTAAGGGTTATGCAGGTATATGGCGGGGCGCGCAGGGTTTGCTCCTATGGCAAAAGGCTGGATGTGCCGCAAACCCCGCGCGGCGGAATTTTCGAGTTTTCCACCCCTCTGGCTCTTCTGGTTTTGGAAAGTGCTTTACCCAAATCAAACGCAAACCGCTTCATGGGCTGGCCTGCTAACGGAGCACGGAAATTGCAATCTCGCCATATGCGGGCAGGCAGGGCTGCTGACAGGTACTGTACATTTCTGTCTAGACATGTGGATTTTTCCGAAATAGCGTTTCCTGACCCATCGCTCAGGGAGGCTTGGCATGAATTCTCATTACAGGGTCGTGGTGATCGGCGGCGGGGTTGTCGGCGCATCGGTTCTTTACCATCTGGCGAAATTCGGCTGGTCCGATGTGTGCCTTCTGGAACGCTCGGTGCTGACGGCGGGGTCATCCTGGCATGCGGCAGGCGGGTTTCATGCCCTGAACGCAGACCCGAATATGGCGGCCCTTCAGGCCTATACGATTGATCTTCTGGAAGAGATTCAGGCGGAAAGCGGTCAGGATATCGGCCTGCACATGACCGGCGGCCTGACCATGGCGGGCACGCCTGACCGGTGGGAATGGCTGCAATCGGCATATCGCGTGTTCCAGTCCATCGGCATCGAAGATTGCCGTCTTGTCACACCGGAAGAGGCGGTGGAGCTGAACCCGATCATGTCGCCCGAGGGGCTTCTGGGGGGCATGTGGGCGGATCGTGAAGGCTATCTGGACACCACCGGCACGGTCCATGCCTATGCGGGTGCGGCCAGAAAACGGGGCGCTTCGGTCTTTGAACATACCAGGGTGGAAGAGCTGATCCAGACCGGGGATGGCTGGAAGATCATCACCGACAAGGGGGCCGTGACCTGCGAACATGTGGTCAATGCAGGCGGGCTCTGGGCCAAGCAGCTTGGCCGGATGGCGGGGCTGGACTTGCCCGTGTCGCCGCTGAAACATCATTACCTGATCTCCGACACGATCCCGACGCTCGACAAGATAGATTTCGAGGTGCCGATGACGGTTGATCTGGAAGGGTTCACCTATCTCAGGCAGGATCAGAAAGGCGTGTTGCTGGGTATCTATGAGGTTGATCATGAGCATTGGGCGATGGATGGCGCGCCCTGGGATTACGGGATGGAACTGTTTCAGGAGCAGACCGACCGGATCGAGAAAGAGCTGATCCTTGGATTTGAACGCTACCCCGCCTTGCAGAATGTGGGCGTGAAAACCTGGGTCAATGGCGCGTTCACCTTTTCGCCCGATGGCAACCCGCTGGTTGGCCCGGTTCCCGGCAAGCGGGGCTATTGGTGCGCCTGTGCGGTGATGGCGGGCTTCCTGCAAGGCGGTGGCGTTGGCAAATCGCTTGCCGAATGGATCATCGAGGGCGAACCCGAGGCCGATGTCTGGGCGATGGATGTGGCACGTTACGGGCCATGGGCGGAAAACAAGCGCTATATACGGGAGACGACGGGGCAGTTCTATTCCCGCCGGTTCGTGATGACCTACCCGAATGAACAATTGCCCGCAGGCCGCCCTTTGAAAACAGCCCCGGCCCATGACGCGATGACGGCGGCGGGCTGCAAATGGGGCGTTAGCTGGGACCTTGAAGTGCCGCTTTACTTCGCGCCGCCGGGATTTGAGGAAATGCCGACGCTGAAACGCTCAAACGCTTTTGATCTGGTGGCCGGAGAATGCCGGGCGATCCGTGAGGGTGTGGGCCTGCTCGATATCACCGGCTTTGCGCGCTATGAGGTCACCGGCCCGCAGGCAGAGGCCTGGCTGAACCGGATCATGGCCTCGAAACTGCCCGGGCCCGGGCGGGCGCGGCTGGCCCCGATGCTGTCAGAGACCGGCAAACTGAAAGGTGATCTGACCGTTTTCAACTGGGGGATGGCAGCTGGTGGATCATGGGCAGCTATTACCTGCGGCAATGGCATATGCGTTGGTTTGCAGATCATATAGAAGATAGCGTCCAGATCCGCGATCTGGGGGAAGAGGTCTGCGGCTTTGGCCTTGCCGGTCCGAAATCCCGCGCGGTTCTCGACAAACTGGCAGAGACCGATATCTCGGGCCTGCCCTTCATGGGCTGTATGAGCGCTGATATCGGCATGATCCGCGCCCGTATCGCGCGGATGTCGGTGACCGGCGAGTTGGGGTTCGAGATCAACTGCCGCTATGGCGACCATATCGCGTTGCGCCGGATGCTGCTGGAGGCAGGCGCCGGGGAGGGGCTGCGCGAATGCGGGTTCAATGCCATGCTGTCCACCCGGCTGGAAAAAAGCTTTGGCATCTGGAACGCGGAATTTACCCAAGGTTATACGCCCGGCATGACCGGAATGGACCGTTGGATCGACTGGGACAAACCCGGGTTCATCGGGCGCGACGCGGCCATCGCGGAACGGGACGGGAACGGCCCGGCGCAACTGCAGGTGACGTTGGAGATTGAGGCGGACGAGGCCGATGCCAGCGGGTTTGAACCGGTCTGGTCGCAGGCAGAGAAAGTTGGCTTTGTCACCTCGGGCGGGTACGGGCATCACACAGGCAAATCGCTGGCCATGGCACTGGTCAATCGCGATCACGCGGGCGAAGGCACGACGCTCAGCGTTCATGTGGTGGGGGTGGAGCGCCCCGCCACCGTCATCGCGCCCTCGCCCTATGACCCGACCGGGCAAACGATGCGCCTGTGACCCGTGCTGGCCGCAGGCGCGGGCGGGGGCCGCGCGGGACGCAACGGCAAAGCGCAAGGTCGATTACCGGCACCTGAAAAACCCGTTTCCCGTGATGGGCGTGTTTTCGGAAGACCGGGTTGAGGCGCTTCACGAAGCCGCGCTGGACATGCTGGAAACCCTTGGCATCAAGGTTCTGCTGCCCGAGGCCCGCGCGCTGTTCAAAGCCGGCGGTGCCCGGGTCGATGCCCCTGCCGAGATGGTGTTCATCGGCCGTGAGATGGTCACAGCGGCCCTAGACACGGCCCCCAAATCCATCCCGGTCAAGGCGGGCCATCCTGACCGCGACCTGACCCTTGAACTGGGCAATCTGATCTTCCAGCCGGGTGCGGGCGCCCCCCATGCGACGGATCTGGCCCGTGGCCGCCGTCCCGGCACGATCCGGGATTTTCGCGAGCTGACGCAACTGACCCAAAGCTTCGATGTGCTGCATATGGTGCCGCCCCTGATTGAACCACAGGATGCGCCCATTCATCTGCGCCATTACACCACGATGGAGGCACAGCTGACGCTTTCAGACAAGCTGCCCTTCGTGTTTTCCCGTGGCACGCCTCAGGTGCAGCAAAGCTTTGAAATGCTGCGGGATTTTCGCGGGCTGTCCGATGAGACGTTCCACGCCGATCCCCATTGCTATACGATCATCAACACCAATTCCCCGCGCCAGATTGACATTCCCATGGCCCAGGGGCTGATCGATTTTGCACGCGCCGGGCAGGTATCGATCGTCACGCCGTTTACGCTGATGGGGGCGATGGCGCCGATCACTGTGGCGGGTGCGATCACGCTCAGCCATGCGGAAGCCCTGGCCGCGATCACGCTGGCGCAACTGGCCCGGCCCGGCGCGCCGGTCTGCTATGGCACCTTCACCTCGAATGTCGATATGAAATCGGGTGCGCCTGCCTTCGGTACACCGGAACATATGAAAGCATCGCTGGCCGCCGGGCAATTGGCGCGCCGTCTGGGTCTGCCCTGGCGCTGTGCCAGCGGTTCGGCGGCCAATATCAACGATGCGCAGGCAGCCAATGAAACCCAGTTCGGCATCTGGGGGTGCCTGTTGGCCGGGGCCACCGTGGTCATTCATGCGGCGGGATGGCTGGAAGGCGGGCTGACAGTGTCTTATGAAAAGCTGATCACCGATATGGAGGTGTTGCAAATGGTGGCCGAGATTTGCGCCGGAACCGCCGCCGGAGAGGTGGAGATCGGGCTGGATGCCCTGGCCGAGGTGCAACCCGGCGGGCATTTTTTTGCCGCCGGTCAGACGATGGCGCGCTATCAGACCGAATTTTACGAACCGCTGGTGGCCGACTGGTCGAATTTCGGAACCTGGACGGAACGCGGCGCGCATGATGCCAACACCCGCGCCACCGGGGTCTGGCAGGACCGGCTGGCCAGGTTCACCCCACCTGCCACCGACCCGGACCGGATTGCGGCGCTGAATGCCTATATCCGCGCCAAAACCGCCGCAGGTGGCGCCCCACCGGAGAGTTGATATGGCCCGACCCCGCCCGTTCCATCGTGATGACCCTGACAGGGAACCGCTGATCGGCAATGTGAAAGTCACGCGCCAGGACTGGCTGAATGTGGCGTTGGATGCGCTGGTCTCTGACGGGGTGGATCAGGTGAAAGTGTTGGCGCTTGGGGAACGGCTTGGCGTGTCCCGGTCCAGCTTTTACTGGTATTTCAACTCTCGCCAGGATCTGCTGGATGCGCTGCTGGACCATTGGGAAAAGACCAATACGGCAGCGCTGGTGCAACTGGCCGGGGCCGAGGCGGCAACAGTGACTGGCGCTGTCTGCAATGTCTTTCGCGCGGTGGTGAACCCGGCATTGTTCGATATCACCTTTGATTTTGCAGTGCGCCACTGGGCGCGCCGGTCCGGGGCGGTGCGCCGGGTGCTTGACCGGTCCGATGCGCTGCGGCTTGAGGCGCTGACCGCCATGTTCGCGCGCTATGACTATCCCCCGGTCGAGGCGCTGACCCGGGCGCGGGTGCTCTATTACATGCAGATCGGCTATAATGATGCGGATCTGCGGGAACCGATTGAAGAGCGGCTGAAACTGGTGCCGGTGTATCTTTACATTTTTACAGGCCGCCAGCCCCAACCGGATGAGATTGTGGATTTCACGCGCTTCGCCCGCACCATCGAGACAGGAGAGGCACCATGACCCAACCGGATGTCATCATCATCGGAACCGGGGTGATCGGGGCCGCGGTGGCTTATGAAATGTCGAAAGCCGGGTGGAAAACCCTGTCGCTGGATCGCAATACACAGGCCGGCCACGGGTCCACCGCCGGGTCCTGCGCGGTCATCCGCATGCATTATTCCACCTTCGAAGGCACCGCATTCGCCTGGGAAGGGTATCATTACTGGCGCGATTGGGCGGCGTATCTGGGCCTGACGGATGGGGCTGATCTGGCGCAGTTTCGCGAGGTCGGATGCCTGGTGATGAAGGCGGAGGCAAATGGCGGTCTTGCCAAACATATGCGCTATTCCGCAGCACTGAACTGCCCGTTCGAGGAATGGAGCACCGAAGAGGTAAAGCGCCGCCTGCCGATCTATTAGATGGAAAGTTTCGCACCTGCCAAACCTCTGGATGACCCGGATTTCGGGCAGCCCAATGGCAGGCATCTGGACGGGGCCGTGTTCTGGCCCAATGGTGGCTATGTCACTGACCCGGCGCTGAGCGCGCAAAACCTGCTGGATGCGGCGCGCCGGTTCGGGGCCAGGGTGAAAACCGGGGTGGAGGTGGTCGGGATTCTGCAGAAAAACGCACGGGCCGCCGGGGTGAAGCTGGCCGATGGCAGCGAAATACACGCGCCCGTGGTGATCAATGTGGCCGGTCCCGGGTCCTCCCATATCAATGCGCTGGCGGGGGTGCTGGAGGATATGACCATCCAGACCCGGCCCCTGCGCCAGGAGGTTGCCCATGTGCCCGCGCCCGGAGGGTTCGATTTTGAGGTGGATGGCTGCATCATCTCGGACAGTGACATCGCGCTTTATGTCCGGCCGGAACATGGCAACCATATCCTGATCGGGTCCGAAGACCCGGCCTGTGACCCCCATATCTGGGCCGACAGTGATACCCGTTATAACCGCGATTTCACCGATCAGTGGACTACACAGGCGATGCGCTATGCCCAACGGGTGCCATCGCTTGGTATCCCGTCACAGACGCGCGGTGTGGTCGATCTTTATGATGCCTCCACCGACTGGATACCAATCTATGACCGGCCCAGCCTGCCGGGGTTCTACATGGCCTGCAGGACCAGCGGAAACCAGTACAAGAACGCGCCGATTGCGGGCAAGATGATGGCGGCTTTGGTGGCCTATTGCGAGGGCGGGGCAGACCATGATGCCACCCCGCTGCAATTCACCCTGCCCTATATCGGGCAGGATATTGATGTCGGCTTCTACGCGCGCAACCGCCCGATCAATGATGAAAGCAGCTTTTCGGTGCTTGGTTAAAGCGTTTTGCGTTTTATATGAGGCAACCGCATCGAAAACCGCGTTCGACCCGAAGGCGAGAGGCCGCGGGTTTCGGTAAAGATCAAACGCAAACCGCTATAGGCGTCGTTTCTGGTGCGCTTCCCGCAGCCCCCCTTGCGCGGAGGTTTTGATCGACGATGGCGGCGCGGTCCATGTGGGTTTGTCCTTTCAGAAGAACGCCTGCAGCCCGGTCTGTGCGCGGCCGAGGATCAGGGCATGGACGTCATGGGTGCCTTCATAGGTGTTGACGGTTTCCAGGTTCTGGGCGTGGCGCATGACGTGGTATTCCGCCATGATCCCGTTGCCGCCATGCATGTCGCGGGCGGCCCGGGCGATCTCAAGCGCCTTGCCGCAATTGTTGCGTTTGATCAGGCTGATGATCTCGGGGGCGCATGTGCCCTCTTCCAGCATCCGGCCGGCGCGCAGCGCGCCCTGCAGGCCAAGCGCGATCTCGGTCTGCATATCGGCCAGTTTCTTCTGGAACAGCTGCGTCTGCGCCAGGGGCCGGTTGAACTGCACCCGGTTCAGCCCGTAATCCCGCGCCCGGTGCCAGCAATCCTCGGCCGCCCCCATCGCCCCCCAGGCAATGCCGAACCGTGCCCGGTTCAGGCAGCCGAACGGGCCTTTCAGCCCCTCGATACCGGGCAGAAGCGCGTCTTCGCCCACCTCCACATTGTTCATCACGATCTCTCCGGTGACCGAGGCGCGGAGCGACAGCTTGCCGCCGATCTTCGGCGCCGACAGGCCCGCCATGCCCTTTTCCAGCACAAAGCCCCGGATCCTGCCGCCATGGGCCTCGGATTTTGCCCAGACCAGGAAGACATCGGCAATCGGGCTGTTGGAGATCCACATTTTGGCGCCGTTCAGCAGATAGCCGCCTTCGGTTTTACTCGCTATGGTCTTCATCCCCGCCGGGTCGCTGCCCGCCTCCGGTTCGGTCAGCCCGAAACAGCCGATAAGCGTGCCCGCCGCGAGGCCGGGGAGGTATTTTTGTCTTTGCTCTTCAGAGCCATAGGCGTGGATCGGGTACATCACCAGCGAGGATTGCACCGACATCATCGAGCGGTAGCCGCTGTCGACCCGTTCCACCTCGCGGGCCACCAGCCCATAGCTGACATAGCCCGCCCCAAGCCCGCCATAGGCCTCGGGGATGGTCACCCCCAACAGGCCCATCCCGCCCATCTCGGCAAAGATCTCAGGCGCGATGACCTCCTCCAGATAGGCCTCGGTCACAAGCGGCTGCAACTTGTCCGCCGCAAACTCCCGCGCCGCATCCGCAAGCATCCGCTCCTCCCCGCTCAACTGATCCGGCAGATGAAACGGATCACCCCATTCAAAAGGCGCTAGCGAAGGACCGGTATGGCGGGTTTGTCCGTCTGGCATGATCTTTCTCCCTGGATCGTATATGCCGTCACTGTGCAGGATTGGCGGGACGAACCCAAGCCCGATCTGACGCTGCGTTACGGGTTGCATGGCGCTTGCCGCCATCCCACCGCGCCTCTACGCTTGGCCATATGAGGGAGCCTCCCATGTGGGTATTTATGAAAGCGCGTCATGCGCCCTGACAGCCATCTGCCCAGGGCTTTGCGGGGCCTTCGTATTCCTGCCGTGGCCGCGCCGATGTTCATTGTCTCGGTGCCTGATCTGGTGATTGCCCAGTGCAAGGCCGGGATCATCGGCAGTTTCCCGGCGCTGAATGCCCGCGAGGCGGCGGGCGAGCCCCCGATGCTGGAGGTCTGGCTGCGCCGGATTACCGAGGCGCTGGACGCGCATAATCAGGCCCATCCCGACCATCCCGCAGCCCCTTTCGCGGTCAACCAGATCGTCCATCGCTCCAACACCCGGCTTGAGCGGGATATCGAGATCTGCGCCCGCTGGAAGGTGCCGGTCTGGATCACCTCGCTTGGGGCGCGGGTCGAGGTGAACGAGGCCGCCCATTCCTGCGGTGGCATCGCGCTGCATGACATCATCAACAACCGGTTCGCCCGCAAGGCGATCGACAAGGGCGCGGATGGGTTGATTGCCGTCTCTGCCGGGGCGGGGGGACATGCGGGGCCGCAGAACCCCTTTGCCCTGATCACCGAAATCCGCAGCTGGTTTGACGGCCCGCTATTGCTGTCAGGCGCGATTGCCACCGGCCAGGCGATCCTTGCCGCACAGGTGGCCGGTGCCGATCTGGGCTATATCGGGTCGCCCTTCATCGCCACGGAAGAGGCGAATGCGGTGCCTGAATACAAACAGATGATTGTCGAGGGCGGGGCCGAGGATATCGTCACCTCCTCGCTGTTCACCGGGGTGTCCGGCAATTATCTGAAACCCTCCATCGCCCGGGCGGGTATGGACCCGGAGACCCTGCCGGGGGCGGAGGTCTCTTCGATGTCCTTCAGCGAGGGGTCGTCGAAACCGAAAGCCTGGAAAGAGATCTGGGGCTCAGGGCAGGGGATTGGCGCCGTGGAGGCGGTGACACCGGCGGCCATGCTGATCGACCGGCTGGTCCGGGAATATGACGCGGCGCTGGACGGTGTCACGCGCGTTGCGGAAGGGAGATCATAGATGGATCTGGGATTGAGTGACCGTGTCCGCCCGTTGGTGGAACAGGTCCGTCGGATGGTGATGGAAGAGATCGCGCCGCTGGATGCGGAATATGAGGCCGAGGTGGGCAAGCACCCTTCGGGCGACCGGTTTCAGCACACGGTGCGGCAGTTGGAAATATTGTCGTCCCTGAAGGCCAGGGCGAAAGAGCGGGGGCTGTGGAATTTCTGGCTGACCGACAGCGCGAAGGGTTTTGGTCTGTCCACGGTCGAATATGCCTATCTGGCCGAGGAGATGGGCAAGATCGGGATCGCGGCAGAGGTGTTCAACTGCAACGCGCCTGATACCGGCAATATGGAGGTGCTGGAACGGTATGGCACCGAGGCCCAGAAGGCGCGCTGGCTGCCCGGTCTGCTGGAGGGTGTCACCCGGTCGGCCTATCTGATGACCGAGCCGGATGTGGCCTCTTCCGACGCGACGCAGATCAGTCTTTCGGCGGTTCGCGACGGGGGGCATTACCGGCTCAATGGCGAGAAATACTGGGCCTCCGGCGCCGGTGATCCGCGTTGCGCCCTTTATATCGTGATGACCTGCACAGATGCAGGGGCCGAGAAACACAAGCGCCATACGATGATGCTGGTGCCCTCCGATGCGGACGGGATCGAGGTGCTGCGCTCGATGCAGGTCTACCACACGGATGACGCGCCCCATGGGCATATGCATATCCGGTTTACCGATGTGCAGGTGCCGCTGGCGGATGTGGTTCTGGAGGAGGGGCGCGGGTTCGAGGTGGCGCAGGGCCGTCTGGGCCCCGGGCGTATCCACCATTGCATGCGCGCCATCGGACAGGCGGAATATGCGCTGGAACTGATGTGTCGCCGGGCCCTGACCCGCGAGGCCTTTGGCAAACCGCTGGCGCAACTGGGCGCCAATCATGACATCATCGCCAATGCGCGGATGCAGATCGAGATGACGCGGCTTTTATGTCTGAAAACCGCGTGGATCATGGACACGCAGGGCGTGCGTGCAGCACAGCCCTGGATTTCCAAGATCAAGGTGGCCGCACCGCTGATGGCGCTGAAAGTGGTGGATGAGGCGGTGCAGATGCATGGCGCTTCGGGCCTCAGCCAGGATTTTCCCCTTGGCGCGATGTGGACAAGGCTGCGCACCCTGCGGCTGGCCGATGGGCCGGATGCGGTCCACAGACGGCAGGTCGCCCGGGCGGAACTGCGCAAATACAGCAATCAGACCTGATGCGCGCGCCGGGGCTGGATCTGGAGGCGGTCGCGGGGTGGATGCGGGCCCATGTGGCGGGGTTTCAGGGCCCGGTTCAGGCCCGGAAATTCGAACTGGGGCAGTCGAACCCGACCTATCTGTTGGAGGCCCGGTCCGGGCGCTATGTGTTGCGTCGCAAGCCTTTGGGAAAGCTGTTGAAATCCGCCCATGCGGTGGATCGGGAATTTCGGGTGCAGCAGGCGCTTTCCGGGTCCGATGTGCCGGTGGCCCGGATGATTGCCCTTTGTGAAGACGCCAGCGTGATCGGTTCGGATTTCTATGTGATGGATTTCGTGGCAGGGCGCAGTTTCGATGACCCGCGTTTGCCTGATCTGGCGCGTGCCGAACGGGCGGCTGTTTTTGAACAGATGGGCCGGGTTCTGGCGGCGATCCATTCGGTGGATATCGATGCTGTGGGCCTGTCTGATTATGGTCCGCGCGGGGCCTATTACCCGCGTCAGATCGACCGTTGGACCCGGCAGTACCGGGCCTCTGCCACCACGGATATTCCGCAGATGGAGGCGTTGATCACCTGGCTGGAGCGGACCTGCCCCGAAGAGGATGGTCGCGCCTGTCTTGTCCATGGGGATTACCGGCTGGACAATCTGCTGTTTGCCCCGGACAGGCCACAGGTTCTGGCGGTTCTGGATTGGGAATTGTCGACGATTGGTCATCCTTTCGCCGATCTGGCGGCTGTGATCATGCAATGGCAGATGCCCCCGGGCCGGGAGGGGCGCGGGCTGGCAGGGGTGGATCGCGCGGCAGCGGGCCTGCCCCCGGATGAGGATTTTGTCGCGGCGTATTGCGCGCGCATGGGTCTGCCGGGGATCGGGAATTTCGGGTTCTATGTGGCCTTCTGTTTCTTCCGCATGGCGGCGATCCTGCAAGGTGTGATGAAACGCGCGCTGGACGGAACCGCATCAGACCCGGAACAGGGCCGGAAGCTGGGCGCGCTGGTGCCGGAATTTGCCCGGGGCGGGCTGCGTGCGGCGGGCATGGCTGAGGACTGAGGCCGGGGGGATGCCGTGGGGGCCAGCCCCCACACCCCCCGGCGTATTTTCAACAAGAAGAAGGGGGCGGCGCGTTAACCCGGTTAGGGTTATGGTGTGGATTGCAGGCCGGCCATGACCCGTTCCAGATGGGTATCCGTGTCGCCCAGTTGATGGTCGATCATGATCAGGCGTTTGGCGTAATGGGAGGCGGGGTATTCCCAGGTCATCGCGATGCCGCCCTGCATCTGGATACTGTCCTCGGCCACCAGTTTTGCGGTGCGGCCAATCAGGTTCTTGGCCATGGAAACCGTGCGGGATTGCAGGCCCGTGCCCATGCGGGAGGCGGCGAGGATGGTGATCGAGCGGGCTTGTTCGATCTCGATGGCCAGGTCCACGGCGCGATGTTGCAGGGCCTGGAACGTGCCGATCGGGCGGCCGAATTGTTTGCGGGTCTTGAGATAGTCGATCAGCAGGGCATTTGCCGTATCCATCGCCCCGACAGCCTCGGCAGAAAGCGCAAGCGCGCCCCAGTCAAGCGCATCCTGCAAGGCGGTATCGGCCGTGTCGAGGGTGAGGGTTGCGGGGCTGTGGTCGAGAAACACCTCGCCCGCGCCGCCGCCATCAATCATGCCATAGGGGGTGATCCGGGCATCGTCTGATGCAACCCGGAAGACGCCCAGACCCCCGGCATGGCGGGCCGCGACCAGAAGGGTGTTGGCCGCCTGTGCGCCATAAACCACGGATTTACGACCAGTGATCTGCCAGCTTGCCCCGGATTTCACAGCTTCGGTGGTGATCCCGTCCAGCGCATAAGGCGCGTCAACCTCTCCCATCGCGACGCCATAGCGGGTGCCGCCGGACAGAAGCGGTTCCAAATCCGCCTGCGCGGCCAGCAGAAGCCGGGCGGCCAGAAGTTGCGGCAGGATCGGTTCAGGGCAAAGCGCGCGTCCGAGTTGTTCGAACACGGTGACCACGTCAAACCCGGTGCCGCCGAACCCGCCCCGATCCTCCGGCGCAAGCGCATAAAGCACGCCCAGTTCGGCCAGATCATTCCATTTTGACGGGTCATGGAACGGGGCCTCATAGGCCATTTTGTTGCGATGGGTGATGCCATATTGATCACTCAGAAACCGGCCCAGACTGTCGGCCAGCATCCGGCGGCCTTCGGATATCTCGAAATCCATCAGCCCATCATTCCCTTGGTCAGAATGTTTTTCTGGATCTCGTTCGAGCCGCCATAGATCGAGATTTTGCGGTTATTGAAATAGCTGGCTGCATTGGCCGCGTGATCTTCGGGCACAGGCGCGGCGTTCCCGTCCAGTGCTTCGGAGGGGAAGGGCGCGGCGGCGGGGCCAAGGGCGCGGCGGGCCAGATCATTGATTGTCTGGCGGATCACCGTGCCCTTGATTTTCAGCATGGAGGTTTCCGGGCCAGGCGCGCCTTTCTTCTGCGCCTCCGAGAGCATGCGCAGATTGGTGAGTTTCATCGCCTCCAGATCAATGTCCACTTCCGCCAGTCTGGCGGCAAAAAGCGGTGAGTCGATCAGACGTTTGCCGCCGCGTGTGATTTGCGTAGCCAGCGATTTGAGCTGTTCAAGCGCCTGCACGGAAAACCCCACCCCGGCGATATTGCTGCGTTCATGCAGCAGCAGATATTTGGCGATGGTCCAGCCCATGTTTTCCTCCCCCACCAGATTGGACGCCGGCACGCGGGTATCGGTGAAGAAGACCTCATTGACCTCATACCCGCCTTCGATCAGGCGAATGGGGCGCATCTCGATCCCCGGTATGTCGAGGTCGACCAGAATAAAGCTGATACCTGCCTGCGGTTTGCCCCCGGTGCCGGTGCGGACCAGACAGAAAATGCGATTGGCATGCTGGCCAAGCGTGGTCCAGGTTTTCTGGCCATTGATGATATAATCCTCACCGTCACGGGTGGCGCGGGTCTTCAGGCTTGCCAGATCGCTGCCTGCACCGGGTTCGGAATAGCCCTGACACCACCAGTCGCGCCCGTCGAGGATGCGGGGCAGATAGTCCGCCTGCTGTTCCGGGGTGCCGAATTTCAACAGCACCGGACCCAGCATTTTCAACCCGAAGGGGACGATGCGCGGGGCAAAGGCGCGGCAGCATTCTTCCTCAAAGATATGTTGCTGAACCGCCGACCAGTCGCAGCCGCCATGGTCCTTCGGCCAGGTCGCGGCCAGCCAGCCTTTGGCGTTCAGAATGGCGTGCCAGCGTTCCATATCGGCTTTGGTCAGGCTGGCCTGGCGGCGCACCTTGTCAGACAGGTCCCGGGGCAGGTCGGTCTTCAGGAAGGCCCGCACCTCGGCCTCGAACGCCTGTTCCTCGGGGGAATATCTCAGATCCATTTACGCCTCCCGGTTCAGATCGGCAAAGTTGCTGCCATCCTCCGCCATGCGGTGCAGGATAGCAGGGACCTGCCAGAAATGCGCGTCTTCCTCTGCGTAGGACTGGATGCGGGTGAGGATCTGGCGGGCCCCAAGCGTGTCGGCATACTGCAGCGGGCCGCCAAGGTGGCGGGGGAAGCCATAGCCGAAAAGAAACACCGCATCAACGTCGATCGGGCGCAGGGCGATACCATCCTCGACCACGCGGGCGGCTTCGGAAATCATCGCGGTCATATAGCGGGCGATGATCTCCTCATCGGTGAATGGGCGCGGGGTGATCCCATGGGCGGCACGCTCAGCCGTGATCAGGGGGGCGATGTCCGGGTTCGGGCCGGTTTTGTCGCCGTAGAGATAGAAGCCCCTGCCGGTTTTGCGGCCCAGCCATCCGGCCTCACACATCCGGTCGGCCACGGTGACATACCGCTCAGCCCCGGGGCGTGTGGGGGCCAGACGTTTGCGGGTGGCCCAGCCAATGTCGAGACCTGCGAGATCAGACACTTCGAACGGCCCCATGGCAAAGCCGAAGCGGCGCACGGCGCTGTCGATCTGATCGGGGGTGGCGCCGTCCAGCATCAGATAATCGGCGGCCTTGCGATAATGGTTCATGACCCGGTTGCCGATGAACCCGTCGCAGACACCGGCGCGGACCGCGATTTTTTTCAGGCGTTTGGCCAGGGCAAAGCCGGTGGCGACAGTCTCGGGGCTGGTTTTGTCGCCGACCACAACCTCCAGCAGGCGCATCACATGGGCGGGAGAGAAGAAATGCAGGCCAATCACATTCTCGGGCAGGGTGGCGTTTGCGGCGATGTCGTTCAGATCAAGATAAGAGGTGTTGCTGGCCAGAATCGCATCGGGGCAGATCGCCTGCATCTGGTCGATGATCTGCTTTTTGACCTCCATATCCTCATAGGCGGCCTCGATGATCAGATCGGCGGTTTTCAATGCGGTCATTTCAGTGCTGGTGGTCAGGGCGATGGCGGCGCGTCTTTCAGCGGAAAGCTTGCCGCGTTTGACGGCCCCGTCGAGATTCTTGGCAATTGTGGTCTCCCCGCGTTCCAGCGCCTCGGGGAATTTTTCCACCAGGGTGACGGGATATCCGGCCAGAAGACAGGCAGTGGCGATGCCCGCGCCCATGGTGCCCGCGCCGATAACGCCGATTTTACCGATCTCGCGGGCGGGCGCGCTGGCTTCGGGGATTTTGGCAACCGCGCGTTCGGCAAAGAAGGCATGGATCAGCCCGGCGCGTTGCGGGCTGTCCAGGCAGTCCTGGAACAGGGCCCGTTCGATCGCCAGCCCTTCCTCCAGTGGCAAAATGCTTGCGGCAATGGCTTTGACGCAGCGATGGGGGGCGAAAAGATGGGTCTGGGTCTTTTGCAGCCGGGCGGCGGCCTCGGCGATGGCGGTCTCATCGGGGGTGGTGACCAGATCGGCGCTGCGGCGGGTGGGCAGGGTGCCGTTGCGCACATCACTGGCAGCTTGCAGGGCCAGATCGCGGGGGGGCCATCGGCGATGCGGTCCACCAGACCAAGCGACAGGGCGGTGTCGGCGCTGATATGTTTGCCGCTGGTGATCAGTTCCAGCGCGGCGGGGATACCGATCAGGCGCGGGGTGCGCTGGGTGCCGCCGGCACCGGGCAGAATGCCAAGCGTGACCTCGGGCAGGCCGATGACGATACCCGGCAAGGCAATCCGGGCATGGGTGGCCAGCGCAACCTCAAGCCCGCCGCCAAGGGCCGCGCCATGCAGAATGGACAGGACCGGCGTGGTGCACTCCTCGATCCGCCTGCAAAGCGCGGGCAGCCAGGGGTCGGCAGGGGGTTTGCCAAACTCGCGGATATCGGCGCCCGCGATAAAGCTGCGGCCGGTGCCGTAAAGCGCGATAATGTCGATACCGGGCTCTGCCTCCAGCGTTTCAACCGCGTCCCAGACCCCTTTGCGCAGGGCGGCGCTGGCCGCGTTGACCGGCGGGTTGTTCAGCGCGATCAGGCCGGTTGTGCCGACCCGTTCCATGGCAACCACATCGCTCATCTTCATCCTCCCCCGTTCGGGACGTATCCCGCCCGTCCTGCCGCGAATTGTCAACCGCTTGGTCGGGAATAGATTGCCAAGGCCGGGGACGGGATTTAGGACAGATCGGAAGACAGGGAGGACTGATCATGCCAGAGGCCTTTATCTGCGATTATATCCGAACCCCCATCGGGCGGTTTGGCGGTGCGCTGGCCATGATACGTGCCGATGATCTGGGCGCGGTGCCGTTGCGCGCACTGATGGCCCGGAACACGGGCGTGGACTGGGCCGCGGTGGATGAGGTGATCTATGGCTGCGCCAATCAGGCAGGCGAGGACAATCGCAACGTGGCGCGGATGTGCGCATTGCTGGCAGGGCTGCCCGAGACCGTGCCGGGGGTGACCGTGAACCGGTTATGCGGCTCGGGCATGGATGCGGTGATTGCGGCGGCCCGGTCGATCCGCGCGGGCGAGGCCGGGATGGTGATTGCAGGCGGTGTCGAATCGATGTCGCGCGCGCCTTTCGTGATGCCCAAGGCGGGGGCCGCGTTTTCACGCAAGGCCGAGATCCATGACACCACCATCGGATGGCGTTTCGTGAACCCGGTGATGAAGGCGCAATACGGGATCGACAGCATGCCCGAGACGGCAGAGAATGTGGCCGAAGACTATGGCGTGACCCGCGCCGATCAGGATGCGTTTGCACATCGGTCCCAGATGCGCGCGGCTGCGGCGCAGGACAGCGGGCGTCTGGCTGCCGAGATCACACCGGTACATATCCCACAGCGCAAGGGTGATCCTGTTGTGGTGGCTGAGGATGAACATCCGCGTGCCACGACGCTGGAGAAACTGGCCGCGCTGCCCACGCCGTTTCGGGCCGGGGGCAGTGTGACGGCGGGCAATGCATCAGGTGTGAATGACGGGGCGGCGGCGCTGATCCTGGCCTCGGAAGAGGCGGCTATGCGCCACGGTCTGGTGCCGGTTGCCCGGATCATGGGGGCGCCACGGCGGGTGTGCCGCCCCGGATCATGGGGATCGGACCTTCCCCTGCGACGCAAAAGCTGTGCACGCTTCTGGGTCTGACGCCGGCGGATTTTGATGTGATCGAGCTGAACGAGGCTTTTGCGGCCCAGGGTCTGGCGGTGCTGCGTGAACTGGGCCTGCCCGATGACGGGGCGCATGTGAACCCCAATGGCGGGGCGATTGCGCTGGGCCATCCGCTGGGCATGTCGGGCGCGCGGATCACCGGATCGACGGCGCTGGATATCAAAGCGCGCGGTGGGCGGTACGGGCTGGCAACGATGTGTATTGGCGTCGGGCAGGGGATCGCGGTTGCGCTGGAGCGGGTGTGATCTGACATCAGCGCCTTTAGAGACGGCGGAGCGAGGGGCCAGCCCCTCGCGCTCCCCGGCGTATTGGAGACAAGAAGAAGGGGGCGCGGCGCATTTGATGCAAATTGTTTGGGATCAGGTTGTGGAGAGCGGGCGCATCAGGCCTTCTTGTGCGGTTGAGGCGACCAGCCGGCCATCGGCGGCATAGATCAGGCCCCGGTTCACACCGCGTGCGCCGCCGGTCCAGGGGCTGTCCATCACATAGAGATGCCATTGGCCGAAATCGACCGGGCCGTGAAACCAGATCGCGTGATCCAGGCTTGCGGTCATGGTGTTGGTGAACCAGCTTTGCCCATGGGGGCGCAGGCCCGTGCCCATAAGGTGCAGATCGCTGGCATAGGTCAGCAGGCAGTGTTGCATCCAGGCCGGCGCGTCCGGCACCGGGTGGCTGAGGCGCAGCCAGACGGAATGCCCGTCCGGGGCGGGGCTTGGGTCAAGCAGGTCGTATTCATCCGTAGGGCGCAGTTCGATCGCAGAGGGGCGGAGGATGTCGGCCCGGCTGGCTTTGGGCGCGCGGGCGGCAAGGGCGGTTTTGGTGTCTTCGCGGCTGGGCAGAGTGTCGGGGTCAACCGCCCCGGGCATCGGGTGCTGGTGATGATAGCCGGGTTCCTCGATATGGAACGAGGCGGACATGTTCAGGATCTGCCGGCCATTCTGGATCGCGATCACCCGTCTTGTGGTGAAACTGCCGCCATCGCGGGCGCGGTCCACCTCGTAGATCACCGGCCGGGAGGGATCGCCCGGGCGCATGAAATAGGCGTGGAGGGAATGGCAGTTGCGCCCCTCCACCGTGTGATAGGCCGCAGACAGGGCCTGGGCCACGACCTGCCCGCCATAGATGCGTTTCGTGGTTTCGCCGCCGGAGCCTTCGCCGCGATAGAGATTCAGCTCCAGCGGTTCGATATTCAGCAGGTCCAGCAGGGCGGCAACGGTGTCGGTCATGGGGGGGCGTCCTTTGCGGGTCATTGCCCGTGGTCTCTACGCGTATCGCAGGGGAGGCACAAATAGCGCGGGCTTGCGGAACCTGTCATTCGGGGGCAGGTTCGGCCCAGGGGGAGGGAGAGCCAATGTCGAAACCCTGTATCATCTGTGTGGCGATCACCGGATCTCTGCCGCGCAAATCCGACAATCCGGCGGTGCCGATCACCGTTGCCGAGCAGGTGGAAAGCACCCATGCCGCCTTTGAGGCCGGGGCCAGCATCTGCCATGCCCATGTGCGCCATGATGATCAGAGCCCAAGCTCGGACCCGGAGACATTCGCGCGGCTGAAGGAGGGCATTGAGGCCCATTGCCCCGGTATGATCATTCAGTTTTCCACCGGGGGCCGGTCGGGCGCCGGAAGAGAACGTGGCGGGATGCTGCATCTGCGGCCGGATATGGCGTCGCTGTCAGTGGGCTCGAACAACTTTCCGACGCGGGTCTATGAAAACCCGCCCGATCTGGTGGATTGGTTGGCCGCCGAGATGCGGCGATATGAGGTAAAGCCCGAGATTGAAGCCTTTGATCTGTCGCATATTCATCAGGCGGCGAGGATGGAGCGCGAGGGCCGTCTGGCCGCGCCTGCCTATGTGCAGTTTGTGATGGGGGTGCAGAACGCGATGCCCGCGGACCGTGATGTGTTTGACTATTACGTCAGGACCATGGCGCGGCTTTTGCCTGACAGCGAATGGTGCGCCGCAGGGATCGGGCGGCATCAGATCGAGGTGAATGAATGGTCGGTGACCGCAGGTGGCCATGCACGCACGGGGCTTGAGGATAATGTGCGGCTGGATCAGGAAACGCTGGCCCCCTCGAACGCGGCATTGGTCGCCCGGGTGGTCGCGCTGTGTGAGCGCCATAACCGGCCGGTTGCCACCCCGGCGGAGGCCCGCAGCATGCTTGGTCTGCGCACAGGGTGATATGCGAAAACCGACAGATGTCAGGAGGTGCGCCGCAGCAGGCCGATTAGGGTAGAGGCAAAGAATATCGTGGCGGCTGTGCAGACGATGCTGGGTCCTGTGGGCGTGTCGAACTGGAAAGAGGCCCATAACCCACCCAGGGCCGAGGCCGCGCCGATGCCGCCTGCGGTGACCACCATCACTTCGGGATTGGTGGCAAAGGGCCGGGCGGCGGCAGCCGGGATCAGCATCAGCGAGATGATCAACAGCGCGCCGACGACCTTGATCGCGACGGCCACAACAGTGGCCAGGGCAAGGGTGAGAACCAGTTGTTCCTTACGTGGGCTGAGGCCCGAGGCCCTGGCCAGTTCCGGGCTGAGGGTCGCTGTGAGCAAGGGTTGCCAACGCCATGAAATAAGCGCGACAATCGCGATCGCGCCGCCCCATATGATGGTCAGATCTTCACGCGTGACGGCAAGGATGTCGCCGAAAAGATAAGCCGAGAGATCCACCCTGACACCGCTGAGAAGGGACACGGCCACCAGACCAAATGCCAGCGCGGCATGGGCCAGAACGCCCAGGACCGTGTCAAGCGCATAGCCGCGTTCCGCCAGGGTTGACACCAGCATGGCCATGGCCAGGCAAACGGCCAGGACGCTTACGAAAATCGAGATAGAGAAGCTGAGGCTAAGTGCGACACCCAGAAGGGCGGCATGGGCTGTGGCATCTCCGAAATAGGCCATTCGTCGCCAGACGACGAAACAGCCCAGCGGGGCGGCTGCGATTGCAACGCCAACGCCTGCCAGCCCCGCGCGGACAAGAAAGTCATCCAGCATTACGGTGTATTCTCTTGCGGCAGGCCGTGATCATGATGATGGGTATGCTGATGCCGGTACAAGGCCAGCGCCCCTTGCGTGCCAGAGCCGAACAGGGCCCGGTAAGCGGGGGCAGAGGCAACGGTTTCGGGTTTGCCCTCGCAACAGATATGGCCGTTGAGGCAGACGACACGATCCGATGCGCTCATCACCACATGCAATTCATGGCTGACCATCAGAACCGCGCAGCCGAAATCGCGGCGCACCCGTTCGATCAGGCGGTAGAAAGCGGCAGAGCCGGGTTGGTCAAGGCCCTGTGTCGCCTCGTCAAGGATCAACAGATTGGGGTCGTTCAGCAGCGCGCGGGCCAGCAGAACGCGTTGGCGCTGGCCGCCGGAAAGATCGGTCATCTGCCGCGACAGCAGGTTTTTGGCCCCCGCATCATCCAAGGCCGTGCGCATGGTTTTTACCGAATGCCTGCGGGGCAGGGAGAGAAACCGTGACACAGTGAGCGGCAGGGTTCTGTCGATATGCAACTGCTGCGGCACATAGCCGATTTTCAATTTTGGATCGCGCCTGATGGTGCCCGTACTTGGTTCAAGAACGCCGATCAGAATCTTCAGAAAACTGGTTTTCCCAGAACCGTTCGGGCCGACCAGGGTGACGATTTCGCCCGGAGAGATGGTAAAATTCAAATCCTTCAGGACCAGGCTGTGACCAAACCGGAGGTTGAGATTACGGGTTTCGACCAGGCTCACGCCTGCGCCTCGACACAGACCGGGCACAGGCCTTCGACTTCAATCATCATATGTTCCGGGGTAAAGCCCATGGTCTCGGCTGCATGATCAAGGCTTTCCTTGACAGGATGCGCCCCGGCTTCGGCCACGCTGTCACATTCCCGGCAGATCATGAACGTGGGCTGGTGGTTGCTGTCTGAAAACACGCAGGCGACATAGGCGTTCAGGCGTTCGATACGGTGGACGAACCCATGTGTGGTCAAAAATTGCAAAGCACGGTATGCGATAGGAGGCTGGGATCCGAGATTTTCGGCCTGAAGCTGTTTCAGGATGTCATAAGCCCCCAAAGCGCGATGACCTTCCAGCAGCAGTTCCAGTACCCTGCGGCGTACCGGTGTCAGGCGCAGATTCTCAGCGGTGCATTTGGCCTCGGCCGCCGCGATCGCGTCTTGCACGCAGTGGTTGTGGTCATGGTTTTTAAAATCATTTTGAGGCATTTATGGTCCGATCAGGTATTCTTGATGTAGTATAACACATAAGCTAGGAAAAGCGCCCGATCTTGGTAGGATTTTGTGATGTTTTCAATCAGATTTTTTTCTGCCGCTGCACTATGTGTTGCTTTGACATCGACAGGTGCCTTTGCCCATCATCCCGTTGTCATTACTGATATTCCGCCGGTGCAGTCTCTGGTCGCGCGGCTTATGCAGGGTGTTGGCGTGCCGGGCCTTCTGATGGATGGGACCGTTTCATCCCATGATTTCTCTCTGCGCCCGTCGCAGGCAAGGGCCCTGACCGAGGCCGATCTGGTGATCTGGATGGGCCCGGAGCTGACGCCCGGACTGGCCAAGGCCGTCACGGTGCTGGCCGAGGATGCCGAGATACTGGAGCTGATGGCGCTGGACGGGGTCGTGACATATCCCAATCGCGACACCATTTCCGCAGGCGCCGCCCATGACCATCAGGCAGCCGATGATGATCATCATGAGCGTGCGGTGTCTGCCCATCACGGGCTGGACCCCCATGGATGGCTTGATGTGGAGAATGCGATTGTCTGGACCGTCAGGATCGCAGATCATCTGGCGATGGCGAATCCGGGACATGCGGCGCTTTATCAGGCCAATGCAGAAGCCGGCGTGCGGGAACTTGAAGCGCTGAGATCTGAAATTTCCGGCATGTTGCGATCCGAGACACCGTTGGAATTTGTCGTTTTCCATGATGCATATCAGTATTTTGAACGGGCCCACGGGCTGGAGCCGCTGGGCACAATATCACTTTCCCATGCGCAGGCGCCATCTGCGGCACGGCTTGATGAAATCCGCGACCGGGTGGCGGCACTGGGGGAGGTTTGCGTTTTTTCAGAACCGCAGTTCGACTCTCGGATTGTCGCATCCGTGACCGAAAACACCCCTGCGATAACAGCGATGATTGATCCCCTGGGGGCGTCGCTGGAGGTGGGGCCGGACCTGTACCCGGCGCTGATGCGGGGGATTGCGGATCGATTTGCAACCTGTCGCTAAGGTGCTGCCATGCGTGTCGATTTCGCTGTAGACCTGACGTTCACATAACTGCCGAAACCTTGCTGTCGGCGCGGCTTTGGCAGGCGTTTCGATAGCAGGCGCCGAAAACATGGTCCCATCCGGTCTGATAGCCCGCCATGATACCGGAGGCCGCGCTGGCCAGAACCTCGAACCCGCCATGGGTCAGGTCAACCCGGGTCCCAGAGCCCTCGGCGGTGAAGGTGACGGTGATCTGTGTTGCCTCAGACGGGTCACGGCCCACATACCAATCCAGCGCAAGGCGGGCGCCCGGTGCCCATTCGGTCACCGTGGCCCAGGGCGCGGTTTGCCCGTCCGGGCGGGTTTCGATGATTTTCCCGCCTTTGCCGGGCTCAACCGTGACATCGCGGGCCGTGGTGCCATCCCCGGCAGAAAGCGAATGGCTGTCAAGCGGCCACCAGCTTGCCATGTCTTCGGTGAACAGATCAAAGGCCTGATCGGGGGACAGGGGAACATGAACGGTTTTCTGGATCGGGTCGGTCATCAGGAAATCTCCGGTTTTGGGGGCGGGGTTTTGGCGGGTTCTGCGCGCCGCTCTGCCTCGGCGACAAAGGCGGCCAGCGCGTCATCCCAGAGCCTGTCAAGATAGCGGCGCAGATTGGCCACGCCTTGCGGGGCAAGGGCATAGACACGGCGGGTGCCGCGCGGGGTGACCTCCAGCAATCCCGCATCGCTGAGGATTTTCAGATGCTGGGATACGGCCGGGCGGCTGACAGTCAATCCGCGGGCCAGTTCCCCCACGGGCAGGGCGCCATGACGCAATTGCTCGACAATCGCGCGTCGGGTCGGGTCGCCAAGGGCGGCGATGGCATCTTCGGGTCCGGGGGTTGCGTTAGTCATGACTTACCGTAAGTATAAACTTACGATTCTGTCAACCGGAAGATGGCCGATAGAATGTGCTCATAATTCGCGGCTCCCACATCATGGGCCACAATCACGGCCCCTTGAAGCCCCGGGTGCCCACAACTAAGACTCTCGTAACCGTAAGATCATAAGATTTCTCAGACATCAGACAGGCAGGACCCGATGCAAGACCCCGTTGATCATTTCTCGAACAATCTTGTCCCCATGGTGGTCGAACAGACCAGCCGGGGCGAACGCGCCTATGATATTTTCTCGCGTCTGCTGAAAGAGCGGATCATTTTCGTCAATGGCCCGATCCATGACGGGATGAGCCAGTTGGTGGTCGCGCAGCTTCTGCATCTGGAGGCGGAAAACCCGACCAAAGAGATCTCAATGTATATCAATTCGCCCGGCGGCGTGGTGACATCGGGTCTCTCGATCTATGACACGATGCAATACATCAAGCCCAAAGTGTCCACCCTTGTGGTGGGGCAGGCGGCCTCGATGGGGTCGATCCTGTCTGTCGCGGGGGAGGCCGGCATGCGGTTCTCGCTGCCCAACAGCCGGATCATGGTGCACCAGCCCTCGGGCGGGTATCAGGGGCAGGCGACCGATATCATGATCCACGCGGCCGAGACCCAGAAGATCAAGACTCTGATGAACAAGATCTATGTCAAACATACCGGCAACAGTCTGAAAGAGGTGGAAAAGGCGCTGGAGCGGGACAATTTCATGTCCGCCGAAGAGGCCAAGGACTGGGGCCATATTGACGAGATTGTCGAAAACCGCGCCACCGGAGAGGACGAGAGTTGAGCATGTCACACTGTTGCGGGGGCAGGCCCGCCACAGGCATTTTGGCGTTGTGGCCGGGTTTTGCCTGTTCTAGTCTGCCCGGAACAGGACATTATACATGCGCGAAATCGGGTTTGGACAGGCCCCCGGACCCAACCGGTTGAGGTAGATAACATGGCAAGTTCTTCCGGCACGGATAGCAAGAACACGCTTTATTGCTCGTTTTGCGGCAAAAGCCAGCACGAGGTGAGAAAGCTTATCGCGGGTCCGACCGTGTTCATCTGCGATGAATGTGTCGAGCTGTGCATGGATATCATTCGGGAAGAAACCAAATCTGCCGGACTGAAGGCCACCGATGGTGTGCCCAGCCCGAAAGAGATTTGCGAAGTGCTGGATGATTACGTGATCGGTCAGGCCCATGCGAAACGGGTTTTGTCGGTGGCGGTCCACAACCATTACAAACGCCTGAACCATGCGGGCAAAACCGATATCGAACTGGCGAAATCGAATATTCTGCTGATTGGCCCCACGGGGTGCGGCAAGACGCTTCTGGCCCAGACACTGGCCCGGATTCTGGATGTGCCGTTCACCATGGCCGATGCCACAACCCTGACCGAGGCCGGATATGTGGGTGAGGATGTGGAGAACATCATCCTCAAACTGTTGCAGGCGTCTGAATACAATGTGGATCGGGCGCAGCGCGGGATCGTCTATATCGACGAGGTTGATAAGATCACGCGGAAATCCGACAACCCGTCGATCACCCGTGACGTCTCGGGCGAGGGGGTGCAGCAGGCGCTGCTGAAAATCATGGAAGGCACGGTGGCCAGTGTGCCGCCCCAGGGCGGGCGCAAACACCCGCAACAGGAATTCCTTCAGGTCGACACCACAAATATCCTGTTCATCTGCGGCGGGGCCTTCGCGGGTCTTGAAAAGATCATCGCGCAGCGGGGCAAGGGTTCGGCCATCGGCTTTGGCGCTGATGTGAAAGAGGATGATACCCGCGGCGTGGGTGAGATGTTTGGCGAGTTGGAGCCGGAGGATCTGCTGAAATTCGGGTTGATCCCGGAATTTGTTGGCCGTCTGCCCGTGATCGCAACCCTGACCGATCTGGATGAGGATGCGCTGGTGACCATTCTGACCCAGCCGAAAAACGCGCTGGTGAAGCAATATCAACGGCTGTTCGAACTGGAAGATGCCAGCCTGAAATTCACCGATGACGCATTGGGCGCGATTGCCAAACGGGCGATTGCGCGCAAGACCGGTGCGCGGGGCCTGCGCTCGATCATGGAGGATATCCTCCTTGATACGATGTTCGATCTGCCGGGCACCGATGGGGTGGAAGAGGTTGTGGTCAATGAAGAAGCGGTGAATTCCGATGCACAGCCTTTGCTGATCTATGCGGAGCGCCCGAAAGAAGAACCGGCCTCCGCAGGCTGAGACGCGCTGCTATTCACGATTTTCAAACTTCTGGCGATTGCTCGTTTGCGGGCGAAATCTACAGGGTGTGTGTTCAGCCTTGGCTCAGATCACCCTCCCGCCCGGCGGCACCGCCGGGCAGCGTCTGAGCCGCCCCCAAGGGGCGCGGGCGCTTCGCTTCCTGCCCCTCGGTTCGGGCGATGCCCTCTACGCAAACTATATTTGGTGCAGAATAAAATGATTTCGCCGTAGATCAGCAGTTTGCTGATCAAGAGGCAGTCAGATTACAGCATGCTGCTTTAAACGATTTCTGCCGTATCATCCCGCCAGCGGTTCACAATCGGGTAACGCCGGTCAAGCCAGAACGCGCGCTCGGTCAGTCGCGCGCCGGGGGCGGACTGGAAGCGCTTGTATTCACTGATGTAAATCAGATGCTCGATCTTTTTTACCGTGGCGCGGTCATACCCCATGGCGACCACATCCGCGACCGAGGCCTCCTTGTCGATCAGCATTTCCAGGATCACATCCAGCACCTCATAAGGCGGCAGGCTGTCTTCATCCTTCTGGTTCTCGCGCAACTCGGCGGTGGGCGGTTTGTCGATCACCCGGGGCGGGATCACCTCGCCCGCGGGCGCTTTCATCCAGGGCCGATGATTGGCGTTGCGCCAGCGGCAGGTCTCGAACACCCGGGTTTTGTACAGGTCCTTGATCGGGTTATAGCCGCCGGCCATATCGCCATAGATCGTGGCATAGCCCACCGCGACCTCGGATTTATTGCCCGTGGTCAGCAGCATCTCGTCAAACTTGTTCGACAGGGCCATCAGTGCGACACCGCGCAGGCGGGACTGGATGTTTTCCTCGGCCACGCCGGGTTTGGTGCCGTTGAACAGCGGTGCAAGGGCGTCGGTCACGGCGGCGCGGGGCCCGGAGATTGAAACCGTATCCAGCTTCGTGCCCAGTCTGCGGGCCACATCGGCGGCATCTTCCAGCGAGATCTCAGACGTGTATTCCGAGGGCAGCATGACGCAGCGCACATTTTCCGGGCCGATCGCATCCGCCGCGATGGTTGCGACAATCGCGCTGTCGATCCCGCCGGACAGGCCAAGCAGAACCCTGGAAAACCCCGCCTTGGTCAGATAATCCCGCGTGGCTTCAACCATGACGCGGTAATCGGCCTCCCATTCATCTGGCAGAAACGCCTTTTCGCCCGCGACCGCGCGCCAGCCATCGGCGGTGTTCTTGAAACTGACATGGAACAGCCCTTCCTCGAAGGCGGGCATCTGATGGGTCAGGGCGCCGCCCGGGTTCAGAACGAAGGAGGCGCCATCGAAAATCTGGTCATCCTGCCCGCCAAGCAGGTTGAGATAGGCCATCGGCAGGCCGGTTTCGATCACGCGGGAGACCATGATCATCTGTCTGAGGCCGAATTTCCTGCGATGATAAGGCGACCCGTTCGGAACCAGCAGAATTTCGGCTCCGGTTTCGGCCAGGGTCTCGGTCACATCCTCGAACCAGGCATCCTCGCAGACCGGGATGCCGATACGCAGCGGCCCCACACGCACCGGCCCCGCAGGATCGCCCGCATTGTAATAGCGTTTTTCGTCAAACACGGTGTAATTGGGCAGATGATGCTTGAGCACCTGAGCACTGATTTTGCCCTCCTGCAGCACGAAATAGGTGTTGAATGGCTTGTTCCCGCCGGGCAGCGGCCCGCCAATGCCAATCGCCGGGCCATCGGCACAATCCGCCGCCAGTTGTTCGATCACCCGCTGCACATCGGCGGCAAAGGCCGGTTTTTTCACCAGATCCTGCAACTGATATCCGGTCACGAACATCTCGGGAAAGGCAATCATATGCGCGCCTGCGGCTTTTGCCTCGGCCCATGCGGCGCGCGCCTTGGCGGCATTGCCCGACAGATCCCCCACAGTGGGGTTCAGTTGCGCCAGGCAAAGGTGAAAACTATCGGCCATATCGCTCACGCTATCCGGTGTTTGTCAGGCATGGTTTAACAGATCGGCGGTCAGGGCCAAGCGCAAGCCTGCCCGGTTTCGGCGAAATGCGTTGCGGGGCCTGTGGTCCTCACCTAGGTTTGGGGCGGACCAGACACAAGGGATCCGATAGGGAGAGTGTGATGTGCAAAAGCCGGGGTGGGGCATGATCCGACAGATGCTAGGCGCCAGCGCCCTTTGTCTGGCGCTGCCAGCAATGGTCCTGGCGCAGGACAGCCAGGTCGATATCCAGCAATATGAAAATGGCGGGATATATGAGGGGGAGTTCCGCGGTGGTGTGCAGCACGGCCAGGGCACGTACCGGCTGCCCAACGGATATGAATATACCGGCACATGGGTTGATGGCGAAATCAGGGGCCAGGGCCGTGCGATCTTTCCCGATGGGTCGATCTATCAGGGCAATTTCGCCGCCGGACGGCCCGAAGGGGTCGGTCTGATCACCTTTGCGGATGGCTCAACCTATGAAGGGGAGTGGTCGGACGGGTTGATCAACGGTCAGGGGACCGCGCTTTACGCCAATGGCGTGCATTATGAAGGCGGCTTTCAGAACGCGCTGCACCATGGCAGCGGCGTGATGGAAAGCCCCAATGGCTATCGCTATGAGGGCCAGTGGAATAACGGGCTGAAAGAGGGCAGCGGAACGATCACCTACCCGGATGGTGCGGTCTATGAAGGAGAGTTCCAGGCCGGTCAGCGGGCGGGCAGCGGGCGGCTGGAGATGGCCGATGGCGTGATCTATGAAGGCGATTGGGCCGGTGGCCAGATCAATGGCGAAGGCGTGCTGACCCAGCCCAATGGCGATGTGTACGAGGGCATATTGGTCAATGGCCAGCGTCAGGGTGAGGGCATCGTGCGCTATTCCAACGGGGATGTGTATGAAGGGGCGTTTGCCGATGACCGGCGCCATGGTCAGGGCAGTTTCACGGGCGCCGATGGCTATCTTTATGTCGGGCAATGGACCGAAGGCCGGATTGAGGGTGAGGGGCAGGTCACCTATCCCGATGGCTCCATCTATCAGGGGGTGTTCCGCAATGATCTGGCCGATGGGCGCGGCACGATCACCTATGAGGATGGCTCCAGCTACGAGGGCGATTGGGCCGATGGGGTGATCCAGGGCTTTGGCGTGGCACGTTACGCCAACGGGCTTGTCTATGAAGGCCAGTTCCTGAATGCCCGTCAGCACGGGCAGGGCGTGATGACCCAGCCCAACCCGGATTATGATGCCGAGGTCGCGACAGCCGCAGGTCAAGGCTATGATGTACCGGAACTGCTCTATCGTTATGAGGGCGCCTGGGAAGACGGGCTGCGCCATGGTCAGGGGATCGCCACCTATGGCGATGGCACCACCTATGAGGGCGGCTTTGCCGAAGGCCAGCGCGCGGGTGAGGGCACATTGACCATGCCCGACGGGTTTTCCTATACCGGTGCCTGGGCCGAAGGGGAGATCAATGGCTCAGGCGTGGCCACCTATGCCAATGGCGATGTCTATGAAGGCGTCTTTGTGAATGGCCGCCGTCAGGGTACGGGCACCATGACCTATGCCACAGGCCAGGTGGTCGAAGGCGCCTGGGAAGACGGCCGGCTGACCGATGCGACCGATGACAGCGCGGTTCAGCCCGAAGAGGCCCCCGCCCCGGCGGAAGACCCCGATACATCGGAAACCACACCCGAAGCGGGCACCGATCAATAGACCAGCCGCCCTTTCTTCTTGTGCAAAATACGCCGGGGGAATCGCCGCAGGCGATGGGGGCAGCGCCCCCATGCCTTGATTGGCTCAGACCGCGATCAGGCCCATGCTTTCCAGTTTCAGAAGCACCTGCTGGGCGCAGTGATCCACTTCCATCCCTTCGGTGTTGACCACAAGCTCAGCGGTTTCGGGCACCTCATAAGGATCGGAAATCCCGGTGAATTCCTTGATCTTGCCTTCCCGCGCCAGCTTGTACAGCCCTTTGCGGTCCCGGCGTTCGCATTCCTCAAGGCTGGTGGCCACATGCACCTCGACAAAGGCGCCATAGCTTTCGACCATCTCCCGCACCGACCGCCGCGTGGCGGTGTAGGGTGCGATCGGGGCACAGATGGCAATGCCACCGTTCTTGGTGATCTCCGAGGCGACATAGCCGATCCGCCGGATGTTGATGTCACGATGCTCTTTGGAAAACCCAAGCTCGGATGACAGGTGTTTGCGCACCACATCGCCATCCAGCAAGGTCACCGGGCGACCGCCCATCTCCATCAGTTTCACCATGATCGCATTGGCGATGGTGGATTTGCCGGAGCCGGACAGACCGGTGAAAAACACCGTGAACCCCTGACGGGAGCGGGGCGGACGGGTCCGGCGCAGTTCGGCCACCACCGAGGGGAAGCTGAACCATTCCGGAATTTCCAGCCCTTCGGCCAGACGGCGGCGCAGTTCCGTGCCCGAGATGTTCAGAACGGTTGCATCCTTGGCGACCTCATCGGCGGGCTGGTATTCGGCCCGTTCCTGCACAAAGACCATATGTTTGAAAGGCACCATCTGGATGCCGATCTCATCGGCATGTTCCTTGAACAGGTCCTGCGCATCATAGGGGCCATAGAAATCCTCACCCTGGGAGTTCTTGCCCGGGCCCGCATGGTCACGGCCGACGATGAAATGGGTGCAGCCGTGATTCTTGCGGATCAGACCATGCCACACGGCCTCACGCGGGCCGGCCATGCGCATCGCCAGGTTCAGCAGGCTCATCGTGGTGGTGGCTGACGGGTATTGATCCAGCACCGCCTCATAGCAGCGGACGCGGGTGAAATGGTCGATATCGCCGGGTTTGGTCAGCCCGACAATCGGATGGATCAGCAGGTTCGCCTGTGCCTCTTTCGCGGCCCGGAAGGTCAGTTCCTGATGGGCGCGGTGCAGCGGGTTGCGGGTCTGGAAGGCCACCACACGGCGCCAGCCAAGCTTGCGGAAATAGGCGCGAAGCTCATTGGGCGTGTCGCGGCGGGCGCGGAAATCATAATGCACCGGCGGCTGAATGCCGGTGATCGCCCCTCCCAGATAGACCGGACCGGCCACATGGTGCAGATAATTCACTGCCGGATGGGCAATATCATCGGCGCCAAAGACCATTTCGGCCTCGCGCGCCTTGTTGGGCATATATTTGTCGCTGATCGACAGGATCGCCAGAATCACGCCTTCCTGATCGCGCAGCGCAATATCCTGACCGGGTTCGATGCCATCGGCAAATTCCTGGCTGATATCCAGGGTGATCGGCATCGGCCAGAGCGTGCCATCGGCCAGGCGCATGTTTTCGACGACAGAGGTATAATCCGCCTCGGTCAGAAAACCTTTCAACGGGTTGAACCCGCCATTCATCAACAGTTCCAGATCACAGATCTGACGCGGGCTCAGGTCCCAGCTTGGCAGGTCGGCGGCTTCGGTTTTCAGCTTCTGGGCGGAGTCATAAGAGACATAAAGTTCAGGGATCGGCGCAAGCGGTTGGGTGGTCATTTAATCGGACTTTCAAATATTTGGTGGTGCAGATGAACAACAAGACGGCTCCAGAAACCGCCCTTCGGCTGCTCTCTAGTGCCAGAACAGGGCGATATTCAAGCCATCCCGTGTCACTGGGGCGGATTTGGCGCAGATTTTCTGCGATTGCAGCATGAATAGGCTGACCCCGGGGAACCCTATGCCTGCTTATTCAGCAGCGTCCTTATTCAGCAGCGTCTGGCGCGACCGCATAGACCCCGGCCTCTGCCGGGGCTTCGCCTGCCATCTCGGCAAGGAACTTTTCGGCATCCAGCGCGGCCATGCAGCCCATCCCGGCGCTCGTCACCGCCTGACGATAAATATGATCGGTCAGATCACCGGCGGCGAACACGCCGGGAACAGAGGTGCGGGTCGATCCGGCCTCAACCTTCACATAGCCGCCATTATGCATATCCAGTTGTTCACTCACCAGTTCGGTGGCGGGCGCGTGACCGATGGCCACGAAAAACCCCTTGCAGGGGATCTCGGTGATCGCGCCGGTTTCCACATGTCTGGCGCGCACGCCCTCAACCCCGCGCGGCTCGTCACTGCCGACAACTTCTTCCACCGTATGGTCCCACAATATTTCGACCTTGGGATTCTTGAACAGGCGTTGCTGCATGATCTTTTCGGCCCGCAGGCTGTCGCGGCGGTGGATCAGCGTGACCTTGGAGGCGAAATTGGTCAGAAACAGCGCTTCCTCGACCGCGGTATTGCCGCCGCCGATCACCACGATCTCCTGCCCGCGATAGAAAAACCCGTCGCAGGTGGCACAGGCCGACACGCCGAAGCCTTTGAAATGCTCCTCAGACGGCAGGCCCAGCCATTTCGCCTGTGCGCCGGTGGCCAGAATGACCGCATTGGCGGTATAGACCGTGCCGCTGTCTCCCTTCGCGGTGAAGGGGCGTTTCGACAGATCCAGCGACATGATGTGATCACCGATGATCTCGGTTCCCATCTCTTTTGCATGGGCCTCCATCCGCACCATCAGGTCAGGACCCATGACAGAGGCATCGCCCGGCCAGTTTTCCACATCGGTTGTGATCGTCAACTGCCCGCCGGGCTGGATGCCCTGCACAAGGATCGGTTTCAGCATCGCGCGGCTGGCATAGACGGCAGCGGTATACCCCGCAGGGCCAGAGCCGATGATCAGGACGGGGGTGTGGCGTGTGTCAGACATATGCGGCAGCTTTCGGCAGATTTGGAATAAGGCAGAATGCCCGTCACAGCGATATAGCGACGGGCGCCAGCGGAATAAAGGCTCTGTGCGCGGGATCGGGGAAAGCCTTGCATTCAGGCAGGCTCTCTTTCATATATTGCGCATGAACGAAATATTATTGCGCATGTGGTTCTGAATCGAGATGATTCCAAAACCGGCAAGCGCAAAGGGGGGCCATCATGGCAAGCACAAAGCTGGACCCGATTGACCGGAAGATTCTGGCCGAATTGCAGGCAGATGGCCGGATGACCAATGTGGAACTGGCCAAACGGGTGGGCATATCGGCGCCGCCCTGTCTGCGCCGGGTCCGCACGCTGGAAGAGGCGGGGTATATCAGGGGCTATCACGCCGATGTGGATGCCCGCCAGTTGGGGTTCGAGGTGCAGGTCTTTGCGATGGTCGGTCTGCACAGCCAGGCGGAGGCGGATCTGGTTGCGTTCGAGGCCCTGTGTCGGTCCTGGCCCCTGGTCCGCGAATGCCACATGCTGAACGGGGACATTGATTTCATCCTGAAATGCGTCGCCCCGGATTTAAGCAGTTTTCAGACCTTCCTGACCGAATTTCTGACATCCGCGCCCAATGTCGCCTCGGTCCGCACGTCTCTGGTGATCCGCGGGGCAAAGGATGACCCCGGCGTGCCCTTCGACGTGATGGAGGACCGGCTGAGCCAATCCGCATGAAAAAGCCCGGGTCTCTGCGCAGTGCAACCTCGGTGCAAGAGGCGTATCAGGCCGCGCTGAAGGCACAGCAGGCCGGGCAGATGGATGTGGCGCGACAGGGATATCTGCGTATTCTCGACCAGCGCCCCCTGGCAGAACCGATGTTCCAGTTGGGCCAGATCAGCGCGCAAAGCGGCGATCTGGCGGCGGCGGCGAAATGGTATCGCCGGGCGCTGAAACTGAAACCGAAGGAACCCGCCCTGTGGCAGGCGCTGGCAGAGATAAACACCGGCGGCGACCGTCAGAAACTGATCCGTCAGGCCAGGGCGGCGGGTGTCACCTTACGCACCAATGATGCGCAACTGGTCGATCAGGCGGATCGGCTGCTGGATACGGGGCAGGTGTCGAAGGCAAAGCAGATGTATCGCGCTGCGATGAAGGCGGGTGGATCGCCGGTGCAGGTTCTGACCCATATGGGCGGTCGGTTGAGCGCCGCTGATGATTATACCGGCGCCCTGTCGGCATTGGATGAGGCGGTGAAACTGGCGCCGAAAGCCGCCGCCGCCCGGGTGTTGCGGGCTGGTGTGTTCCAGACCATGGGCGCGCTGGACAAGGCGGAGGCGGATCTGCGCGCGGCATTGAAAACCGCACCGACCCATGGGCGGGCCTGGCTGTCGCTGATGCGCGGGCGCAAACAGCCCAAAGACGCGGCAGATGTCGTGGCGTTGGAGCAACAACTGGCTGACCATGTCAGCGACCCGGAAGACCGGCGGCTGATGTCTTTCGGTCTGGCCAAGGCGTTGGAGGATCAGGGCCGGTATGATACCGTCTTTGCCCATCTGAACACCGCCAACCGGATCACCGCGCGGCGATTTCCCTACGGGTTCGAGAATGATCTGAAAACCGCGCGCGACCGGTTGAACAGTTTTCAGGACGATGTTTTCGATGGCTATGAAGGGGCCGCGCCCATTTTTGTGGTTGGCCTGCCCCGATCGGGCACCACGCTGGTCGAAACCATCCTTGGGGTGCATGCGGATGTGGCGCCGGGCGGTGAGATGGCGCTGTTTGGTGACACGATATTGCCGCTGGCCGAGGCTTTGGCGGCGGGCGACACCCCCGCAGGCAATGACTGGTGGCAGGCGGGCAGAAACTGGGCCGAAAAGGCGCTGGCCAAAGCCGGGACCGGGCGGGTGACGGACAAGTCAATCTCGACCTTTGCCTTGATGGGCCCCGTGGCCCGCGCCCTGCCAAAAGCCAGATTTGTGTTGCTGAACCGCGATCCGCGGGATGTGGGCCTGTCGATCTACAAAAACCTGTTTCCTGACGGGTTGCATCGCTACGCCTATGATCTGAAAGAGATCGGCCGGTTCATTCGGCTGTTCGATGCCACGACCGCCGCCTGGCAAAACCGGCTGCCGGGGCGGGTGCATGTAGTGGAGTATGAGGCCCTGACCACAGAGCCGGAACCGCAGATCCGCGCGATGCTGGCGTTTTGCGATCTGGCATGGGATCCGGCCTGTCTGACGCCGGAGCATTCCTCCCGCGCGGTCAAGACATTGAGTGTGGCCCAGGTGCGCCAGCCGATCAATCGGGGGTCCGTGGCCGCCTGGCGGCGGTTCGAGGGTGATCTGAAGCCACTGATCGACGCGCTTGAGACCGAGATCATTCTCTGAAAACGGGGTAGTGCCGGTCGAACCGGCCTCAGCTGGCTTTCTTGAGCGGCACCTGTATCTCTGCCCGCCGTGCGGCGCGCAGTTGCCGGGCCCAGGGCATCTCGATCTGATCTTTCCGGCTTTCGATCAGCGCCGATTTCATCCAGCGTCGCTTTGTCATTTTCGTGTTCCTTCGTGCATTGGCATCTCATATCCCGTGTTTTCGCGGGTTGAGAGCATCCTGCCTTGGCATTCAGGCAGTCTTGCGGCTTTCGTGCTTATTTCCGGTGGATTTTCATGGCTTAAATGTGGCGGTGCCCCTGGCCGGTTCAGCTTGATTTTCGGGGCCTTATGTAACCGGGTGTCTACAAATGGGGCGATGGTGCGGCATCATCCGGCCCAAGCTTGCCCAATATTCCGGCGGTATATCAAAAACGGGGCAAAACAGCCCAATTCCCGCGCTTCAAAGGCGAATCGCCGAGATCAGGCGACCATAATCTGCCGCGCCTTCATGGGTGGAACGGCGATAGGAATAGAACCGGTCGGGGTCGGAATAGGTGCAATGGCGCGTCCATTCCGCCTCTCCCACACCCGCGGCCCTCAGCCGCATCAACCCATAGGCAGGCAGATCGAACAGATACCGGTCGCCCGAACCATTGATGAAAAACCGCGTGTTGTCCGGGTCATCCTCCATGAACCGGTCCAGAAATCCCGGCCCCACCTCATAGGCGCGCTGGCTGATCGCGGGGCCGATGACCGCGCAGATGGCCTCTCGTGTGGCTCCGGCCTCCACCATCACATCAATTGTCCGCTCCAACACCCCGTCAAGTGCGCCTTTCCAGCCCGCATGCGCGGCGGCGATCACCCCTGCCTTATGGTCGGCAAATAAAACCGGCTGACAATCGGCGGTGAGAATCGCAATCGCGGTGCCGGGGGTGGAGGTGACAATCGCATCCGCCCTGGGGGTGGGGTCCGGGGCGCTGTCTTCGACCATGACCGCTTCGGCGGAATGCACCTGATAGATGGTCACAAGGCGGGCGCGGGCAACACCCATATTATGGGCCACGCGGGCACGGTTCAGGGCGACGATCTCGGCCTGATCAGAGGACCCGCCGCCGCAGTTCAGCCCCTCGAAAATACCTGATGAGGCGCCGCCGCGACGGGTGAAAAACCCATGGGTCATGCCCTCCAGCAGATCAGAGGTCAAAGGCTCAAGGCGTGTCGTGGCCGGGGACATCGGGGGCAGCGGGCTCCAGGGCGGGCAGGGGCGGGGCATCGGGTGGGCGCAGGCCCATCACTTTGAACAAGGTTCCCATTTCATCGGGATGCGTCAAGCGCCGATGCGCGGCAATATGCTGATCCCGGGGCGGGCCGGTCAGCCCTGCGGCCAGATGTTCCGCGCGCGGGGTGATGCCAAGGCGTTCCAGAAACACGCCTTGTGGCATCAGATCAGTGGCCCGCGCCGGGGTGGCCGCCCGGGCCAAAGGGCCAAAGGCGACATGGGCGGTCAGATCAGCGGTTCCCGGCGCGTTGAGCGGGTCGGCGAACCCGTGCCGGGACACCGCCTGAAACGTATCGCCATGGCTTTCCCAACCGCCGTAATCCACGATCAGCGCCGCGCCGCCGTCCCGCGCAATGCGCTGCCCGATCTCTCCGGCAAATGGCAGGGCCGGGGCGTTCAGCTCTACCAGATGGCCGTGGGGGGTCGCCTCAAGCCGGTCATCAAGGGCGGCAATGTCCCGTTCCGGGGCAAGGCCCCAGACCAGACGGCTGCCATCGGTGCCGATCTGGCGTTCATGCCAGCCCCGTTTGCCGCGTTGGAATTGCCGGATCGGCAGGGCATCAAAAAACTCATTGGCCAAAAGGTAGAGAGGACCCGGCGGCAAGGCCCCCACATGGTCGCAGAATCCGGGCTCATGACCGGAAAGCGCGGCCTTCTGCAACTGGCGCAGGGCGGGGGAGGCCTCGACCAGTGCGAGATGCATGGCGTCGTGAAAGCCGTCGATCCTTGCAGTGGCGCGCAATATGTCGGCCATCATCGTGCCGCGCCCGGGCCCAAGCTCGGCCAGCACAAACCGGGCGGGGCGGCCCTGATCCAGCCAGACCTGTGCCAGCCACAGGCCCAGAAGCTCCCCGAACATCTGGCTGATCTCGGGGGCGGTGGTGAAATCGCCGCTGGTGCCAAACGGCGCATGGGTTGTGTAATACCCGTCCCGCGGGTTCAGCAGGCATTCGGTCATGAACTCGGCGACCGAAAGCGGCCCGGTGCGCAGTATCCGCGCGATCAGCCTGTCGCCAAGTGCTGTCACGCGGCCTGCCGGCGGGCAATGATGATGACTGCAATGCCGATCACCAGCATCGGCAGGGACAGCAATTGCCCCATGCTGACGCCAAGCGCGGGGGTCAATGAGATCACATGGCCCAGAGGCGTATCGGGGGTGATGAATTGCGGGTCCGCCTGGCGGAAATATTCGACGATGAACCTGGCCAGCCCGTAACCTGCCAGAAACAGGCCCATCACCTGACCCGGCACTTTCAGCCAGCCCCGCCGGTAGACCAGATAGAAGATAACCGCCCCAAGAAGCGCCCCTTCCAGCCCGGCCTCGTAAAGTTGCGACGGATGGCGGGCGCATAACGTCACCAATGCATGCTCGACCAGCCCCTCAGGCCCGGGGCAGGCCTGGGCGTATTCGCCCGGGAAGATCACGCCCCAGGGTGCATCTGTGGGTCGCCCCCACAGCTCTGCATTGATGAAATTCGCGATCCGGCCCAGCAACAGGCCCGGCGGGGTTGCCATGGCCAGCGCATCAGCAACGCTGATCATGGGCAATCTGTACCGCCGGCAGAACAGCATAGCTGCCACAAGCACCCCGGCCAGCCCGCCATGAAAGGCCATGCCGCCTTGCCAGATCATCGGAATCTGGGCAGGGTTTTGCAGATAATAGCCGGGCTGATAGATCAGAACAAAGCCAAGCCGCCCGCCCAGGACCACCCCGATGATCACCCATGTGACCAGATTTTCCACATGCGTCGGGGTCATCGGTGCCGTGTCGCCGGGCCAGAGCCGGGGGTGTTTTACCGCGCGCAGCACCAGCCACCAGCCGATCAGCAGCGCCGCGATATAGGCCAGCGCATACCAGCGTAGGGCAAATTCGAACCCGCCAAGTGTGATCGCAAACAGCTCGGGCGAGATATCGGGGAAGGGAATGGCGGCCTGCATGGGGTCTCCGTTACCGGTTTGTGAGGGTTGGATGGGGGGTGCCTGCGGCGAAGTCAACCTTGATTGGCAGGCCCCGCACCGCCATATCAGGTGTAAGCGAAATGGAGAAACCGATGCAGACCCGCAACAAGATCATGGAAGATATCTCGCAATTGATGACCAACGCGATGGGCGTCGCCCAGGGCGCGAAGGATGAGGCCGAAACAGCGATGAAATCCATGATGGACCGATGGCTGGCAGACCGCGACTTTGTCACCCGCGAAGAATTCGACGCCACCCGCGCCATGGCCCAGAAGGCGCGAGAGGAAAATGAGGCGCTGAAAGGGCGAATCGAGGTGCTGGAAGCGGCCAAAGCCAAAAAGTGATCATGGGCTGACCATCTTTTTGACCCAATGGCCCCCCTAGATGTTGGGTATGATTATCACACCACCACCACAGACCCCCGACGAGTCTCTTGCACATACCGTGTTTCGGTCTGCTATGACCGGTGCGATCTGGACCGGTGTGGTCGCGGGGGCGCAATCGGTATTTATGATGGTTTATCTGGGCGCGAGTGGTGGATTGCTGTCGGCGGTATTCGGATTTCTTCTGGCCGACGGGATCAGTTTTTTGGTCTGGTTGCCGGGGGTGAGCCTTGCGGTTATGCTGGCCTCGATCCTGTTGCCAAAAGAGATCCTTGAACGGTACGGGTTCTGGCCGCTCTGGATCGGTGTGTGGGCCTTTGTCGGGGCTTTTGCGCTTATGTTCCTGTCACAATGGGAGATTGGCAGTCTTATGTATGCCCTTCTGTCACCAGCCCATCTTATGGAGGGGGCGGTGGTCGGGTCTTTCCCGTGGCATACGGTGCTGGCCGCCGGGTTGTGCGGGGTCATCGGCGTTTGGGTCGGGGCCACGCTTCGCATGCATATACCGCGCGAAGCCCCCGCAGATCATGAGCCGCAAACCCTGTCTGACCGGGCGGCCTGACAGGCTTATTGTCCCCCCCGCGCGCGCCTCTGACCGGATGCCCGTCTGATCTTGCCCTCGCTGTCTCTCTGAAATGGACCGAGCATAGGGCCAGAGAAAGCGGCGTCGCATCTATCCACAACTTTTTGCTTGCTGCAACTTTGACTGTAAATACACTGCAGCATTGAGTGTTCCGCTACAGCTCACGCATCAACTGGTGCGGTTGAAGGCGCTTTTTCCTGAAAATACTGCTTTACAGGCCCGGTTCTACAGCCCACCATATCTTGTATGGGGTCGGGAACAACCCGGCGACCCATAGTGAGGCACCCAGCTTCTAGTGGGCGTCATGGCCGCAAAGGCCAGGCCCCTCCGAGGCTGCCAACAATAACGAGGCCTGGGCTATGTCACTTTCCGAGCAGTATTTCGAAACTGACGACATTCATCCGATTGATATCGTCGAAACCATTGCAACCCATCACGACTGGGATTTTGACCGTGTTGCAGATGATCAGATCGCCATGGCGATCGAGGGGCAGTGGCGCACCTATTCGGTGACGCTGGCCTGGTCGTCCTATGATGAAACGTTGCGGATGATCTGCACCTTCGACATGGAACCGCCTGAGGACAGCCTGCCGAAACTCTACGAGACACTGAACCTGACCAATGACAAATGCTGGGCAGGGGCGTTCAGCTACTGGCAGGCACAGCAGTTGATGGTCTATCGCTACGGGCTGGTTCTGGCGGGGGAGCAACTGGCAAGTCCAGAGCAGATTTCCTGCATGGTGGAAACCGCGGTTCTGGCCGCCGAGCGGTTTTACCCGGCCTTTCAACTGGCCTGCTGGGGCAACAGCACGCCGGCCGAGGCCATGCAAGTCGCCATTGCGGAGAGCTATGGCCGCGCCTAATCTCGGCGGCGCGTGCCGTCGGAGGGGTTATGGATTTTAACGAAGTGATGCGCCGTGGCCTGGTGATGCTGGGCTGTGGCAAGATGGGGTCGGCGATGTTGCAGGGCTGGCTGGCCCGGGGGCTGCCGCCCCGTAAGGTCTGGGTGATCGACCCGGTCCCGTCAGACTGGTTGCGAGAGACCGGTGTTCAGATGAATGCCGACCTGCCTGCGGACCCGGCCATCGCGCTGGTTGCCGTGAAACCGCAGATGATGGAGGAGGCCCTGCCGCAACTGGCGCCATATGGCGGGGGCGGCACCCTGGTGATTTCGGTGGCCGCAGGCACGCCCCTTGCGGCTTTCGAGGCGGCTCTGGGCGAAAAGACCCGGGTGATCCGTGCCATGCCCAACACCCCCGCCGCGATAGGCAAAGGCATCACGGCAATCATCGGCAACGCTGCGGCCAGCCCGGCAGATGCGGATCTGGCCGCTGGGCTGCTGGAGGCCGTGGGCCAGGTCGTCAGGCTTCAGAGCGAAGACCAGATCGATACGGTTACCGGCACCTCCGGCTCTGGTCCGGCCTATGTGTTCTACATGATTGATGCGCTTGCCGCCGCGGCCCGGGCCGAGGGTCTGCCGGCAGAGATGGCGATGCATCTGGCGCGCGCCACGGTTGCGGGCGCGGGCGCCCTGGCCGAGGCTGCGGATGAGACACCGGAACAGCTTCGCATCAACGTGACCTCACCCAATGGCACAACCCAGGCCGGGTTGGAGGTGCTGATGGATGACACCAGGGGCCTCGCCCCGCTGATGCAGGCCACGGTCAAAGCGGCCACCGACCGGTCCCGTGCGTTGAAAGGCTAGAACATTCATGTCTGATCTCAGCTTTGATGACTTTCTCAAGGTCGATATCCGGGTGGGCACCGTGACCCGGGCCGAACCTTTCCCCGAGGCGCGCAAACCCGCGATCAGGCTTTGGGTCGATTTCGGGCCGGAACTTGGGGAAAAGAAAAGTTCGGCCCAGATCACCGCCCATTACACGCCCGAGACGCTGATCGGGCGTCAGGTGATGGCGGTGGTCAATTTCCCGCCGCGTCAGATCGGGCCGATGCGGTCGGAAGTGCTGGTTCTGGGCGTGTCCGATGACACAGGCGGGATTGTCCTGCTGGCCCCGGATCAGGTGGTGGACAACGGCCAGAGGATGCATTGATGACATTGAAACTGCTTGTGTCCCGCCGTCTGCCCGATGCGGTGATGGCCGAGGCCGCCACCCGGTTTGAGGTGACCCATCGCCCGGGCGGAGGCCCGATGAGCCATGAGGAATGTATCACCGCGCTGTCCGAGCAGGATATGGTGATCCCCACCCTTGGGGACGGGTTTTCGGCCGAAGTCTTTGCCGGGGTTCCAACCCCGCGCTGCAAATTGCTGGCGAATTTCGGGGTGGGGTATAACCATATTGATGTGGAAGCCGCGGCGGCGGCCGGGGTGGCGGTGACCAACACACCCGGTGCGGTCACTGATGCCACTGCCGATATTGCGATGACACTGATCCTGATGACGGCCCGGCGTGCGGGCGAAGGTGAACGGATTGTGCGGGCGGGCAAATGGCTGGGCTGGAAGCCCACGCAGATGCTGGGCATGCATGTGACCGGCAAGACCGTGGCGATCATCGGCATGGGCCGGATCGGTCAGGCGATTGCCCGACGCTGCCATTTCGGGTTCGGCTGCCGGATTGTCTATGCGAACCGATCAAGTAAATCGCTGGATTTCCCGGCCGAGCAGATGTCGCTGGAGCGGGCCATGTCTGCGGCCGATATCGTGGTGATCGCCCTGTCGGGCGGGCCGGGCACCTATCATTTCATCGGCGCAGGCGCGCTGGCCGCGATGCCCCCCCATGCCATGGTGATCAATATTTCCCGTGGCGATGTCATTGATGAGGCCGCCCTGATCACAGCCTTGCAGGCAGGGCAGATCGCGGGCGCCGGTCTGGATGTCTATGAGTTTGAACCAGAGGTGCCCGAGGCCCTGATCGCGATGGAAAATGTCACGCTTCTGCCCCATCTGGGCACCGCCGCCCTGGAGGTGCGCGAGGCGATGGGGCGGATGGCGCTGGCCAATGTGATTGCATGCGCCGAGGGTCAGGCACTGCCCAACCCGGTCTGATACCCGTTGTTTTCACACAGACGGGCGCAGAGTTTAGCCTGAGCAACAGATTGCCCGATATGCCGCAGCCTGCGCGCCGATGCACAAAAGGCAAAGATCAACAGTTCTGAAAACCGACCCTGATCAGGTATGACTGCTTGGTTTTACAAGGCTCAACAGCAAGCCAGGTAAATGAAAGGGTCCGCCGTACATGGGGGGATCGATCCGGCGCTGGGCCGGATCGACCATGACGGCGAACCCCCACCCAATCGGCCTGGTACAGGAGCCGATGACAGGTTCATCACCCCGCAACACATGCGGGGCATATCAAAGCCTGTCAGCCGGGGCGATTGACCATCATGGGAAAAACCGGTTTGGTTTCCCCAGTCGGACCGATTTTGAGGCAATGGCGCGTGGGAAATTACCTGAAGAAACATACTGAGGCGTTGATCAAGGATGTGGGCTTTGCCGCAGCTTGCGAGTTGACGGGAAAATCCAAGGCGACGCTGGGCCGCTATTTCTCGGACGCGGCGGAACACGGGGATCGGTTCATGCCCATCGACGCGGTGGCGGCGCTGGAAAATGCGGCGCAGTTTCCCCATGTGACGACCGCGCTGGCAGAGTTGCAGGGGATCACGCTGAGCTATGATAATTCCAAACGCAATGAGGGGCGCGAAGGTGGTGTGAATACCGATGTGGTTGCCTTAAGCCAGCGCTTTGCGATGCTGATGGGAGAATATCACCAGTCGATCGCGGATGGGGTGATCACGATCAACGAGGCCAAACGCCTGCTGCGGGAGACGCTGGAAATTCAGAAAGTGCTGTTGGAGATGAAGCTGCATCTGGAGGATGAAACGGCAGCGTGACCCGGAAGGCAATTGGCGTTTTCGCGTTTCGGATTTACCCGAAACCGGTCAATCCCCCGCCATGCCTTTAAGCACGTTCGACAATGACCGAACCGACAGAATACCCCGCCCCGAAGGAACAGATCAGCCCCGCGTCACCGGGGGCGAGATCGGTGGAATATTTTGCGAAAGCGATGATCGACCCGGCAGAGGATGTATTCGCATAATCCTGAAGGATGTTGGGCTGTTCACCGGGCGCGGGATCACGGCCAAGAACACGTTTGCCGATATAATCATTCATGGTCTTGTTGGCCTGATGCAGCCAGAGCCGTTTCAGATTGTCGGCGGTGATGTTTTCATCGGCCATATGGGCGGCGATATGCCGGGACACCAGCGGTAAAACCTCTTTGAAAACCTTGCGCCCGTTCTGCATGAACTGCATGTCGCGGCGATCCTCCATATGGCCCTTGCGGGTGCGGCGGAGGAAGCCGTTATTGTTGCGGATATTGTTAGAAAACTGTGTGGCCAATCGTGTGGATTTGATCAGGAAATGCGGGCCATTCGCGCTGTCCGCACGCTCGATCAACAGGGCTGTGCAGACGTCTCCGAAGATGAAATGACAATCGCGGTCGCGCCATTCCAGATGGGCGGAACAGATTTCTGGGTTTACGACCAGCGCACTGTGTATGCTGCCCGATCTGATCATGTCGGCGGCGGCCTGAATGCCGAATGTGGCCGAGGAACAGGCAACATTCATGTCAAAGCCAAAGCCTTCGATCCCAAGAAGGTTCTGGATTTCGACGGCAATGGCAGGATAGGCGCGTTCATGGTTGGAGGCCGCACAGATCACCGCATCCACATCCGCGGCGGTCTTTCCCGCCATTTCAAGGGCCTGACGGCACGCTTCCAGTGCCATTTCAGCCATCTGGCCCGGTTCATCATCGGTGCGTTCCCGCAGCCAGGGATGCATCACATCCGGGTCCAGAACGCCCGTTTTATCAAGCACATAGCGTTGTTCGATGCCCGAGGCCGCATGGATGAATTCAGATGAGGAAGGAGCTTTGGCCTCGATCTCGCCGGCTGCGATGCGGTCTGCATTTTCCGCGTTGTACCGGGTCACATGGGCGTTGAAGGCGGCCACAAGTTCATCATTTGTGATGACGGATGAGGGCGTGAAAACACCGGTTCCGGTGATCGCGGGCTGATACATGGCGGGCTCCCTTACGCTGTTCAGATGGCCCGGGTTTTAACCACAGGTCAAGCTGTTGGCGCTTGCATGGGTGGAATGGATGGGCCGCAGCAGGTCGCTCAACCACGTTTCAAAACCGGTCAGACGGTTTCTGTCACCTTGCGCAGATGACGGGGGGCATCGGGGTTGATGCCACGGGCCACCGCGACCTGTTCAACCAGGGTGTAAAACGAGACCATCAGGGCAATCGGGTCGGTCAGCGGGTGATCGGTGCGGATATGCGGCAGGCATGTTGCGTGGCGGGCCTTGTCAGAGGTCACGAAGACCTGCGCGCCTTTCCCGGCCAGCGTATCGGCAACATCGACCACGGCGGTTTCTGCCGCGTCTTTTGCAGCAAAGCACAGCACCGGAAACCCGTCACCGATGATCGAGACGGGGCCGTGCAGCACTTCTGCGGCAGAATAGCTTTCGGCATGGATCTGGCAGGTTTCCTTGAATTTCAGCGCGGCCTCGTTCGAGATGGCCCAGGATGGCCCGCGCCCGAGTGTGAACAGGGAATTGCGCGTGCCGATTGCCCGCCGAAGGGGGGACCAGTCCTGCCGTGTGGCCTCTTCCAGCCGGGCGGGCAGGTTGTGCAATGCGTCCTTCAGGGCGTGGTCTTCCGTCCAATGGGCCAGCAATATCAGGGTCGCGACCGCCGAGGTCACGAAGGTCTTGGTTGCGGCCACGCTCCGTTCCGGGCCGGCATGGATGTCCATGCAAAGGGCGGCGGCCTCCGCCAGGGGGGAGGTCGCATCATTGGTGACCGCAATGGACAATGCCCCGCCTTCGGTGGCCGCTTTCGCCAGCGCCACGATATCCGGGCTTTGCCCCGATTGTGACACCGACAGGCACAGCGCGTTGTCCAGACGCAGCTTTGCGCCGTAAAGCGAGGCGACGGAGGGCCCGATTGAGGCAACAGGCAGGCCCAGTTCCAACTCAACCGCGTATTTCAGATAGGTGCAGACATGGTCGGATGACCCGCGCGCGACGGTCACCACCAGATTGGGGTCGCGTGTGCGCAATTCGGTTGCAAGGCGGGCGATTGCCGGGCCTCCCTTGTCGAGCAGACGGGCAACGGCAGAGGGAATCTGCAGGATTTCACGTCGCATCTGGGTGCTGGTATCGGTCATGTTGCTCTGCTCCTTGCCTGTCGTCCGGCCAGAATAGGGTTTTGCCCGCGGCTCCACCAGCACCATTGCAGATGCAGACCACCCGCCCGATTGTCGATTGCGGCGTGCATTATGTGAATGTGGTGTGCCAGATCACCGATGCGCGACCATTGCGGGTGCATCGCGCCTCTGGCGATCAGATGATCGAATTGCCGGAAGAACCCGGCCATCAGGTACTCTGCGATGCCGGGCAGGGGTTTGTGCTACGCGCGATTGCCGAGGATATCGACCTGACCCGTCATATGCAGGATGCCGTGCAAAATCAGGCGATCTGCCTTGCGGCGGATGAGAATATCCGGGAGGCCCGCGTTGTTGATCTGAAGCGTTTCGGGTTTCCATTGAAACCGTAACAGTCGTTTTAAAGCACGTCTCGAACACCCTCTGTCAGCCGGGCTGCTGCCGCGCGGGCACGGTCGTCGCGGCCCGCTATGATCGGTTCGGTGAATTTGCGGATCCGGGCAGACAGTTCCGGTCGGGCGGTGGCCGGTGAGCCTGCGGAATAGGGCGGTTGCGGATCATACTCCAGGGAAAGCTGGATCGTTTCCGCCATGTCCCGGCCTGCCAGACGATCCACCAGTTCCAGCGCCCCGTCGATCCCCGCAGAGACGCCTGCGGCACTTATGATCTGGCCGTCAAAGACAACACGTTCCTCGACAATTATGCACCCGAAATGCCGCAGAAGGGGCAGCGATAGCCAATGACAGGTCGCGCGCTTGCCATCCAGCAACCCGGCGGCCCCCAGAACCAGTGATCCGGTACAGGTCGACATCACCCATTTTGCGGTTTTGGCCTGCTGACGAATGAAATGCAGCACGTCTGTATCTTCCAGCAACCCCTGCTGACCGACACCGCCGGGTACCAGGATCACATCAAATTCAGGGGCATCTGCAAAGGCAAGGGTCGGGGTTATGGTAAAGCCGGTATCCGACAGAACCGGGTCGGTGGATTTCCAGACCAGATCGGTTCTGGTGTTGGGAAGCCGCGAGAACACTTCATAAGGCCCGGTCAGGTTCAATTGGGTGATGTTCGGAAATGCCAGTATGCCGATGCGGGTGTTCATGACAGACCTCTGGTCAGGCGGACTGACACAGCCGGGCCGTTTGAAACTGACATGGCCGTATGCAGCCGGTTGCCATGCGTGGCCGCTAGCCCGAAACGATCAGATATCTGCATTGAGCATATCCGGGACAGATGGTTTGAAAGGTTGGGGGTGCCGAAATCCCTGTGGCTGCGCCAGCTCCCTATGCGCAATGCTTCGGGGCCGTCTTTCTGAATATTATTCTGCATGAGGCGGCCATTGATTTCCCTGATTTGCCTTTGTCGTTTCCCCACGCGCAGCGGCTGCGGGAGGGTTGTGCAAAACCATTCATCAAGTCAAGCTGGAATGTATACAATAACAGGCGGGTTGGTTGATATCGTCACGTTTGAATTGCGGGTGGCTCAAGGCGTATAAGGCAACACATGTCCCGATAGGGCCGCAGGAGTGTCAAAGGTGGCGGTTGGGCAATATGAGGACTGCGCCTCGCACCCTCCGGGATTCCGACGCTGTTTTGCGCGGATCAGTATGAAGATGGACCTGTAAAGGATTGATATAATGCCTGTGTCACGGCGAGCGGTGGTTTGCGGCGGATCGGCCATATTGATTTCGGGCTGCGTGCCCGCGATGCGTTCGGCGGTGTCTGCGCCGGGCCGTGATGATCCTGCTATGCGGGCCGTTCCCAATGCGGGCTATGACGCCTGGGTTGCCGGGTTTCGCACCCGCGCCGAAGCACAGGGTATCACGGCTGCCACGCTGAATGCGGGGTTTCGCGGGGCCGGTTTTCTGCCCGGCGTGGTCGAGCGGGACCGGAACCAGACCGAGAGCTCGCGCGGCTTGCAGGATTACCTCGCCATCGTGGCCTCGGATGCGAAAATCGCCACAGGCCGTGACCGGTTGCGCCGCCAGCAGGCGCTGCTCAACGAGATTGAGGGGCAATATGGCGTTCCGGCCAGGCTTGTGGCCGCGATCTGGGGGGTGGAAAGCAATTACGGGCAGCGGCGCGGGGCGATCCCGGTGATCTCGGCCGTTTCAACCCTGGCCTATGACGGGCGGCGCGGCGCGTTTTTCGAACGTCAGCTGATCGCGGCCCTGCGCATTCTGCAACGCGGCGATGTCAGCGCCGCGCGGATGACCGGAAGCTGGGCCGGCGCCATGGGCCATACGCAGTTCATTCCTACCACGTTTGAGGCTTATGCAGTTGATTTCCGGGGCGATGGCAGGCGCGATATCTGGTCGGATGATCCGACCGATGGGCTGGCCTCGGCGGCGGCGTATCTATCGCGTTCCGGCTGGCAACGGGGCCACCCCTGGGGGCTGGAAGTGCGGCTGCCCGACGGGTTTGACACCGGGCTGGCCGGGCGGGGAGGCGCGCGCGCCGTGTCGGTCTGGTCCGGTATGGGGGTGCGGCCTGCGGCGGGCGGCGCTTTGCCGGATCACGGGGCGGGGTCGATCCTGATCCCTGCGGGTCTCACCGGCCCGGCCTTTCTGGTGTTTCGGAATTTCGGCGTGATCCTGCGCTATAACAATTCGCAGAATTACGGGCTGGGTGTGGGGTATCTGTCTGACCGGCTGGCCGGTGGCCCGGGCCTGCGCGCGGCGTTCCCGCCCGACCGGTTCGGGCTGAGTATCACCGACCGGCAGACGCTTCAGCGCCGGTTGACCGATGCAGGCTATGACACCGGCGGCGATGACGGGGTGATCGGCCCCAGAACCGAAGCCGCGATCCGCGCCTATCAGCAGGCGACCGGTCTGGCCGTGACGGGAGAACCATCGCAGGCATTGCTGCGGCGTTTGCGGTAGCACCGCCTCTGACGCTATGCAGTATATGCACATCATGCCCGCCCTGGGATGATGTGCGAGATGTGACCCGATCATTGGATGACAAGATGACCATACGCCCCCTTGGCCTTGACCCCACGCACTGCCTTATCGGCGGGGTCTGGCGTGCGCCAGCCTCGGGCGCGGGTTTGCCGTTGCACTCCCCCTCGGACGGGGCAGAGATTTGCCGGATCGCCAGAGGGGATCATGAGGATATTGATGCAGCGGTCAGGGCTGCCGGTTCTGCCCTGACCGGCCCCTGGGGTCACGCGACAGCAGCAGAACGGGGGAGGGTCCTGTTCAGGATCGGTCAGATGGTTCTGGAACAGGTGGAGGAGCTGGCCCGGCTGGAAGCCATGGATGTGGGCAAACCGCTGACACAGGCGCGCGCCGATGTGCTGGCCCTGGCCCGGTATATGGAATTCTATGGCGGTGCGGCGGACAAGCTGCATGGCCAGACGATCCCTTATCTGGAAGGGTATACGGTCTATACCCTGCGCCAGCCCCATGGGGTCACGGGCCATATCATCCCCTGGAACTACCCGATGCAGATCATCGGACGTTCAGTGGGGGCCGCGCTGGCCATGGGCAATGCCTGCGTGTTGAAACCGGCCGAAGAGGCCTGTCTGACAGCCCTTGCCTTTGGTGAGATTGCGCGGCGCGCCGGGCTGCCGGACGGGGCGCTGAATGTGGTGCCGGGGCTGGGGGTCGAAGCGGGTGCCGCGCTCAGCGGTCATGGCGGTGTGCATCATATCTCCTTCACCGGTTCGGTCGGGGTTGGGAAACGCATTCAACAGGCGGCGGGGCAGAATGTGGTGCCGGTGACGCTGGAACTGGGCGGCAAATCCCCGCAACTGGTGTTTGCGGATGCGGATATCGACGCGGCACTTCCTTTCCTCGTCAATGCGGGCATCCAGAATGCGGGCCAGACCTGTTCGGCATCCTCGCGCATTCTGGTCCAGCGCCGCGTCTATGATCAGGTGCTGAACGGCATGGCCGCGCGGTATGCAGCGCTGCGTGCAGGCCCTGCGCTTGATGATCTTGACCTTGGTCCGCTGGTCTCCCCCCGTCAGAAAGAGATTGTGGAGGGGTTTCTGGCCAAGGGCGCGGATCTGGAGATCGCGGCGCAGGGGCAGATCATCAGCGATGCCCCCGCGGGCGGGGCCTATGTGGCACCAACGCTGTTTGCGGATGTTCCCCCGGATCACATACTGGCCCGGGAGGAGATTTTCGGGCCTGTTCAGGTCGTCATCCCTTTCGAGACCGAAGAGGAGGCCATAGCCATCGCCAATGGCACGGATTTCGGCCTTGTCGCCTCTGTCTGGACGGAAAGCGGCGCCCGGCAGATGCGGCTGGCAAGGCAATTGCGCGCAGGCCAGGTGTTTCTGAACAATTATGGTGCGGGTGGCGGGGTCGAATTGCCCTTTGGCGGCACGGGCCTGTCAGGCCATGGCCGTGAAAAAGGGTTCGAGGCATTGTACGGGTTTTCAGTTCTGAAAACCGTCGCGGCCTTGCACGGGTAGGAGAGACAGATGCGATTAAAGGGCAAAACGGCGATTGTGACCGGTGGCGCATCGGGCTTCGGGGCCGGGATTGCGCGCAAATTCATCGCCGAAGGGGCGCAGGTGATGATTGCCGATCTGAACAAGGATATGGCGGATGATCTGGCAGCAGAGCTTGGCGCAGGCGTGCAGGCCGTGCAGACCGATGTGGCCAACGGGGAAAGCGTGCAGGCGATGGTCGAGGCGACGGTGCAGGCCTTCGGGCAGATCGACATTCTGATCAACAATGCAGGCACGACACATCTGCCCGCGCCGATGGAAGAGGTCAGCGAAGAGGATTTCGACAAGGTCTTCGCGGTGAACTGCAAATCAGTCTATCTGACCGCGAAGCACATCGTGCCGCTGTTCAAGGTGCAAGGCGCAGGTGTGATCCTGAATGTCGCCTCAACGGCGGCGGTCTCACCCCGGCCCAGACTGAACTGGTACAATGCCTCCAAGGGCTGGATGAACACTGCAACCAAAGGCATGGCGGTGGAACTCGCGCCTCTGGGCATCCGGGTGAACGCGATCAACCCGGTGGCGGGCGATACACCGCTGCTGAAAATGTTCATGGGCGAAGACACGCCAGAGATCAGGGCCAAGTTCCTCGCCACCATTCCCCTGGGCCGGTTTTCGACGCCCGAAGATATGGGAAACGCGGCCTGCTACCTCTGCTCGGACGAGGCCAGCATGGTCACCGGCATCTGTATGGAGGTCGATGGCGGGAGGTGTATCTGAGGTTGTTGGCTTTTTATCCGGTTGCCGCCATCTCCCCCAATGCTCATGTGGCACCGGAGGTGGAAAATGGTTTTGCTTTGCTAAGACCATAGTGGTTTGCGGGTGGGTTGTATCGAAAACTGCCACTAAAGCTTCGGCCTGAAATCCTGAATCACCCCGCACCATGCTCCCGCCCGGCGGCACCGCCGGGCGGCGTCTGAGCCGCCCCCACGGGGCGGGCGCTTCGCTTCCTGCCCCTCGGTTCGGGCGATGCCCTCCACGAAATGCATGTGCGTTGCAGATTACATGGACGATGCTCAAGCTCATCTTTTGGGGCAACCGTGTTTCCACTGTGAAGGCAGCACATAAACCGCAAACCGTAAGGATAAGCAGCAATATCTTCGTGTCGTCAGAAAGGCCCATATGAGGCCCTTGCAACGACAGACTGCGCAGGCTACCCCATACGCTGACAAGCGGGTGTGGCGGAATTGGTAGACGCACCAGATTTAGGTTCTGGCGCCGCAAGGCGTGGGGGTTCAAGTCCCTCCACCCGCACCATTTCTCTTATTTAGGGTTTCAATACCCCTTAAAGCCTTGAATGGTTTGGATATTTGTGGAGTTCTAGCTCCCTCAAATCGGTGGTATTGAAGGGGCTCCATAAAGGCCAGTTTCAGGACCAGTCGGCGGGTGGTGACGCAGCCAGTTTCCCAGATTTTCCAGGGGTTTGAGAGGAATCTCAGGCAGAGTTCTAGGCAGCGTACTTACAAAGAGCTTCACGTTTCCAGCCTGTTATGATTCATTTCCCGCAAGACAATATGCGGAGCAGTGGAATGGCGCGGTCAGATTTGAGCGATTTGGAGTGGGAGTTCATCAAAGCAGTGCTCCCAAATAACAGCCGAGGGGTTAAGCGTGTCGATGATCGGCGTGTGATCAATGGCATCTTCTATGTCTTGCGCACAGGCATCCCGTGGCGCGATTTGCCCGATCAATACGGCCCCTACACAACGATCTACAACCGTTTCAACCGATGGACTTATGCGGGCATTTGGGATCGGGTAATGGAGGCGGTCGCCGATGCGCACAATATCGACACCGTGATGGTGGATGGCACATCGGTTCGGGTTCACCATTCTGCAGCGACGCTCAAAAAAACGACCCGCGTCGTTGCATGGGCCGGTCGCGGGGTGGGTTAACCACGAAAATACATGCACTTACCAATCAGGACGGGTTGCCGATCCGCTATGAACTGACGCCGGGCCAAGCCCACGATGCACCCCCATGCGAACAGCTTTTGGACGGGCTGCAACCTGGCCAATACGTTCTGGCTGACAAGGCATATGACGCGGATTGGATCCGCAAGATGATCTGGGAACAGGGCGCCATCGACGTCATCCCGTCCAAATCCAACCGCAAACTGCCCGCCGAGTTCGACGTCGATATCTATCGCGAGCGCAACAAGATCGAGCGGTTCTTTGGCCGCCTCAAAGCTTCCTTCCGCCGTATAGCCACCCGATACGAAAAGACATCTGCCAACTTCTTGGCGATGATCAAACTCGCATCCGTCAGGCTATGGTGCCAGTTTTATGAGTCCGCTGCCTAGTTTTTCGTCGAAGGCGCGCTTTGGTGGGCTCTGTTTGGTCAGATTCTCCGTCATGCGGGCGCGCTCTTTTTCTAGTCACCTGGAACTGTAATTCGTATCATTGTTTGAACTGAGCTTCAGGAGGTGATGCGATGGTTGGACGGGTTGCGGATGCGGTGGTGCTGAGCGATGAAGAGCGCCGCTTTCTCGAAGGTCAGGTTCGGCAGCACAAGACGCCCCATTTACCGGGTAAGAAGACCGATCCGGGGCGTAGCGGGCAAGACAATCGGTTGTTCATGGAGGCCATTCTCTGGCTTGCCAGAACCGGCGCGCATTGGCGGGCCTTGCCTGATTCCTTCGGTACGTGGAATTCGGTCTATGTTCGCTTCAATCGCTGGTGTCGGGATGGTGTATTCGAGCGCCTTTTCAATGCGATGGCGGATGATCCAGACTTCGGGTACATCCTTGTAGACAGCACCATTATGCGCGCCCATCAGCACAGCGCGGGCGCGCAAAAAGGGGGGCTGAAACTCAAGCGTTAGGGCGATCACGGGGTGGGATCAGCAGCAAAATCCATCTCGCGACCGATGCCCATGGCAATCCTGTGCGGCAGATCCTCACAGGCGGGCAGCGCAACGATATCACCCAAATTGAACCACTACTTGAGGGGCTGAAAGCTGAGTTCGTTCTGGCTGACAAAGGGTATGATGGAGCGCGTGCGATGGATGCCATCGCCGCGACCGGAGCGACGCCGGTCGTCCCGCGCCGCTCAACGACTGCCGCGTGGCGGAGATTTGATGCCTGCCTTTACAAGGATCGAAACGCAATTGAGAGGTTCTTCAGCAAATTGAAACACTTCCGCGCAGTGGCCACCCGATACGACAAACTGGCTCGCAACTATATCGGCTTTACAAACCTCGTATGCGCACTCAAATGGCGCCATTGAATGTCAACAAAACCTAGGGCACCCAATCCGAACACTTCGTGCACAAGGGCGATCTCACCTTGAATGCCGGGCTTCATGTCGTAGACGTGCCGATTTTTGATAGTGCGGATGGCTTCTATTCCGCGGAGCGTCGCCTTTGCAGAGCTGAGCGATCGAAAGCTCTACCGATAACCCAAGAGCCTCTTCAATGCGGCGTGGTCGCTTTCGATCAGGTTGTTTCGCCATTTTTTGTTGATGTGTGTAATGCTGTCAAAGTGTGGGTCATAGCGCCGGTTTTCATCCTGGATCACCTTGCGGTAAGTCGGCGCTTTATCAGTGCAGATTGAGACGGGTCGATGCAATCGCGCCTTCTCAATGGCTTTCCGCAGAAAGGCTTTCGCAGCTTCGGCATCGCGCCGGGCGGTCAAGCGAAAGTCAATCAGATGACCCTGACGGTCTATCGCGCGCCACAAATACCGCCACTTTCCGCCAACCCGGAGATACGTTTCGTCAACATGCCAGTTCAGGCCAACCCACTGGCGGCGCCTTTCAATACCATTGGCTATCTGGGGTCCGAACTTACGCACCCAACGATAGAGAGTTGATCGGTCAACATACACGCCGCGCTCGGCAAGCAAATCAGCCGTATCCTGATAAGAAAGGGAATAGCGAAGGTACATACGAACCGCACAAAGAATAATGACGGCTGGAAAACGGTGGCGCTTGAAGGGATGCTTACGGGTCATTGTGGGCCTCTTTCCTCACCACCTGATCCAATAGACCGTTTTATGAAAAAGTCCCCTTTTCCGAGAAGATGGCGCCATGGGTCAACCCGTGGGGTGGATCAACACCTTGCCGATGGCGCCACCGCTTTCCATCAACTCGCAGGCCGCCTGGGCCTCGGCAACGGGGAAGCGGGCTGCGGTGATCGCCTCGAAATCAATGGTTCCGCTTTCGATCAGCGCAACCGCGTCGGCAAATTCATGGGTGTAAAGAATGCTGCCGATGGATCGGATTTCCTTCAGCGCATTCAGATGCAGGTTGATCGGCACTTCGCTGGGCTGGATCAGTGACAAGACACCAATCGTGCCCTGTTTGCGGCAGGCCTCTAACGCCTGATTATAGGCATGTGGTGAGCCGCTGGCCTCAATCACCACATCATACCGGGCGCTGAGTTCTGCCATGTCATCCCGGCCCGGCACAAAGGCCCGGGCCGCCCCAACCGCAAGTGCTGCCTCACATGAGGCCGGTTTGATATCGGTCACATCCACGCGTGCCCCTTTGGCAACGGCGGCAATGCAGGCCAGAAGACCCATCGGTCCGCAGCCCGTCACCAGAACCCGCGCCCCGGCAGAGGTGCCCGCCTGATTGACGCTGTGCATGGCGCAGGCCAGCGGTTCGGCAAAGGTCAGATGGGCGGGGTTGATCGTCTCGACCGGCACAAGGCAGCGGGCCGGAAAATCAAACCGGTCGCGGAAAAACCCGTCAATATGCGGCTTGGTCGTGGCCGAGCCGGGAAACCGCTTTGTCGCACACATATTGATATCGCCCTTGGCGCAATGCTCGCATGTGCCGCATTCGATCACCGGGTTGATGGCGACCAACTGACCTTTGGCAAGGCCACTTTCATTGGCATCCACCACATAGGCGCAGGCCTCATGGCCCAGGGTCACCGGATAATCGAGGAAGAACCCCGCATTCGCGAAATGCCGGAAATAATGCATATCGGTGCCGCAGATGCTGGCCATGGCCAGTTTCAGGCGCACCCATCCGGTTGCGATCTCATCGGGCATGTGTGCCTGTTCAAACGAGATGCTGCGCGCCGCTGTCAGAAGGGATTTTGTGTATGTCATGGCTTAGAACCCAATCGCATATCCGCCATCCACGGGCAGGGCCACGCCGTTGATATAGGTCGCGGCATCGCCGGCCAGAAAATGCACGGCCTCTGCCACGTTTTCCGGGGTTCCGAAAGTATGGGTCGGGATCCGCCCTTCGATCTTGTCGCGGCGGGCGGGATCCCTGGCCAGAACCGCGCGGGTCATATCGGTATCAATGAAACCGGGGCAGACCGCGTTGCAGCGGATGCCATGGGCGGCAGCGTCAACCGCGACGGCCCGGGTCAGCCCGATCACGGCGGTTTTGGCGGTGACATAGGCCGCGGCCGAGGGCAGGGCCATCAGCCCGCCCATCGAACTGATATTCACGATGGCGCCGCCCTGCGCCTTGTTCAGCGTCACAAACCGCCCGCAGGCCAGAAACATCGCCTTCACATTCAGATCAAGCACATGATCCAGGTCATTGGCGGCAACCTCCCAAACCGGCTGTTTCAGATGTACACCGGCATTGTTGACCAAGATGTCGATCCGGCCCGCAAGCTTCGCGATCCGGTTAAGATAGCTGACATCCTGCCAGTTGCTCAGATCATGGTCATACCAGTGGAGCGGTGCACTTGCGTCGATCTGATCCAGATCACCCCGCGACCGGGCAACCACATGCACCGCAAACCCGTGGTCCAGAAAGCATCTGGTCTGGGCCAGGCCAAGCCCTTTGTTGCCCCCTGTGATGACGACGGTTTTCATATCGCGGTCCTTCTGCCGTGGTGTTTTTGGTACAGCGCGTTGATGTCTTTCATCATGTCTTCCGGGGCGCGGTCTTTCAGGAAGAAATCCGGGAAGATCTCGCAGACATCATCGACAAAACCCAGAAACCAGACATCGCGGGGCCGGGTCCAGGCGGCCTCGATCGTTGCACGGGCACCGGTCAGAAACCGGCGATATGCCGGGTCACCGCCCTTGTCATACCAGGATTGGCGATGCGCCGGCTGGCCCTCGTTTTCAAGATATACGCCGGATTGAACGTCGCGGGATGCGACCCATTGTGCAAAAGCCGTTGCCGTTTCCGGGGCCTCAGTCCGGGCCGAAACCCCGATACCCGCGCCCCCCAGAATGCCGCATTTCAGCGGGCTGCCGGAAAAGGACGGCAGATCGCAATAGTCAAGGATATGGGGCCGGAACCCCGGACGGGCATAATTGATATAGCCGAACAGACAGGGGGAATAGGCGAAATCATCGGTTTCAGCCATCCTTTCCAGCACGTTGATCGGGTTCCAGCCCACCGCCTCAGCCGGGGCCAGCCGGTACAGCGCCTTGAGGATTGCAAGCGCAAGCTGGCCATTCACGTCCGAGGTGAAGGCGGTTTCGGAACAGGGCAGCGCCTGTTCACCGCGACTGGCCACCAGGGTCATCATCATGTCGAACGCATCCACCGGCAAAAGCGGTGTAACCAGTCTGTAATCGGATACGGCGGCATTTAACGCGGCTTCCCAGTCCGGCAATTCAGGAGTGACCATATCGGCCCGCTTCACGGCCACCTGACAGGCGGCATCAACCGGGTAGGCCCAAAGCGTACCGTTCCAGACATAGCTTTCCAGACTGCCCCCGAGAGAGGCGGTTTCGGCATCCTGTGGCATTGGCAAGGGCAGAAGCGCGCCGGTTTCTGCGATTTGGCCCACATGGGGATGGTCCAGCACGATGAAATCATAGGTTTCGGCCAGATCAGCGATCGAGGCATCGGCAAAGGCCTGAAGGCTGCGTCGGTCCCAGGAAATATCGGTATCATGGGTCCGGGCAAAAACGGCCGAGGCAGCCTCAAGCCCGCGATATCCGCGGGGATGATCCCAGGTCATGCCTTTCAGGTGATGCGTTGCCATTGTGGTGCCCCGGATGTTGCCTTTTGTTGAATACGCTGATTAAGCACAATGGTAAAGCGATTTACCATCTTATTTGAAGATGCCTTCCACCTTTTTCGAAAGGTTTCATGCACAGGCTCTACGGGTCATAGACGAGGCGTAAGCCCTGATGGGTGGTGGCGCTGTCGGGTGATGTTCCGGTGCGCGCGGCGATCCGGTATCGGTAGCAATAGGAGCGGTGGCAGAGAAATGAGCCGCCTTTGCAGATCTTATGGCCTTTGGCGGCAGCCTGCCTGGCTTTGGCCTGACGGTGGAGAGAGCGAATGCGAAACGGGTCCGCCGTCCATTCCCAGGTGTTGCCGCACATATTGTAAAGACCATAGCCATTCGGCGCGAAAGACTGCACCGGGGCGGTGGCGATATGGCCGTCTGCGCCGGTATTGACCCTTGGAAAATGGCCCTGCCAGATATTGCACGGCATATGGGTTTCATCATCCGGTTCCGCCATGCCCCAGGGGAAGCGGACATCCCCAAGCCCGCCACGGGCCGCATGTTCCCATTCCACCTCGGTTGGCAGGCGCCCGCCCGCCCATTTGGCGAATGCGCGCGCATCGTTCCAGGATATCTGCACCACGGGATGATCAGGATGCCAGTCTGCCTCGGATCCGGGGCCGTTGATCAACCGCCAGTCGGCGCCATCCACCCGCCGCCACCACGGCGCTTCGGGGACGCGTTCGGGCGCCTCCACACCTTCCGGCAGATGCGCGAAAAACGCGAAGGACCAGCCGATCCGCTCGGCTTCGGTGACATACCCGGTGTCGTCGATGAACCGGGAAAACCGGGCATTGGTCACCGCGGTTGTGTCAATCAGATACGGTTTGACGCGCAGTCTGCGCTGCGGTCCTTCCCCGTCGAAGGGGATCATTTCTGTTGAGGTGCCGACCAGTGCCGAACCACCGGGAATGGCGGCTTTTGAAACGGATGTGGTTTCAGCGCCCTGTGGCAGGTCAAAGGTCTGATCCGGGGGGCTATCTGCCCCGTCAGTCCCGCCCCGGGGTGGCATGCAACAGGGTTTTCCAACAGCATCCATGCTCATATCGGGGATGTGCCCATTATGCCAGCGGTTGCCTTCTGTCGCCTTCGTATGCCTGCTGAGGTGATCCGGCAGATCAGGCCAAAGGGCGTATCATCCGCCGTTTCGATGTCAGACAGGGCCATGGGCAAGCCGGTGATCCTTAAAAGCTGTGCCGGTTCCATAACATTCACAATCGTCAGGATGCAAATGGCCGGATCGGCAGACCCCATCCCCCACGACCGGCCGCAGCTATTTCTCGGCCAGACAGATATTGACGATTTGAGTGTCGTTTCGCTTCTTGGTCATCTTGTTCTCGGCGCGTGAGATCGCACGCTCGAATGTCTTTCTGACCCGCTGGGTCTTGCTTGCATTGGGCCGTATCGGGCGCCCCATCGACACTTCCAGATCCAGAGGCTCACCATTGTCGTATTCGGTGTTCCTGTCGTCGAGCTGGCTTTGAATCTCGGCTTCCAGTTCGATGGACGGCAAAAGCGTCGCACGGTTCGAAATGATGACGAAGACGCCATTCCCGGCATAGGCCATGATATACCCGTTGGGTTCGAATATCTCCGAGATCGCTTCGGCAACCTCTGTGAGGGCGTATATGAACTCGTCCTGCGACGCCTTTGCGTAGATACCTTCGATTCGGTCAATCTTGACCGCAACCACCTGTGTACTGGCCAATCCGGCACGGGAAAGCTGCGTCAGGTAGTTGCCCAATGCCGTGTAGTCGACAAGATCATCTATACCTTCAATCTCGATCTCATCAGAAAGGTCAAATCTTTGCGTCAAGAGAGGAGCCGACGGGGTCTCGCCCTCCGGGCTGACCGCCATAATCGGGCCTTTCCGGATCATCGCCAGTTCCTGCGCAATACGCAGACGCGCGCCCAGTTCGATCACGTCGAAGGGTTTGGAGGCATAATCGGTTGCGCCCGCCTTGAAGGCCTCATCGACATATTTCATATCCGTCAAGACGGTCAGCATCAGGATCGGTGTGCGCCGATAGGCCGGTATTTTCCGAACGCGGGCGCATAACTCGATCCCGTCGAGGCCGGGCATTTTTATATCGAATAGCAGACAGTCAAACAGGGTGCCCTTATCATCGGTCAGGATGTCCAGCGCATCTTCACCCGAGGTGACAGTTGTCAGATCGTCAAACCCCGCCTGCGCCGCGATGATCGGAAGCAATTCAAGAATGGACTCATCATCGTCTACGGCCAGTATCTTCATTGCCTGCTCCTGATTATTAGCACCCGAACACGCCTGGCCGCCCCAAGCCGTACATCCTAAAACACATCATTCTGAAACTGTTATGCGCTCCTGCTTTCACATATGCACCCGGGTCTTAGACACCGCCGATGCGCAGATTTCCCGCGCCGGAAATCCTAAGCCGGTGATCAGGGCGAAAGTGCCTGTCGGCACGTCTATTCCAAAATGTTTGAGGCGACAAAGACGACCAAACACAGGGTTGCATTTTTAGCAGCATGTCGCGCAGTCACGTATATCTCGTTGCCTCGATTGTTAGAATATACGGGTGGACCCGCCGAGTAAACATTTCAGAAACAAGATGCTGTGTGTTTCTGCCCTTGCCCCGCAAAATCGTCATCACCCATGGTATGAACGGGCTTGAGTCTAGCGGCGCCCACCGCTCCAGGGGGAGCTTGGATCGCGTTTGTTGCCTGCGGGGGGAATGCGGCTGAGATCGCTTATCGGGCGGTCATCAGCCCCACGCGGTGCGCTATGGCGGTGAATGCGGGGAATGCCACTGCGCCGCCGCGTCACACGGTATTCCACATCCTCATGGGGTGGTTTGCCATGGGTGGTGGCCCAATACCCCGGCCCGCCCCTGCGCAACCAGACCGGCAGCATGATGATGATGCCGGCGATAAACCCACCTGCATGCGCCCAATAGGCGATACCGCTATTTTCTGCACCCACTGCGACGCCATTGAACAGTTGCAGGGTGAACCACAGGCCAAGCATCAGCCAGGCGGGAATGGTAAAAACCTTGAAGATAACCACGAGGATCACCAGCATGTCGATCCGCGCGCGGGGGAACATCAAAAGATAGCCGCCCATGACACCGGCAATGGCGCCCGAGGCACCAACCATCGGCACGGGATAGACCGGATCTGACAGCATATGCCCAAGACCTGCGGCCGCACCGGAGGCGAGGTAAAAAAGCAGAAAGCCGAAATGGCCGAGCAAATCCTCAAGGTTATCGCCGAAAATCCACAGGAACAGCATGTTGCCGACAAGATGCATCCAGCCGCCATGCAGGAATATGTACGAAAGCAATGTGTGCGGGTCATTGCCCTTGTAGAGGTTTGCCGGGGTCAGGCCCCAATCCGCATAAAACTCCATCAACAGATGCGGGTCATTGCCGATAAAGGGGTAATAGGTGAGGAAGATCACGATATTCATCGCGATCAGCGCATAGGTCACGAAGGGTGTACGTTCTGACGGGTTGTGATCGCGGATCGGGAACATATGGCCAAGACTGGCAGCGCGACGCCTCAGGTCAAGAGAAAAGCAGGCCTTTTGGCGTTCGCGTTCGTTACTCCAGCCCCTCGGCGGCCAGGGCCTGGCGAATTTCGCGGCGGACCATCTTGCGAACATTGCGGGTGATGCGCTGGCCCAGCATGCCTTTCAGCTCTTCGCGCACGACTTCGCCGACAATCTCGCGCAGCAGGTCTTCGTCAATCACGGCTTCGCCGGTGTCGGGGAAGGTGAAAAGACCCGGGTCTTCGCCAAGATCCTCTACCTCCTCAGAGCCATGATCCCCTTGCAACCCGTCCAGTTCCGCACCCAGTTCGACAACGCGGTCGCGGACGCTGCTGAAAACCGGGGTGGCGGCGAAAGCGTCTCCCTCCCCTTCTGTGGTCTCGGCCTCGGGGGTGGTTTCGTCTTCTGCGCTCTCCGCGGCGGTATCCTCTGTCGTCGCCTCAGTCTCTTCTGTCTGATCAATCACAGGCTCTGCCGCCTCGGCAGGCATATCCGCGATGGCGCTGTCGGAAGGCAGGTCATCCCCATTATCCAAGGATGTGTCTTCCAGGTGGGTATCAGGGTCCTCGGTGATCTCATCGGGCTCCGGCTGCGCCGCAGCGGCCTCATCTGCGCTGTCCTGAACTGCATCCGGTTGCCACAGAATCCCATCCGTGCCATCCGCCTCAACCTGCGTGTCTTCCGGCCCGTCGGAGGCGATATGTGACTGCGGGTCCGAGATGGCGTTGCCATCGCGCGCCTGCCGCAGGGCCGCAATATCCAAAGCGGCATCGGCCCCGGCCAGGTCGGGCCAGTTTGTATCGCCATGTTCCGGTTCAAATGGCGTGGCATCCCGGGTGTCGGTTGCGTCGTGATCGTCAAAGATCAAAGTGGTGTCCGCAGCTGTGTTTTGCTGCGTTTCGGATGTGGTGTCTTCATCCGCATCGGGCACGGCCCTGATCGGGGTTTCCAGCCCGCTGCCGAAGGTATCAAATGGAACGGTGGGTGTGTCTTCCGCCATCTCATCCAGATCCGATGAGATATCCGGAACGATGCCGACCGGAGGCGTGGTATCTTCAGCCTCGGACACCCGCAAAGCAGGTGTCAGCACCAGTTTTTCACTGGCCTCTGCCTGATGTTCCGCCCTCTCATCCGAGATGGCAGAGCCGTCCGGATCCGAGTGATGTTCAGACACCAGTCGCCTGATCGACGACAGAACATCTTCTATCGCCTCTGATTTTGCCGCATCTGACATATGCCGATACTCCTCAACGTCCCACCCCTCAACGCGCCCTGATTCTCTGCATAGGCGGGCGCTCTTTTGACAGGAATGATAACGTCAGAGGCGATCTGACACAATGGAGTAGGTAAATAGCCGTGCAACTTCGCAGGTTTGGCCTGTTTCAGGTCAGTCGCGACCGATCCGTTCCAGAACACCGTCCAGGCGTTCCCCCTGCACCGACAAGGACCGTGCAGGCCCGTTGCTATAGCTGTTATAATAGGCGGTGGGGTCATAGGAGGCAACGTCCAGATCAAGATGCTCCACCGTCAGCAGGCCGACACTGGCCAGGACGGAATAGGCCCCCACATACAGATCGGCCTGGGCCTCGATCCGGCTGATCTGGGCATCCAGCAGGTCCTGTTCCGCATCCAGAACGTCAAGGGTTGTACGCGCGCCAAGCGTCGCCTCTTCCTGAACCCCCTCAAAGGCCAGACGCGCAGCGCGGATGCGTTGTTCAGAAGCTTGGATCTGGGCATTGGCAATCCGCAGCCTTGCATAGGCATTGCCCACGGTTTGTATGATCACGCGCACCTGCTGCTGCAATTCAAACTCGGTTGCGCTCAGCGTTGCACGGGCGGTGCGTTCCAGCGAAAACAACTGCCCGCCACGATAAATCGGCTGGGTCAGTGTCAGGCTGAGGGTTGAGCTTGAGCCGTCATTTGTGCCGCCGAAGCTCTCTCCGGCTTCCGCCCTGAGCGATATGGACGGCCCGTAATCAGACCGGGCCGCAGCCAGAGACAGCTCATCAGAGCGGACCTCATGCTGCAGGCTGATAATCTGCGGGTGCTGCTGGCGGGCCAGATGATCGGCATCGGTTTCGGTATCGGGCAGATCGGGCAGCGCACCGGGGCCGACCAACCCGTGAGAGGGGCGGCCAATGGCAAGGATGAACAGTTCCTGGCTGATCTCAAGCTGGCCCCGTGCCGTGGCAAGGTTTGACCGTGAAGTGGCCAGTTCCGCCTCGGCCTGGGCAACATCGGTGCGGGTGTCTTCACCCACCTCGAACCGGTCCCGGGCGGCGCGCAGCTGTTGCGTCAGCACGCGCACATTGCTTTCGCGCACCTGCACAACCTGAATATCCCGCCAGACATTCATATAGGCGGTGACACCATCCAGCAGCACCTGCTGTTCCAGAGCAATCAGGCTTTGCCGGGTCGACAGCACGGCTTCGCGTGCCGCTTCGGTCAGGTGTCGTCTGTTGCCATTGTCGAAAAGCAGCAGGTCGGTCACCAGCGACAAGCTGTTGGTGGTTGTGTCCGTGACCGAATTCCATGTGCTGTTGGCGACGAAATTGATGATCGGGCGCAGACCGGCAAGCTGCTGTGCCACGCTTTCATCCTGCAGTCGCAGGAGAAACCTGTTCTGATCCAGAAGATCAGAATTTTCATAGGCATCCTCCAAAGCGGCACGCAGATTATCTGCCTTTGCCGGGCCGGGCATGCCGCCAAGGCACATTACCAGCGCCAGTAGGGAACCTGCGGTTGCAGTGACGGAAAATCGCATCATTATTCTGCCTCATTCAGGCCAGACGGGGCCGTTCCGCTGATTTAGAACTCAAAATTCAAAACTAAAGGCCGCTTCGAATCCGGGCAATACCGGGGCGGTGGCATTGAATGTCATGCGCCAGTTGATCTGTCCATTGCGTTTCACCCCATGGCGGCATTCGCCAAGCGCACCATCCATGAAGATCGCAGCGATACGCCCGCCCTCTTTCAACTGATCAATAATCGCCTCTGGCACCCGTTCAACCGCGCCTTCGACGCAGATCACATCATAGGGTCCGTGTTTCGCGCTGCCCTCGGTGAGCGGGGCGTTGAGCACTGCGGCATTGTCGACGCCTTCGCTGCTCAGAATGCTTTCGGCTTCGGCGGCCAGGGCCGGATCTTCCTCAATCGCGACCACGGCCTCGGCCATATGTGCCAGAAGGGCTGCGGAATACCCCAGGCCACAGCCCAGATCGAGCACCAGATCGCCTTGCATCACATCCAGCACATCCAGCAGTTTGGCCATCACCCGCGGGTCCAGCACCACGCGACCGGGCGCAAGATCAACATGGGCGCCCACATAGGCGAGATCCCGTTTGCCATCGGGCATGTAAACCTCACGCGGGACAGACAGCATCGCGTCGATGATCGGAAATTTCGTGACATCAGACGGGCGCACCTGCGTGTCGACCATGATGGTGCGGCGAGATTTGAAGTCGATCATGAACTGAACCAATGAGTCTAGTTTCGATCTTGCCGTGATGGCACATGCGCCCCGGCTTCGCAATAACTATGGCTGTGTCCGCGACCTTTGCCCGCGATGATATATGATACGGGCCGGTGATGGCGGGGACCGGGGCAACAGGAAAGAAACCTGACATCTTCAGGTCGAAACGCCATAATGCAGCCAAAATCCCATGCAGTGTGGAAAAATCTTAACAAAGTGATCGGAGCCGACGTAAAGTTGTGTTAATAAACATTAACAAACGAGGCAGCATTGCCCGCATCCCTGAGCAGGATTTCACATGATGGACCGTAACCTTCGGCCCGAGGCCGATCTCTATACCCATTCCGATACCAAGCTTGATGCTGCCCTGCCGACAGGGGCAATCGTTTTGACCCTTGATGGGGCGTTGCCGGTGGAACATCTTGTTCCCGGTGATCGGGTCATCACCCGCGATGGCGGGGCGCAAAGCCTGCGCGCTGTGGTGCGCCGCAAGGTGCCCGCCAATCTGCGGATGGTTCAGATCAGATGCGATGCGCTTGGCGGAAAACCCGAAACCGATATTGTGCTGTTGCCCCATCAGCCCGTCCTGATCCGCGACTGGCGCGCGAAACTGCTTTACGGCGAACCACAGGCAACGATCGCCGCTGAACGGCTGATCGACGGGGAACATATTACCTGGGCCAGCAAGAACCCGGCCTATATGATCTCGCTCCATTTCAACCAGATGCGCATCGTCTATGCCGCCGGTCTGGAACTGCAAAGCGCCGCCCCCGATAACGCCCCGGGATTTGGCACGGTCTGAGGTCTGATCTCAGGGGTGGTGCTGGTATTACAAGCGTTACTCCCGGGAAATGAGGAAGCAGGAGTGGGGTCGCAGGATATTCTTGGCGGTATGTCGGGGTATTGAAGGGGTTCCGGGCAACCGTTTGAGGGCCGCCTCAGGAGTCCTCTCTCTCAGCGCAAGGCTCTTGTCTCGGTAAGCCGATGCTAGAGCAGAAATCGTTTAATCTGGATCAAAATTCTCTGCCTCCGGGTAAGCAAACTGCTGATCTCGAACGAGAATTTCGATGAGCGATGGTGCAGATTAAAACGATTTCGCTCTAGCAACGCCCTATATGCCCCGAGAGGGCGCGTCAGCCGAGGAAGTCTGGCAAAGACTTGCCGTGCTATTGGATGGCTTGTAAAGGCCCGTTTGGGCAGTTTGCTGAACGCGGGCCTTAAAGCACCCTGCCTTAAACTTGAATCACAAATACCCTGCCACGCTTCGCGTTCTCGGGACATTTGTGATGCGCGATGTCTCAGGTTTAAGGCAGCATACTGTAGTCATGCCGATGTGTTCAAGCCGGTGCGGATGGCGGATGCATACCGAATGGGGAAATGTCAGATGGCATTCTGACCACGGTCAATGAAATTGCTCTAAACGGCGTCTGGATTTAGGGGATTCACGCCATTGCGCATGCGAGGTTTATAAAGGCTTTGAAAGAGCTCACGGTCTTTTCGCAGCGCAAGGCGATCCTATGGAAGCGCTTGAGTTTTTTGAAGAAACACTCGGCGAGGTGCCGCTCCTTGTACAGCATCCAGTCGATGGGGTGATCTTCGCGGCGCGTGGGATTTCGCTTGATATGTGCGGTTGCGCCCAGCTTCATCGTCGATGAAGCTGCGCAAGTGATCCGCGTCACAGGCGGCGCCCATGATGACATGGCCGACGCCCTTCAGCCCTTCAATCAAGCCGCGTGCCTGCGGGCTGTCACCCCATTGGCCGGGTGTGATCGCGAACCGAATTGGCAAGCCAAGCGCGTCAACTGCGGCATGCACCCTTGTGGTCAGCCCGCCCTTTGAGCGTCCGATTGCGTGAGCTTCTGCGCGTCTGTGAATTTGGATGCTTTCATCGCTATCCGCTCCTCTCCCAGCCAGGGAAAATCTAAAGCACCCTGCCTTAAACTTGAATCACAAATACCCTGCCACGCTTCGCGTTCTCGGGACATTTGTGATGAGCGATGTCTCAGGTTTAAGGCAGCATGCTGTAGCGGAAAACTCTAAACTCAGACGAGGACAATTTCAGGGGGCACAGCAGATCTGGCCAGTCCCATTCGGGGGCTATTGATCGGGTCATCTTGATCTCTCCGATGGGGAACAAAATCGCCCAGGTGCAGCGGGTTGAGGCTATATGCTTTAAGTATAAAATATTTGTACTTGAAGTTTCCACACCCCTGGCCTAGCCTGAAGAGAAGGCCCCGGTCACCCGGACCGGACCAGCACCGGAGGTGACGTCAGATGCGCATTGCCTGTCTCGGAGGCGGCCCTGCGGGCCTCTATTTCGCGATTTCGATGAAGCTGCGCGATCCGTCTCATGAGATCACCGTGTTTGAGCGGAACAAGGCCGATGACACGTTTGGCTGGGGTGTGGTTCTGTCCGATGATGCGCTGGAGAATATGACGCGGAATGATCCGGTTTCGGCCACGTCCATTCGTGAGAGTTTTGCCTATTGGGATGATATCGCGGTGGTGCATGCCGGGCATCGCACGGTTTCCGGCGGCCATGGGTTTGCCGGGATCGGGCGGAAGAAAATGCTGCTTCTTCTGCAAGACCGTGCCCGTGCGCTGGGCGTCGATCTGCAATTTGAGGCCCCGGTCGGGCCGGTCAGCGACTATAAGGAGGCTTATGATCTTGTGGTGGCCTGCGACGGCATCAACAGTGCCGTGCGCACCGAATGGGCCGCGCATTTCAAGCCCGAGGTGGATGTGCGGGAATGCAAATTCATCTGGCTGGGCACCCATCAGAAATTCGACGATGCCTTTACCTTCATCTTCGAGAAAACCGAACATGGCTGGGTCTGGGTCCATGCCTATCAGTTTGATGAGGACACCGCGACGGTGATCGTGGAATGCCAGCAGGATACCTGGGACAGGATCGGGTTCGAGGCGATGTCGAAAGCCGAGATCATCACCAAATGCGAAGAGATCTTTGCCGATCATCTGGATGGCCATAGCCTGATCTCAAATGCCGATCATCTGCGCGGCTCGGCGGTTTTCATGAACTTCCCCCGGGTGCTGTGCGAAAAATGGCACCATGAGAATGTGGTGCTGCTGGGCGATGCCTCGGCCACGGCGCATTTTTCCATCGGTTCCGGCTCACGGCTGGCCTTTGACAGCGCCATTGCCCTGGCCGAGTTGCTGCATACGGAACCCGGCATGGAGCAGGCGTTTGAACGCTATCAGGAGGAGCGTCGGCTGGATGTTCTGCGCCTGCAATCGGCGGCGCGCAATTCGCTGGAATGGTTCGAACAGGTGGAACGCTATCTTGATATGGACCCGGTGCAGTTCAATTATTCCCTGCTGACCCGGTCACAGCGGATTTCCCACGAAAACCTGCGCCTGCGGGATCCGGACTGGCTGGCCTCGGCGGAAAAATGGTTTCAGATGCAGGCCGGCGCATCTGATGATGCCCCGACCCGCGCGCCGATGTTCGCGCCTTTCAAGCTGCGCGACATGGCATTGAAGAACCGCATCGTGGTGTCGCCCATGGCGCAATACAAGGCGGTGGATGGCTGCCCGACCGACTGGCATCTGATCCATTACGGGGAACGCGCCAAGGGCGGTGCGGGGCTGGTCTATACGGAAATGACCTGTGTCTCGCCCGAGGGCCGGATCACGCCGGGATGTCCGGGGCTTTATACGCCGGAACACGAGGCGGCATGGGCGCGGCTGGTGGCGTTCACCCATGGGGAGACCGAGGCGAAAATCTGTTGCCAGATCGGGCATTCGGGGCGCAAAGGCTCCACCAATCTGGGGTGGGAGGGGATGGATGAGCCGCTGCCAAATGGCAACTGGGATCTGATCTCGGCCTCTGCGATCCCATGGTCTGCCGGGAATGCCACGCCCCGGGCCATGACCCGCACCGATATGGATGAGGTCACGGCACAATTCGTCGCTGCCACGCAGATGGCCGACCGTGCGGGCTTTGACATGATCGAGATGCATGCCGCCCATGGGTATCTGATCTCCTCTTTCATCTCGCCGCTGTCCAATATCCGCGACGATGACTATGGCGGCAGTCTTGAAAACCGGATGCGCTACCCGCTGGAGGTGTTCGAGGCGATGCGTACGGCATGGCCCGGGGGCAAGCCGATGGCGGTGCGCATTTCGGCCAATGACTGGGTGGGGAGTGATGGCATCACCCCGGAAGACGCGGTTGCGATTGGCGGGATGTTCTCAGCCGCCGGAGCGGATATCATCGATGTGTCTGCCGGGCAGACCTCGACCGGGGCCGCGCCGGTCTATGGCCGGATGTTCCAGACCCCGTTTTCCGACCGTATCCGCAACGATGCGGGGATCAGCACCATGGCGGTTGGCAATATCTATGAACCGGATCATGTGAACTCGATCCTGATGGCGGGTCGGGCCGATCTGGTCTGCCTGGCGCGCCCGCATCTGTCAGACCCCTATTGGACCCTGCATGCCGCGACCGATCTGGGTGACCGGGCAGAGACCTGGCCGAAACCCTATGAGGCGGGGCGCGATCAGGCCTGGCGTCTGGCCGACCGCGCGGCAGAGATGGAGATCAAGGTATGAGACGTGTTCTTGTGACCGGAGGCGGCTCAGGCATCGGGCGCGGTATTGCGCGCGCCTTTGCCGGGGCGGGCGACACTGTCAGCATCGTGGGACGGCGGGCCGATGCGCTTGCCGAAACCGATGGCGGCCGTGGCATGGCGTGTCTTGTCGCGGATATCACCGATGAAGCGGCGGTTGACGCATTGTTCCTTCAACCGTTCGACGTGGTCGTGGCCAATGCGGGCATCGGGCGTGCAACCCCTCTGGTGGAGGTGACGCTGGAGGAGTGGAACACCACCCTTGCCGTCAACCTGACCGGCACATTTCTGACCTTTCGCGCCGCGCTGCGGCAGATGCCGGAAGGTGGCCGGCTGATCGCCGTGGCATCCACACAGGCCCTGAAAGGCGGGGGGCGCATTGCCGCCTATTCCGCCTCCAAACACGGGGTTCTGGGGCTTGTGCGCTCCGTCGCCCATGAGGTTGCGCGCCGGAATATCACCTGCAATGCTATCTGCCCGGGCTTTGTTGACACGCCGATGGCGGAGGCCGCGGTCAAAAGCGTGATGAAGGGCCGGGGCGTGGATGAGGCAGCGGCCCAGGCCATGGTCGTGGCGAACAATCCGGTGGGGCGCATGATTGGCGTCGAGGAAGTTGCCTCGGCGGCGCTTTATCTCGCGTCACCGGGGGCCGCGATGGTCAACGGTCACGCGCTTAGCCTGTCGGGAGGGGAGATATGACCCAAAGCGACCCCGGAACTGTCACCTCACCCGCCTCCAAGGAACGGTTGCGCCTGTGGCTGCGGTTCCTGAAAGTCAGCCGCATGATTGAATCGCAACTGCGCGAAAACCTGCGCAAGGAATGTGCCACCACGCTGCCGCGTTTTGACGTGATGGCCGCGCTGTCGCGCTATGAGGACGGGCTTAAGATGAGCCAGCTTTCCGGTGTGCTGCGGGTCTCGAACGGCAATGTTACCGGCATTGTGGACCGGCTGACCGAAGACGGGCTGATCGTGCGCGTGCCTGTACCCGGCGACCGGCGCGCCGCCCTGGCGCGGCTGACGCAGCGCGGGCGCGAGGAATTTGACCGCCAGGCCGCCGCCCATGAGACTTGGATCAACAGCATGCTGGCCGATTTCTCGGCGGAAGAGGCGGCGGATATCGCCGCCAGGCTGGACCGGCTGGAAGGCAGCCTGCACGGGGGCGAGGATTGAGATGCGGAGCGATGTAACCCATTTCAAATGTGAGATTTCCGATGGCATCGCCACCGTCGCGCTGGACCGGCCCGACCGCAAGAACCCGCTGACTTTCGACAGCTACGCAGAGCTGCGCGACTGGTTCCGCGATCTGGCCTATGCCGATGATGTGTCTGCGGTGGTTTTCGCCTCCAATGGCGGCAATTTCAGCTCGGGCGGCGATGTGCATGACATCATCGGGCCGCTGACCCGGATGAGCATGAAGGAGCTTCTGGCCTTCACCCGGATGACCGGCGATCTGGTCAAGGCCGTTGTGACTTGCGGCAAACCGGTGATTGCGGCGATTGACGGGGTCTGCGTCGGTGCGGGCGCGATCATCGCCATGGCCTCTGACCTGCGGATCGCCACGCCCGAGGCCAGATGCGCCTTTCTGTTTACCCGGGTCGGGCTGGCGGGCTGTGACATGGGCGCCTGTGCGATCCTGCCCCGGATCATCGGCCAGGGCCGCGCGGCAGAGTTGTTATATACCGGGCGGTCCATGAGTGCGGAGGAAGGCGCGGCCTGGGGGTTTTACAACAAGGTGGTCGCGGGCGATGCGCTGGACGAGGCGGCGCAAACCATGGCCGCGCGCATCGCAGCGGGCCCCAATTTCGGGCATATGATGACCAAGACCATGCTGGCGCAGGAATGGTCCATGTCGATCGAACAGGCGATCGAGGCCGAGGCGCAGGCGCAGGCGATCTGCATGCAGACGGCAGATTTTGAACGCGCCTACAAAGCCTTTGTCGCCAGGGAAAAACCGGTGTTCGAGGGGGATTGATGGATGAGCAATGCGCGGCATCGAACACATGTTGTGCCCGGCGTCACGCCGGGCCGCGCCCGACCCTTCCCCCGGGAGGGCGCTTTCGCACCCATCCAGGCTCGGGCGCGGCCCTTGCAACACCGGAGGATTGCCAATGCCTGACCGGTCCTTCCTCGACTGGCCTTTCTTCGAGCCTCGCCACAGGGAACTGGCCAAGATGCTGGACATCTGGGCGGGCGAGACCCTGGGCGAGATCGACCACAGCGATACCGATGCGGCCTGCCGCGATCTGGTTGCAAAGCTGGGGCAGGGCGGATGGCTGACCCATGCTGCGGTGGAGCCGGGCAGCACCACATCACTGGATGTGCGCAGCCTCTGCCTGATCCGCGAGACATTGGCCCGCCATGACGGGCTGGCGGATTTTGCCTTTGCGATGCAGGGCTTGGGCACCGGCGCGATTTCGCTGTTCGGCAATGACCGGCAGAAAGCCGAATGGCTGCCGAAAATCCGCGCCGGTCAGGCGATTTCGGCCTTTGCCCTGACGGAACCGCAATCAGGGTCGGATGTGGCCAATTCCACGATGACGGCCACGCGCGATGGCGATGATTATCTCCTGAATGGCCAGAAAACCTGGATCAGCAATGGCGGCATTGCCGATCTCTACACGGTGTTTGCCCGCACCGGGGAGGCGCCGGGGGCAAAAGGCCTCTCTGCCTTTATCGTTCCCGCCGACACGCCGGGGCTGCGCATTGCCGAGCGTCTTGTGACCATCGCGCCGCACCCTTTGGCGACGCTGGATTTCACCGAGTGCCGCATCCCCGGAACAGCCCTGATCGGGGCCAGCGGGGCGGGGTTCAAAATCGCCATGTCAGTGCTGGATGTTTTCCGGTCCACTGTCGCGGCTGCGGCCCTTGGCTTTGCCCGCCGCGCGCTGGACGAGGCCATCGCCCGTGTCACAACCCGGCAGGTTCAGGGCGCGCCGCTGTTCGATTTGCAGATGGTGCAGGGCCATATCGCCGATATGGCGGTGGATGTGGATGCCAGTGCGCTGCTGGTCTATCGCGCCGCCTGGGCCAAGGATGCGGGCGCGCCGCGTGTCACACGGGAAGCGGCGATGGCCAAACTGTTTTCGACCGATCAGGCGCAGAAAGTCATCGACCGGGCGGTGCAGTTGCATGGTGGTGACGGCGTCCGTTCCGGCACGCCGGTTGAAAAGCTTTACCGCGAAATTCGCGCGCTTCGTATCTATGAAGGCGCCTCCGACGTTCAGAAAACCATCATCGCCCGCCAGAGTATCGGCGGCTAATCTGAAAGGGAGGAACAAGTCATGCAAGCGCTCGAAAAAGGCATTACGAAAAACCGGGTCGGGTCTCGGGAGACGACCTGGAATATCCTCGGGCAGACCTATTATCCGAAAGCCGTCTGCGAGACCACATTCGCATTTGAGACCAATTCTGTCCCCGATGATTTCCTGTCCCCTCGAAACAAATGAGTGACCCATGTTAAGCCCCTCCGCCCATACGGACAGTTTCACCCGCGATGCCCTGCCGCCATCTGATCAATGGCCCGATTTCCTGCTGGACGGGTTCGAGTATCCCGACCGTCTGAATGCGGGGGTCGAACTGACCGATGCGATGGTTGCAAAAGGGCATGGGGACGATACGGCGCTGATCGGAAACGGGCGGCGGCGCACCTATAAGGAACTGACCGACTGGACCAACCGGCTGGCCCATGTGCTGGTCGAGGATATGGGGGTGGAACCGGGCAACCGGGTGCTGATCCGATCGGCGAACAACCCTGCCATGGTGGCCTGCTGGCTGGCGGCGACCAAGGTCGGCGCGGTGGTAATCAACACCATGCCGATGCTGCGCGCGGGCGAGTTGGACAAGATCGTGGGCAAGGCGCAGGTCACCCATGCGCTGTGCGACACGCGGCTGATGGATGAAATGGTGGCCTGCGCCAAGGACAGCCCCTTCCTGACCCATGTGGCCGGGTTCGACGGCACCTCGAACCATGATGCGGAACTGGATCGGCTGGCGCTGGAAAAACCGGTGACCTTCGATGCGGTGGCCACGGCGGCCGATGATGTGGCCCTGCTGGGCTTCACTTCTGGCACCACCGGGTCGCCGAAAGCGACGGCGCATTTCCACCGGGATCTGATGATCATCGCCGATGGCTATGCCAAGGAAGTTCTGGGCGTCACGCCAGAGGATGTGTTTATCGGCTCACCGCCTTTGGCCTTCACCTTCGGGCTCGGCGGGCTGGCGGTGTTCCCGCTGCGCTTCGGGGCGACGGCAACCCTGCTGGAGGCGGCCTCGCCCCCCAACATGATCGAGATCATTCAGAAATATAAGGCGACCGTATGTTTCACCGCCCCCACCGCCTATCGCGCGATGCTGTCGGCGATGGAACAGGGGGCCGATCTGTCCAGCCTGCGCGCGGCGGTGTCGGCGGGCGAAACCCTGCCCGCGCCGGTATATGAGGACTGGATCGCCAAGACCGGCAAACCGATGCTGGACGGGATCGGCGCGACCGAGATGCTGCATATCTTCATCTCGAACCGGTTCGATGATCACAAACCGGCCTGCACCGGGCGGCCCGTCACCGGGTATGAGGCGAAGGTCATCGGTGAAGACGGGGCGGAACTGCCGCGCGGAGAGGTCGGGCGCCTTGCGGTGCGCGGGCCCACCGGGTGCCGGTATCTGGCTGATGACCGGCAGGCAGGCTATGTGGCCGATGGCTGGAACATCACCGGCGATGCCTTTTCCATGGATGCCGAGGGGTATCTGCATTTTGCCGCCCGCAATGATGATATGATCATATCCTCGGGCTATAACATTGCCGGGCCCGAGGTGGAGGCGGCGCTTCTGTCTCATGCCCATGTGGCGGAATGTGCGGTGATCGGTGCGCCTGATGCCGACCGGGGGATGATTGTCGAGGCCCATGTGGTTCTGGCCGATGGTGACCCGACCCCCGAGACGGCGAAGCTGCTGCAGGATCATGTCAAGGCGATGATCGCGCCTTACAAATACCCGCGCCGGGTGGTGTTTGCCGAGGGGCTGCCGAAAACCGCGACGGGCAAGATCCAGCGGTTCCTGCTGAAGATGCCCTGAGTGTCAGATGGTATTCACCTATCCGCAAAAGATTCTGTTCAAGCATTGCGACCCGGCGGGGATCGTTTTCTATCCGCGCTATTTCGAGATGATCAATGACTGTGTCGAAGCGTTTTTCGCGCAGATCGGGTTTCCGTTCGAAACCCTGCATAAAACCGCCTCGGTTCCCACGGCCGAGATTTCCACGCGCTTCACCGCGCCAAGCCGCCATGGGGATCATCTGATCCTCACGCTTGAAGCCACGCGTCTTGGCCGGTCCAGCCTGGGCCTTGAGATCACGGCATCCGCCGGCACCGAGGCGCGGTTCGCCTGCACCTCAACCCTGGTTCTTGTCGATGCCACCGGGCGGCCCCTGCGCTGGCCCGACCCGATGCGCGCCGCCCTTACCCCCTATATTCGGAGCAGACCATGACCGCCACAATCATTCAGCCCAGGGGCTGGGCCCCGGCCAAAGGCTATGCCAACGGGATGCTTGCCGCCGATGGCACGCTGTATATCGGCGGTCAGATCGGCTGGACCGCGGATCAGGTGTTTGAAAGCCATGACTTCATTGCCCAGATGGAACAGGCGCTGCGCAATATCGTGGCGGTGGTTGAGGCGGCGGGCGGAACGGTGACTGATATCACCCGGCTGACCTGGTTTGTGACCAGCAAATCGGAATATCTGGCCCGCCAGCGCGAGGTGGGCGAGGTCTATCGCCGGGTTCTGGGCCGCCATTTCCCGGCCATGTCCATGCTGGTTGTTGCCGGGCTGGTCGAGGATGAGGCCCTGGTCGAGATCGAGGCCACCGCCTATCTGGGCGGTGAGGGCTAAGAGCGGGTTTCGATTCAGATTACAGCATGCTGCCTTAAACCTGAGACATCGCGCATCACAAATGTCCCGAGAACGCGAAGCGTGACAGGGTATTTGTGATTCAAGTTTAAGGCAGGGGGTGCTTTAAATGATTTCTACTCAAAGCGGAGCGAAATTCCATAAGACGGTTCCACATGAAAGCTGAGAGCGGCGCCCGCCCCGTGGGGGCGGTGCGGGCGCTGCCCGGCGGTGCCGCCGGGCGGGAGCGTGATGGTGGGCATTTCCGTGTGTCTGTTCAATAAGGCAGCAGTGACGTTCCCGAGGGCGAAACTTCTCACACCGTGCCGCCAAGCGATCCTTCCAGCGCCACCAGTTCCTGACCACCTGCCATCATGTCCTGCAACTCTTCAGGCGTGATCTGCCCGCGTTGCGCGGTGCCAAGTGTCGTGCCCCGGTTCAGCACGGTGAACCGGTCACCCACGGCCAGCGCGTGGCGGACATTATGGGTGATGAAGACCACGGCGATGCCCTTTTTGCGCACCTTGTCCACGGTGGCCAGCACATTGGCCGTCTGGCGCACGCCCAGGGCCGAGGTCGGCTCATCCAGGATCAGCACCTTGGCCCCGAAATGCACCGCGCGGGCAATGGCCACGGTCTGGCGTTCCCCGCCCGACAATGTGCCAACCGCCTGATCGGGCCCGCGCAGATTGATGCCCATCTTGCCCATTTCCTCCATGGTCACGGCATTGGCATATTCATGATCGAACATCTTGATCGGCCCGACCTTGCGGATCGGCTCGTTCCCCATGAAGAAATTGCGGCTGACCGACATCAGCGGGATCATCGCAAGATCCTGATAGACGGTTGCAATCCCGGCGGTGATCGCATCGCGCGGATCGTCGAACTGCATCGGTTTGCCTTCAAAGAAGATCTCGCCCCGGGTCGGTTTATGGACCCCTGACATGGTCTTGATGAAGGTGGATTTGCCGGCACCGTTATCGCCCAGAAGACAATGGCATTCGCCGGGATACACCTCCAGTGTCACCCCGTTCAGCGCGATAACGCTGCCGAAGTGTTTCTCAATCTTCTTCATCTCGACGATGGGTGCATGATCGGTGCTCATCGCTTGTCCTCCTCATGATCGGTCACGATCAGTGCTGCCCTGTGATCGGTCACGATCAACGCCGTCCTGTGATCGGTCACGATCAACGCTCCCCGGTGATGATGCGGCGGATATAGGTGTTCAGGATCACCGCAAACAGCAGGATCACCCCCAGAAACACCCGGAAGAGAGAGCTTTCGACGCCCACAAAGAACAGGCCCTGCTGGACCACGCCGAAGATCAGCGCCCCCAGGGCGGCCCCCACGACCGAGCCATATCCGCCGGTCAGAAGCGCCCCGCCGATAACCACCGCAATGATTGCCTCAAACTCTTTCAGCACGCCGCGATCCGCGCCCGCCGATCCGAATTCCATCACCTGACAGGTGGCAAAGACGCAGGCGCAGAAAGCGGTGAACATGAACATCAGGATTTTCACCCGGTTCACCGGTACCCCCACATAGCGCGCCGCCTGGGCATCGCCGCCCGCCGCGAAAACCCAGTTTCCGAACCGGGTGCGGGTCATCACCGTATGGCCGAAAATCACCAGCACGACCGCCCAGACAATCAGCATCGGGATGCCGTCGATCACCGGTTCGCCCGCGCGCGTGCCGCGCTCGAACGTGTCGATCACCCCCAGATCGGCCAGCCAGACAAAGATCGGCCCGCCCACCTCGCCACCGAAAAGCGGCGCCAGCCAATCACCCTCTGCGGCGGTATCAATCCCGCCGATGATGGTGCGACGCTCGATGGTCTGGGGGAAAAAAATGGTGAACCCGCGCAGGATGAACAGCGCCGCCAGGGTCACGATGAAGCTGGGCAGCCCTGTCTTGATCACGATATAGCCGTTCATCGCCCCGACACAGACGCAAAGCGCGAAGGTGATCAGGATCGCCAGCCAGACCGGCAGGCCAAGCGTGACCGAGAAGATGGCAATCGACATGCCCGCAAACCCGATCATCGAGCCGACGCTCAGATCAAACTCGCCGGCGATCATCAGCATGCAGGCGCCGACCGCGATGATCATGAACTGGGCTGATACGGTCGACCAGTTCATCACGCCCTGGGCGTTGAACATGCCACTGTCGCTGGCAAAAAGCAGAAAGAAGACAAAGACCGCGACCGTGCCGACAATGCCCCCCAGCTCCGGGCGGATCAGCGCCCGGCGGATGCCCGACATCTGCTTTACACGTTCGTCCTGTGGTGTTGCTGTGTCAGACATCTGCCCCTCCCGCCTGTCTTTATGAAACCGGCGCGGCCCTTGTCCCCGGGGGCCGCGCCGGAAAGTGGGTTTCGCCCGGGTATCCTAGCGGTACTCGCCCGCGTATTCGGACACCAGATCAAGGCCGTCTGCGGTGATGAAACCGGGGCCGGAATTGATATTGTTGCCCGGCAGAACGCCATAGCGGTGGTAATTGGTCAGAACCACAACCGGCAGATAGGCCTGCAGGAAGGGCTGCTGATCAATGCCCCATTCGATGACGCCATCGCGGATGCCCTGAACGATATTGTCACCCAGATCGAAGGTGCCGAAATAGATATCCCCGGCCATGCCGTTGGATTCCAGCGCCAGAATCGTCGGATCCGCCGAGGTCGGCCCAAGCGTCAGGATCGCATCGGTGTCGGGATTGGCGTTCAGATAGGCCAGAACCCGGTTCTGAATCTCGGACGGGTCGGTGCCGCTGTCGATCATGGAATCGCCCAGATCAACCCCAAGACCATCGGCAAAACCCTGGCAGCGTTCGGCCACAACCGGGTTCGAGATGACATGGTTCACGCAGAGAAACGAGGTGACGCCATCACGCGCCGCCCGCTGGCCCGCAGCAAGACCCGCATCATATTCCGGCTGGCCCACATACATCAGCGCGCCGACATCGGCGGCCTGTTCGGGGGTGCCGGAATTCATGATGATCACGTCAATCCCCGCATCCACGGCGGATTGGATCGGGCCGCTGAGCACATCGTAATCGGCCAGGGTGGTGATGATGCCATCGGGCCCGGATGCGGCAACCTGCTCGATGATCCGGGCCATGTCGGCGATGTCGCCGGTGGGCGGGTTGCGGTATTCAACCTCGACATCCATCTGGTCACCGGCAAGGGCCAGCGCGTTGCGGATTGTGTTCCACCAGCTGTCGCTGTCAGGCGCGTGGCTGACCAGCACATAGCGTTCCCCCTCTGCGGCGGCCTGGCCCGCCGGGATAAGCGGGGCGGCGGCAACCAGGGCGGTGAGCGCGGCAGTTTTCAAAAATGATGTCATGAAGTTCCTCCCAAGGAATATCCCCCTCGGCGGATACGGGGGCCGTTGGTTTTTCCGCCTTGGGCAGATCGTAAGCACGAATCGGCTCAATTTGCAACCGGTTGCAAAAAACTTGGCCATGATGCATGGTGATTTCGCGCATTTTATCTGAAAAGAGAGGCTGGACGCTTTGCAATCGGATCGTCGGAGAGAATGGCAGTTACCCTGAAAGATGTGGCCATACGCGCAGGTGTATCCCGTTCGGCCGTGTCCCGGACCTTTACCGAAGGGGCTTCTGTCTCTGAAAAGACCCGGCGCAAGGTCGAGAAGGCCGCCGATGAGCTGAGCTATCGGCCCAATGCGCTCGCCTCCAGCCTGACAACGGGGCGCACCAAGCTGATCGGGCTGGTATCGAACAATTTTCACAACCCGATTTTCCTTGAGGTGTTCGATCTGTTCACCCGGGGATTGCAGGATCGCGGGCTGCGCCCGCTTCTGGTCAATCTGAGCGATCAGACGGATCCGGCGGGCTCTGTGCGGATGCTGCGGCAATATTCCGTCGATGGGGTGATCGTGGCCTCATCCACCCTGCCGCCCAGTTTCGCCAAGGAGTTCCGGGATGCGGGCGTACCGGTTGTGCATTCTTTCGGTCGCCGTTCCAGCGCGCCGCAGGTGCATGTGGTGGGTATCGACAATGTGGAATGCGGGCGGATGGCGGCGCAGGCCCTGATCGACCGGGGCTATGAACATGTGGCCTTTCTGGGCGGGCCCGAGGCCGCGACCTCAACCCAGGATCGCCTTGCCGGATTTATGGAGGTGATGCGGCGCCATCCCGGCATCGCGGTGAGCCACAGTTTCGCGTCGGAATATTCTTTCGATGCGGGCCGGGTCGAGATGACAAAACAGCTGATGACCGACCCGGCAGAGGCGTATTTCTGCGGCGATGATGTGCTGTCGATCGGTGCGTTGAGCGCGGTGGCCGAGGCCGGGCTGTCCGTGCCCGGTGATGTGGGGATTATCGGGCTGAACGATATGGAGATGGCGAGGTGGGAGAATATCAACCTGACCACCATTCATCAGCCGGTGGGAGAGATCATCAATTCCTCGATCGATCTGGTTGTGGCGACAGTGGACAGGCCCGAGCGGACACCTGAGGCGCGGCTGTTTCCATGCCGGATTGTGGAACGCGGCACGTTGCGACCGCTGGTGGCGCGCGGCGCATAACATTTGGCAGGGGTGTCGCCGCCTTCGGCACCGACCGGTCGGGGGGCCAGCCCCCCAAACCCCCCGGCGTATTTGTGACAAGAAGAAAGGGCAGGGGGAGTGGGGACCCGGCGGGCCGGGTTCAGCGAAACATCGGCGGGCGGGCCTCCACCCATTTGCCTTCTGCCTTGCCGCTTTCGGCAACGGCGAACACGGCGGCCATGGAGCGCAGCCCGTCCTCGGCGCGGGGATAGAGATTGGCCACAGGGTCCATCACGCGGCCCTCTTTTTCCGCCCGGATCGCTTCGGCCAGGTCTTTGTAGATATTGGCGAAGGCAAGCGGCATGCCCTCAGTATGGCCGATGGTGACACGTGTGGTACGGTCTGCCTCGGGGCTGAGCCCCGCCTCCCCCGTTCGATGACCTGCAGACGTTCGCCCAGGGGCATATGGAACAGCTGGTTCGGGTGTTCCTGCGTCCAGCGCAGCCCGCCTTTTTCGCCGAACACCTGAAGGCCCAGCCCATGCTGGCGCCCGATGGCGATGGAGGAGGTCCAGAGCCGCCCCACAGTGCCGCCGGACATGCGGAAATTGACCATCGCGTCATCTTCCAGAACCCGGCTTTCGATGGCCGATACGGTGTCGGCGCTGAGCTTTTCCACCTCCTGCCCGGTCACGAAACTGGCCATATGCAGCGCATGGATGCCGCAATCGGCGAATTGTGCCGAGACACCCGCCTGCGCCGGGTCATAGCGCCAGCGCACGCGCGGGTTGTCGGCATCGGCGGCATCCGCGTGATGGCCATGGGCGAATTCGGCCATGACCAGACGGATCCGGCCCAGATCGCCCCGTGCGACCATGGCCTTCATATGGCGGACCAGCGAATACCCGGAATAGCCGTAATTCACCGCGCAGATCCTGCCGGTTGATTCTGCCAGCCTGACGATCTCTTCGCCTTCCTCGACGGTCATGGTCATCGGTTTTTCACAAAGCACATGGAACCCGCCCTGAAGGAAGGCTTTGGTGATCTCGAAATGGGTGGCGTTCGGGGTGGCGATGGTGACCAGATCGAGTTTGTCTGCACGCTGCTGCTCGCGGTCCAGCATCTCGCGCCAGTCGCCGTAAGAGCGGTCGGCGGCCAGCCCAAGCTGTTGTCCATAGGCGCGGCCTGCCTCAGCCCTGTGGTCCAGAGCCCCGGCGGTGAAGGTGAAGGCGCCGTCAAGACCTGCGCCCAGACGATGGGCGGGGCCGATCTGGCTGCCTTCCCCGCCGCCGATCATGCCCCATGTCAGTTTCGCCATGATCAGACCTTTCCGTTGAAGCCGATGGAGGTGAGATAGTCGCGATTGGCCCGGGCATCGCCCACAGGGTCGGGGTCAAGCGTCGGGTCGCAATCCTGTTCGACCGTACACCAGCCCTGAAACCCGGCCTCCAGCAGCAGGTGCCGCACGGCGGGGAAATCGACATCACCCTGCCCGAGATTGCAGAAAATGCCCTGCCCGCAGGCATCATAGAACCCGGTGCGCCGGGCGATAACATCTGCCTTGACGGAGGGGTCGATATCTTTGAAATGCATGTAGGAAATACGCCCCATATGGCGTTTCATGAAACCCACCGGGTCAAACCCCGCATAGGAATGATGCCCGGTATCGAAGCAGATTTTCAGGATCTGTTCATCGACCTCGTCCAGCAACCGTTCCAGCTCGGGTTCGAAATCCATGAAGCCTGCGGCATGGGCATGGATGCCCACGGTCAGCCCGTATTCCTCGGCCCCTATTCTGGCGATGGTGGCAATCCGGTCGCGATAGGCGGCCCATTCGGCGGCATCCATCTGCTCGGCCTCATCGGCGCGGCCTGCGGTGGGCGCGCGGCGCGGCGAGATCGAGTCGATCAGCACCAGATGCTGCGCGCTATGGGCGGTCAGCGCCTTGCAGGTGCGCAGGGCGCCATCCATCACATCCTCCCACGCGTCCGGGTCATGGAAGGGGCGGAACACCACACCGCCGATCAGGTCCAGATCATGCTTTGCCAAAGCCTCGCCAAGGACTGCGGGGTCTTCCGGCATGAAGCCCACGGGGCCAAGCTCGATACCTGTATAGCCTGCCTCGGCGCATTGTTGCAGAACACTTTGCCAGTCCGGGTTTCGCGGGTCATCTGCAAATTCCACACCCCAGGAACAGGGCGCATTGCCGATCTTTATGGTCATGTCCGGTGTCCCTTTCAGACAGAGGTAAGTGAAATCCAGCGTTTCCGGGCTGAAGAGGTGAGTGCGGCGGCGATGATTCGGTTCACCTCCATCCCGTCGCGGAAGCTGGGCCAGACCGGCTGGCCGGTTTCGATGGCGGTCAGAAAATCCTTCGCCTCGATGATGATCTGATCCTGATAGCCGGTGCCGTGGCCGGGCCCCTGACAGAAGGACAGATAATCAGGATGGGCCGGGCCGGTCAGGATTTTGGTGAAGCCGCGCGTGGCCCCGGGCCCCTCGGCCCGGTAGAGCCAGAGCGCGTTCTGATCTTCCTGATCGAAGCGGATCGCGCCTTTTGTGCCAGTGATCTCATAGGCATAGCCCATTTTGCGGCCGGTGGCGATACGGCTGAAATACATATGCCCCATCACGCCGTTTTCAAAGCGGCACATGATCTGGGCCTGATCGTCATTGGTGACCTGTTCCGGCCCGCCCGCGCCGGGGCGGGTTTGGTGAACGGTCTCAACCTCCCCCATCACCTGGGCAATCGGGCCGACAAGGGCGAGGGCGGCATTGATCATATGGGGGGCCAGATCGCCCATTGTACCGTTGCTCATGCCTTTGGTGCGCCAACTCGCGGGGCTGTCGGGATCGGCGTAGAAATCTTCGGTATGTTCGCCGCGAAACCAGGTCAGATCGCCGATTGTGCCCTCGGCGATCAGCTGTCTGGCATATTGGCTGGCGGGTGTGCGGATATAGTTGAAGGCGACCATGTTGACGGCACCGCTGGTCTCTGCGGCCTCGACCATGGCCCGGCTGTCCTCAAGCGATGCGCCAAGTGGTTTTTCGCACAGGACCGGTTTGCCGAGCGCGAAGGCGGCCAGGGCAATTTCGCGGTGCATGTCCTGCGGGGCGGCGATGATGATGGCCTGAACGCGGGCATCGGCGACCAGCGCCTGCCAGTCATCCGTTGCCCGGGCAAAGCCGTAAGCCTTGCGATAGCGTTCGGCACTGTCCGGTGTGGTGGCGCAGACCATTTCCAGCCGCGGGCGCAGCACAGTGTCGAACACGGCCCCGACGGCCGCCATCGCGACCGCATGGGCCTTGCCCATATATCCGCCGCCGATGATTCCGATGCCGATTTCGGTCATCAGAGGCTCCTCTCCGAGATTCTTATTGCAACCGGTTGCAAAACAATTATCGTTGCGGACAGTGGCAGGCAAGACTGAATCGGCGTGCCTCATGTAAAAGACACCATCTGCTTGGGGAGGGCAGGATGCCGCAAACCCTTCGCCTGACCGTTGCACAGGCCATCATCCGCTATCTTCAGAACCAGTTTATCGATCTGGACGGGGTTGAGCAGCGGATCTGCGGTGGCGGGTTCGGCATTTTCGGCCATGGCAATGTGCCCTGCCTGGGGGAGGCGCTTTATGCCGTGCAGGAGGATTTGCCGCTTTATCGGGGGCAGAATGAACAAAGCATGGGGTTCGCGGCGGCGGCCTATGCGAAATATCACCTGCGGCGGCGGTTCATGTTCTGCACCGCCAGTGCCGGGCCGGGCACAACCAACCTGCTGACATCGGCGGCGCTGGCCCATGCCAACCGCCTGCCGATGCTGATGCTGTGCGGCGATACGTTTCTGACCCGGCTTCCCGACCCGGTGCTGCAACAGCTGGAGCATTTCGGAAACCCGACCCTGGGTGTGAATGATGCCTTCAAAGCGGTGACCCGATACTGGGACCGGATCACCCATCCGGCCCAGATCATCCAGTCTTTGCCCGCCGCATTGGCGGTGATGCTGGACCCGGCGGAGTGCGGGCCTGCCTTTATCGGCCTGCCTCAGGATGTGCAGGGATGGGCCTATGATTACCCTGTCGACCTGTTTGAAAAGACCGTGCATCGCATACGCCGGGTCACACCCGATGCGGATGAGATACGGGATGCGGCAACGGCGCTGACAGCAGCCAAACGCCCGATGATCATCGCCGGTGGCGGGGTGCAGTATTCCCGCGCCGTGGATCAGTTGACCGGTTTTGCCGAGGCGCATCAGATCCCGGTGGTGGAAAGCATTGCCGGGCGGGCCAATCTGCTTGCCACCCATGATCTGAATATCGGGCCTTTGGGGGTGACGGGATCAGACAGCGCCAACAGCATTGCCGAACAGGCCGATGTGATCCTGTCGGTTGGTTGCCGGTTGCAGGATTTCACCACCGGGTCCTGGACCGCCTTTGCCCATGACGCGACCCTGATCTCCCTGAATGCGGCGCGCCATGATGCGGGCAAACACCGGTCCTTGCCGGTGGTGGGGGATGCGAAACTGGGGCTGATGGCGCTTGATGCGGCACTGGCCGGGTATAGGGCGCCGAAAGGCTGGACCGCGATGGCGCGGGCGGAACGGGAGACATGGGATGCCTATGTGGCGGAGAATATCGCCCCCGGCAACCGGCCCAATTCCTATGCGCAGGCCATCGGCGTGGTGAATGCGCTCTGCGATACCCGCGACCGGGTTGTGGCGGCGGCCGGTGGATTGCCTGCCGAGGTCACCGCCAACTGGCGCACGCTGGATATTGGCACGGTGGATGTGGAATTCGGCTTTTCCTGCATGGGGTATGAGATTGCCGGAGGCTGGGGCGCGCGGATCGCGCAGGCGCAGATTGAGCCGGAGCGCGATACCATCGTGTTCACCGGTGACGGGTCATACCTGCTGATGAATTCCGACATCTATTCCTCGGTCCTGACGGGGATGAAGCTGATCATTCTGGTGCTCGACAATGGCGGGTTTGCGGTGATCAACAAACTGCAAAACAACACCGGGAATGAAAGCTTCAACAATCTGATCGCCGATTGCCCGACCGTGCCCGCCCCCTTCACCGTTGATTTCGAGGCCCATGCCGCCTCCATGGGGGCTGTGGCCGAGACCGTGGCGAACCCGACAGAGCTGGGGGAGGCGTTCAGCCGTGCGAAGGCCAGCGACAAGACCCATGTGATTGTCATGAAAGTGGACCCTTACGAGGGCTGGACCACGCAGGGCCACACCTGGTGGGAGGTCGGCACACCCGAAGTTTCCGACAGCGCCAAAGTGCGCAAGGCCTATGCAGAGCAGGAAGCCACCCGACCCCGGCAGCGCAAGGGCGTGTGACATGGACCTCTCGGGCAATAATTTTGTCATCATCGGGCGGGCAGGGATGGATTTCTACCCCGACCCGCCGGGCACCAGAACCGAGGAAGCCATACAGTTTTTCAGCTGTCTTGGCGGGTCTTCGGCCAATATCGGCGTGGCGATCACCCGGCAGGGCGGGCGCGCGGCGCTGGTCACAAGGGTGTCGGATGATGCGATCGGGCGCTTTGCCGTCAATGAGTTGCGGAAATACGGGATTGATCATGCCCATGTGACCCCCGTGGGGGGCGAGGCGCGTACATCCCTGGCGGTTGTTGAGACCCGCATCGAAGACCATCAATCGGTGATCTACCGCAATGGCGCGGCGGATTTCCAGATGACCAAAGCCGATGTGGAGGCGGTGGATTACACCGCCTATTCCGCACTGATCACCACCGGCACCGTTTTCGCGGCAGAACCGTCGCGCAGCGCCTGTTTCCATGCTTTCGATCTGGCCAAGGCTGCCGGTCTGCCGCTGATTTTCGATATCGACTATCGCCCCTATTCCTGGCCCTCGGCAGAGGAGGCCGCACAGGTCTACTCCCGTGCCGGGGCTATCTGTGATGTGATCATCGGCAATGATGTGGAATTCGGGTTTATGGCCGGTGATTATGACAAAGGCCTTGAAAAGGCCCGGTCTCTGCTTGCCGAAGGCGCGCAGGTCGTCATCTACAAAATGGGGGAAAGGGGGGCTGTGACCCTGACACCCGAAGGTGAATTCCGCACCGGTATCTTTCCCACCACGGCGCTGAAACCCACCGGTGCAGGTGACAGTTTCATGGGTGGTTTCATCGCCGCCCTCGCCGCAGGCCGCGAGGTGCAGGAGGCGGTTCTGCGCGGTTCCGCCGCTGCGGCCATTGTTGTTTCCCGCGTGGGTTGCGCGCCTGCGATGCCTACAACCGAAGAAGTGGAGGCATTCCTGGCCTCCCATCCCGGGCCGGTTGCGGCCTGAAAGGACCATTCAGATGCATATTCCCCCCTATGACAACGCCAATACGCCCATCGTCGATGTGGACCATGATCTGGTGCCGCTGAACTATTTCAACATCGTCAGGCTGGCGGCGGGGCAAAGCTTTGACTATGCCGTGCCGGGGTATGAAACCTGTGTTGTGCCCGCAACCGGGACGGTGACGGTTGAGGTGGCGGGAGAGACCTATGCGGATATCGGCAACCGGGTGATAGATGTCTGGGACGGGGAGCCCGAGGGCGTTTATATACCGACCGGCGCAGGCGCGCGGATCACCTGTCAGACAGACACGGCCGAGGTGTTCATCGCCGGTGCGAAATATGATGGCGTGCTGAAACCCTTTGCGGTCCGCGCGGCAGAGCTTGATCTGGTCCAATACGGCTCAGACGACACCAAGACCCATCGCAAGATCAAACATATTCTGGGTGGCAACCATCATGACCGTGTGGGCCGGTTGCTGGTCAGCGAGCTTTATACCGTGGGGCAGGGGGGCTGGTCGGGATTTCCCAGCCACAAGCATGATACCGACCGGCTGCCCGACGAAACCCGCCATGACGAGACCTATAACTTCCGGTTCAGACCCGATTACGGCTCGGGCCTGCAGATGTTGCAGCGCGAGGATAACAAGCCCGGCGATGCCTATCATATCGTCGATGGCTCCACGATTCTGATCGACAAGGGCTATCATCCCTGCGCCGTGCTGCCGGGGTATGAGATGTATTATTTCACCATCCTCGGCGGGCTGAGCCAGCGGAGCCTGAAACAGTATTTTCAGCCGACCCATGCGGACCAGCTGCACACGATACCCGGGATCATGGATATGGTGGCCAAGTTCAAATGACGCTGGCAACCCTGTCCGAGGTTCTGCAACCCGCCCTGACCCATGGCTATGCGGTGCCCGGTCTGGTCTGTCTGGGCTGGGAGGATATGCGCGCCTATGTGATGGCCGCAGAGGTCGAGAATGCGCCGGTGATCCTGCAGGCGGGGCCAAGCTGCCGGGCGCATACGCCGCTACCGGTTCTGGGCGCGATGTTCCGCAATCTGGCCGAGAACGCATCGGTGCCTGTCGTGGTGCATCTGGATCATGGCTATACGGCTGAAGAATGCCGGGAGGCGATTGAGGCCGGATTTTCCTCGGTGATGTATGACGGATCGCGCAAACCCCTTGCCGAAAACATCGCCGAAACCGCCGAGATTGCCCGGATGGCCCATGTGGCCGGTGTATCCTGCGAGGGAGAGATCGGGTTCGTGGGCTATTCCGGTGGTGAAGCCTCTGCCGGGACCGACCCGGAGGACGCCGCGCGGTTTGTCCGTGAAACCGGAGTGGATGCGATGGCGGTTTCCGTTGGCAATGTGCATTTGCAACAGGACCGGGAAGGCGGGCTGGATGAGCCGCGCATCCGGGCCATCGAGGCCCTGACCACAGTGCCTTTGGTCATCCATGGCGGGTCTGGCGTGCCCGTGGCAGAGCGCAAGGCGCTGGCCGCAGGGTCCAGCATCTGCAAATTCAACATCGGAACGGAGTTGCGGATGGCCTTCGGGGCCGCCCTGCGGCAGGCCGTGACCGCAGACAAGGCGCGGTTTGATCGGGTGCAAATCCTGCAAGACACCCATGACCCGGTGATGGCGGCGGCGCGCACCGTGATTCAAGGGGTAGGTGCCAGCGGGCAGGGGGCAAGCACATGCTGAGACTGGGCATTCTGGGATGCGGCCGGATCGGGCAGGTGCATGCGCGATCTGTTGCACAGGTTGATCGGGCACAGCTGGTGGCTGTTGCCGATGCGATGCCGGATGCAGCCGCAGCGCTGGCCGCGGCGACCGGGGCCGAAACCCGCGATGCTGGCGATATTCTGACGGCCCCGGATATTGATGCGGTGATCATCGGCACCCCCACCGACACGCATTTCGACCTGATCCAGACGGCGGCGGCGGAGCGCAAGGCGATCTTCTGCGAAAAACCCGTCGACATGGATGTGGCCCGTATCCGCGCCTGTATCACGGCGGTGGAGAGGGCCGGTATAGCGTTCATGACCGGGTTCAACCGCCGGTTCGATCCGAATTTTTCCGGGTTGGAACGCCGCCTGCGCACGGGCGAGATCGGCGAGATCGAGATTGTCACGATCCTGTCGCGTGATCCGGCCCCGCCACCTATCTCTTATATAAAAAGCTCCGGCGGATTGTTCCGTGACATGATGATCCATGATTTCGACATGGCACGGTTTTTGCTGGGTGACGAACCGGTCAGCGTTCAGGCCGTGGGCGCGGCCCTGGTGGACCCGGCAATCGGGGGGCGGGCGATGTCGATACAGCCGCCGCGATCCTGACCACGGCCTCGGGGCGGATCTGCCAGATCTCCAATTCCCGCCGGGCAAGCTATGGCTATGACCAGCGGGTCGAGGTACATGGCGCAAAGGGTTTGCTGAGGGCGGAGAACCAGTTGGAAAGCACGGTGGAACTGGCCACCGGTGCCGGGTTTCGCCGGGCACCGGCGCAGCATTTCTTTCTGGAACGTTATCAGCAGGCCTATGCCCTGGAGATGGCCGATTTCGTCTCTGCCGTGTTGGACGGGCAGACACCACAGCCGGATATCACCGATGGGTTGCGGGCGCAGATACTGGCGGATGCGGCCAGCGAGGCGCAGCAAAACGGCACCATTGTCGATCTGCCGGTGGAATAGGCGCGCGCAGGGTCAGATATCGAAAAACACGGTTTCCTGCGGCCCCTGCAAATGAATGTCGAACCGGTATCGGTTCACCCCGTCAGGCTGCGCCAGCAGCGTTGAAAGGCGCGATATCGGTTTGATCGCGCTCAGGATCGGATCGCCTGCATTGGCGGTGTCCTCATCGGCGAAATAGGCGCGGGTGTGCAGGCCGATATTGATGCCGCGCGCGACGATCCAAAGGGTCACATGGGGCGCTTGCAATCGCCCATCGGGCAAGGGCACAGGGCCCGGTTTGACCGTGTCGAAGGCGAAGGCGCCGGTTTCCAGATCCCCGGCAGATCGGCCCCAGCCGGTGAAATTCGGATCGGCCCCGCCACGCGGGTCTTGCGGCGATGGGTATCGGCCATGTGCATCCGCCTGCCAGATCTCGACCATCGTATCTTTCTGCGCCAGCCCGGTGCCATCATACACGGTGCCGGTCAGGGTGATCTCCTGACCCTGCACAGGCCCGGTTTTCATCACAGCACCAAGATCGGTTTCATAGACCCGGTGAATGCCGGTGACATTGGGGGTGCAGCCGATATGCACATAAGGCCCCGCCGTTTGTGACGGGGTTTCTTTCAGATGTTCAGGGGCATCACCCATCTTACATCCCCTCCGCCCGGTTTGCGAACGGGGTCTGGTCCCGACCGCGAAGCGTGATGTCAAACCGATAGGCGCGGGCATCCATCGGGATCGAGCGGTCCATATCAAGCGGTGCGATCAGCATACGCACTGCTTCGGGATTGCTGAGACTGGCGACAATCGGGCAGCGGGCAATCAGCGGGTCGCCTTCGAAATACATCTGGGTGATCAGGCGTTGTGCAAAACCCGCACCGAATAGCGAGAAATGGATATGCGCCGGGCGCCAGGCATTCGGCCCGTTCGGCCAGGGGTAGGGCGCGGGCATGATCGTGCGAAACTTGTAATGGCCATCGGCATCGGTGATCACCCGCCCGCAGCCGCCGAAATTCGGGTCAAGCGCGGCCTGATACCCCTCATTCTTGTGCCGGTAACGCCCGCCGGCATTGGCCTGCCAGACTTCCAGCAGCGCATCGGGAATACCCCGCCCGGTCTGATCACGTACCTGGCCATAGACGATGATGCGCGGGCCAATTGCGGTCTCTCCCGGTGCGGCGAAATTCCGCGTCAGGTCCTGATCCAGCGGCCCGATGATCTGCGGGCTGAAAACCGGTCCGGTTTCCTCGCTCAAACCGCTGGGAAACGATAAGGGCGCCGCGCGGGGGGAGCGGGTGATGCTGGTTTTATAGGCCGGATAATGGGGTGCGGGGTGCCAGCCCCGGTCGCGGGGCAGATAGCCGTCCGGTGGTGTCTTGTTCGTATTTGTCATCCGTGATCTACTCCCCACCCTTAATATGGCAACCCGACATAATTCTCTGCCATGGCCTTCTGTGCCGCTGCATTGCTGCGCAGAAATTCCAGGTCCGCGATCTGCATTTTGTGGTCAAACTCTGACATCTCCGGGTGGCGATGCATCAGTGTCGAGAACCACCAGCTGAACCGCTCCGCCTTCCAGATGCGCGACAGGGCTTTGGCGGAATAGGCCGCAAGCCCGCCCATTTTCCCATCCTCATAGAACGCGCGCAAGCCCGCATAGAGGTACTGCACATCCGAGGCGGCGGTGTTCAGACCCTTGGCGCCGGTGGGCGGCACGATATGGGCCGCATCCCCGCATAGAAACAGCCGCCCCCATTGCATGGGTTCGCAGACAAAGGAGCGCAACGGTGCAATGGATTTCTCAATCGACGGGCCGGTGATCAGCGCCTCGGCCTGCGCCGGGGGAATGCGGCATTTCAATTCCTCCCAGAAGGCGGCATCGCTCCAATCCTCCACACGGTCCGAGTCCGGGCATTGGATGTAATACCGGCTGAGACGGGCGTTGCGCATGGAACAAAGCGCAAAACCGCGGGTGGAGGTCGCATAGATCAACTCATCACTGACCGGCGGGGTTTCTGACAGGATACCAAGCCAGCCGAACGGGTATGTTTTCTCATATTCCCGTTTCCGGTCCGGCGGGATTGATTGGCGGCTGACCCCGTGAAACCCGTCGCACCCTGCGATGAAATCACAGTCCAGCCGGTGGGTTTCGGTGCCCACGCGATAGGTGACATGGGGCCTGTCGCTGTCGGCGTCCTTGATCTCCACATCCGCGACATTGAACACCATCTCACCGCCTGCCGCCTCGCGGGCCTCGTAAAGATCGCGGGTCAGTTCGGTCTGGCCATAAACCATGACGCCATTGCCTGTATGGGCCTTGAGGTCGATGCGAAACATCTGATCGCCATAGCTGATCAATGCGCCATCATGTTCAAGCCCTTCGCGATGCATCCGGTCACCGACCCCGGCCTGTTCCATCAGAGCCACCAGCCCGCGTTCCAGCACACCTGCGCGAATCCGGCCCAGCACATATTCCCTGGTGCGGCGTTCCAGCACGACCGTGGCAATACCCTGTCGGTGCAGAAGCTGCGCCAGCAGCAAACCCGAAGGCCCGCCGCCGATAATGACAACCTGTGTGCGCATTCTGTCCCCCCCTTGCAGATATTGGAGGGTTGCACCCGCTTTGTAAAACGATTGCGTTCTGTCTTCGGGCCGGGGCGGAATGTATCGCCCGGTACAGATTGTTGCGTCTGGCGCAGGCAGGGTGCATGACTGATCGCGGATGAGGAGACGGCAAGATGACAGGACCGGTACGGGTGGCAGTGAACGGGTTCGGGCGGATCGGCCGGTCGGTGTTGCGCGCCTGGCTGACCCGCGCGGACTGGTCCGGGGTGGATATCGTGGCGATCAACGATATCGCCCCGCTGGAGACCTGCGCCTATCTGTTTCAATATGACAGCGTTTTTGGCCCCTATCCGGGGCGTGTGGAAACGGCGCCGAATGCGCTGGTGATCGACGGGCGGGTGATCCCGTTTTCGCAGGCATCCGATCTGGGCGCGCTGCCGCTGGACGGGGTCGATATCCTGATGGAATGCACCGGTCGTGCCCGGGATCGTGCGGTGGCCGAGGCAGGGCTCGCTGCGGGTGCCGCCCGGGTGCTGATCTCAGGCCCGTCGCCTGACGCGGATCTGACCGTGGTTCTGGGGGCCAATGATGACCGGCTGACCGCCGCGCACAGGATCGTTTCCAACGCCTCCTGCACCACCAATGCGGTCGCGCCGCTGGTGCAGATACTGGATGAGGCTTACGGGCTGGAAACCGCCCTGATGACAACGATCCACTGCTATACCGGCAGCCAGCCGACGGTGGATGCCCCGACGGGGGATCTGGCCCGATCCCGCGCGGCGGCACTGTCGATGGTGCCGACCTCCACCAGTGCCGAGGCTTTGGTTGGCCTGGTCCTGCCGCATCTGGCCGGGCGGATCACCGGCTCTGCTGTGCGGGTGCCCACGGCCAGCGTGTCTGCGGTGGATCTTGCGCTGATCACCGATGATGCGCCGACAGCAGAGGAGGCCCGCGAGATGCTGCGCGGCGCCGCAGGGAAAATTCTGGGCTTCACCGATCAGCCGCTGGTGTCATCAGACCTGCGCGCGCGCCCGGAATCCCTGATCATCGCGGGACCGGAAATAAAGCGGTCCGAGGGCGGCATGCTGCGGGTTTTCGGCTGGTATGACAATGAATGGGGATTTTCCTGCCGGATGCTGGATGTGGCCAGCCGGATGGGCGCCCTGACTGCGGGAGAGATCGGATGAGCGGATACAATACCTGGCTGCGGGAGCAGAATTTTATTGCCGGGCAATGGGTTGGTGCGGATAGCGGCCAGACCATCGCGGTCACAAATCCGGTGAATGACGATGTGATCGGCACGATCCCGAATGCAGGCGAGGCCGAAACCCTGCGCGCGATTGATGCGGCCGATGCGGCCTTTCCCGGGTTTGCGGATATGGCGCTGATGGCGCGGCTTGATCTGCTGTGGAAGCTGCATGATGCGCTGATGGACAATCAGGGTGATCTGGCAGAACTGCTGACGGTGGAGATGGGCAAACCGCTGGCAGAAGCCAAGGGGGAGATTGCCATCGGCGCGCAATATGTCCGCTGGTTCGCCGAGGAGGCCCGCCGCGCCAAGGGGGAGATTGTGCCCGCCGGTGTCACCGGCCGCCGTATCCTTGTCACCCGGCATCCGGTTGGGGTGGTCGGCATGATCACACCGTGGAATTTCCCCTCTTCCATGCTGGCCCGGAAACTGGCCCCGGCGCTGGCCGTCGGCTGCACAGTGGTTGCCAAACCCGCCACCGCCACGCCCTATTCCGGTCTGGCCTGGGCGGCGCTGGCCGAAGAGGTTGGCTTTCCCAAAGGGGTGGTGAATATCGTCACCGGGTCCGCGCGCGCCATTGCCGGTGCGATGATGGCGCGGCCCGAGATGCGCAAGATCACCTTCACCGGCTCGACAGAGGTGGGCAAAGAACTGATCCGCGGGGCTGCCGATACGCTCAAGAAAGTGTCGATGGAGCTGGGTGGCAACGCGCCGTTTCTGGTGTTTGACGATGCCGATCTGGATGCGGCGGTTGAAGGGGCCATGGTCTCCAAATACCGCAATATGGGGCAGACCTGCGTCTGTGCGAACCGGATTTACGTGCAGGCCGGGGTGTATGACGCTTTCGTTGAAAAGCTGGTGGAACAGACCCGGGCGATGAAGGTGGGTGACGGGCGCGAAGATGGCGTTGCCCAGGGCCCGATGGTGGATATGGACGCGGTCGAGAAGGTGGAAAGCCTGTTGGAGGATGCGACCTCCAAAGGGGCGGAAATCGCAACCGGCGGCAAACGTCACGCGCTTGGTGGCCGCTTTTTTGAGCCCACGGTTCTGACCGGTGCCACCCAGGCCATGGCTTTCGCGCAGGAAGAGATTTTCGGGCCCCTTGCGCCTGTGTTCAAATTCGACACGGAAGACGAGGCCATCGCCATGGCCAATGACACGGTGTTTGGCCTTGCCTCATACGCCTATACCAGCGATCTGGCCCGTGCCTTCCGTCTGAATGAGCGGCTGCAATACGGGATGATTGGTATCAATTCCGGCCTGATCACCACGGTTGAGGCGCCCTTTGGCGGGGTGAAGGCATCCGGCATGGGCAAGGAAGGCGGCAGTCAGGGCCTCGATGATTATCTCGACACGAAATATGTCTGCATTGACGGGATTTAGAGCACCACCTTAAATCGGCATCGCCAATACCTGCCCCAGGCCTTCGCCGCTCTTGCTATATTGGCGATGCGCCATGGCCGAGGATAAGGGCAGGGTGCGTTAGGCGTGTGGAAAACTCGAGTTTTCCACACGGAATTCTCGAGAATTCCGGTGCTTGGGGTTTGCGGCATATCCTGCCTGTGGAAGTTGGTATTACCCTTTCAGACCAACCGTATACCCTACATCACCCTCTGCCATTTTCAGCATCTGCTGTGCCAGAACCCGCCCCGATGCATCCCGGGCCACCCGGGTCAGGACCAGCAAGGCAGAGTTGCGATCCACCTCAAGGGCAACCGACTCTCCCATGCTGCACATGGAGGCGGTTAACCGATCTTCGATCCCGGTGGCCTGCACGCCATGGGCCAATAGCAGATCCGGCAGGTCTACCGCCGCCTCTCCGTCGCAGGCGTTCAGCAGGCTTTCAGGCAGGATGATCTGATCCAGCGCAAACCGGATGCCGCCCTGTTTCAGCATCCGCTCAATCACCAGCGCCCTGGCCTCGCCCAAAAGCTCTGCCAAATCGCCATCAACCCGCTGGCTGCCGCTGCGGCTGCGAAACACCTCCAGCTTCGGTGCGGCGCCATCGGGCAAGGCCAGACGGTCAAAGCCGGGTAGGTCCGGGGCCGCAGCCTCATCGGGTTTGGCAGCCGGTTCTGATACAATCGTGCCGCGGCCCGGCTTTCTGGCCAGCAACCCCTGTGCCTCCAGCGTCATCAGGGCCCGCCGCATGGTGCCCTGGCTGACACCGAATTCCTCGGCCAGTTCAAACTCGTTGCCAAGCCGTTGCCCGACCGGCCAGTCCCCGGTTCTGATCCGGCGCAGCATTTCGGTTTCGGCTTGGCGGTACAGGGGTACACGGGCCATGGGGATGTCCTTTCACGACTCTTCTACCAGAAAATGCTGCACTTGCAGCATATCGTCAATTCAGATGCGCAATCAGCCGGCTATGTTTGTCGAATGCCTTTATTGTAGCCCCCAATGTAGGCAGGTCTGCCGCATCCAGCATCGGGATCATCTTTCGAAACGCCTCTGCCGTGCCAATTGCATCGCCGATCGCGGTGTGCCGGTCGGCCTCTGCGATCAGGATTCCCAGCCGTTCACATAAGGCATCCAGCGTGTGATCCGCCGATTGCCCGTACAGAATGGCCGAACACAGCACCGTATCCAGTATCGGCTGATCGAAACGCGTGCCGATCTCGGTCTCGCGGCGTTGCAGAAAGCTCATATCGAAAGGGGCGTTATGGGCCACCAGAACGGCGCCATTGGCATAGGCGTGAAACCGTTTCAGCGCCTCGCCCACCGGGGCCGCATCGGCGACCATCTCATTTGTCACCCCATGGACATCAATCGAGCCTTGCGGAATCCGGCGCCCCGGATTGACCAGCATATCGAAACGTTCGCCATCAATCACTTTGCCATTCACGATCCGCACCGCAGCGATCTGGCAGATTTCATCCACCTGCGGGTTCAGGCCCGTGGTCTCCGTATCGAACACCACATAGCTCAACTGTTTCAGCATGGCCTCGGACATTGCCCTTGGCACCTCCGCATGCAGCAATTCGAAATCATAAAGGACAGCGCGGGCTGACATGGCAGGGTCCGGGTCGGCGCGAGACAGGGTCAGGTGCAGCATGCCAGAGGCGGCGGTGACAAGCTGTGTGGCATGGGTCACCAGCACATCACGGCCGGTGAATTGCGCCAGACCGGGGCTGAGCGGGATGTCGAGCGCGCGTGCCAGAACATCCGCATCGGGCAGGGCGCCGCTGGCCGAAAGCGCAAGCGTGGCCGAGGCCGGAGCGATTTCAACAAGGCGCAGCTGCAGGTCAGTGGCATCCTTGACAGACCATTCCAGAGCCAGCCGTTCCAGCAGCCGGGTGATTGCAAACCCGTCACATCGCAGCGTGGTGGCGGGCAGATCGGTGGTGAGTGTAATCCCTTTGCGGGCCAGACGGGCGGTCAGCGCGATGCCCAGATCGCTGGCTGGCAGCGCCTCTTTCGGCCACCATTCGGTGTCGGTCAGGGCTTTGCGGCGGGCGGTTTCGGCGGCGCGCGCTGCCAAAGCCTGCACGGCAGGAATATCGGCAGGCAGATCCGGCAAGGCCCGGTCCACCTCATCCAGAAGATCGTTCAATAGATGGGCGCGTTCCGCCTGCACCTGCAAATCGCCGGTCACGTCCTGCAGGCTGAGGATATAGCCGGGGCGTTTGGTTTCCTGCCCTTCCAGCCACATCAGCCGTATCCGGGCGGCCAGAAGTTTTGCGCCCGCCCGGGTGGCACAAAGGATATCCGCGCCCTCGCGGGCCTCGGCGGCCAGCAGCCTGTCATAGGCCTGCCGTATCGGGCCGGGTAACAGAACGCCAGACAAAGGCCGGTTCAGGCCAAGTGCCGGGTGATCCTCCAATATCTCCCGTGCCTGCCCGTTATACAGCACCACCACATGATCCGGTGTGCAGAACAACACCCCGTCGGGCACCTCGGCCAGCAAGGTTTCCAGTCGGGTTTTCTCCAACCCCAGCCGGGCGGTTTCACGCCCGATGGACAGCGCCATGGCATTGCGCGCCTCGGTCAGGTTCGCGGCCACGGCTGCCGCTGCCGGGGCCAGATCGCCCAGATACCGCGCCGGTGCATGGTCGATATCATGGCCAACGCCTGCATGGGCACGGGCGCGCATATCGGCGGCCAGACGTTCCACAGGGCGGGCGATATATTCGTCAAACAGAACCCAGACCCAGGTGATCAGCGCGACAACCGCAAACACGGCCACCACACCCGCAATCACGAAAGAGGACAGCGCGTGATCCTCGCCCAGGCGTGTATAGCCAAGGGTCAGCCCGCCAAGCACAAGCAGCGCGGCCCCGCAGGCCAGAGCGGCAAAGAAAATGAAGATGCGCAGGCGCAGGCTGAGATGGGTGAACATGGGCTGCGGGCCTCCTCTGTCCCGCGCGTGTCGGCCCCTCCCGGCCGGGTCGGTTCAGTTGGCCTCCGCACAGACGGCGATGATCAGCTCGTCAGTCTCGTCTGCATCCTGCCACTGAACATTCTGCGGTGTGCCATCCTCGTCAAAGATGATCCCGTCGATAATGGTGGCGCGGCGGTTCTGATCGCAATCGACCAGTGACGGAATCTCGGTGGCGGCAGACCAGCGGCCAAAGACATACACATTCAGCAAATGCAGGCCGGGGGCGGCCTGATTTGTACGCACTGACAGAAGATCGACCGCGACAAACCCGTCGATATAGGGCGAAAGGTATGTCCAGGGCCGATACCAGGACTGGTTTTCGCGGGTGGCCACAATCTCCATCCCCTCGGGCAGCGCATCCGCCGAGGTTTCATACCAGGCATATTCGCTGCCGATGGTTGCGGCGATCATCGCGGCGCCTGCGGCAACCGGTGTGGCCCATTTCGGCACCCGGCCTTTCAACACGGTTCTGAGCAGCATCACCAGACCGGCGCCTGCGATCCCGGCACATAGGGTTGCGATCAGGGTGTAGAACATCGGCGCACTCTTTTTCTGTCAGTTCAGACTTTTTTATCAACTCAAAGGTCCGCTGCGCGATCCGGCGGCGGATTGCATGGTTTTGATAACCACAAAGGCGTCGCGCAGGTGACTGCGTTCAAAATCGCTCAAGGTTGCGGGGGCCATGAAGTTATCAGGGGCTTCGCTGCGTTTGATCTGTTCGGCCTGATGGGCCAGCCGTGTATCGGCGATCATGTCATAGGCGTCGATCAGATCCCGCCCGCCCGCAGTCGAGATGATGCCCGCTTCCATCGCCGCCGCCAGACGTGCGCGGGTGTTCGCCTGTGTCAACTGGCCTCTCAAGGCATAGATGCGGCCCAAATCGACGACGGGAACAACGCCGTTATGTTTCAGATCAATGGTGTTCTTGTGTTCCCCCGAACGCACGGTGGCAAAGCCCCGAAGCAGGCCAAGCGGCGGCGTGTGTTTCAGCGAGTTGGAGACCATATGCGCCACAAAAATGCTGTTTCTGGCGGATTTGGCAAGCGTGTCTTCCTGCAGGCCCGCAAACAGGCTGTGCTGCCCGCCGATCGGGCGCAGATCATACATGACGCTGGCCAGCATCTGCGCCTCGGGATCGGGGGTGGTGATCCAGCCGTTGAAATACTGTCGCCAGACGCGCAGCGGTTGCCGCCATTTCGGGTTTGTCGCCATCATGTCGCCGGGGCAATAGAAATATCCCGCCTCGTCCAGCCCGTCCGAGACGAATTTGGCCAGCGCGGCGAAATAGCGGTCATCCTCGACCGTTGCGGTATCGTCGAGGATCAGGCAATTGTCCTGATCCGACACGCCGGTCTGTTCCTGACGGCCCTGACTGCCGCAGGCCAGCCAGAGATAGGGCACGGGCGGGGGCCCAAACCTGTCTTCGGCCATCGCCAGAAGCCGCCGGGTGGTGGCATCACCGATATCGGTGATCAGGCGGGTGACAACCTGATGCGGGTTATCGGCGCCCACAAGCTGCACCAGCAGCTGGGGGATGCGGCCCACGATCTGTGCCAATTCGGCGCGATTGACGGCTTGTGTGATGTCGCGGATCAGCGCATCAGAAGAGGTCGCCTGAATCCGGGTCAGATCGGTCTGGGTCAGGATGCCGACAAGCTTGCCGCCATCGACCACGGGCATATGGGTGATACCCCGTTCAATCATCGCGTGCAGCACATCCGCAACAAGGGCGGTGGGCGGCAGGGTGACGGGATCGGCGGTCATGACCCGGGTCACGGGCGTGTCATAGGGCAGCCCCTCGGCCAGGGCCTTGTTGGTCAGGTCGCGGGTGGTCAGAATGCCATCCGGCACATTGTTCCTGGTGATGATCAGGCAAGACACGGCATGGTCGCGCATCAGCCGGGCCGCCTCGATCAGCGAGGTTTCGGGCGGGCAGGTCAGCGGTGTAGGTGTCATCACCTCGGCCAGGGCCATCGTTGTCAGGTCATGCCTGCGTGAGGTGGCGGGCCGGGTCCGGTCAAAGAAGCGTTTGACGGAGGGATGATCGCTGACAATCCGGTGGAAGGTTGCGGTGGGGATCAGCACAAGTGTGCAGGGTTCAGCGGCGGTGGCGGTGGTGGCGGCGATGCCGTCTTTCATCAGGCCACGTTCGCCAAAGGAATTTCTGGGGCCAAGGATCGAAACCAGTTCTCCGGCGGCATCGGTGATATCGACCCGACCTTCAAGGATCAGATACAGCGACTGCTGCTGCCGGCCGATCTGATAGATGACCTGATCCTTGTCAAAGCGCTGCTCTGACAACTCGCCGGCCAGTTGCGCCTGATCCTCTGGCGGCAGGCCGTCATAGGGATGTGTCTGTGTCAGAAGCGTGGCAAGGTCGATAGTCATCAGTTTCAACCTTCGGTGAAGAAAAGGCGCATCCCGATCAGGCGGGATGCGCCCATATTCTGATAGGGCCCACGGTGTCGCAGGCCCTATTGGAGCGATCCCCTAGTGATCGGCGGCCGCACCGGCCCCTTTCGGGACACGGATGCTTTCAACCAGATCCTGGATATCCTGCGGCGGTTCTGCCGTCATCCGCGAGACCACATAGGCCGCCGCGAAGTTGCACAGGGCGCCGATCGGGCCGAACGAGGCTGGCGGAATACCGAACAGGTAGTTGGCCGAGGTATTGTCCAGCATGTTGGTGCCGGGGATGAAGAACCATCCCAGATAGGTGAACAGATACAGGCAGGTGACCAGAAGACCGGCCAGCATACCCGCAACCGCCCCGGCGGAGTTCATCCGCTTGGAGAAGATACCCATCATCAGCGTCGGGAACAGCGATGCCGCCGCAAGACCAAAGGCCAGCGCCACAACCTGCGCCGCGAACCCGGGCGGGTTAAGCCCCAGCCAGGTTGCCACTATGATCGCCACAAGCATCGAAATGCGTGCCGCCATCAACTCGCCCTTTTCCGAGATATTCGGGTTCAGGGTCGATTTGATCAGATCGTGCGAGATGGCAGATGAAATCGCCAGCAACAGACCCGCTGCCGTCGACAGCGCTGCCGCCAGACCACCGGCGGCGATCAGGGCGATCACCCAGCCCGGCAGATTGGCAATCTCCGGGTTGGCCAGCACAAGGATGTCACGGTTGAATGTGACAAGCTCATTGCCTTCCCAGCCACGCTCGGCCGCGAGGGCCTGCATGTCTTCATTGCCATCGTTATAGTACTGGATGCGACCGTCGCCGTTCTTGTCTTCAACCGCCAGAAGGCCGGTAACCTCCCAGGTGCTGAACCAGTCGGGCAATTCATCCGTGGACACGGCTTCGCCCTGCACACCTTCAGGCCACATGGTGGTCATGATGTTCAGACGCGCCATCGCACCAACAGCCGGGGCCGTCAGATACAAAAGCGCAATGAACACCAGTGCCCAGCCCGCGGACCAGCGCGCATCCGACACTTTCGGAACCGTGAAGAAGCGGATGATCACATGGGGCAGACCCGCCGTACCGATCATCAGCGACAGGGTGAACAGCGCCATGTTGACCGGCGAACTTTGTGCCGTGTACTGGTTGAAGCCCAGATCCGTCACAATCCTGTCCAGTGTCTGCAACAGCGGCGCGCCCGAGGCCGTATGGGTCGAGAACAGGCCCAGACCCGGGATCGGATTGCCGGTCAGTTGCAGTGAGATGAAGATTGCGGGGATCGTATAGGCGATGATCAGAACGCAATACTGCGCCACCTGGGTATAGGTGATGCCCTTCATGCCGCCCAGAATGGCATAAACCGCCACAACGCAGGACGCGATGACCAGACCCGTGGTGTTTTCCACTTCAAGAAAGCGGGAGAACGCCACACCGGCGCCTGCCATCTGCCCGATCACATAGGTGGTCGAGATCACGATCAGACAGACCACTGCCACCACGCGCGCGGTGTTGGAGTAGTAGCGATCGCCGATGAACTCGGGCACGGTGAACTTGCCGAATTTACGCAAATACGGGGCCAGCAGAAGCGCCATCAGAACATAGCCGCCGGTCCAGCCCATCAGGAACGAGCTGTTATTGTATCCGACAAAGGCAATCAGACCTGCCATCGAGATGAAGGACGCGGCCGACATCCAGTCAGCGGCGGTGGCCATCCCGTTGATCACCGGATTCACACCGCGGCCAGCGGCGTAGAATTCCGAGGTTGACCCGGCACGGGCCCAGATCGCGATACCGAAGTAGAGCGCGAATGACAGCCCCACGACGATAATGTTTAGTGTTGTTTGTTCCATGGTTCAGGTCCGCCCCTTATTCGTCCACCCCATGTTCCTTGTCGATCTTGTTCATACGCCAGGCGTAGAAGAAGATGAGGACAAGAAACACGAGAATGGAGCCTTGCTGGGCAAACCAGAAGCCCAAATCCGTTCCGCCGACCGCGATGCCCGACAGCGTCGGGCGCAGCAGGATGCCAAAGCCGTACGAAACAACCGCCCAGATCACCAGGCATATGGTGACCAGTCGGATATTCGCAGACCAGTATGCGTTGTTGTTTGGCTCTTCCGCCATTGCTTACTCCCTTCGAATGAATGCCCGCCAGACCCTCCTTGATCCGACCGGCAAGGTACCCGCCGCCACCCGATCACCGGTCCGGGCCGCGGCGAATGCGATTTACGCCATGGTCAGTTTCCCGACGATGGCGTCCAGATTGGCTGCGATGTCCTTGATGGCGCCCATGCCGGGCATCTCGGACATTGCGTTGCGTGTGCGGTAATATTCAATCAGCGGCGCGGGTTGCGCGTGATAGGCGGTCAGACATGTGCGGACGGTTTCGGCATTGTGATCCGGGCGCCGTTTGAAGGCGCTGCCGCCGCATGTGTCGCAGCAGGTATAGCGCCCGGCGACCCGGGCCACCATCGCTTCATCATCCACTTTCAGGCTGATGGCCGCGTCGATCTTCTGGTTTTTCGCACTCAGCAGCGCCTCCAGCATCCGGGCCTGTGTGCCTTTGCCGGCCCCGGGCGGGCCCGGCACGATCAGGTTCACAGGGCGGGTTATGGTCTCGTTCATCCTCCCGGCCCCTTACATGGTTTCACGATTTGCGATCAGATCATCCACCACGGACGGATCGGCAAGGGTCGAGGTATCGCCAAGCGACCCGAAATCATTCTCGGCGATCTTGCGCAGGATGCGGCGCATGATCTTGCCCGACCGGGTCTTGGGCAGGCCCGGAGCCCATTGGATGACATCGGGTTTTGCAATCGGTCCGATCTCGCGGCGGACCCAGTCAGACAGGGCTTTCTTCAGCGCATCTGACGGGGTTTCGTCATTCATCAGCGTGACATAGCAATAGATGCCCTGACCCTTGACCGAGTGCGGATAGCCCACCACGGCAGCCTCGCTGACGGTCTCATGGGCGACCAGGGCGCTTTCCACCTCGGCGGTGCCCATCCGGTGGCCCGAGACATTGATCACATCATCCACCCGGCCGGTGATCCAATACTCGCCATCCTCGTCGCGGCGGCAGCCATCGCCCGAGAAATAATAGCCTTTGTAATCGCTGAAATAGGTCTTCACGAACCTCTCATGGTCGCCATAGACCGTCCGCATCTGGCCCGGCCAGCTGTCGGCGATGACCAGAACACCTTCAACCCCGTCCCCGTCGATGATCTCTCCGGTTGTGGGGTCCAGAACCAGTGGTTTCACACCAAAGAACGGTTTCTGCGCGGCGCCGGGTTTCAGCTCATGGGCGCCGGGCAGGGGGGTCATCATATGGCCGCCGGTTTCGGTCTGCCACCAGGTGTCGACGATCGGGCAGCGGCCCTTGCCGACATGTTGATTATACCAGTTCCAGGCCTCCGGGTTGATCGGCTCCCCGACAGTGCCAAGAAGCTTCAGGCTGGACAGGTCGTATTTCTCGACAAATTCCGCACCCTGACCCATCAGCGCGCGAATGGCGGTGGGTGCGGTGTAGAACTGGCTGACCTTGTGTTTCTCGCACACCGCCCAGAACCGACCCGCATCGGGATAGGTGGGCACGCCTTCGAACATCAGCGTTGTCGCGCCATTGGCCAGCGGGCCATAGACGATATAGCTGTGCCCGGTGACCCAGCCCACATCGGCGGTACACCAGAAAACATCGCCATCATGATAGTCAAAGACATATTCATGGGTCATCGAGGCATAGACCAGATACCCGCCGGTGGTGTGCACCACGCCCTTGGGCTGCCCGGTTGACCCGGATGTGTACAGCACGAAAAGCGGGTCTTCGGCACTCATCTCTTCCGGCGGGCAGTCGCTGCTGACGCGCCCGGCCACATCCTCATACCAGATGTCGCGCCCGCCAACCCAGGCCACCTGTTCGCCGGTGCGTTTGACGACCAGACATCTGGTGTCGATCACATTGTGCAGCAGGGCCTTGTTGACATTGTCCTTCAACTCGGTGACCCGGCCCCCGCGCGGCGCGCCATCGGATGTGATGACCAGCTTGGCGCCCGACCCGTTGATCCGCGCACCAAGCGCATCAGGTGAAAAACCCGCAAAGACGATGGAATGGATCGCGCCGATCCGCGCGCAGGCCAGCATCGCATAGGCCGCCTCGGGGATCATCGGCAGATACAGAACAACCCGGTCGCCTTTCTGGATGCCGCAATCCTTCAGCACATTGGCGAAGGTGCCGACCTCGCGCGCCAGTTGGGCATAGGTGATGTGTTGGGCGGCTTCATCGGGATTGTCCGGCTCGAAAATAATCGCGGTCTGATCGCCGCGGGTCACCAGATGCCGGTCGATGCAATTGGCGGCAACATTCAGCGTGCCATCCTCATACCAGCTGACATGGACATCCTCATGCGCGAATGAGGTGTTCTTTACCTTCGTATAAGGCTTGATCCAGTCGATCCGCTTGCCATGTTCACCCCAGAACCCATCGGGATCGTTGATCGAGGCGGCATACATCTCTTCATAGCGGGCGGCATCAATATGGGGGTTTTGCAGCAGATCGGGGGTGCCTTTGGGCAACATCTCTCTCCCTCAAGAGGTCACGGTTCTGATCCCATTGGTGCAACACGCTGAACCGTGGCTGGCCCTGGACAGGCCTGCGCGCTGCGCCGTTTCGGCCAGCCCGCGCCGGATTGCCCGCGCGGCCACTGGCCGGGCCCTGTCATACGGGCCGAATGTAATGGTCAGCCTCCCCAACCGTCTCCCGGACCTCCCTGCGTTCCCGCAGCGCCAAATGGGGCGATACCTCCCAGATCGCGCTGCCATATCGGCCCTTGATCCCCGGTTCCGCCCCTATGCGCAGCAGCGCTGCCCAAGGCCCGAAACCGGTTGGGGCGAGAGTACAGGAATCCGTTAAAGTAAGAACATGTTACTGAGGGGAAATGATTTTTCTGTAACGGATTTTCATGTCGCGGTGCAGAAAATGTAAATTAATTTACAAAATTGAGAAATAACAATGCCGGATCAACGAGTTCCCATAATCGGAACCCGACATCTCATCTGCACGTCCCAACAATGTCACGCGGCAGCGCGGCATAATCCTCAATCCCCCGATTGAGTTGGCCCCCCGACACAAACGCCATCCCGCCCTTTCTCCTTGTCTCAAATACGCCGGGGAGCGCGAGGGGCTGGCCCCTCGCTCCGCCCCAACCCTAATCCAGCACGACGAACTCCGGGGCCAGCCAGGGCATCGCCGTCAGGCCCGGTGTGATGAAATGCAGGGCGATCAATTCCCGCGCGATCCGGGCGATCTGCGCCGGAATGTCCCCGGTCCAGTCCTCGCTGGCATAAAGCACGATCTGTCGCGCGATCCCGCCATCGGGCAGGGAATGGGCCTCGATCCCGGCGGCAAAGCGTCCGGCCCGCAGCAGGCTGAGCGGTGTGGTGATCGTCCAGCCCTGTCCGCCTGCAACCAGCGCGCTGATGGATTGATTGCTGTCCATCTCGAAACGCTGTGGGGGGATCCACCCGTGCCGACCCAGATAATCCTCGATCTGTTTGCCCATGATCTGGTTCATATCACGGCGCAGAAACGCCATGTCTGAAAGCGCATCCAGCCCGCCGGACACATTGGTGCCGCGCGGGACGGCAAGAATATAAGGGTCATTCAACAATAGATGAGCCCTTGTGTTGGAAGGCGCGCTGCGCCCGGCAGCACAGATCGCGATATCCAGTTCGCGGGCGCCGATCCGGGCCTGTATGGCATGGCTGGCGCCGGTCTCAAGGTGAAAGGCGCAGCTTTGCATCGTTTCGGCCAGGCGCGAGGTCAGGGTGGGTGTCACCTCATTCTCGAAATCCTCGATCACACCCATACGCAGGGAGGACAGACCGGACAGATCCAGCGCCACCACATCGCGTTGCCCCATGCGAAGCGCCGAAAGTGCTGTCTCGACCCGTTTGAGAAACAGCCGTCCTGCCGGTGTCAGGGTCATGGGCCGCCGGGAATGGTCAATCAGGTCAACCCCCAGAACCGCGTCCAGATTCTTCAACTGTTGCGAGACCGCGGGTGCGCTCATCCCCAGCCTGTCGGCGGCGCTGGCGACCGATCCGGTCTGCGCCAGCGCTTCAAACACCTCCAACCCCCGGATCGACACGCCTTTCAGGGTGCTTTCGCTCATCTTACGGCTCCCCGGTCATGCGTTGATGATCCGCTCCAGAAGGTCCTGTGGCACCGCCACCCCATTGGTCTCGGCCAGCGCCCGTGCCTTGCGACCCGGCAGGTCAATGCCCCTGGGCGTGGCGGTCAACCTGGCCATATGTGCCATAAATGCGCCGCCTGACAACGCCCCGGTCTCAATTGCGATACAACAATGCCCGCTCAGGGGTGGCGTGCCAAGAGGATCAATCGCAGCCACATCACGGCTTACCGGCACACCCGCCAGACAGGTGGCGCATATCTGTGCCATCAGGCCGATGTCAAATGCACCCGCTGTCGCCATTGCGCTGGCGGGCATGACAATGACGCGCGCATCGTGATGCGGGCCGCCGGGCACGCCAAGCGCGAACCGGGCCGGGCCCGCCATCGGGTCAGGCTCACCCAAAGCGGCGATCCGGGCGGGCGCGTTGGTGAAACACAGGCCCAGCATCCCGGCTTCGGCAATCCTTTCGGCAGGGTGCCCCGGAAAGCCGCAGCCATAGCCGTTGAAGACGGTCATTGCGGCCATGCCCTGATCATCCGCGCCTTTGATCAAGGCATCAAAGCCTGCCTCCATGGCCGGATCTGCAAAGCCCGCGCCTGCATCGACGCGGATTGCGGCCGGTTTTACATGTCTGAGTTCTGGTTCGGCCCGCCCAGCAATTGTGCCGCAGAGCAGGTGTTCCACATAGGCAGGCACCTGCCGCAACCCGTGCTCGCGCAGCCCGTCGCGTTCAGCCATTCGGATCGCGCGGGCAACCGATCCTGCGGCCAGATCGCTGGCCCCGGCCCGTCGCAACGTGTCGCAGGTGAGAGCCTCTACATCATCCAGGCCGAGAATTTCGCTCATGGGTTATTCTTTCATCAGGGACTCCGCCGCCGTCAATCCCGCCGGGCCGCTATGCCCGTTGCGGGTGGGCCCGCTGGCGGTCACTCAATGACGGTCACATCCGGCGCATTTGCCCGCAGGATGCGACGCAGGATCCGGGCCAGTTCCACAAAGGCCTCCCCCCTTGCGGCGGTTTTGCGCCAGACCATCCCGATGGATCGGAACGGCACCGGCCCGGTCAGCGGGCGTGAGGTGACCAATGTGTTCTGTGTCACTTCCGAGCGGACATAAAGCGCCGGCAGCAGGGAGATGCCAAGGCCCATGGCCACCATCTGCCGGATCGTGTCAAGCGATGTGGCCTCGTAATCCAGGCTAAGCTGCGCGCCCGTATCGGTGCAGATCTGCCTGACCTGCGCATGCAGCCGATGGCCCGGTTCCAGGGTCAGGATGGTTTCCCCTTTCAGATCGTCACGGGAAATCCGGGGTTTGTCGGTCAGGGGATGATCGGTGGCGGTGACGGCCAGCAGGGGCTCGCGGAACAGGCGCGCGGTTTCCAGCTCTGATCCCGGGGCGGGCAGGGGGAAGAACAGCAGGTCGAGACTGCCCTCGTCAATACGTGTCAGCAGATCATTGGCCGGCCCCTCGCGGACATAGAGCTTGAGATCCGGCTGGCTGGCATGCAGATCGGGGATCACCAGTGGCAACAGGTAGGAGCCAAGCGATTGCACCACGCCGACACGGATTGTGCCGTCAAGCGGGTGCCGGCCCTGTTTGGCGATCTCCTCGATATCCGCCACATCCCGCAGGATCGCCCGGGCGCGGGCGGCGACCCCGGCGCCGGTGGGGGTCAGCACCACCCGGCTGCGCGACCGTTCAACCAGTTGCGTGCCCAGTTTGGTCTCAAGCTGTTTCAACTGACCGGACAGGGTGGGTTGGGTCACATGGGTCCGTTCCGCCGCCCGGCGAAAATGCAGTGTATCGGCCACGGCGACCAGATACCGGAGTTGTTGCAGGGTGGGCATGAGGCGCATGTGATCGGAAATAACTATCAAAAACATGTTTAATTTCGATTTGCTCAATCAGCAAGGGGGCTTTATCTGTCCCCTGACAATTGGATACAGGAAACATACGGGTATTCGGGCGCGCCTGACCGGGGCGGCCTGACATTGCCCTGATCGGTGCGGGCGGGGGTGATCTTCCCCGGACGAAAAGGAAACGCGGAAACGTGGCAGAGACAGCAGGTGAGGTGCCCCGTCTGGCGGGCGGACCCGCGGGATGGGTGGCAATTGCGATCCCGGCGGCGATATGTGCCTGGCTGGTGCAATTCGTACCGGCCATCGCTGCGGGCGAGGTTCTGCTCTGGGCCTATGACTGGGTGCCCTCGCTGGGCATTCGGCTGTCGATCATGCTGGACGGGTTGAGCCTGACATTCGCGCTTCTGATCAGCGGGATCGGGGCGCTGGTGACGCTTTATTCCTCGAAATACCTGGGAAACCACCCGGAATATCCGCGTTTCGTGCTGTTTCTGATGGCGTTCATGTTCGGCATGCTGGGGTTGGTTCTGGCGGATAACCTGATCGGGTTGTTTGTGTTCTGGGAGGTGACGACGATCTCGTCCTACCTGCTGATCGGGTTCAATTCGGACGAGGCTAAATCGCGCCGCTCCGCCCTGCAGGCGCTGCTGGTGACGGGCACCGGCGGTCTGGCGCTCCTGGCGGGTATCATTCTGCTGGGCAATGTGGCGGGGTCATTTGACCTGTCCGTGGTGTCGAGCCGGGGCGATCTGATCCGTGCCCATCCGCTTTACCTGCCGATTGTGATCCTGTTTCTGGCGGGCGCCTTTACGAAATCCGCGCAATTCCCGTTTCATTTCTGGCTGCCAAACGCGATGGCCGCGCCAACGCCGGTATCCGCCTATCTGCATTCGGCGACCATGGTGAAGGCGGGGGTGTTTCTGATGGCGCGGATGACCCCGGCACTGGGCGGTACGGAATTCTGGTTCTGGATGCTGGTCCTGTTCGGCGGGGTCACTGCTGTCTTTGCCAGTGTGCTGGCCCTGCGGCAGACCGATATCAAGCAGGTGCTGGCCTACACAACGCTGATGGCGCTGGGCACGCTGACCCTGTTTATCGGCGCGGGCAGCAGTGCCGCGATCAAGGCGATGATGCTGTTTCTGGTGGTGCATTCACTGTATAAGGCGGCGCTGTTCCTGATGATCGGGATTGTCGATCATGCCACCGGCACCCGGGATGCGGATACGCTCAGCGGGCTGGGGCGGAAGATGCCGGTCACGGCTGTGGTCGCAATCATCGCTGCCCTGTCCATGGCGGGCATTCCGCCGCTGATCGGTTTCATCGGAAAAGAGTTTCTCTACAAGGCCGGTCTGAGCCTGGATCAGGGGATGATCTGGGTCACCGGTGCGGCCTTTGTCGCCAGCGCGCTGATGTTCGCCGTGGCGGGTATCGTGGCGCTTCGCCCGTTCTTCGGTCCGCTTGCCGAAACCCCGCGCCCGGCCCGGGAAGGGCCGGTTGCGATGTTGACAGGGCCGCTGATACTGGCCGGGCTCAGCCTGTATTTCGGGCTTTTCCCCGACACGATAGAGGCCTGGCTGGTCGCGCCCGGCACCTGGGCGGTTTATGGTGACCCGTCGGTTGCTGTTGATCTCTACCTGTTCCGCGAGGTGAACACGGCTTTCCTTCTGTCGCTTGCCACTTTCGCCGCCGGTGCCGGGATCTATGCGATCCATCGGCCCCTGCGGCTTTGGCTGGCCCGGCTGTTTGAGGCCAATCCGGTCAAATTCGACCCGGGCTGGGACCGGTTGCTGGACGGGCTGAAAGCGCTGGCCGCCTGGCAGACCGGGCATCTGCAATCCGGTGTGTTGCAGCGCTACCTGTTTGTGGTCTTTGCCACGCTGGGGCTGGCGATCGGCGCGACGATCTGGGCGCGGGGGGCGCTGGATTTCGATCTGGATCTGGCGGCAGAACTGGACGGGCTGTTGTTCAAACACTGGGCGGTGCTGGTCTTTGTCGCCGCAGGTTCGATCCTGACGGCGGCCACCAACAGCCGGATGACCGCGATTGCATCCCTTGGCGTTGTCGGCATCGGGGTTGCGCTGATCTTTCTGATGTTCAGTGCGCCGGATGTGGCGATCACGCAATTGCTGGTGGAAACGCTGGTGGTGGTTCTGGTGGCTGTGGCGATGCTGAAACTGCCGCATCTTGACCCGACCGGCACCCGTGACCGGCGGCCCTGGCATATGGGCCTGTCAGTGGCTGTGGGCCTGATCACAACCGTGGTTCTGATCGCCGTGTTGCAAGGCGATATCGACCGCCGCCTGACCGATTACTTCGAGATCGCAAGCTGGCCCGAGGCCCATGGCCGCAACATCGTAAACGTGATCCTGGTGGATTTCCGGGCCCTGGACACGTTTGGTGAGATTGCCGTGGTCGTGATCGCGGCGCTGGCGGCCTATGCGCTGCTGCGCGGCACCTATTACCGGAAACCTGCGCCCGGGACGGAGGAGGAGAGATGATGAACTCCGTTATCCTGAACGCGGCCACGCGGCTGCTTGTGGCGCTGTTGCTGCTGTTCTCCGTCTATATGCTGCTTCGCGGACATAACCTGCCCGGCGGCGGCTTTATCGGCGGGTTGATCGGGGCCACGGGGTTTGTGCTTTACACCATCGCCCATGGATGTGCGGCCACCCGCGCGGCGCTGAGGGTGGAGCCGCAGAATATCGCCATGACCGGGTTGGGGATTGCCCTGGCCGCGGGCGTTTTCGCGGCGATTTTCGGCGATGCGTTCTTTACCGGGCAATGGCTGTTCATTGGTGGCACCGATGAGGACAAGGGCCTGCCGGTCAGTTCGGTTCTGGTCTTCGATATCGGGGTGTATCTGGTGGTGTTCGGGGCGATCCTGACCATTGTGCTGGCCCTGGAAGAGGAGGTCTGAGCGATGGAGCTTCTGATTTCCATCATGGTCGGGGTCATGGTCGCCACAGGCACCTATCTGATGCTGGCCCGCAATGTGCTGCGGTTCCTGTTCGGGCTGATCCTGATCTCGAATGCGGCAAATCTGATGATTTTCGTGGCCGGTCGCCTGACCGCCGAAAGCCCGCCCCTGATTGCGGAAGGGGCCGCGCTTCCCCCCGATCTGGTGGCCAATGCCCTGCCGCAGGCGCTGGTGCTGACGGCGATTGTGATCGGCTTTGGCCTTTTCGCCTTTGCCCTGACGCTGGTCTATCGCGGCTATCAGTCCATGGGCACGTTGATGAGTGACGAGATGCGCCTGGCAGAGCCGAGAGAGGACGGGAAATGAGCTGGCTTCTGGCGGCGCCCCTGATCATTCCGTTTGCCACGGCGGTGCTGGCATTCCTGTTCCGCAATGGCCCGGAAGGGCGGTGGATTTCGGTCATCGGCTCGGCGGCATTGCTGATCGCCTCGGGCCTGCTGATGCAGGCGGTGCTGACCCATGGTGTTGTGGCGGGCCAGATGGGCAATTGGCCGGCCCCTTTCGGCATCACGCTTGCCGCCGATCTGCTAAGCGCGGTGATGGTGGTGATCACCGGGATCACCGGGCTGGCGGTGGCGGTCTATGCCCTGGCGGATATCGAGGAACGGCTGGAGAAGCTGGGTTATCACGCGCTGTTCCAGATGCTTCTGGCCGGGGTCTGCGGCGCGTTTCTGACCGGTGATCTGTTCAACCTCTATGTCTGGTTCGAGGTGATGCTGATCTCCTCCTTCGGGCTGCTGATCCTTGGCGGGCGGCGGCAGCAACTGGATGGCGGTATCAAATATGTCACCATCAATCTGGTCTCGACCATCCTGTTTCTGGGCGGCATCGGCCTGCTTTACGGAATGACCGGCACCCTGAATATGGCCGATCTGCATCTGGTGGTGCAGCGGGTGGAAAACCCGGGGCTGTTGAGTGTTATTGCAGTGATGTTCATGGTGGCCTTCGGGGTGAAAGCCGCGGTTTTCCCGCTGTTTTTCTGGCTGCCTGCCTCATACCACACGCCATCTGTCGCGGTTTCCGCGATCTTTGCGGGGCTTTTGACCAAGGTCGGGGTCTATGCCCTGATCCGCATGTTCACTTTGGTGTTCACGCTGGATGTGGCCTATACCCATACGATCCTGCTTTGGGTCGCGGGGTTCACCATGGTCACCGGCGTTCTGGGGGCTGCGGCGATGAATGATTTCCGGCGCATCCTGTCATTCCACATCGTCAGCCAGATCGGCTATATGATCCTGGGGCTGGCCCTGTTCACACCGCTGGCTCTGGTGGGGTCGGTATTCTATCTGGTCCACCATATCATCGTGAAGGCCAACCTGTTTCTGGTGGCCGGTGTGGCGCGGCGGATTGCCGGATCAACCGAATTGTCGGCCATTGGTGGGTTGTACAAAACCGCGCCGCTGCTTGGCCTGTTGTTCCTGATCCCGGCCTTTTCGCTGGCAGGGTTTCCGCCGCTGTCGGGTTTCTGGGCGAAGTATATTCTGGTGAAAGCCTCGCTGGATCTTGAGATCTGGTTGATCGCCGGGGTGGCGTTAACCGTTGGTTTGCTGACCATCTATTCGATGACGAAAATCTGGGGCGCGGCGTTCTGGAAACCGCACCCGTCAGGCCTGCACCCAAAATTGAGCAGCCTGCCCGCCCGCGACCGGGCCGCCCTGCTTCTGCCGATTGCGGCGCTGGCCATGCTGACCTGTATCATCGGGCTGTTCCCCGAGCCTTTCGTGCAATTCGCCACCCGCGCGGCAGGGCAATTGCTGAACCCGGCGGATTACGTTGCAACCGTATTGGGTGCAGAGGCGGCCAATGCCAGCGGTCTGGCGCAACTGGAGGCGGGCGAATGAATATTTTCACCCTGAATATCGTGCTGGCAGTGTCCTGGGCGGCGCTGACCGGTACTTTCACCCTGCCCGGGCTGGCGGTCGGCTTTGCCCTCGGGTCTGCCGCGCTTTATGTCACCCGCCCGCTTTTCCCCGGGTCCGAGAGGTACTTTCTGCGTGTCTGGCGCTGGGTGAAACTCATCGCGCTGTTCCTTTACGAACTGGTGGTCAGTTCCGTTCAGGTGGTCTGGGATGTGCTGACACCCACGCAATTGTCCAGCCCCGGCATCATTTCGATGCCGCTGGATGTCAGGGATGAAATGGAGGTTCTTCTGGTCACCAATCTGATTTCCCTGACCCCCGGCACGATCAGCCTGGATGTGAATGAGGCCTGCGATACGCTTTATATCCATGCCATGTTTGCCGATGATCCCGAGGCGATCCGCGCGCAGTTGAAAAACGGCATGGAACGCTGGGTGATCGAGGCGATGGAGTAGCCATATGGGGATTTTGCAGACAGCCGTCGATATCGCCTTTGTTCTGGTGATGCTGGGCGTTGTTTTTGCCTTCATCCGGTTGATCAAGGGGCCAAGCCTGCCTGACCGGATCGTGGCGCTTGACATGATGACCGTGCAGATTGTGGCATTCTGCGGATTGTTCGCCATTGCCTCCGGTGAAACGGCGTTTCTGGATGTGGCGATCGTGCTGGCCCTTGTGGGGTTTCTGGCCACCGTGGCCCTGGCGCGGTTTGTGGAACGGCGCGTGGCGCGGGTCGGTGAGGACACCCCCGGGCCGGATATCTCAGATGACAAGGACACATCGCCATGATCATCGACATCATTCTGGCGGTGCTGGTCCTGCTGGGCGGGTTTTTCTGCTTTGTTGCCGGTCTGGGCGTATTGCGCCTGCCCGATGTGCTGATCCGCATGCATGCCTCGACCAAGGCGGGGACCTTGGGCAGCGGGCTGATCCTGATCGCGGTGGCGGTGCTGTTTGCGGATCTGGCAACCGTGACCCGGGCGGTGGCGACCATCGTATTTCTGCTGATCACCGCGCCGGTCGCGGCCCATATGATCGGGCGGGCCGCGTTCCGGTCCGGCGTGACTATGTGGAGAACAACCGTTGAAGACGGCGTTAAAGACGCATTGCGGCGCAAGTGACAGCGCCGGAATTCGCGCGAATTCCCTTCGGTTTGCCTTGGGAAAACGCCCCCGGATCAGGTCTGCAAGATTCTGTGACTGCCATCGGGTCTGATCGCGCAGGCGGTCAGACGGCCGCTTTTCCAGGCCGCGGTATTGGTGGCGATACGCCCTGCTGCAAAACCCGGCAGATCGACCTGATCATGGCCATGGGCAACCCAGATATCATCACTGCGCGGGCGGGTTTCGAATTCCGGGTGCCCCCAAAGCAGGGTGCGCGGGTTCTGGTCTTCCATCCGGTGCTGCGGGTCGGCGGCGGCATGCACCACCCACAGGGTGCCGCTTGACCAGCTGAGCGGCAGGCCCGTCAGCCAGCTGTGGCGCGCGGCGGTCAAGTTCGATTTCAGAAGCGCCGCCAGTTCGATCAGGGTCTCCGGCTCCGGTGTTTTCGGCAGGTGGTCTGCGGGCAGGTCAAAGCTGGCCAGTGTTGTGGCGGCGCCTGCGCGCAGCCAGCGGGCCCCACGGATCACCGGATCGGCCAGAAAGTCCAGCATCATCCGGTCATGATTGCCCATCAGGCAGGTGACGTTTTTCGGCAGTTCGATTGTCAGCTCGTGCAACCGTTCCAGCACAGTTGCACTGTCGGGGCCATGGTCGACATAATTGCCCACAAAAACCAGTTGCGGGTCGTGGGTCCTGATCTGGCCGATATCCTCGTCGATCAGTTCCAGTATCTGTTCCAGCAGATCGGCGCAGCCATGCAGATCGCCCACCACATAAACCGCGCGGCCGGGGGCCGGAAGATCCGGCGCGGGGGTGGGGGCGGCGGTCTGATCCGGGCGCTGAAGGAGGGATTTGAGACTGCGCATCATGGGGTATGAAGTGCGCCTTCAAACAGGTCTTGGCAAGAGGTGGCCGAAGATTGTGAGAATGGTTAAAGCGGTTTGCGTTTGAGCTAAATCGAAAACCGCCTTAATCACGGGTGCGCAGCACCTGTGCCGGGCGCGCCGCCAGCGGGCGGAGCGCAAAGGCAAGACCCGCCAGCAATGTGGCCATTGCCCCGCCTGCGATGATCGCCAGTGCCGGAGCCGCCATGAAACGGAACCCGGCTTCCATCACGAATGTCATCACCGCCCAACCGGCAAGCGTGCCCGCACCGATTGCCACGATCCCGGCGGCGGCCCCCAATATCGCGGAGCGCAGCGCAAAACTGGCCAGAATGCGCGTCCGCGAGGCGCCGATAGTTTTCAGAATGGCGGCCTCGAACACCCGGCCACGTTCCCCCGCGGCGGCGGCACCGATCAGCACGATGAACCCGGTCAGAAGCGTGGCCGCCGCCCCGTAGGATGTGGCCGCCGCAAGGCCTGACAGGGCATCGGCCACCCGTTCCAGCGCGTCCCGCATGCGGATCGCGGTGATATTGGGTGCGGCTGTGGCCACATCGCGGAGGATTTGTGCCTCGGCCTGTTCTTCCGCGTAGACTGTGGCGATATGGGTGTGCGGGGCGCCTGCCAGCGCGTTTTGCGACATGGTCAGGATAAAACCGATACCGGCGTTCGAGAAATCGACCTCGCGCAGGGCGGCGATGGTCGCGGTGATGTCGCGGCCAAGGATGTTGACGGTGATCTCATCACCGATGCCCAACCCGATCTCTGCGGCCTCCTCGGCGGCAAAGGCGACCAGCGGCGGGCCTGCATAGCTGTCGGGCCACCAGGTTCCGGCGGTGATCTCTTCGGTCGGCGGTGCCGTGGTCAGATAGGTGACACCCCGGTCGCCCTGCAACACCCAGTGATCGGCGGCGACCTCCTGCGCGGGGCGCCCGTTGATCCGGGTGATGACACCGCGCAGCATCGGCGCGGTCTCGACACGGCTGACACCAGGGTCGGTTTCAACCCGGTTCAGGAAGCCCGGCAACTGGTCATTCTGGATATCGACGAAGAAATATGAGGGTGCCACATCGGGCAGATCATCGGTCAGGGCGCTGCGCAGGTTGCTGTCGATCTGCCCCACTGCGGCCAGCACTGTCAGGCCAAGCCCGAGGGATAGAACGACCGAGCCTGCCTCGGATCCCGGCGCGCCGACCGCCCCAAGCGCCAGGCGCAGCGCCGTTCGGCCCCGGGCCATGCGGGCCCGGGCCAGACGGCGGCAAAGCATACGCACGAACAGGGCCGAAAGCGCAAGCAGTGCCAGCGCGATCAGAACCCCGCCAGCGGTGAAGAGGGCAAGCTGCGGAATGCCCGAAAGCCAGGCGGCCAGACCCACAAGCGTGGCGGTCAGCGCAGCGGTCAGACCCAGATAGATCAGCCGTGGCCGCGCGCCGGACGGGTTTGACACTGCCCTGTAAAGGGCTGCAGCGCGGATATGTTCCGTGCGGGCCAGCGGCCAGAGCGTGAAGATCAGCGCTGTCAGACCGCCATACAGCGCGGCCTCGGCCAAAGGGGCCAGATGGATACCGAAACTGGCAGGCACGGGCAATTGCGCCTGGATCAACGGGGCCAGCGCCAGTGGTGCCAGCCCACCAAGGATCAGGCCAAGCGCAAGGCCTGTCACGGTCAGAACCCCGATTTGCAGGAAATAGACGGCAAAGATTATGCGCCCCTCCGCGCCCAGGGTTTTCAGGGTGGCGATGGTGGCGGTCTTGCCCTCCAGATAGGTGCGGATTGCCGAGGAGATGCCGACCCCGCCAACCGCCAGCCCGGCCAGCCCCACAAGCACAAGAAACGCGCCGATCCGGTCGATGAAACGCTGGATGCCGGGGGCGCCATTGCGGCTGTCGCGCCAGCGCAGACCGGTATCGCGAAACCGCGTGAGCGCACCGTCTTCCAGCGGTTGCAGAACGGTGCCTTCGGGCAGGCGCAGGCGGTATTGGCTGTTATAAAGCGTGCCCGGCTGCAACAGACCGGACCTTGCCAGCCCGTCAAGGCTGACAATGCTGCGGGGGCCAAGGGAAAACCCGCCCGCCGCGCTATCGGGTTCCGTCTCAAGCAGGGCGGTCAGGCGGAAGACCTGCGTGCCAAGGCGAAAACTGTCGCCCGGTTGCAGGCCCAACCGGTCTGCAAGCACGGGCTGCATGATGCCACCGGGCAGGCCATCGGTTTCGGCCAGGGCCTGGGCGATGGGAATATCCGGTGACAGCACGACCTGCCCGTAAAGCGGGTAGAGATTATCGACGCCGCGCACCTGGGTCAGGGCCTGTTCAGGCCCGTCCGGCCCGTCGACCACCGCCATGGAGCGGAAATCGACCGTTTCGGAAATTGCGCTGGCATGGGTCTCCATCCAGGCGCGTTCATCTGTCGTGGCCATGCGATAGGTAAAGGACATCTCGGCATCGCCGCCCAGGATCACCGCGCCCTCCCGCGCCAGCCCTTCCTCAATCGACACCCGGACAGAACCGACGGCGGCAATGGCCGCAACCCCAAGGGCCAGGCACGCCAGAAAGACGCGAAACCCGTGCAGGCCCCCGCGCAGTTCCCGGCGGGCAATGCGGAACGCAACGCTCATTCCGCGGCGGCGCGGGGCGCGGTATCGTCGATCCGGCCATCGCGCAGGCGGATCACCCGGTCACAGCGCGCCGCCAGATCAGCCGCATGGGTGACCAGCACCAGCGTGGTGCCATGCCGGTCGCGCAGCCCGAACAGCAGATCCATGATCGCCCTGCCATTTGCCTCATCCAGATTGCCGGTGGGTTCATCGGCCAGAAGGATATCGGGCCGGGGGGCGGCGGCACGGGCAAGTGCGACGCGCTGTTGTTCTCCCCCCGACATTTGCGACGGGTAATGGTGCAGCCGGTCAGCAAGGCCAACGCCCGACAACTCTGTCTCGGCCCGGTCGAACGCATCGCGGTGGCCGGCCAGTTCCAGCGGTGTGGCGACATTTTCCAACGCTGTCATCGTTGGAATAAGGTGGAAGGATTGAAACACCACCCCCATATGTTTGCGACGAAAGCGGGCCAGTTGGTCTTCGCTCATCGCTGTCAGGTCATGGCCCCCAGCCATGACGCTACCGCCCGTGGCGCGGTCCAGCCCGCCCATGAGCATAAGGAGAGATGATTTGCCAGACCCAGACGGCCCGACCAGCCCCACGGTTTCGCCGCCCATGATCTGCAAGGTGATGCCATGCAGGATGTCGATGCGACCGGCATTGCCGTCAAGCGTGAGTTTTGTGTCGGTCAGGGACAGGATCGGCTTGGCCATGCTGCGGCGCCTCGGGTCTTTGCGTTCCCTCGCATATGGGGTGCGCGGCGCATTGGGCAAGGTTGTTCTGGCAGGGTTTTTCGGGCTGTCAGCCGGGCCGGTAACCGCCGATGAGATCACCATTGCCGCTTTGGGTGACAGTCTGACCCAGGGCTATGGTCTGGTGCAGGAGGACGGGTTCGTTCCGCAACTGCAAGCCTGGCTGCGGGTGCGGGGCCATGAGGTGACGGTGATCAATGCAGGTGTGTCAGGCGATACAACCGCAGGCGGGCTGGCACGGGTCGGCTGGACCCTGACGCCCGAGGTGGATGCGATGATCGTGGCCCTGGGCGGCAATGACCTGCTGCGCGGGATCGCGCCCGAGGTCTCGCGCGCCAATCTGGACGGGATCTTGCAGGCGGCCCGGGCGGCCGATGTTGCGGTGTTGCTGGTGGGGTTGCAGGCGCCGGGAAATTACGGGCCGGATTATCAGGCCGCTTTCAACGCAATGTACCCGGAACTGGCGGCGGAATATGATGTGCGTCATGCAGAGAGTTTTCTGGCCGGGCTTGAGGCCGTGGCCGGGGAGCCGGGCGCTTTGGGCCGCTATATGCAAAGCGATGGTCTCCACCCCAATGCGGAAGGCGTGGCGCTGATCGTTCAGGCTTTGGGACCGCAGGTCGAGGCGCTGATCGCAGAGGCTCGGGGGGTGTAGGCGGATCGGAATTCCCGAGAATTCCGTTACGGAAAACGCGCGTTTTCCGGTACTTATCTCTATGTCTGCTCTGCAATCGTGATCTGGGTTTCCGCCTCATGGCAGAGATCGCGCAACGGGGCGGGCGGCGGCGCATCGGTGACCCAATGGTCAAGCTCCCCCAGCCCGGCGATGCGCACGGGGGCGCTGCGGGTCAGTTTGCCCGTATCGGCCACCAGAATCGCACCGCGCGCCTGATCAAGGATTGCGCGGGCAACCCGCACTTCCGACAGGTCGAAATCAAGCAGGTCGCCCGATGCGTCCAGTGCCGAACTGCCGATCACCGCCAGATCGACCTTGAACTGGCGGATGGTCTGCACCGCCAGATCCCCCACCAGCCCACCATCTGCCCGGCGCAGGCTGCCCCCGGTCAGCACCACCTCTGCCGTGGGGTTTGGCGCAAGGCTTTGCGCCACATTCATGTTGTTGGTCACGATCATGAGGTTTGTATGAGCATGCAGCGCCCGGGCCACCGCCTCGGTCGTGGTGCCGATATTCAGGAACAGGGACGCGCCATTGGGGATCAGGGCCGCCGTAGCGCGCCCGATCGCGTCTTTCGCCCCGGCATTCAGACGTCGCCGGGTCTCATAACCGATATTTGTGACGCCCGAGGGCAGAACAGCCCCACCATGAATGCGGTCCAGCACGGCGGCGTCGCACATTTCGCTCAGATCGCGGCGGATGGTCTGTACCGTCACCGCGAAGGAATGCGCCAGATCCTCCACCATCACCCGGCCCTGGGCACGGGCGAGTGTAAGGATGTCGGACTGGCGCGGGGTCAGGGGCATGCTGTGCTTTCGGTTTCCTGGGTTATAACGAAGAATTTCGAACATGAAAATTGACAAAACGAATATCGCGTGAGATCACAGAGCGATCTTCTGAAAAAGGCGGCCCGTCGTGACCCAGATCTATGACCTGTTCATCATCGGCGGTGGCATCAATGGTTGTGGCATCGCGCGGGATGCGACCGGGCGCGGGCTGTCGGTCTGTCTGGCGGAAAAGGGCGATCTGGCCGGGGCGACATCCTCGGCCTCGACCAAGCTGTTCCATGGCGGTTTGCGCTATCTGGAGTATTTCGAGGTCGGGCTGGTGCGCAAGGCGCTGGCCGAGCGGGAAACGCTGCTCCGCGCGATGCCGCATATCAGCTGGCCGATGCGCTTTGTGCTGCCGCTGTCCGGGGATATGCGGTTCGACAATCAGACGCCGACCTCGCGGTTATTGTCTTTCGTGATGCCCTGGATGCGCGGGCGGCGGCCTGACTGGCTGATCCGTCTGGGGCTTGTGTTCTATGACCATCTGGGCGGGCGGAAGATATTGCCCGCGACACAAACACTGCACCTGCCGGGCAGTGCCGAGGGCGCGCCATTGCAGCCGCGATTTGCCAAAGCGTTCGAGTATTCCGATTGCTGGGTGGAGGATGCCCGCCTTGTGGTGCTGAATGCACGGGACGCGGCCGAGCGCGGGGCGGAGATCCTGACCCGGGCCGAGGTGACCCATGCGGATCGGGTGGAGGGTCTGTGGCAGGTGACGGTCATGCGCGGGGGGAACCCCGCGTGATCCGGGCCCGGGCTCTGGTCAATGCGGGCGGGCCCTGGGTGGCCGATGTGGTCCGCGACGTGGCGCGGGTAACCTCATCAGAAGGGGTGCGGCTTGTGCGTGGCAGCCATATCGTGACCCGGCGGCTGTTCGACCATGACAAATGCTATTTCTTTCAGGGCCCCGATGGGCGGATCATCTTCGCCATCCCCTATGAGACCGATTTCACCCTGATCGGAACCACGGATGAGGAACATCAGGGCGATCCCGCCACGCCGGTCTGTACGCCGGAGGAGACGGCTTATCTTTGTCGGTTCGTGTCGGACTATTTGAAGAAACCCGTGACCGAGGAAGATGTGGTCTGGACCTATTCCGGCGTGCGCCCGCTTTATGATGACGGGGCGAAATCGGCAACGGCGGCAACGCGCGACTATGTGTTGTCGCTGGATGCGGATGGCGCGCCGATGCTGAATGTATTCGGCGGCAAGATCACCACCTACCGGAAACTGGCCGAGGCGGCGATGGCGAAACTGTCCTCCCATTTCCCGGAAGCCTCGGGGGACTGGACCGCAGGCGTGGCCCTGCCCGGTGGGGATTTCCCGGTGGATGGGTTTGGTGCTCTTGTAGAAGAATTGAAGGGGGATTTCCCCTTCCTGACCCCGCGATGGGCCCGGCGTCTGGTGCGGGCCTATGGCACCGAGGCGCGGGAGGTATTGGGCGATGCAAAAACCACCGCGGATCTGGGCCGGAATTTCGGTGCCGATCTGACCGAGGCAGAGCTTGGCTGGCTCAGGGACAGGGAATATGCTGTGACGGCTGAGGATGTTATCTGGCGGCGGTCGAAACTGGGCCTGCGCATGGATGCCGGGCAGATTGCGGCGCTGGATGCGTTTCTGGCCGATCAGGCGGCGGTCGTGAAATAAGAGGCGCAAAACCATAGGCTGACAGAACAAAGGGGAGGGTACGATGACCCATATTCTGGCCATTGATCAGGGGACGACATCCAGCCGGGCGATTGTTTTTGACGCGGCGCTGAAACCGCTTGCCTCGGCGCAGGAGGAATTCACCCAGCATTTCCCGCGCTCGGGCTGGGTGGAGCATGACCCATCGGATATCTGGGCGACAACCATCGGCACCTGCCGCGCGGCCCTTGAGCAAGCGGATCTGGGGCCTGGAGATATCGCCGGGATCGGCATCACCAATCAACGGGAAACCGTGCTGGTCTGGGACCGGGACACTGGCGAGCCGATCCATAACGCCATTGTCTGGCAGGACCGGCGCACCGCAGATCTCTGTGCGCGACTGAAGGCCGACGGGCATGAGGCAATGCTGCGTCACAAGACCGGGCTGCTGCCGGACCCGTATTTTTCGGGCACCAAGCTGGCCTGGCTGCTGGAAAAGGTGGATGGCGCGCGGCAGAAGGCAGAGGCTGGTCGGCTGCTGTTCGGGACTGTGGATTGTTTTTTGATCTGGAAGCTGACCGGTGGAACCTCCCATGTGACGGATGCCACGAATGCGGCGCGGACCCTGCTTTACAATATTCGCGAAGGCACCTGGGATGCAGAGATTTGCGGGCTGTTGAACATCCCCATGGGGATGCTGCCCGAGGTGAAGGATTGCGCCGCTGATTTCGGAATGACCCGGGCAGAGCTGTTTGGCAAACCGCTGCCCATTCTGGGTGTGGCGGGTGACCAGCAGGCCGCGACCCTTGGGCAGGCCTGTTTCCAGCCGGGGATGATGAAATCGACCTACGGGACCGGGTGTTTTGCGCTGCTCAATACCGGTGACATGCTGGTGGAAAGCCGGAACCGGATGCTGGGCACGATTGCCTATCAGTTTGATGGCAGGCCGACCTATGCGCTGGAAGGGTCGATCTTCATCGCCGGTGCAGTGGTGCAATGGTTGCGGGACGGGTTGCGGATCATCCGCAAGGCAGGGGAGACACAAGCGCTGGCAGACGCCGCCGATGAGACCCAGGATCTCTATCTTGTGCCGGCTTTCGTGGGCCTTGGCGCGCCGTATTGGGACCCGGAATGCCGGGGCGCGATCTATGGGCTGACCCGTGGGTCAGGCCCGGCGGAATTTGCGCGGGCGGCGCTGGAAAGTGTCGGCTTTCAGACCCGCGACCTGTGGGAGGCGATGCGCGCGGACTGGCAGGGCGAAGGCGTCGAACAGGTGCTGCGCGTCGATGGCGGGATGAGCGCCTCGGACTGGACGATGCAGTTTCTGGCCGACATTCTGGGCGCGCCGGTGGACCGCCCGACCGTCTTGGAGACAACAGCATTGGGGGTGGCCTGGACCGCAGGTATGCGCGCGGGTGTGTACCCGGATCAGGCGGGGTTTGCCGCCGGTTGGGCGTTGGACCAGACATTCCGCCCGAAGATGGACGCGGGCAGGCGAGAGGCGCGCTATGCGGGCTGGAAGGATGCGGTGGCGCGGACGTTGAGCCGATAGCCGGATCGGCTCAGGCCCCCCGCTGCTGCGGGACGCCATCACCGATCCGGGCGCGGTCCTGCGGTCCGCGCGCCTCCGGCGGAAGTATTTTTAAGATAGAGAAGAGAGGGCGGGGTTCGTCTTCAATCCGGGGTCTGCATCTCGGCCAGCGTGTCTTTGGCGATGCGGATGGCGTGATTGGCGGCGGGGACACCGGCATAGATCGCCACATGCAGCAGGGCTTCGCGGATATCGGCCTCACTCGCGCCGGTATTGGCGGTGGCGCGGACATGCATCGCCAGTTCCTCATCCTGGCCAAGCGTGGCCAGGATCGCGATGGTGATGATGGAGCGTTCGCGGAGCGGCCAGTCGGGGCGCGACCAGAGATGGCCCCATGCGGCCTCGGTGATCAGTTCCTGAAACGGGGTGTCGAAGGCGGTGCGCCGGGCCTCGGCCGCGTCCACATGGGCATTGCCCAGAACGCTGCGTCTTGTGGCCATGCCTTGTTCCCAGCGGTCGGTCATTTTTACCTCCAGATCGCTTGATCCTTTCAGATTGGCGGATGCGTGGCGGTTTGGCCAGCCTCATTGCGGGGTGGCGGCCTCGGGCGTGGCGGCGGCAAAACCGGGATGGGTGGCGCAGGTGGATTGCACCGCGCGGATACGTGGGCAATCGGTGTAATCCACTTCCCAGCGGTCGGCATTGTAAAGCTGCGGGATCAGGCAGAGATCGGGCAGGGCGGGTTGGGGGCCTGTGGTAAACGGCGTGTCCTGGGGGAATTGCGCCAACAGGGCCTCGAAGGCCAGAAGGCCGGGGCGGATGAAATGCTGCATCCATTTGATGTGCGCCGGGTCTGTCCCGCCGGTGGCATGGGTGGCGACAGAGAGGTTGCAGACCGGGTGCAGATCGACCGCCAGCACATAGGCCAGAGCCTGGACCCTGGCGCGGCGCGCGGGTTCCTGCGGCAGGAGGCCCAGATCGCGGGTCTGATCGAGATAGTCGAGAATGGCGAGCGACTGGGTGAAGCTGTGCCCGTCAATCTCCAGCACCGGGACCAGACCTTGCGGGTTCCGCGCCAAATGATCCGCGCCCTTGTGATCCCGCTGCAGAAGGTTCACCTGAACCGCCTGATAGGGAAGCCCCGCCAGATTGAGCGCGATACGCACCCGGTAGCTGGCGGAGGATTTCGGGTAATCATAGAGGATGATATCACTCATGCGGCGGCCTTGAGCGCGGCCGAGAGGATCGCCCGGTCGCCGATCTGGTTGCTGAGGATCAGGATCAGCCGGGCGTTCAGCGCGTCGCTTTCGGCTTTGCCGAGACCGTCATGGGCGGCCAGCAACTCCTGGTAGAACCCATCCTGATCGGGGATGTTGGGGATGTCTGTCAGGGGCATCGGATCACTCCTGTCCAAGGGCGCGGCAGAGCGCATTTCGGGTTTTGGCCTCATCATAGGCAGGCCAGCGGGCGGTCACATGTTGGTCGGGGCGGATCAGATAAACGGCGCTGTCCGCCTTGCCCAGATAGCGCTGGATAAGCGCGCCTGTGGGGTCATCGGCGCCGGTCAGGGCCAGCCGGGTGATGGCAAGGCCCGCCTCAGCTATCTCGTCCGGGGCCTCTGCATTTATCGTCAGAAGGGTGAAACCGGCCCCAAGCGCGTTCAGCAGAAACCCGTCACCCAAAGGCGCATCGACGCAAGGCGCACCCGGACGGGTGCGTTCGGGGCCATTTTTCAGCGCGTCTTCGCCGGTCAGTGACAGCCCGTCATAGGTGCAGGGCACCGACAGTCGGCCGGAATTCACCAGCGGGCGGGCAAAGCCATGGTCCCGGGCCAGCGCCAGCACCGCGTTGCGGAAGATCACGCTGATTTCCGATTTCGGGGTGATGAAATCCGTGGCCCGGCTGGAATTGAGAATATTCTCATCAGCCCCGAAAACCCGTTCCTCGGAATAACTGTCAAGCAGGGCGGGGCCGGCCAGACCGCGCAGCACCAGGTCGAGTTTCCAGGCCAGGTTTTCCGCATCCTGCATCCCCGAATTGGCGCCGCGCGCCCCGAAGGGAGACACCTGATGCGCAGCATCACCTGCAAACATCACCCGGCCATGGCGAAACTGATCCATCCGGCGGCATTGGAATGTGTAGATTGAGGTCCATTCCAGCTCATATTGCGCATCCGGGCCCAGCATCGCATCGACACGGGCGCGGATATTGGTCTCATCCAGTTCCTTGTCGCGATCAATGTCCCAGCCAAGCTGAAAATCGATCCGCCAGATATCATCGGGCTGTTTGTGCAGCAGGGCAGACTGACCTGAATCTTTGAACGGTGGTTCAAACCAGAACCAGCGTTCGGTGGGAAAATCGGCGGTCATCTTCACATCGGCGATCAGGAAATTGTCTTCAAACACCCGGCCTTCGAACCCCAGCCCCATCATGTCGCGCAGGGGGGAGCGGGCACCGTCACAGGCAATCACCCAATCGGCGAGCACCTCATAGGGGCCATCGGGCGTTTCCACAGTCAGGGCCATATGATCGCCCCTGTCTTCCAGGGCCGTGACCCGGTTCTTGCCGCGGATTTCAATCTTTGCCCCATTGGCCTGTTCCAGGCGCAGATGGTCGATCAGGGCTTTTTCGAAATAGGGCTGTTGCAGGTTGATGAAAGCGGGGTTCTTGTGGCCCTCTTCGGGTTGCAGGTTGAACTCGAAAACCTGATCCTCGCCGTGGAACACCTTGCCCAGATTCCAGACAACGCCTTTTTCCACCAACGCCTCACCACAGCCAAGCCGGTCGGCGATTTCCAGACAGCGCTGTGAAAAGCAGATCGCGCGGGAGCCTTCGCCGATCCCCCCATGGTCATCCAGCACCAGCACCGGCTGGCCGCGCTGGGCAAGGTCAAGGGCGGTGGCGGCCCCTATGGGGCCTGCGCCGACGATGACAATCGGGTGACGGTCCGGGGCGGGCATATCCTGGGCCGCGACCTTTTCATACGGGTAAAGCTCAAAGGCGAGGCGATAGCGGGATGCGGTCATGGGGCAGTATCCTCCCAATAGGGTTTTGCGGTCTCGACCCGGCCCCAGACCAGATAGAAATCATCAAGCTGGGGTGGTTCCGCGCCGGTCTGGCTCAACAGGGCATGGACCTGACCGCGATGGTGAATCTGATGCTGGAACAGATGCAGCAGCAGATGGTCGATACGCTCATGGGACGGCCCGTCAGAGCGCCCGACAGTCACGGTTTGCGGCAGGTCCGTATCGGTGAGGGTCGCGCAGAACGCCATCAGCGCACCGTCACTGGCGGCCTGAGCGGCTGCCAGCGCCTGCGGGTCGTCAATATCCTCGCGCTGGAAGATGGCGCGGCCTTTGCCGCCCCGGGTCAGGGCGTCGATATAGAACAGATCAACCTCGTGGATATGGTTCAATGTGCGCGGGATGGTGCCGAAGAAGCTGGGATATTCCGCGTCATAAGCCGCGCGTGGCAAGGTGGTCACGGCCTTGAAAAGCGTGGCATTGGCCCATGCATTGTTCCGGGCCTGCGCAAGGAAATAGTCGATGCTCATCCCTGTAGCGCCTCCCACATGTCGAGGTCGCGCTGTGCTGTCCAGATACGGGGCGTGTCGATGCCGCGCGCCTCGTCATAGGCGCGGGCAACATTGAAGGGCAGGCAGTGTTCATAGATCGCGTAATCGGCGAATTTCGGGTCACAGGCGGCGCGCACCGCATTCCAGGCCTCTTTCAGGCTGCCGCCACGGGCCGCGACTTTTGCGGCTGGCGCATAGGTGCTGGCCACGAAATCGCGCGTGCTTTCGATGGCGCGCTCCACAGCCTCCTTGCCGATAAGCGCATCGCCGCGACCGGGCGCAATCGCATCCACATCGAAACTGGCGATATTGTCGAGCGTATCGCCCCAATCCGCGAAATGCCCGTCGCCGCAATAACAGGCCGAATGATCCTCGACGATATCGCCGGTGAACATCACGTTCTGATCGGGCACATGGATCACGATATCGCCTGCCGTATGGGCGCGGCCCAGATGCATCAGGTCGATCCGGCGATTGCCCAGATAAACGCTCATACCCTCGCTGAAGGTTGTGGTTGGCCAGGTCAGGCCGGGGATGCTTTCATGACCCTCGAACAGGCGGGGGAAGCGTTGGAATTCGCTGTCCCAGTCTTCCTGACCCCGTTCCACCACCATGGCGCGGGCCGTATCCCCCATGATGATCTGATCGGCGCCATAGGCCGAGGCGCCCAGCACCCGGACCGCGTGGTAATGGGTCAGCACCACATGGGAAATCGGCTTGTCGGTGACGCTGCGCAGCTTTTCGATCACCTTTTGCGCCAGGCGCGGGGTGGCCTGCGCCTCGACGATCATCACGCTGTCATCGCCGATGATGATGCCGGAATTGGGGTCGCCCTCTGCGGTGAAGGCCCAAAGTCCCTCGCCCACTTCGGTGAACGAGATGGTTTTTTCCGTCATGTCGCCTTGTGAGGCAAAAGCTTTGGCCATGTGTCTAGTCCTTCTGCAAAAATTCAAGACGATTGCCAAAGGGGTCTTCGGCAAAGAACCGGCGGCGGGTCTTGATCATGTCGTTCCAGCGCGGGGACTGGCCGGTGGCCACGATCTGCGCCGCAGTGGTGTCAATGTCATCTACTGCAAAGCCTGGATGGGCCTTCTGCGCAGGAGAGAAGTTCTCTTCCACGCCCAGATGCAGCTCGGCGCCGGCCAGCAAGAGCCACAGGCCGCCACGCCCATTCAGCGCCTCTGGCTTGTCGATTTCGGTAAGGCCCAAGCCATCGCACCAAAAGGCGCGGGCTTTGGCTTCTCCACCCTTGGGGATAGCAATCTGGATATGGTCGAGCGCGAGCACCGGATCAGCGCGCATAGGGGTCAGCCAGCGCAGGCAGAAGCGTACCGGTACAGGGCCCGAACCCGATCTGATAACCATCGCCCCGGGCCGCGCCGGAGAGGGCCAGCGTATCACCATCCTCAAGGAAACTGCGGGTCTCGCCACTATCCAGTGTGATCGGTTCCTTGCCGCCCCAGCTCAGCTCCAGCAGCGAGCCGCGTTGCGATTTTTCAGGCCCCGATATGGTGCCTGAGCCAAGCAGATCGCCCACATTCATCGGACATCCCGCAGTTGTGTGATGGGCCAGTTGCTGCGCGGCGGAATAGTACATTTCCCTGTAATTGGTCCGGGCCAGAACGGTCGCGGCCTTGCCCCTGGGGGCCAGTGTGACGGTCAGATCAATGTCATACAGCATCGGGCCTGCGTCTTTCAGATGGTCCAGCAGCTCAAACTCACGCGCGGGGGTATCCACCCGGAACGGCTCCAACGCGGCTTTGGTCACGATCCACGGGCTGATCGTTGTGGCGGTGGCCTTCGCCTGAAACGGCCCAAGTGGCTGATATTCCCAGGCCTGAATGTCACGGGCGGACCAGTCGTTCAGAAGCACATATCCAAAGATCGCCTCATCCGCTTCGGTCACACTGATCGGGCCGTCACTTGCTTGCCCGACAATGGCGCCCATTTCCAGTTCCAGATCGAAACGTGCCGAGGGGGCGAAGCGGGGCAGATCGTCATTCGGGCCTTTCAATTGACCCCAGGGACGGCGGATATCCGTGCCCGACACAACGACCGAGGATGCCCGGCCATTATACCCGATCGGAATATGGAGCCAGTTCGGCGGCAACGCGTTTTCCGCGCCCCGGAACATCGTGCCCACATTGGTTGCATGATGCCGCCCGGCGTAGAAATCGGTATATTCCTCAACGATGATCGGCATATGCAGTTCTGCCTGATCCAGCGGCACCAGCATCGGTTCCAGCGCGGCCTGATCGGTGGAGCCTTCGGCCAGCATCTGCGTCAGCCGGGCGCGCAGGTTGGCCCAGACCTCTGACCCCAGATCCATGATCCCGTTCCAGAACGGCATGTCGAACAGGTCCGGGTCCCCCAGATCCAGCAGCCCGGCCTGTTCCACTGCGGCCATATCCAGAATCATCGCGCCGATGGCCACGCCGCAGCGCGGCGGCATGTCCCCGACGGAAAAGACACCATAGGGCAGGTTGTTCAGCGGAAAGGGTGTGTCGGCGCTGTTGGCCGAGGTGACCCAGCTTTTCATCAATGGCATGCAACTGCTTTCTTTCTGGTCCGTCAGGTGCGGCTCTGGCGGCCTGACAGCGATATCTGTTCCGGGAAGGAATGTATCCGGCACCGGGGCTGGCTGGCCAGCGCGATGGTCGTGAATGACGGGGGTCCTCCCTCCCCATTGGGATCAGAGATATTAGTTGGTTTTGTAACTAACAAGGCTTAACCTGCGCCAATGACACAAAATGACAGGTTTGATCTGCAGGATTTCCTGCCCTATCTTCTGACCCAGGCTGCCGAAGTCTCCAGCCTGGAATTTCAGCGTGAATACAAGGACCGCTATGGGATGTTGCGCATGGAATGGCGGGTGCTGTTCCATCTGGGGCGGTACGGTGCGATGACCGCGACAGAGATTTGCAGGCGATCCCGCATTCACAAGACCAAGACCAGCCGCGCCGTGGCGGCATTGGAGAGGAAACGCTACCTGTCGCGCCGTATCATGGATACGGACCGGCGGCAGGAACGGCTGTCACTGACCCGGGCGGGCGAAAGCGTGTTTGCCGATCTGCTGGCCGCCGCGCAGCAGTTCGATCAGGCGATGACGGCAGAGTTCACACCCGATGAAGAGGCCGTATTGCGTCAATGTCTGACCCGGATTGCCCGCATCTCCTGACACCGTTGCCTTTGCCTGGCCTTCAGAGATGGTCGTGAAAGGCGTGCCAAAGCGGCATCATCGCCTTGGCCCGGTCATTGGTTGCGCCCACCAGACCCCGGTCGCGCCAGGTGTCGGGCAGCGGGGCCATCATCGCCAGACCCTTGCGTTTCAGAAGCTCCGCATGGGGGTGATCGGGCGGATAGGGTTTGGGCACCCGTTGCAGGGGCGGGGCCCCGAAGGTGGATAGCCCGGCCCCGGTGGCAGCGGTGACCTCGGCCATTGCCTCGGCGGCCAAATCACCCCATGTGTCGACCCAGACGCGGTATCGGGTCAGGGCCGCCCCTTTCAGCGATACGACACCCATGCCCAGCAGCAGTTCCCCCGGCGCACAGGAGAAAAACCAGATTGGCGCCAGATCATCCGCATCAGCCGGGCGCCACAGCATATGCAGCCATGGCTTATAGGGCGATTTGTCTTTGGAAAACCGCACATCGCGATAGATGCGGAACAGTTTCGGGGTATGGCTTACCCCGGTCAGACGGCTGATATCCTCGGCCAGAAGGTCGGCGAACAGTTCCCCGGGTTTGCGGATGTCATCATTATATTGTGTTTTGCGCGGCTCGAACCAGTCTTTGCGATTATTCGCGGATAATTCCGCAAAGAACCCCTGTGCGGTGTCCACCATCGTTTCGAATCCGTCGCTCATCATCGCTCCTTTCGGGTGTCAGACCATTTTGGCATGGCCCGGATGCAAAATCAAAACCGCGATCCGGCGCGCGGCAGGGTATGAGGTAGGAAATATGGCAAAGACAGCCGCCGCATCGCGGGATTTCAAAATGTGATAGAAGGCGCGGAATGAAACGCGGAAAGCTATAGAGATCAGGATGCCATCGGCTGCCAAACTCCCATCGGCCCTGCCCGGGCTGGAGGCGCCCGAGGCCGGGCGCCTGACGGTGAAATACGCCCCGGAGGATGGCCCCGTGGTCGAAAACCCGCCGCGATTTTCCTGGCTGCCCGCCGGGGAAGGGGTGGCTGCATATGTGCTGCGCGTGTCGGCGGACCCGGATTTTCCTGCTGGACAGACCTGGTGTTTCACGGGTCTGCCGCTGAACTTCTTTACCCCCGATATGGTGTTTCCGCCCGGTGCCTATCACTGGTCATATGCCGTCTGGTCCCCCGCAACTGCGGGTCCTGCCAGTGCGTGGAGCATATCCCGCCGCTTCACCATTCCGCTTGGTCTGCCACAAACGCCGCTGCCTTCCCGCACAGATCGTTATCTGGCTGCCCCCAAAACCCATCCACGTCTCTGGCTGTGCTCTGATCAGGTGGCGGCCTTCCGCAAGGCGGTGGCCGAGGATCAGACCCATTGCGCCTGGCAGGTCTTTTTCGAGAAATCGGTTACGCCCTGGATGGCGCGCGATATCCTGCCGGAACCCACAGGCTATCCCGATGGCAAGCGCAGTGCGCCGATCTGGCGGCAGACCTATATCGACTGTCAGGAGGTGCTCTATGCGATCCGCCATCTGGCGATTGGCAGCAGGATCACCGGTGATGACGCGATGCAGGCCCGGGCCAGGGACTGGCTGCTATCGGTCGCGGCCTGGTCTCCGACGGGCAGCACCGCGCGCAGCTATACGGATGAATGGGCGTTTCGGGTGACTGTGGCGCTCGCCTGGGGGTATGACTGGCTGCATGATGATCTGACGGGTGCGGACCGCAACCTCGTGCGGGAGGCGCTTTTGATCCGCACCCGGGAGATTGCCGAACATATTATCCATCACACAGCACTTCACCGCTTGCCCTTTGACAGCCACGCGGTGCGCGCGGTCTCGGCTGTTCTGGTGCCCGCCTGCATCGCCCTTATGGACGAGGTGCCGGAGGCAAGGGGCTGGCTGGATTACGCCATCGAATTTCTGGCTACGCTTTATTCCCCCTGGGGGGATGTGCAGGGGGGCTGGGCCGAGGGGCCGCATTACTGGATGACCGGCATGGCCAGCCTGACCGAGGCCGCGACCCTGTTGAAAAGTTTCATGGGCTACGACCTGTTCCAGCGGCCTTTCTTTCAGCACACCGCCGATTTCCCGCTATATGCCAAGGCACCCGATACCAGACGGGGCACATTTGGCGATGACAGCACCCTGGGGGATACGGTTTGCCTGAAGCTTGGCCATATCATGCGCCAATTCGCCGGCGTGACCGGCAATGGCGTCTATCAATGGTATTGTGATCAGGTGATCGCGGCCGATCCCGGCACGGAAATGATGTTCTATAATTACGGCTGGTGGGATCTGAACTTTGATCAGATGACCTGTCTGCATGATTATGGCCATGTGACAGCCATCCCGCCCGCCGATATCGACAGGCTGCGCTGTTTCAAAGGTATCGGATGGGCCTGCATTCAACACCGGATGGCAGAGCCGGACCGGCACATTCAGTTCAATTTCAAATCCAGCCCCTTTGGATCGGTCAGCCACAGCCATGGGGATCAGAACGCCTTTTGCCTGTCGGGATTCGGTGAGGATCTGGCGGTTCAGTCAGGTCATTACATTGCGTTCAACAGCTCTATGCACAAGGTTTGGCGGCGGCAGACCCGATCGAAAAACGCCATTCTGATCAATGGAAAAGGTCAATATGCAGGGGATGACAAAGCGATGGCGATGGCCTCCACCGGCCGGATTGTCACCGCCGAGGACCGCAGCGATCATATTTTCATCCGCGGCGACGCGACCCAGGCATATCGCGCCCTGTCCCCCGAGGTGACATCGGTTCTGCGCGATATCTATTTCATCCATGACAGGTATTTCGTGATCGTCGATGCCATTGAAGCCGATACAGAGGTGACAATCGACTGGCTGCTTCACGCCAATGCCCCGATGGAGCTTGGCGATGACAGGTTCTGCTATTCCGGCAAGAGTGCAGGGTTTTATGGTCAGTGCCTGTGGTCCGAGGCCGGGGCGCCGGTCCTGACACAGGAGGTCGGCTTTCCCGGTGTTGACCCGGCCGAGATCAAGGGCCTTCCGGTCAGCACCTGCCTGCATGCGACCTATCCCAAAGCGACCCGCCACCGGATCGCGACGCTTTTGGTCCCATACCCGTTGGTCAGGCCATACCGGGTGGTCAGCCGTTTCGATGTGCAGAATGATGGCTGTGACCTTCATTTCTCTGATGCGGCTGATCAGCGTTTCAAAGTGAGGGTTTCCAAAGCAGCCGGCATCCACGGCTGACAACGTGTTTTGGTCTTTTGCTGTCAAAGTAAAAACGGCCCCGCCGAAGCGGGGCCGTGGCTAAAATGGTTTTGCTGATAAAAAGCTGAAACAGGACCATCATGCATCTGCACGAGACAGGCATAACACGCCCCATTTCGTCTATGTGTCGGGGTGACAGGTGGATTGGTTCAAAGAAAAATTGCGGCCTGACAGTTGCGCCACGAAACCCGGCCTTCCGGCGGTCGGTATCAGTTGTCTTCGCGGACCATGCGGGCCACCAGACGCCGGGCAATCGGGCTGGCGATCATGATCGTGGGAAAGGCCACCGCCCAGGAATGCACCCAGGACACCACCCAGATGCCGACAAACCCGTCAACCAGCCCTGTCGCGCGATGGGTGGCGATGCCGGATACCAGCAATGACATAAACCCTGAAACGATCAGGCCAAACAGGATTTGGGAAAAACGGGCGGGGATCATCGTCAAGTCTTCGACATTGGTTGCTGTGTCGAACCGGACAGTAAATATCCCATACCGGTGAACAAGTCACAATCGAGCTATCATGAATAGGTCCTGACCCTAGCAGCCGTGCCGGGCCGCTTGCTGCGCATAAAAATCCTGCAGGCTCTGGCCCGGTTCGGTCTCGAATGGCCCTGCACCTTCGGCGGTTCCGATCCGGTCCAGCCGGAACATGCGGAAATCCTGCCGCAATTCACACCAGCCGATCAAGGTCCAGACCGGGCCCCAATACCACAGGCCGATGGGGCGAACCGTGCGCTTTGTCTTTTGTCCGGCCTCATCGGAATAGGCCATGGTAATCCGCTCGCGCCGGGTCACGGCGGCCTCAAGCTGGTCGATGATCCGGCGGACGGTTTCGGTCATATCTGCGCGCGGCCGGGCATGTATGGCGACGGCCTCGGCCCGGGCGCGGGTGTCATCGGGCAGAACACTGGTGATCTTGTCCAGCGCCTGTTCGGCGCCTTTGACCATTGCCGCCCCGCCCCAGGCACGGATCATCCGCGCGCCCGCGGTCAGGGCCACAATTTCATCCGTGGTGAACATCAGCGGCGGCAGGTCATAGCCCGCGCGCATCAGATATCCCAGCCCGGCCTCGCCATCAATCGGCAGGCCAGAGCCCACAAGATGGGCGATATCACGATAAATCGTGCGTTCAGACACTTCCAGCGTATCCGCCAGATGGCGGGCGGTGATCAGCTTACCCGAGCGGAGAAGCTGGACGATCTGAAACAGGCGGTCGGCGCGTCGCATGACAGGCAGAATAGCGCGGCCCCCGGGGCGGGGGCCAGCGCGTTCCTGTCAGGAGGCGTATTGGAAGAAACCGATCGAATTCCCATCCGGGTCGCGGGCATAGAAAAACGCCCCGGCAGGGATAGCGATATCTGGGCTTTCCGCCTTGCCGCCCGCCGCTTCAACCCGTTTGCGGGTCGCGGCCAGACTGTCAGGGGCGACCAGATGCACGGTGGGGCCGTTTTCCGACGGCGTGCCGGGGTAAATATGGCCGGATGTGCCGGTAGCCGGGTCCTGATAGGGGAAAACGGCCATCGGGTTCGGGCCGCTGGTGTCGATGGTCATATCAGTGTCGAGCACCGCGTTATAGAAAGCAACGGAGCGGTCCAGATCACGGACCGGAATTTCGAACCAGCAGGCGGTGTTTTTGGGATGTACGGGCATATGAGGTCTCCATAATTGAGGTCTTGCCCGGGTCTTTTGACACATCCCTCCTGACAGCGTCCTGTCAGGAGGGATTGCGATGGCTGAGATGATTTTGTCAGCTGTTGATCTGTTCTTGGAGGTTATTCGTAACCCACAGCATGCTGCGTTATAGCTTCGGCCTGAAATTCTGAATCGCCCTGCACCATCCTTCCGCCCGGCGATCCCGCCGGGCAGCGCCCACCCCTCGGTTCGGGCGCTGCCCTCTGCGTAATGTATATGTGATGCAGATAAATGGACGTGCTATAGCACCGAGCCTGAAACGGGGGCAGGAAGCGCGCGCCGTGAGGGCGGCTCAGCCGGGCGAAATTCCCTCATCTTACCTGAAACGCCGTAACACTTGATCTGTGGAATAAGCACCCGCGCCCAAATACCCTATATCTCCAGTTCCGCGACCGGGATGATCGGAAAGAAAAGACCGCCCGACCAGACCCCGAACCAGTCAACCTCATCAACCGGATATGCCTCCCCCAGATCGACCAGCCGGTAGAAGCTTTTGCGGTCGATCAGCGCCTCCATACCCCCGCGCACCATGACATAGGGGGAGGGTTCGCCGCGCGCATCGCGCTGCACGCGGATCGGGTTGTCGGGCCCTGCGATCACCGTATCGCCCACATGGGTGGTGAAGGTGATGATCTGGTCCGGGCCGTTCCCCGCCGTCTCAAAATCCACCGCGACAAAGGGGGCATCCTGAACCCGGATGCCGACCTTTTCCACCGGTGTGACCAGAAAATACTTGCCCTTTTCCAGTTTCAGGATTGATGAGAAAAGCCGTACCAAAGGCGCGCGCCCGATCGGTGTGCCGTTGTAAAACCAGGTCCCGTCGCGTTTGATCTCCATATCCAGGTCGCCGCAAAACGGGGGATCCCACAGATGCACAGGCGGTAATTTGCCATCTTTTTGGGCGGCTTTGGCGGATGCCATCAGGCTTTCCGCGTCGGGGGTCACAATGTTTTGTGCGGACATGCTTTTTGCCATTTGTGATCGGAGCAATAGTTCGATTTACTAAACCTAACATATTCACCCTGTGGAGCATTGCCATGCCTGAGCCTGAAAACCTTGTGGCCGAGATTGAACGCCTTGGGGGCCAACTGGCCGAAGCCAGGGCCAGCATCGCCACAAAGATCATTGGTCAGCAAAGCGTGGTGGACCTGTCACTGGCGGCCATGCTTTCGGGCGGTCATGCCTTGCTGATGGGTCTGCCGGGGCTGGGCAAGACATTGCTGGTCGATACCCTGTCGACGGTCATGGGCCTGTCTGCCAACCGTATCCAGTTCACGCCCGATCTGATGCCTGCCGATATCCTGGGCTCGGAAGTTCTGGAAACCGCCGGCGATGGCGCCCGGTCTTTCCGGTTCATCGAAGGGCCGGTTTTCTGCCAGCTTCTGATGGCCGATGAGATCAACCGCGCCTCGCCCCGGACCCAATCGGCCCTGTTGCAGGCGATGCAGGAGATGGAGGTGACCATCGCCGGTGTGCATCACAATCTGCCGCGCCCGTTCCATGTGCTGGCAACCCAGAACCCGATTGAGCAGGAAGGCACCTACCCCCTGCCCGAAGCGCAGCTGGACCGGTTTCTGGTGAAAATCGACGTGGATTACCCGGATCGGGACACTGAACGGGGCATCCTGCTGGCCACCACCGGCAGGACAGAGGCAGAGGCTGTCCGGGTGTTCACGCCCGAGGCCCTGATGGCCGCGCAGCAGATTGTCCGCCAGATGCCCGTGGGTGAGGCGGTGGTCGAGTTGATCCTGGATCTGGTCCGTGCCTGCCGCCCCGAAGATGACAGCGCCCCGCAAGGGGTGCGCGATACGGTGGCCTGGGGCCCCGGCCCCCGCGCCGCGCAGGCCCTGATGCTGACAGTTCGCGCCCGGGCGCTGCTGGATGGACGGCTGGCCCCCTCGGCCGAGGATGTGGCGGCCCTGGCGAAATCCGTTCTCAGCCACCGTATGGCGCTTAGCTTTGCGGCCCGCGCCGAAGGGGCAGAGCTTGATCAGGTCATCCGTGAGGTCACCGAACGGGTCACCCGTGTCGAGGCCGCAGCTTGAGCGATACGGCCCTTCATACCCCGGCCACGCTCCGCTCCCGTTCCGAGGCGGTGGCGCAAAGCCTGCCGCCGCTTATGGCGGATGCGCAGCATCTGGCCGCCACGATTCTGTTGGGGAACCATGGCCGTCGGCGGGCCGGGACGGGCGATGAATTCTGGCAATACCGCCCGGCGGAATCCGGCGATGCCTATCGCAGCATCGACTGGCGCCGGTCCGCCCGCGCGGACAGCCATTTCGTGCGTCAGACCGAATGGCAGGCCGCGCAATCGGTGATGATTGGTGTGGATGATGCGGCCTCGATGACCTTTACGGGTGCCGCCTCCCGCCCCTCGAAACTGCGCCGGGCCCAGACACTTGCCATGGCGTTGGGCATTCTGGCCGTGCGCGGCGGGGAGCGGGTGGGGCTGACCCATCTGGCGGACCCGCCGCGCGGTGGCGAGGCGCAATTGATCCGCATGGCCGCCGCCCTGATGGACAGTCATGAACCGGGCGATTACGGCGCGCCCAAACCGCGCAGCCTGCCTGCTGGCAGCCGGGCGGTGTTCTTTTCCGATTTCATGGGGGATCCCGCCTTGACGGAAACGGTTCTGGGCCAGGCCGCTGATCGCGGTGTCAAAGGCGCGCTGGTGCAGGTTCTTGACCCCCATGAAGAGCTGTTCCCCTATGACGGGCGCACGGTGTTTGAAAGCATGTCGGGTGCGATCCGTTTTGAAACGCTGAAGGCCAAATCCCTGAAAACCGCCTATCTGGAACGTCTGGCCGCGCGCAAGGCCCGGCTGAAGGATATGACCCGCCGCACCGGCTGGCGTTATTTGTGTCATCACACGGACCGCCCGGCGGAACCGGCCTTGCTGTGGCTTTACCAGACCCTGGACCGGGCCAGATGAGGGGTGGCATGCGGAAAACGCGCGTTTTCCACCCCGGAATTCTTGAGAATTCCGGGGTGGATTTCTGCAGAAATCCGGGCGTCTGCAAAGGTGGGGCGCATCCATGATCGCCAATCTTGCTTTTTCCACGCCGCTTCTGCTGACCGCCCTTATCGCGCTGCCGATCCTGTGGTGGCTGCTGCGTGCGGTGCCGCCTGCGCCGATCCGTCGGCGGTTTCCCGGTGTGGCCCTGCTTCTGGGTCTCAAGGATGAGGACAGCCAGTCGGATAAAACCCCCTGGTGGCTTTTGCTGTTGCGGATGGTTGCAATTGCCGCCGCGATCATCGGATTTGCCGGTCCGGTGCTGAACCCCGAGGCAGAGCGCGCGGGCGATGGCCCTTTGCTGATCGTCATGGATGCCTCCTGGGCCAGTGCGGGTGACTGGCAGGCGCGGCTTGACCGGGTGGATCTGCTGCTGGATGAGGCGGGGCGTGCGGGTCGGCCCGTGGCGCTGGCCCAATTGGGTGACAGGCCCGAAGGCCCGTTGCCCTTGCAGGCTGCCAATGCCTGGGCTGCGCGGCTTCCGAACCTTGCGCCTCGACCTTACGCACCGGATATGGCCGCCGCCCTCGACTGGGCCCGGGGGCTGGAGGGCCCGCTGGAGGTGTTCTGGGTCTCTGACGGGCTGGATCATCCCGGCCGGGATGACCTGATCGACGCGTTTCAGGCGCTTGGCCCGTTGCGGGTGTTTCAGGGCGCGCGGGATGTGCTGGCCCTGACCCCGCCGCAATTTGAAGATGGTGCGATCCGTGTGCGGGGCCTGCGACTTGGGTCCACCGCACCGCATGAGGTGACCCTGACCGCCCATGGCCTCGACCCTGCGGGCATCCCCCGCGAACTGGCCCGTGACAGGCTGCGATTTGGTGCAGGCGCGAGCGACGCGGAATTGGAGCTGAGCCTGCCGCCGGAACTGCGCAACCGGATCACCCGGTTTGAAATCAGCGGCGCGCGCAGTGCCGGGGCGGTCTCGCTGACCGATGACAGTTTGCAACGCCGTGAAATCGCGCTGATCGCCGGGGCGCCGGATCGGGAAGGGCAGATGCTGCTGTCGCCGCTGCATTTCCTGCGCGAGGCGCTGGAGCCCACCGCCGATCTGCTGGAGGGTGCGCTGGATGATCTGCTTCTGGCCAGCCCGGATGTGATCATTCTGGCCGATGTGGCGCAACTCAGCCCCGAGGAAGAGGCCGGGGTCACCGAATGGGTTGAGGCCGGGGGCCTGCTGGTCCGCTTTGCCGGGCCACGGCTTGCCGGGTCTGACGTGGCGCGGGATCGGATGGACCCGCTGCTGCCTGTCCGGCTCAGGGAAGGCGGGCGCACCGTTGGCGGCGCGATGAGCTGGGGGGAGCCGAAGGTGCTGCGCCCGTTCCCGGAAACATCGCCGTTTTTCGGTTTGGCGATCCCGGGGGATGTGCAGGTCACCAGCCAGGTTCTGGCCCAGCCCGACCCGATGCTGGCCGATCACACCATTGCGGCCCTGACCGATGGCACGCCGCTGGTCACCCGCGCACGTCTGGGGCAGGGCAGTGTTGTGCTGTTCCATGTCACCGCCAATGCGGAATGGTCCAGCCTGCCGCTTTCAGGATTGTTCGTGCAGATGCTGGAACGGCTTGCGGTGTCCACCCGGCCGGTAAACCCGGCGGCTGAGGATCTGGATGGCATCATCTGGGTGCCCGAACAGGTGCTGGACGGGTTTGGCACACTGCGCGATGCGGGCAATCATCCGGGTGTTGCGGGCCATGATCTGGCCGAGGCGCCGCTTTCCGCCGATATCCTGCCCGGTCTTTATGCCGGGGCCGAACGCCGGGTTGCGCGCAATGTCATCGGACCTGACGACATGCTGGCCCCGGCTGTCTGGACCGCCGATATCCCGGTGGAGGGGATGTCGATCATCGCCCCCACGGATCTGATGGCGGCCTTTCTTACCGCAGCGCTGGCGATGTTGATGCTGGATGCGCTTGCCGCGCTCTGGCTGTCGGGGCGTCTGTCCGGCCTGGTGCGGCGCGCGGCCCTGCTGATCCTCGCCTTTGGCCTGACGCCGCTTGTTGCGCCCATGGCCGACGCGCAGGACACCGAGGAGGACAGGCTGGCCCTTCTGGCCACAGCTGAAATCACACTGGCCTATGTGGAAACCGGTGACCCACGGATTGACGAGGTCAGCCGGGCGGGGCTTCTGGGCCTGTCCAACACGCTTTGGCAGCGCAGTTCGGTGGAACCGGCGCCCCCGATCGGCGTCAATCTGGAAACCGATGAACTGGCCTTTTTCCCGATGCTGTACTGGCCGGTCTACCCCGATCAGCCGCTGCCGTCAGAAGCGGCCTATGCACGGCTCAACACCTATCTTCGTTCCGGCGGGATGATCGTGTTCGACACCCGCGATGCGGATATCGGCGGGTATGGCACGGCGACACCGGCGGGTCGCAGGCTGCGCCAGCTGGCCGCGCCCTTGGATATTCCGCCGCTGGAGCCGATCCCGTCTGACCATGTTCTGACCCGCACCTTCTATCTGTTGCAGGATTTTCCAGGCCGTCATCTCAGCCGCGATGTCTGGGTGGAGGCCGCCCCGCCGGATGCGGAACAGGTGGAAGGCATGCCGTTCCGCAATCTCAATGATGGGGTCACGCCTGTGGTGATTGGTGGCAATGACTGGGCTGCGGCCTGGGCCGTGGATGACACGGGCCGGTCGCTATTTCCGGTGGGCCGGGGCTTTGCCGGCGAACGCCAGCGCGAGATTGCGCTGCGGTTCGGGGTCAATCTGGTGATGCATGTGCTCAGCGGGAATTACAAATCCGATCAGGTGCATGTGCCCGCACTCCTTGACCGGTTGGGGCAATAGCCATGACCAGTGATATCCTCTTCGATCCGCTTCTGCCCTGGCCGGTGATCTGGGCCCTGATCGGGGCTGCGTTTCTGATCACCGCACTGGCTGTCTGGCGGGGCCTGTCGGGTTGGCCGTTCCGGGCGCTGGCATCACTGGCGCTTTTGCTGGCGCTGGCCAATCCGGCGTTGCAGAATGAAGACCGCGATCCGCTGCGCGATATCGTGTTGCTGATCATTGATGACAGCGCCAGCCAGGGCCTGTCGGACCGGCAGACACAGGTTGCCGAGGCGGTCACGGCACTGGAAGATCAGGTTGCCGATCTGGGGATGGATCTGCGCCAGACCCGTGTGGGGGACGGGGCTGACAATTCCGGCACGCTGCTGATGGCGGCGCTGGCCCGGCTGATGGGTGATGAACCCCGCGCCCGTATCGCAGGCGCCATTCTGCTGACCGACGGTCAGTTGCATGATGCCGGTCTTGTACCTGAGATGCCCGCGCCATTGCATGCGCTTCTTACCGGGCGAAGCGGGGATTGGGACCGCCGCCTGATGGTGCAGAATGCCCCGGCCTTTGCGATCCTTGATGAGGAAGTGACCCTGACGCTGCGCATTGAAGATCAGGGTGCAGTGCCCGCCGGTGTCGCCGGGCGGGCAGAGCTGCGCATCGCCATTGACGGCAATCAGGCGCGCAGTTTTCAGGTGCCGGTGGGGGAGGATATCACCCTGCCGCTGACCCTGGCGCATGCGGGGGTGAATGTGATTCAACTGACCCTGCCCGAGGCAGAGGGCGAGTTGACCGACCGCAACAACGCGGCCATTGTCCAGATCAACGGGGTGCGTGACCGTCTGCGGGTGCTGCTTGTCTCGGGCCAGCCGCATCCGGGGCAGCGGACCTGGCGCAACCTGCTGAAATCCGACCCATCGGTCGATCTGGTCCATTTCACCATTCTGCGCCCGCCGGACAAACAGGATGGCGTGCCGGTGACCGAATTGAGCCTGATCGCCTTTCCCACGCGGGAGCTGTTTACCGAGGCGATTGACGAGTTCGATCTGATCATCTTCGACCGGTATCAGCGCCGTGGTATCCTGCCGATGCTCTATCTCGACAATGTCCGGCGCTATGTGGAAAACGGCGGCGCGCTGCTTCTGGCTGCGGGCCCCGATTTTGCCAGCGCGGATTCCCTGTACCGCACGCCCCTGTCCTCGATCCTGCCGGGAAGGCCCACGGCGCGGGTGGTGGAAACCCGTTCCTGCCGCAAATCTCGGATCTGGGGGATCGCCACCCGGTGACCGCAGGTCTGGATCAGGACTATGCGGGGCAGCAGGACAGCACCGATGCCTCCTGGGGGCGGTGGTTTCGCCAGATTGAGGTGATCGAACAGGCGGGCGGCCAGACCGTGATGACCGGGGCGGATCAGGCGCCTTTGCTGATGCTCAACCGGGTGGGGGAGGGGCGCGTGGCGCTTCTGGCATCTGACCATGCCTGGTTATGGGATCGCGGCTATGAGGGGGGCGGGCCGCAGTTGGAAATGCTGCGCCGTCTCGCCCATTGGATGATGGGGGAGCCTGATCTGGAAGAGGAAGCGCTGCGCGCCGAGGCCGACGGGCAAAGCATTCGGATCACCCGCCAGACCCTGGCCGAAGAGGTGGAGCCTGTGGAGGTGATCCCCCCTGACGGCCGTGAGGTGGTGGTGGACCTGGAAGAGACCATGCCGGGTCAGTTCACCGGCACCTATGACGCGCCCGAACAGGGGCTCTACCGGCTGAGCGAAGGCGATAGGGAGACGGTGGTTGCCCTTGGCCCGGCAGCCCCCCGGGAGTTCGAGGAAACCATCGCCAGCGCCGCCCGTCTGACCCCGGCGGTCGCGCCGACACGTGGCGGGGTGTTGCGGCTGGAAGACGGGCTGCCCGATCTGCGCCTTGTGTCGGAAGGGCGCAACGCGTCGGGACGGGGCTGGATCGGTGTGACCCCGCGTGCGGCCTATCTGACAACGGATGTCACGGTGACCCCGCTGATCGCATCATGGCTGTTTCTGCTGATTGCGGCCCTTCTGATGCTGGGGGCCTGGCTGCGCGAAGGGCGGCGCTGAAAGGCTGCACCTGTTTTCCTTGAGGAAAACATGTGGAATTCCCGAGAATTCCACCTGCCAATCTGATTGCCGGGTGCCGTTATTCGATCGTCAGCGCAAACCGGTCTTCTCCCCAGCCGGTCACATTGCAATGCGCACGGATGAAAACCTGTGTGACCCCATCGGGGATCACCAGATCGCCAAGGGACCGGGTAAAGGGCTGTTCCTCCACATGGGGGTGGAACAGAGTGCGGCTGCCCAGAACCGTGCCGTCCTCCAACTCCACCTGCCAGCCATCCGCGTAATGGTCCCACCCGGTATCAGGGTGGGACAGCGTGACCGATATCTGGCCGTTTGTGTATCTGGCCTCAAGGATCACCGGCGGATCGGCCCTGACCGCCTCAGGCGGGAAGCTGAGCGTCAGCGCGACAGTCAGGATCAGCGGATATTTCATCGTTTTCTCCTTCGCGGTGCGGGGTGTGGTGGGCGCGTGGTCAGGTCTCACATAGCTGCGGAACAAAGCCGAGGCAATCCGAAGCCCGGCGCTGGGGGCGTCCCCGGGCGCGGTGACGATCAGGGTATTCGTCGGTGTCAGACGCTATGGAGCGTCAGACGGTTTTGACCTTTATGTCATAAACTGAACCAAATTCATGAAAACAGCAAAGCTGCCCTTCGTGCAAAACGCGGCGAAGGCTACCGAAGAGCCCACTTTACCAAATGCTGCGTTGCAAAATAGCAGACAGTTCGTCCGTTCCATCCCAGAGAACTGCCTCCCAACCCGCCGATTGAGCAGCTTCTACATTTGGCAGCGTGTCATCAACCAAAAGCATTTCGTGCGGCTGGCGCTCGATCTCGCGCTCAGCAAAGGAATAGAACTCGATTTGGGGCTTCCTGCTACCCGCTTTGGCAGAGTAAACGATGCCATCAACTTCGTCACACAGGCCCATCGTCTGCATTAAGTAAGTTGCCCTCAAGTGCTCTTGATTTGTTGCTAGGTAAACAAGAACTCCACACTGCCGCGCCTTCCTTACATCTGAGAGAACTACTTCCATGATGCGAGAATCCATCTCAAACCAATAAGCTATGAGGTCTTCTGCCTCCAAAGACGGGGCGATACGGTTCAGCACTGCAGAAAGTGCAGGCAGCAGATCCTTTTTGCCTATGACGATATCGTTCCAGTCACGCTTGAAGAACTCATCGACAAGAGCCTTGGACGAAACCCCCATGTCTTTGGTTAGATCAGTGTCCCAACGCAATCCATCGCGAGGGCGACCGTCTACAAGCACTCCATCGACATCGAGCATCAGACATTTGGGCATCAGTGCACCCTTCCTTGAAACAATCAGGTCTAGCCCCTTATCGCCTTTCAATGATGCTGAGTGAAGCTCGTGGTGATTCAGGCAAGCGCAATTGATGAAAGGCCGCTTTGTCCCAACTGCCGACCTTAACAGAAACAACGCCGAAGGTCCGGTCTGGGTCAGAATTGTTTTACGTTTGGGCCAGTATTGCGTGACGCGGAACATTGATAGGATTCAGCAAATCCGTTGCATCGAGTCAAAGGTGCGCGACGTTCGACAGATGCCTGCCCGGAGGTATCCCTTGCCATTTGCGTAAATTGGTTATATTTATTTACCAATATGCGATGAAAGGCCTGATATCATGGATATGCCGCTGCCAGACCCCGCCATTCTTGCCCGCAAGGCAGAGCTTGTTGCCCGGCTGTTATCGGTCCTGCCCAAGGATGCGGTGGTCCATGAAGAGACGGGGACGCGGGCCTATGAATGTGATGCGCTGACCGCCTATACCTGCCCGCCTATGGTCGCTGTTCTGCCCGCCTCGACCGGGGAGGTCGCGGCGGTTCTGAAAATATGCCACGAGATGGGGGTGCCGGTGGTGCCGCGCGGGTCGGGCACATCGCTGGCAGGTGGGGCGCTGCCCACGGCGGATTGCGTGATACTGGGTGTCGCACGGCTGAACCAGGTGCTGGACACTGATTACGACAACCGGATCATCCGGGTTCAGTCAGGGCGCACCAATCTGAGTGTGACTGGCGCTGTGGAGGAAGACGGGTTTTTCTACGCGCCCGACCCGTCCAGCCAGCTGGCCTGCGCCATCGCGGGCAATATCGCGATGAATTCCGGGGGCGCGCATTGCCTGAAATACGGGGTCACAACGAATAATCTGCTGGGCGTGACCCTGGTCACGATGGACGGTCAGGTGATGGAGATCGGCGGCGCGCATCTGGATGCGGGCGGCTATGACCTGCTGGGGCTGATCTGCGGGTCCGAGGGGCAGTTGGGCGTGGTGACCGAGGCCACCCTGCGGATCCTGCCCAAGCCCGAGGGCGCGCGGCCGGTGCTGATCGGCTTTGACGATACCGAAGTGGCCGGCGCTTGTGTCGCGGATATCATCAAGGCCGGTGTTCTGCCGGTGGCGATCGAATTCATGGACCGGCTGTGTATCGAGACCACGGATAAGTTTGCCAATGCGGGCTATCCCGATTGCGAGGCGCTGTTGATTGTCGAAGTGGAAGGATCGGATGCGGAGATTGACGAACAGTTGGGGATGATCCTGCACATCGCACGAAAATATGATCCGGTGGAACTGCGCGAGTCCAAATCCGCCGAGGAAAGCGCGAAAATCTGGCTTGGCCGGAAATCTGCCTTTGGCGCTGTCGGGCAGATCAATGATTATATGTGTCTGGACGGCACGATCCCGGTGTCCAGCCTGCCCCATGTCCTGCGCCGGATCGGCGAGATGAGCGTGGAATACGGGCTTCAGGTCGGCAATGTGTTCCATGCGGGTGATGGCAATATGCATCCGCTGATCCTGTTTGATGCCAACAAGCCCGGCGATCTGGAAACCTGCGAGGCCTTCGGGGCGGAGATATTGAAACTCTGTGTGGAGGTCGGCGGCTGTCTGACCGGGGAACATGGGGTGGGGATTGAAAAGCGCGATCTGATGGGGACGCAGTTCACAGCGGAGGATCTGGAACTGCAGATGCAGGTGAAGGATGTGTTTGACCCGGCCTGGCTTTTGAACCCGGCGAAGGTGTTTCCGCTGGAGGCGTCGCAGCCGCGCCGGGATATCGCCGCCTGACGGCGCCTATCCGCGGGGCTTTGCCCCGGGCCCCAGGATATTTACCAAGCAGAGAAGAAGGGCCACGCCTGTGCTGACGCCGACAAGTGAAAGGGAACTGGCCGGGATGGTGGCGGCCGCTGGGGCGCCGTTGCAGGTGCAGGGCGGGGGCACGCGCCCGATCGGGCGCCCGGTGACGGGTGAGGTTCTGTCGCTGGCGGGGTTGCGCGGGATCACGCTTTATGAGCCCGGTGCGCTGACCATCGTGGTGCAGGCGGGCACGCCTTTGGCTGAGGTCGAGGCGGCGCTGGCCGCTGAAAACCAGCGCTTGCCGTTTGAGCCGATGGATCACAGGGCCTTGCTGGGGACTGAAGGCGTGCCCAGCATGGGCGGTGTGGTTGCGGCCAATGTGTCGGGGCCGCGCCGGATTCAGGCCGGGGCCTGCCGCGACAGTCTGATCGGTGTGCGCTTCGTGGATGGCAGCGGCCGGGTGATCAAGAATGGCGGGCGGGTGATGAAGAATGTGACCGGCTATGATCTGGTGAAGCTGATGGCGGGCAGTTACGGCACGCTTGGGGTGCTGACGGAATTGAGCTTCAAGGTGCTGCCGGGCGTGGCGGCAACCGCCTGTGTGTTGCTGAAAGGGCTGGATGACAAGACCGCAGTGGCGGCGATGGCAGCCGCGCTTGGCTCTCCCTATGAGGTATCGGGCGCGGCCCATACGCCTGGCGGGCTGGACGGTGACCCGGTGACCATGATCCGGGTCGAGGGGTTCGCGGCCTCGGTCACCTATCGCGCGGCGCAGTTGCAGGCATTGCTGGCCCGGTTCGAAGCCAGTGCCGAGATCGAGACCGGACTGGCGGCTGAGACCGGCGGCTATGGCACTGATGCGGGCTGGAAATGGGTGCGCGACGTGGACGGGTTTGCCGGACGGGACGGGGATGTCTGGCGGTTGTCGGTGAAACCGTCCGATGCGCCGGGGCTGGTGGCACGGATGGGCGCACGCGATGTGCTTTACGATTGGGGTGGTGGGCTGATCTGGGCCCTAGTGGCGCCGGGCACTGATCTCAGGGCGGTGCTTGGCGCATTTTCGGGCCATGCAACCCTGATCCGCGCAGGTGAGGAAACCCGGGCGACCCTGCCCGTATTCCACCCGGAACCCGCGCCGGTGGCGGCGCTGTCGGCGGGGCTGCGCAAGGAGTTTGACCCCAGGGGCATACTGAACCCGGGGCTTATGGGTTGAGATGGATAAGCATGGCGCCGGTCGCCGGCATGCAACGCTGATCTGAAAGAGCGGGAATGCAGACAAGTTTTACGCCAGAGCAATTGAAAGACCCGGCGACCGAACGGTCGAACGAGATTTTGCGATCCTGCGTGCATTGCGGGTTCTGCACGGCCACCTGCCCCACCTATCAGGTGCTGGGCGATGAGCTGGACAGCCCGAGGGGCCGGATTTATCTGATCAAGGATATGTTGGAGCAGGGGCGCCCGGCAGACAAGAAAACCGTCAAACATCTGGATCGCTGCCTGGGCTGCCTGGCCTGTATGACAACCTGTCCCTCGGGCGTGCATTACATGCATCTGCTGGATCACGCGCGAAGCTATATCGAAGAGACCTATAAACGCCCCTTTACCGATCGGGCCCTGCGCTGGATGCTGGCGCGCATTCTGCCCTATCCCGGCCGGTTCCGTCTGGCGCTGCTTGGCGCCAAAATCGGGCGGCCCTTTGCCTTTCTGATGCCTGATGCCCGGCTGAAGGCGATGCTGCAAATGGCGCCGAAAACCATCCCGCCGGTGTCGCGCAATGACGACCCGCAGGTTTTCCCCGCACAGGGAGAGCGGAAGATGCGGGTGGCATTGATGACCGGATGTGCACAGCAGGCGCTGAATACGGATATCAATGATGCTACGATCCGGCTGCTGACCCGGCTTGGGTGTGAGGTGGTGATTGCCGCCGGGCAGGGCTGCTGCGGGGCGCTGACCCATCACATGGGCAAGACCGCCGAAAGCCATCGGATGGCGGCGCGGAACATCCGGGTCTGGCATGGTGAAATGACCGGGGCGGGGCTGGATGCGGTGGTGATCAATACCTCGGGTTGCGGCACCACGGTCAAGGATTACGGGCATATCTTCCGCAACGATCCTCTGGCGGCAGAAGCAAGCGCGGTTGCCGGGATTGCGATGGATGTGTCCGAGGTGCTGATGAAACTTGATCTGGCAGAGGGCGGCGCGGCGGATATGACGGTTGCCTATCATGCGGCCTGTTCCCTGCAACATGGCCAGCAGATCAAGAGCTTCCCGAAAGACCTGTTGAAACGGGCTGGGTTTAAGGTGGTGGAACCGGCTGACAGCCATCTGTGTTGCGGCTCGGCAGGCACGTATAACCTGATGCAGCCGGAGATTTCGCAGCAGTTGAAAGCCCGCAAGGTGCAGACGCTGGCGGCGAAAAACCCCGATGTCATCGCATCAGGCAATATCGGCTGCATGATGCAGATCGGTGGCGCGATGGAGATCCCGGTTGTGCATACGGTGGAGCTGCTCGACTGGGCGACCGGCGGGCCGAAACCGCCCGCGATGACGGTCGGGAGGGCAGAGATGAAGGTGCCGGTCCTGCGCTGATGCCCTGATGTAAGCCTGATGACATGGGGCGTCTGTGATGCAATCCTGATGTGGATCGGCCCTGTTGCATCCCGTTCGGATTATCCCCTGTCCAGGTCTTGGTGGAGCCTCAATTTCGCCCCACTGGCCTCGTAAATCGCGCCGGGTGAAATCTGTGTGGAGACCCGGTTATGAAGGCTTTTTTGCGTCTGTTTGTGATTGGTCTGGTTCTGGCCCCGGTGCCGATGGCCCGGGCAGAAGGGCAGTTTTTGCCCAGTATCGAACCTGACACAGCCTTGCGTCCGCTTGACACCGCCGATGATCTGCGCGGGTGGGAGGCCGTGGGCCGCCTTGACACCGGCACCGGGTTTTGCACCGCGACGCTGATCGCCCCTGATCTGGTGCTGACCGCCGCCCATTGCCTGTTCGATCAGGAGGCGACCCGTCGCCCCGACAGCGCATTGTCATTCAACGCGGGGCTCAGAAACGGCCGGGCCGTGGCGCAGCGCAGTGTCCGGCAGAGCATCCTGCACCCGGATTACACCTATGGTTCGCCGGAAGAACTGTCGCGGATTCGCAGCGATATGGCGCTGTTGCAATTGGACAGGGCGATCCCCGAACAGACGATTCGGCCTTTGGCCACACGGGGCAGCGTTGAAACCGGGGATCATGTTCAGGTTGTCTCCTACGGGGCGGAGCGTGAGGAGTTTGCCTCGCTTGAGGATGATTGTGAGGTTCTGGCCGATGATCCGGGGGTTCTGGTCCTGTCATGCTCGGTTGTGCAGGGGTCTTCCGGGTCCCCGGTGATGGTGGACCGGGACGGGCAGATGAATGTGGTGTCTGTTGTGTCCGCCACAGCTGATTGGCGCGATGATCCGGTGGCTTTGTCGGCAGAGTTGCAGGGGCAGCTTGTGGTGCTTCTGGACCTGCTTGATCGTTCAAACGCGCAATTCGTCCGGTCCCTGCCGCAGGTGCGCAGCCTGTCAGGTGCCAATGATGGCCGGGAAAGCTCGGGCGCGCGATTTGTGCGGCCCTGACCTGACCGCCGCCTCTTGAAACCGGAAATCCGGCGTCACACATATTGGGTGTCGCGGTGCCCGAACGGGGCTGCGGCGTAACCCCTGGCGGGTCCGGTGATGGACCGCCTGATCAAAATGAGTTGTCGCTCAAACGGAGGATAACGTGATGCGCACTTATGATTTGTCGCCCCTGTACCGGGCTACCGTCGGCTTTGACCGGATGACTGATTTGCTGGACCGCGTGATGACGCAGGATGTGGGCACCAGCACATACCCCCCTTACAATATCGAAAAGACCGGCGAGGATGCCTATCGCATTTCCGTCGCGGTTGCGGGCTTCATTGAGGCAGAACTGACCGTTGAGCAGCGCGAAGCAGAGCTGATCGTTGCCGCGCGGAAGGCCAAGGATGACACCTCGCATACCTATCTGCATCGTGGCATCGCCACGCGGGCGTTCGAGAAACGGTTTCAACTGGCCGATCATGTGCGGGTGACCGGTGCGTCCCATGAACACGGGATGCTGCATATCGAATTGATGCGCGAAGTGCCCGAGGCGCTGAAACCGCGCCAGATTGCGATCACCAGCGCAGGTCCCAGGGCGCTTGACGCAGAGGCTGTCAACGCCGCCTGATACGGCTTTTTTCGGAATGACATTGGCGCAGTCCCCCAAGGGGCTGCGTTTTTCTGCTCCAGCGTCAGGCTGGACTGACCGCAAGCCCGGGTGCCGGAATTCTGCAGAATTCCGTGTGGAAACTCGAGTTTTCCACACGCAGCTAGGGCCCGTGGACAATAAGGATTTCCATTTGCGTTGATTTCTGATTCAGAGTCCCAAACGGGAGGTCTGAATGGACGAGTAGCGGTTTGTGGTGTCGGATGTGTTGTGGCGGCGGCTTGAACCGCATTTGCGGGGTAAGGCCAGCGATTGCGGGGTGACGGCGAAAGACAACAGGCTGTTCCTTGAGGCTGTGTTCTGGCGCGTTCGTACCGGGTCTCCGTGGCGCGATCTGCCGCCAGCCTTCGGCAACTGGAACAGTCAGTTCCGGCGGTTTCGCCGCTGGGCTAAGACGGGCGTTTTCGAGAGTCTTTTCAACGTGCTGAGTGATGATCGCGACCTCGAATACGCGCTCATCGATGGCACGATTGTTCAGGTTCACCAAAAGCCGACCGGCGCAAAAGGGGGACTCAAGCTCAGGCCATTGGGCGCTCGCGCGGCGGGTTGACGACCAAGATCGTGGCGCTGGTGGACGCGCTTGGAAACTTGATCCGGTTTCTGCTGCTGCCGGGGCAGGCGCACGATATGAAGGGCGTTGCCCCGCTGATCCGCGATGTCTCTTTTGACGCGCTGCTGGCGGACAAAGCGTTCGACGCCGACTGGCTGCTCAAAGACCTTGATACGCGTGGCGCGACTGCTGTGATCCCGCCGTAGGCCATGGGCCCCGACTTTCGACGGGATACAGGCGCGAGCGATGAAAACGCTCTCCTGAATTACGGTTACACTGTCTTACGGGCCGCGACGGCGCGGGCCGTCGTCGCGGCAGGCTTGCACCCGACTATCGGTCCATTCATCATCGGCCCGAGTACGTGAAGAGCCGCAAGACATTTGGAGAATGGGAAGGTGACTTGATGATCTTTGAGAAGAAGACGGGCAAGATGAATGTCGCTTCCTTGGTCGAGCGCAAGACCCGCTTCGCTATCCTGTTCCTCAACAACGACCGCAGCTCGACACACTTCGTCAACAAGCTGATGGATGTGATGGAACCCCTGCCCCAGCCTGCAAGGCGCTCGATCACCTTCGACCGCGGCTTCGAGTTCCGCGCGTGGCGCAAGCTGAAGTCGGGCATCGGGACCGAAAGCTGGTTTTGCGATCCGCAAGCACCCTGGCAAAAAGGTTCGGTCGAGAACCTGAATAAACGCGCGCGCCGATATCTACCCCGAGACACCCAGCTCGCGGCGCTCTCAAATCGCAATATGAACGCGATTTGCGACCGCCTGAACGGCACACCCAGAAAGTGCCTCGGATGGCGCACCCCGACCGAGGCGTTCAGAGAAGAGATGATGAAACTGAGATAGAGGATACCGTCGCAACGACCCTTGAGCCACCAGGAATGAGCAGCGCAAGCTTCTACAAATGGCGCGCCAAGTTTGGCGGCATGGATGCGTCTTTGATGTCTGAGATGAAGGATATGGCGGAGGAGAACCGCCAGCGGAAGTAGTAAATCCCGTGTCTTGATGGGCTTAGATAGGATGACAGCATCATAGGGCGTGTGTCCCACTTTGTGTCACACCCGACCGATCAGCCGCTAACCCTATGATTTAGAGCGTTTTGCGTTTAATTGGTTCCATATCCTGCGGCTTTGAAGAAGTTGAAGCCTTCTTCGTCCGTGAAGAGATCGCACACTTGACCGACCGCGTTCCATAACGCGTCATATGTTCTTGCTGCGGCTTTTCGGATCAGCGTTTTGAGCTTTGAGAAAGCCATCTCTATGGGGTTGAGATCGGGCGAGTATGGCGGCAAGAACAAGAACCACGCACCGACATCGCGCAACATTTCGGCGGCCCGCGCACTTTTGTGGCTGGAAAGGTTGTCCAGGATGATCACGTCCCCCTTGCTCAGGGTCGGTGCGAGTTGGGTTTCGACGTAGGTATCGAATGTCACGCGGTTCATGGCACCGTCGATGACCCATGGCGCGTCCAGCCTGTTATGTCGCAACGCCGCGACAAAGGTTTGCGTGCGCCAGTGCCCGAAAGGCGCGTGATCGACCAGCCGCTGACCGCGCGGTGCCCAGCCGGTCGTCTTGGCCATGTTGGTTTTCAGCCAGGTTTCGTCAATGAAGCCAATACGTTCCAGCATATGTGCCATGAACGGCTGGCTGTGTGTGATCCAGATATGCCTTTGCCGGGCAACCTTGGCACGCTTCTGCTCAAGAGCTTGCAGGTCTTTTTTTATGCGTCAGCCCGAGCCGCTGAAAAAGTCGCCAGACCGAGCTAAAGCACCCTGCCTTAAACTTGACTCACAAATACCCTGCCACGCTTCGCGTTCCCGGGACATTTGTGATGTGCGATGTCTCAGGTTTAAGGCAGCATGCTGTAGGAGCGACAGACACGCCGCGCTCTGCCTGTAAACGCGCCGCCATTTCGTCAAGCGTGATCTCGCCTTTGGCGTCCACCTGCGCGCGCACCCAATCTTTGTGAGGCGTCAGCTTGCCGATACCGCGATGACCCTGGCGTGTCGGCGCAAGCGATCCCGTCCCGCGCTTCAGCTTGACCATGTCATTGACGAATTTGACGGAAACGTCGAACCGCGTCGCCGCTGAGTGATGCGTGTTACCTGCCTCGACATGCGCAACAACACGTTGCCGAAGCTCCATCGGATGAGGTTTCCCCATAAAGACCGCCCTTGTTGTTTGAAAACAAGGAATCACGGTTCAAACCATTTGGGAATCCCGAATCCAATCAGGCGCAAAACGCTCTAGAATGAAATGGAGGCGAGTACCGGAATCGAACCGGTGTACACGGATTTGCAATCCGCTGCGTAACCACTCCGCCAACTCGCCGACTTAAGGCTTTCGCGACTGTCAAAGGCGCATCAGCACATAGGTTGTTTTATACATTTACGACCTATCCTCGTTCTGTTGTAAGCGCAAGGCCGAGTAGCAGAAAGATCGCCGTTGGCTATTGCCGTGTCGGTGTTTGGCGCAACAGGGAAATCAGATGCGGTCACCGCGACTTCGAGAAAATCAGAAACCTCAATATCATCCTCCGGCTCGGCGTAAGATGGCACAAAACGCGGATCACGTAGCCATTTGTGGATCAGATTGGCATTCATCGAATACCGACGCGCAACCTGCGCAACCGAAACGCCGGGAGCCCGCGTCTGGTCGCAAATGGATTGCTTCTCATCATCCGACCAGAAACGCTTCTTTTGGCCCTTCTTGCCCGACATGGAGTGCCCCAAGATGTCCACTATCGATGGTGGACAATATCACCGCATCCTATGCCGCGTCAGAGCAGGCAAACCGGACGGATACGATTGAGCTGCCTGGTTTCGAAATCAACGGGCGACAGCATGCCGTTGTTGGTGTGCTTGCGTTTTGCGTTGTAGAACATCTCTATGTAGAGCCGATAGAGCTTCTTGTGGTTCATGATCATTCCCTTGCGCTCCAGCATCCCGGCTTCCTGTTCCTTGATCATCCCGATGATCTGCACCTCGGTAAAACGGCTCTTTCTCATTCGTTTGCTCCTTCGAAAGGTTGACCAAACTCTACATCAGAACGAGGGAAGTATCGGGGGCAAGTCATATTCCGCGATGTTTGGACAGTTTCTGATGCGATTAAAGATACTCTTTGCACCTGCTGAGGGCAGCGAGAAATGGCTATTCGTGGCTGAAATGCCCTTGAACATCAAAGCTTAGCAGCGTATCCCCGCCGATGGAGACGTGGCCGAGTGGTCGAAGGCGCTCCCCTGCTAAGGGAGTAGGCGAGGAATCGTCTCGAGGGTTCGAATCCCTTCGTCTCCGCCACCCACCATTTTCATTCAATTCTGTTGGTACTCATTCAACCCCTTATGGGGCTGTTTTTGCTGGTTTATCTGCATTCGTTGTTGCTTTTGGTTTCTCTTCGATTAGACTCGTTTCTATTCATTGCGTGGTAGGAATCGTGGTATCTTGATGGCTGCTCTGAGCGGAAAGCTGACGAAGAATTTGGTCCGAACCCTCGGCCCCGGTCGTCATGGTGATGGGAGCGGGTTGTACCTCGTGGTCGATCCAACTGGCGCACGACGCTGGATCGTACGTGTCACAGTGAAGGGCCAACGTAACCGCGAAGGCAAGCCTTTGCGAACTGACTTCGGGTTAGGCGGTGCGGATGTCGTGACCCTCAACGAAGCGCGAGACCGGGCCCTGGAGTATCGCCGCCTCGCAAAGAAAGGCATCAATCCACGCTACAATGGACGCCAAGAAATCCCCTGCTTCGAGGAGATCGCGCGGCAAGTCCACATCGAGCGCCTTCCGACATGGAAGAACCCCAAGCACGGCCAGCAATGGATCAATACGCTGGCCGAGTATGCCTTCCCCAAGATCGGACGCTTGCCAGTGTCGGAGGTCGGTCAGCCCGAAGTGCTACAAGTCCTGCTGCCGGTTTGGACAGAGAAACATGAAACAGCCAAACGCCTCGCTCAGCGGATCAAAGCCGTGCTGGACGTGGCGAAGTCCAAGGGGTTTCGAGATGGCGAGAACCCCGTGACAACGATCCGGGACGCGCGCGTTTTGCCGCAAGTCAAACAGAAGGTACAACACCACAAGGCAATGCACTGGAAAGACGTTCCAGACTTTTACGCCGAGCTGGCAACGAAAGAGGCCATGGCAGCAAAGGCGCTGATGTTCACTTGCTTAACAGCCAGTCGCACGAGCGAGGTTTTGCATGCCCGCTGGGAAGAGATTGATTTCGACGAGAGGCTATGGACTGTCCCGGCAGAGCGCATGAAAGCAGACCAGGAGCATCGCGTTCCGCTTACCGCAGCGATGCTGGCGGTTATCGAGCCGTTGAAGGCTCTGAAATCGGAAGTCGTATTCGAAGGTCAGAAACGCCACAAGCCAATGAGCAACATGGCAATGCTGATGTTGCTGCGTAGGATGAAGATGGAAGGTATTACTGTCCATGGGTTTAGGTCCACCTTTCGGGACTGGGCTGCGGAACAAGCCGGGGTGTCGCGTGAGGTCGCCGAGCTTAGCCTTGCACACACAGTCGGTTCAGACGTTGAGCGCGCCTATGCGCGGTCCGACCTGTTGGAAAAGCGTCGACAGTTGATGGAAAGGTGGTGCGATCATGTTGCCTCGTGAAATTTGGGAGAACGGGCGCAAATTGAAATTACCAGCGCTGAGACACGGTGCCTCAAATCATGACTACATCATGTATCGTGCCGCCCGCGAGATAACGGGTTGCCTAGAGAAATGGCTTAGAGTTCCGTTGGACTACCAAGAGACCTATTTGCCAGCGGCATTGATGTTAAATTCATACGAAGGGCCGGTTTGGATGCACTCCGATCAAGGGCAGGAAATCGGTGACATCCGTAAGGTCATCAAGCAAACGCGGACGGCTAGGACGTTGGTCAAACAAGCCGTGCGTCTCGAACGTGCTGGCGCTAACGATGCGTCGGATGCCGAATTGGCGCGCGCGCTTTGTCGCATGAAGGAGCTTCCATCTCCGGTCTCACTGTGGGTTGACAATGCAGCCTGCAAGTCTCCTTTAGAATGGGCGGATTTACTTGAGCTTATCGATGTTCTCTTCTCTGAATACGCCAAGGAGCGTGAGGGGAAATCCGGGCATCAAAGAGCACGAACTGTTGCAATCGTAGTGCGGGCTCTATTTGAGGTCCACTCTGACGAACGCATTACTCTTGGCGTAACGGAGCAGGTTCCCGAAGGTGATTTTGGTAAGTGTGCGCAAGAGATTTTCTCTCGGGCAGGTATTCCAGTTAACTTCTACCGTTACGCGCGGGAGGCTCAAAAACTTGCGCGCGACGACCATCAGCTGAAAAAATACATCGATATCCTTGAAGAGCATTATGTTGAAGAGCCTCCTGCTCCAGCGGGGCCAATCATTTATGAAGTTCGCTAACAGAACTCCCAGTCTCCCCAACAAAAGTGTGCCTCAAGAACGCTCGTTTGGCTCTCAAGGTATCGCCTGAATGCTTGTTCACGGGAAGCGTCTTGGCGCGGCGCGCGATGTCCTCGAACCGGACAGGCATGTAGCCCCAGACATCGACCCCGGCATTCACGCTGTTGCGTGAGCCGCGCCAGTTGTTGTGGACATGGCCGAAGATCTGGAGCGCGTCGCGACGGGCGTGGTTCCAGGTGATCATCGGGTAATGGCAGAGTGTATGCGCCTGGTTCTGGGGTCCGTCACGCACCTCGGCCAGATGCGTAACGCTGGTCCACGGCAGGGCCTGCGTCGGTTCCAGGTCATGGTTGCCAACAATGAGGTGCTTTTCCGCGCCGGGCAGTTTGTCGAAGAGCTTGCGCAGCCAGTCGGTGTCCTTGGCTTTTGGCCCATGAGCAAAATCGCCGATGATCCAAAGCGCATCTTTGGGTCCGATCATTGCCCAGAGGTTTTGCATCAGAACCGCGTCCATGTGATTGGCCGACCGAAAGGGGCGGCCACAGAACTTGATGACGTTCTCATGCCCGAAATGCGGGTCTGCGGTGTACCAGTTGGTCATGTCTTCATCTCCATCGGTTGATGGCGGCGGCCTCAAGAGCGGTTGCGGAGATGGCACGATCATCAAAGGCGAACAGCGCGATGCCGCCCGCCATATGTGCGAGCGTTAAATCAGGGTGATATGTTTGCGCTTCATGATCATGTGCGCCTCATAGCGGGTTCTTTTGCGTCTGGCTATCCATGATTACAGGTCCATGTCCGAGGCTTCGACCTCCTGGCCGGTCAGGGCTTCCACAATTTGCCGATCAAGCTCCGCCATATGCTGACGGCCGAGTTCATAATCGACCAGCGAAAAGCCGATGAGAGTGCTGCCGGGCTCGCCACGATAAGTGACAGTGAAGGTGGCGAGGCAGCCCGTTTTGATCTCTTCATCGCGCGGATAGGCGAAGCGGTAAGACACGTCATTGCGATAGTGGCGGGAGTTGCCGCACAGCTCGTAAGTCGTCCGGATGGTGCGCTCCCGACCCATCTCGGTGCGGGTTTCCTCATGGATCAGTTCGCCGAGTGCATCCAGATCCTCAATGAAGCCTTCGGTGCTCCAGGCATAGGTCAGCGTCATGGTGCGCCCATCAATCTCGACGCGGGACGGAGGACCATAGAGCCCCTCGATCTGCGCCTTCAGTTCCAGCGGCTCAGGCAGCTCGTCGCTTGGCTGGCGCATGGAGCGGTGGATCGCCATAGGGCGTTGTTCCATCACATCGGACGACAGGGTGGCTGTCACCTGATCCTGATCTGCGCCAGTAAGCCTGCCATTGACACCAACATCGCCGCTTCGGCTGAACTGCTGGTATGTGAATTCAAACACGTTGCCGTCAGGGGATTGTACCCGCAGAACTTCGCTCTCGCTCGTTGGGGCAGCGTCGCTGCGTTCTGCGTAGACGGCCAGAACGTCATTGAGCGGGTCTCCGGGTTGGAGGCCGAGGATTTCGTATGGATAGGGACGGGCTTCTGGTGCAGGCAATGCTGTCAGCGCGTCTTCTGCTGCGACAGGCAGCGCTATCGAGGCCAGAGCCACTCCAAGTGTCAGCGATGTGCGGATCATGCGACGGCCTTTCTTTTGAATGCATAGGGGGACTGGTCGCCGGTAAAGGGTTCCAAGCGCTGACCGTCCAAGGCCCATTCGACCTCGTGGGTAAGGCGTTGTACCGCATTCCAGGCGGCAAGAGCATCGCGATAGCGGGCGAAACCGGGCCTGTCGGGCTTGCACGCGAGCGATGAGACGAAATGTGCGATATCGCCGTTGAGGATCTGATCGGAGATTGCTTCGGCCCAAGGTAGCTCCGATTGGAACACAGAGTGATAGCCGAAAGCTGTTCGGGTTTCGGCAGCTTCACCGGCACCGTTTCTGCATCCAGTGATCAGGCACATCAGGTCTTCGGGCGTTCCAAGATACTGATCGATGCCTTCAACAATGCACTTGGCCTCAAACGGGCTGATAGCAGGGGCAATGATGAGATCAGCTAAACCAAGCGCCGCGAGTTGCGGTTCATCCAGCCGAGCCTTTGTGTCGATCAGAAGAACATCAATGCCACGGGCATCAGCAGCGGCGGCGCTGTCCTCGACCTCATCGCGTGTTCTGCATTCGATCAGCTCCAGTTGCGGTGGGCGGATTTTGCAGGCCGCCATTTGCATCATCCAGTTTTGCAAGGTCGAGGGTTGGCGACCTTTTGGGTTGGTCCCCGCCTGATCAGTGCAATCCATCACCGCGACGGGCTTACCCTGCGCCAGAAAGCCAGACGCAAGCGCCATCGTTGCAATCGTGCGGCCAGAGCCGCCCTTGTTGGCAAACATCACAATGGTCTTCATCGGAACCTCAATCTGCAAAATACATAATATAGTAGATAACATTAAAGTATGTAATTTCCAATGGTCTGTTGCATGGATATGCGCAAACTAGTTGGAAATAATTTTGCACGCCTTCGGCGTAAGAAGGGCTTAACGCAGGAGCAAGTTGAAGAGCGTTCAGGCTTCAGTCAGCAGTATCTAAGCGGCCTAGAGCGAGGTAGGCGTAATCCTACTGTGATCACCTTGTATGAGTTAGCGCAAGCACTAGGGGTCAGTCATGTCGATTTAGTCAAGCCTGACTGAGATAGAAGCTACTTTAGAAATCGCTAACTGTTGATTCGATGTCGCCAATTGGAACACGTGCTGTCAGGGTCTTTGACAGACGTGACCGAAAAGGATCTTGTCCATTCCTCAGGAATAGTGTTCAAGTGTTGCGGAGCGCCAATGCTCATTTGGATGGCAAAACCATGATCAGTAACCTGCGAGCGATTGACTTATATTCTGGCGTCGGCGGCTGGTCACTTGGTCTACGTCTTGCTGGTATAGATGTCATTTCTTCTTATGAGCTCTGGGGGCCAGCGAACGAGACGAACTTTAAGAACAATGCCCATCAAGCGCAAACGGTGGACATTCGTAGGCTTTCACTGGATGATCTTCCGCCCGATATAGATATTGTGGTTGGCAGCCCGCCTTGCACCCAATTTTCGTTCAGTAACCGCGGAGGTGGGGGGAACCTTGAGGATGGTCTAAGAGACATAAAGAAGTTCCTAGCGATTGTAGACCATCTCAAACCTCGGTTTTGGGCGATGGAAAACGTCCCGAGAGTTTCAAAGATCATTGATGCTGAGCTCGAGCTAGGCGGAAAGCTGGCAGAATTTCGTCATCTCGGATGCGCAACGCATATTGTGGATATGTCGGAATACGGCTTGCCGCAGCGCCGCCGCCGTTGCATTGCCGGAAATTTCGACTTCAAGAAGCTGCAAGCTTACCGCACCGAAGTGAAGACCCATACACTGGGTGACGTCATTGCCGCACTCTCCGCTGAGCCAGTTGCTGATCCACTTTTTGGAGTTTCCGTGCCAAGAGAAGAGCTATCCGATCATGTTAAGGAGGACGTCCTGAGCGAGGAAGAAGTCAGAATAAATCGAGCCAATAAGACTACGCACGTCATATACAACGCCATGCCTTTTCCAGACGCACTCGATCGGTCCGTCCGAACCATTACGGCTACGTGTACTCGTGTCTCTCGCGAAAGTGTTGTCATTCCTGCCGAAGGGTCGCCAACCGATTTTCGGCGATTGACGCTGCGAGAGCGCGCTTGTTTGCAAGGCTTCCCGATCACTTTTCAGTTCTATGGATCATCGTACAGTCAGAAGCTTCGTATGATAGGCAATGCAGTCCCACCTGCATTCTCGTATTTGATGGGGAAGGTATTAAATGATCAGGAAATTGATGATGATCTGGACTTGAAGACCGCGTCGCGCGGTCTGACACGGCCCAAACCAATACCAATTGATACACCTCCCGATCGAGTAGGTGCGCGCTATCCAGCAAACAGATCCTTTCGCTTTGCAGTGCCAAGTTTGCAACTGAAGAGCGGTGTTCGGTTTGAGTTGCGTAACGATACTTCTGCAGATTTTGTCAGCTGGCAGGTATATTTTTATTTTGGTACCTCTAAGCAGATCAAAAGCCTTCAGTTGGACTCAGATCTTTACCACCATATGATAGAATCCATGACTGATGAGTTGGCTAACACAGTTTCATCGGTAACATGTTCAGCGTTAACCTTTGCCCGATCGGCTGATATCGCCAACATGCAAACCGTTTGGACGCACAAGGGGCCAGGCGGTACACGTCCGTTCATGTTGCTGGATGCTCTCGACGAAGCGGGTTCGCTACTGATTGAAAGTTTGATCCCTTATGAGGAAGAAGCCAAAGGTTTGGTAGATGCCGCTCTCCTTCAGCAACACCCGGATGCTAGCGAGGAGCTTCCTGGTGTGGCAAAACTTCATCGCAACTCGGTTTTGATCATAGCGGGTTTGCTTCTGGGGTCTTCATTGAACCCTGTACTTGCACAAAAGAGCCGCCCTCCTGCATTTCACACGAAAGCAAACAAAAGTTAAGCCTTGCCCGAACCAGTAGGCGTTCATCCATCGTGTAACGCTACATGTTCAAACGACGTTGCCTCGACTTTCCATCCACTATCTGGCGATGAAAACATCTCGGGGTATGGTGCCATAATTATATGTGGCGAGTATTCTGCTTTGCTGGTTTGTTCTCTGTCAACGAGATAGAGTGCGTATTCTTGGCCAAATTCCCTGGCGGTGGCAATTTCATTTCGGGACCAATGAAAGAGCTTTGTCACCCCATGCGACTTCACCTCAATGAAAAGGTCATGGTTTAATGAACCCTCGGACGCGAAGGAAAGGATGTCGTAGCCTGCCGCGACATCATCGATCGATATTCGTCGTATCTGGTCCCGGAGTGGATGTTTGCTCAGACGCCTGCGCTCAAACTCGAGCACCCACTTTTCGGCTGCTTCGCCGTGATGTGCTTGTCTCTCCAAGTCAGCTGCCAAACGCGCCGCAGACTTTGATCGACGTGGAAGCTTTCGATTGGCATTAGTTGCTTCAGCAAGGAAAAGGTGTTGGTGTTCTATGACTACTGTCCAATAACGAGCTGCAAAACTACTACGGGTTGCAATTCCAAATTCGGTAATCCAGAGGCCAAGGCCATCTTCCAACGAAGGAAGCGTCATCGAGTCAATTCTGAATTCACCGGAGGTAGACTCACGCTTGAGGCATGACCAAGCATTGTCTCTAGTTATTCGTGCCGCTAAGTCTTGTGCTAGCTGTGCGACGATTGCGTTAGACCAGTCTTTTGTCTGGGGTTTGGCAACCTCAAGGCTTGAGGGGCCAGCTTGCCTAACCATTCCGTAGCTTGAGAGCTTTGCAATTGTGTTCCTGGCGCGAGACCAGGAAATCGGGCTTGTTGCGGCAAGATCGAAGAGCAGTGCCTCTCCATCAACGGGAGAACTGCGCTTGGCCAGCAACTCGATCAATCTGATCGTGTCGCTTGCCGAAAGTAGGCCATCACTTGGTCTTACGGTGCTCATAACTCTCAAAAATCATGCGAAGATCTGCCTGGTCATTGTCTTCGGCTGCTGTCAAAAGTGGGATGTCGTCGGCGTCAACAAGTTCAGCCAAACGTTGTTCTTTGATTGTTAGCCTTGCATCAATATCCTTATCTACCGAGGCTGGGGTCACTAAATGATGGTAGGTCACGGTGCGACCTCCTAAAGGGTTGTATCTATGAATACGGTCCTTCGACTGAATAAAGCGCCCAGCATTAAAGTCACGATCGAAATAAATGGCAGTTCGGCAGGCTTTGTGGAGAGAGATCGATTCACCAACAGCTTGGGGATTCGCGATCAGAACCGCCTTCCCGGAAGTTGAGTGGAAACGATCAATTATCTCTTCTCGAGTGCCGATTTCAGGAGGTGCATCACCTTCTCGATCCGCAACCGGAGTCGCGCCGGTCAATACTTCGACGAATGGCGCATAGCTCGACAAGCCTTGCTTCAGGAGTTCGAGGTTTCCCAAGAAATAAGACCAGATCAGCACCTTGCCTTGTTCATTCAATACCGACTTTACTAAACTGCGGCATACGTCAAGTCGGGCAAGGTTTGTGTCTGCGACAAACCGGTTAACAAGGTCTGCGACTTCGAGTTCAGCAACGTTTAAATCTCCGGTGCCCCCTGTATCGAAGATACCTTCCTCTTGTTCTAGGGGGCGGAGAAGCAATTCCGGATTCACTACAGCTTGCCGCAGTCGAATTAGTCTAGCGCGAAGTCGGATACCCGCAGACGAATCTTCAAAGTGCTGTCCCAGATGCGGCACGATCCGCTTTTCAAGGGTGCGATAAATTTTTTCGTGATCCCCAATCATAGGAACTTCGACCCTTTTCTCTTCAACTTTTGGAAGAGAGAGGTCGGTTTTTCGTATGCGAGTGTAGTACGGTTGTATTCGCTTCTTGAGTTCAGTGACGGCACCAGGCATCGAGCCATCGGTCATGGCTTTAAGCGTTGCCGGAGGAAATCCGGCCACGTTGCGATTTGGGTAAATGAATCGGAAAAGATTTGATAAATCCTCGTAACCATTCGGAGCAGGTGTTCCGGTGAGCACGACACGCGACCTCGCTAGTGGTGCTAACCTCAGGGCGGCGGCAGCTTGCTGACCGTCGCTGCTCTTGATGTAGTGAGCTTCATCCAGAACGACCATGGCGCGAGTACCGACATGTTGAAGAAAGGTAGTTATCTCCTCCTCCATGTTCGCGAGCGTCTGATATGTTGTGAGCGTTAGCTCCGTAGTTCTCGAGGCAACAGATATGCCTCGAAGATGTTCGATACGAGCGTCCATCGATATCTGTCCAGATATTCTCTTGGCTAACGCGCTACGTTGAAAAATTGCTGCAAACTCATCCTCCCAAGCTTTGAAAGAAGACAGTGGCCCGACAATTAGCAGGCGATCAACCGACTTAGCATCATCGAGCCCCAAACTGCTCAAATACGCATAGGCTGCGTATACAACTGAGGTCTTACCGGCTCCGGGAACTGAAAAATTGCAAGCATTTTGAGAAAACGCTAGATGAAAAGCTGAAAGCAATTGCTTGCGATAGAACACACGGCCTGGGCACTTTTCCTCAACGATCTCAACAAATCGCCGAAAATCAGAAGTGTCGATCTGTGCTTCCCATATTTCCTTTGCTTTTCGGGAGAACTCGTCAAATAGAGCCTCTTCGGATTCCACGCTTCGCACTGCATCCGACACATGCTCACCAGTTTCGATGTTGATCTTTAGTTTATCAAACAGTCTCGCAATGGTTCGATATAGGGTCGTTAGCTCTGTGGAAGATGTTGGAACATGAATTACTCCTGCCTCATCAACGAAGCCGTTGGCTTGTCGTGTGAAAGCAGCAAGAAGCGGGTGACGCACCGCCTGGCCAACATCATGAATGGCCAACACTTCATCTTCAGTATTATACTCGATGGTGGCCATTCATCCGCCCTAAAACTTTATTTCTTAGATTGGCGATCAAAACGTTTCTTGATCTCCCAGATTAGTCTTCCTATCTCGACCGCTAATCCTTCATTTTCCGGAGAGTTAAGCAGTCCGTCTGCTTCAATATCAATTTTCTCAAGTTGATCTTTAGCACGCTTCAGGTGCTCTCCAGGCATCAGATCGTCAGTGGCCAAGCCCAGTTTATAGCTGGCTTGGCCGAAATTACCTTTCATGGCGTCTTGAACTTTTTCACACCATACTCTGTCGCGTGCACGTGCCGCATCCAATCTTGAGGCGTAAGCGTCAGGATCCTCTTGTATAAAAGATCTAAGGTCGCCGAGATCCATAGTGACAGGGTCAACCTCCGCCGCATGACTATCGCGAAAGCGCTCCCAGATGTCCTTGTTAGCAAAGAAGTTCTTTCCTTTGCTGTTGTGCGAAATCTCTCTGTACACCTTTTTTGCGTCGGCGAATTGACCATAGCGGATGAAGTCAAACTGTATCAGCTTTAACTGAAGCGGATCGATCTCCTGATCATAGGGCCATGGAATTTTCAGGTCACCTGCCTCTAAGCGTCGCAAATCCGCATATAGGTCAACGAACATCCCTTCTTTGGTGCCATCGGTGTCCTTGAGCATCAGATAGAGCTTTGGACAGCCAATATGCTCCAAATAATCATCCATGAGTTGCATGATCCCTAGGAGCTTCTTTGTGTACCCAGGGCGTTCGCCCATCAGCGTGTCAATCTCTCTCTCGTCGATGTTCAGATCATCGTGGAGGCGGCGAGCATGGAGGTATTTTTGAAGCGGCCCATACTCGACTTTTGCGTCTTCACCCAGTTGATACTGAGTCTCAAGTCGAACAATCTCGGTCTGATTGTCCGCATACGCATGAGGAAGAATAATTGCATCGAAATACTGTTTTTCCTTTTTGCCCTTGGGCGCTTCTTCTAGCCTCCTCAGCAGCATTGCTCGCCGATTGCCATCGATTATTACACCGTCAAGACTGACAATTCCTGGCCTCTGTTGTCCCTTTGCAGCCAAGTCAGTGAGGGTCGTCTTGTTTCGCCCCTTATTCGACTCCCAAAGGAACGCTCCAATCTTTGCATGAAGTTCATCATCGTATGCGTCATACGGAGCAGAATTTTCTTGCTCCCAAGTCAACATTTCGGCTTCGATCCTGCCGTTGTGCCGATTATAGATCAGGAAATCGAGGTCAATTCTGTAGACATCAAAACTCTGCGTTTCGTTCATGTAGTAGAGTTTTTGTTTGCCTTGGCTTTCTTCTTCAGAGGCCTTTACCTCCGATAGCTTTTTTTTTCGGATATCTGTCGAAAGAACCATCTAGCCCCCAGAAAATTCACAAAATGAAAGCGGCAACGAAGCTTATGCTGCGCACTCAGCAACTTAGACGTGAGCTCAAGGATTGCCCAGTGGTTTATCTCGCAAAGAGCACTGTTTCCCTCTAAGGTGAAGCTCCATTGGTCGTCTGAGGTAGCCAATCGATTTGCTCCGCATGTTGACGGTACTGTATTCTGCGTGAGGGACGGGCTGTGGTATTTTCTGTGGTATGTTTCGAGATTCAAGGGATAATATTGTTTTATATCAGAATATTAAGTGAATAATAGGAATCCTTCGTCTCCGCCACAAAAAATCAATAAAATCAAGATATTAATCTGCACCCCTTCGGGGTTGGTATATCCTAAGAAAAGCGCAGATCGGGCGCTGGGGTACGCTCAGGGGTAGAATTTTTATAGTATTATTGCCACACCTAATGTGCGTGCGATTCTGGCGGTTTGACCACAGATATGCCGGGGTAGCTCGGTGATAGCAGCGCGCCATTGGCAACGGCGGGGTCGATAGCCCTTTCGCCCTAACGGCACCTCTCTAACGCCGACGCAAATTAGTATCCTCAAAACTGTTGGCTTTTTCCGAAGTGGGTTGTCTCTATTCGGAAAGCTTCATAATGGGCTACAACCTTATGGCATTACGTGTCAGTTCCATATATCGCTGGTAAGACGCATTTTTGAGAAAAGGATATTGTTTTATGGAAGTTTCACAGGTTGTGCAGTTGTCAGAATGGTTGGAGGAAAACCTCTCTGATGTGATGCCAAAGTTCACGGCATTGGTGGCTGTGCTGCAGAACAATTCACAGCAGCCAAGCCAACAGCCTGTAACGCAACCGCTTAAAGAACTGTCGCGAGCACTTGCAGACATGCAGACGTCTGAACTTTCCACGTTGCAGCTAGGCGTTTTGGAAAACCTAGAAGTGGCAAAGCTCGTCGGCAAGCAAGGGAAAGCTTGGATCAACCATCGCGTTAGGGCTACTACTTACGACCCCGCCACGACTTTCCAAACGGTCCAGCAAGGCCAACAAAAACTACAGGAAGCGCAACGCCTGTTGAAGGCGTTCCAGACTTCAGCCGGACAGGTGGGTTTTTCTGACGCCGACAAAGTAGATGCCCCGACACCTTATGTCTTCAACGTTGTTTTCCAAGAAAATGCCGCTATCGAAAACGTGCGTGACTGGAAGAAAACAGCGACAGATTGGGAACTCATCATCAGCGGTGTAACCGCCGTCGCTGGCGAAAAGCCCGAAGACGTAGCCGTTGTTGGTGCGCAGAATGGGTCCATAATCTACACTCTCAGTGCGACTCCAATCGTCACCAAAATTCTAGCAACGGTTTCCAAACATATTGCGAGCATAGCCAATGACTATTTGGATTTTCAGCTAAAGAGGGAAGAACTTCGCCGGTCTCAAATGATGTCCGATGCGATTGAAAAAGACCTTAAAAGGCAAGAGGATGAACGGCGCGCGAGCGGCAAAGCCACTATTCTCGAGGCTATTAAGGAGATCGCACCCAGTGCAAAGCCTGAGGAAATTGCCAAGCTCGAAAAAGCCGTGGATCGTCACATCAAATTCTCTGAGGACGGCGGCGATGTGGATTTTGTTTTGCCACCCGAACTTGATGCAGAAGATGAAGACTATGACGAAGACTTGGCGCAAACCGTCGATGACGTTCGGGAGTTGATCCAAGACTACCGATCAGAGGTCCAGAAGACGAAACTTCTGACGTATGTTGAAGATGAAGATGAAGACGAAGTTTGACGGGATTACAATTTGCTCGCACAGCAAGTTTTGCCGTAAGCATTCGGAGACTCAACCTCCAGCGCTAGACCAGAGGCGGCAGGATTAGGCCGGATCAAAAGCTGGGAAGCCGAAACCATCACTTCCGACCCGGCCCGCGCACAAGGGGCATGGGTTCCCTTGTGGATCAGCGCTTGGGGGAAAATCCGCATAAACATAGCGGAGGACCACTTCAATGCGGGAGGATCAGAAAGGCTTTCGGGTTCATTGGCCCTATTGGTATATGTGGGCGTCCCTGGCTCTGAACAATCCAGGCACTCACCCACTCGACACCACGCGTTTTCGGGCGTCACGCGTGGCGAGGGCGCTATCGATATGCCAGTTGAGCATGGTGTTCAAAAGGTCCTGCTTGACTGCTGCTGCTTCAGGAACGTCCCAGAGGTTTTGCACCTCTCTCGGATCTGATCTCAGGTCGAAAAGCTGCCCGTAGTCCTGTCCCTGAAAATGTACCAGCTTATGAGTTTTGGAGCGGATCATGGTGAAAAACGTGGTGCCCGTCAGATTCACATCGCCGCCTTGTTCACAATAGACATGGTCGCGACCGGCGAAGGCGTCGCCCTCAAGCGCGGGATTCAGCGTTTCAGCCTCGAAACTGGCATCGGGTGTGACGCCCGCCCATTCCAAAATGGTGGGGCCTAGATCGAAGAGCTGCACCAGCTCCTCAACCTCGCGCCCGCCCTCAATGCGACCTAGTGCCGAGATGATCAGCGGCACACGCGTGACCTCTTCATAGCCGGACCATTTCTGGCTGAGCCCGTGATCGCCCAGACAATCGCCATGATCCGAGGTGAAGATCAGGATCGTATTGTCCAGCCGCCCGCGCGCCTCAAGCGCGTCGAGAATATCGCCGATCTCACGGTCGATCATCTCGACATTGGCATAGTAATAGGCGCGCATCCGATGCAGTTCGTCGCGTGTCGGGTTCAGTTTCCAACTGACGGAGTCATGATCGACCTCGACGTCATGGATCCGTTTTTCCTTCAGCGGCGGCGGTAGCGCGTCCATCTCTTCATCGGTGACAACCGGCAAAGGCACATCGCGCGCCATGTACTTCTCGGCGTAATCCGGGGTTGGGTCATAGGGCGGATGGGGTCCGGGAAAGCCGACAACCAGAAAGAGCGGCTTTTCAACGGGCTTCGTCTCCAACCACCAGCGCGTCATGCCGCCTACAAAATTATCCGACTGCAGGTTGGGCGGCAGATCCCATGTGAAGGCCCCAAGGCGGTCCTTGTAATCTGGAAATTCGCGGTATTTTTCGCGCTGCTGTTTCACCAGACCATGGGCCGCCAGCGCCCTGTCCCATTCATCCAGAAAATACCGCCCCTCCATATACCGATCCTTGTTTTCAACGACAAAGCGTTCGTCAAAGCCGGCGGGTGCCAGATAGGGGATCGTGTGCATCTTGCCGATATTGACGGTTTGATAGCCAGCCTCTTGCAGGTCTGAAACCCACGTGCGCTCCCACGCCTGCCCATTGGCCAAGACGCCATTGGTATGCGGATAGTAGCCCGAGAACAGCGAGGCGCGCGATGGCACGCAGCTTGGCGCCGTCACATGACAGTTCGAGAATGTCACGCCCCGTTCGGCCAGACGGTCCAGATTGGGCGTATCCATATGGCTTGCGCCAAGCGCGCGGATCGTGTCGTAGCGTTGCTGATCGGTGACGATCATCACGATATCGGGTTTGTCAGACAAATCTCTCTCCCCGGCAAATGGGCTATAGGTTCAGTTCGAAAAAGCGGTCGGCCAGCATGTCGAGATGCGATTCCATCGCGGTGCGCGCCACATCGGCCTGGCCGCGTTGAAGCGCGCGATAGATCGCCTTGTGGCAGCTGATCGACCGGCGACGGTTCTCGACCTTGCGGGTCTGGTCATACCAGGTCTGCCACAGCGAGTTTCCCCGCATGGCCCAGAGATGGGCGACATAGGACTCAATCAACGCATTGCCGCCCGCCCGCGCGATCAGGGCGTGAAACTCGGCATCGGCCATGTCGAATTTGGGGATGTCATTGATGGCCGCCTCCATACGGGTGATGGTGGCGCCGATCTGCTCCAGCATTGCGGGCGTCATCCGGCCCGCCGCAGCGAAGGCCGAGTGGCCCTCAACCATGCGCCGCGCCTCCAGCACCTCCCAAGGGCCCACCGTTTCGGGCGAGATCAGATCGCCGTTTTCCTGCCCGCGCAGATGTTCGGGCAGAACGAACACGCCCGCGCCCACGCGGATCTCGACATAGCGCATGATCTCCAGCGCCAGAAGCGCCTCGCGCACTGTGGTGCGGCTGACCTCTAGCTGTACCGACAGCTCGCGCTCAGGCGGCAGGCGATCGCCGGACTGATAGGCGCCCGCCGTGATCTGATCAGCCAGATCCTGGGCGATCTGCAAATAACGGCGTCCGCCAGAGGGAAGATCAAGCGCGCTCATGCCCCAGTCCCCTTTCGGCTGGAGATTTTCGTCATGATCCAGGGCCATGCAACGGTCAATGCCGATAGTGCGAGGAAAAGCAGGGCGTAGGGCCGGGTCAGGATGTCGGCAACATTTCCATCGGCCATCATCAGCGAGGCGCGCAATTGTTCCTCGGCAATCGGGCTGAGGACAAAGCCGATCACGAAAGGCCCAAGCGGCATTTTGGTGGCTTCCAGCACCAGGCCGATGACGCCAAAGGCGACCATGACCCAGACATCGGTAAAGCTGTTATTCACCGCGTAAGAGCCCAGCACACAGAAGACCAGAATGACACTCAGCAGGGCCGCGCGTGGGATGTGAACAACCTTGGCGATATGGTGCACCGCGCTCCACATCATCAAAAGCATGAAGATATTGGCGATCAGATAGGCGGCGATGATGCCATAGGCGATCTCGGGCGCGTTCTGGAACAGCAAAGGCCCCGGTTGCAGATTATGGATGGTCAGCGCACCGATCAGGATGGCTTCGGTCACACTGCCGGGGATGCCCATCGTAATCAGCGGGATCAGCGCGCCGCCGATTGAGGCGTTATTGGCGCTCTCGCCCGCGACCACGCCAGGTTCATGCCCGGTGCCGAATTTCTCGGGCTCATGCGATAGCTGTTTGGTAGTGGAATAAGAGACCAGCGCCGCGATATTGGCGCCGATCCCCGGCAAAAGCCCGATCCAAGTGCCAATGACCGAGGATCGCATCATATTGGCGCCATGAGTATTCATGTCCGAGCGATAGACCGGCAGGCGCTCTTTCGGCATGTTGATCTTTTCAGTCTGCATCTTGGGGGCCGAGGCGTCGCGCAAGACCTGGCTGATGGCAAAGGCGCCGATCAGAACCGGCAAAATGCCAAAGCCTGACAGCATCGCAGAACTGCCAAAGGTCAGCCGCGCCTGCCCGATGGAACTGTCGATCCCCGGCAAGGCAAAGGCCATGCCCAAAGCGGCGGCCAAGAGCCCCTTGGCCAGCGATCCCTGCGCCAGCACCGCCAGCATCACCAGCGCCATCAGCACCAGCGCGAAGTATTCCCAAGGCCCGAATTGCAGCGCAAACCGCGCCAGCGAGGGCGACATGCCTGCAAGAAAGACCCAAGAGATGATCCCGCCCGCGACCGAGGCCGTGATGCCCAAGGCCAGCGCGCGCTGCGCCCGCCCGCTTTTGGCCATCGGATAGCCGTCAAATGTGGTGACAATCGAGGCCGGTGTGCCCGGCATCCTCAGCAGGATCGCGGTGATCAGCCCACCGGAAATCCCGCCGACATATTCCCCGATCAACAGCGTTACCGCGCTGACCGGATCCATATGGAAGGTCAGCGGCAGGGTGAGCGCGATCAGCATTGAGGCCGTCAGACCCGGAATGGCCCCCACCACGATGCCAAGCGCCGTGCCGCCCGCCAGGATCAGCAGGTTATGCCACTGAAAGAGAAGCGAAAACGCATCAAGCATGGTCAGCCGATCTGCACATAGAGGAAGTTGGAAAAGACGTAGAGCAGCGCATTGGACAGGATCAGCCCCAGCCCGCCATAGATCGCCAGCACCCGCAGGTTGACCCGGTCAACGATCAGGCCGATCGCGGCGACAAAAGCGGTTGTCGAGAGCACGAAAGGCGCCTGCGCGAAATCCAAGGCCGCGACATAGGCGACCAGCGTGGCCAGAACCAGCGCCCCACCATAAGGCAGCTTCAGCGCCTGACGCTCTGCATCGGCCTCCCGCGCCATCAGATCTCGGATCGCAACCCAGGCTACCGGCAAGGACAAAAGCACCAGCGCCGCACCCAGGATGCGCGGCATTGCCGCCGAGCCGAGCGGCTCGAACCGTGGTGGCGGCAGGGTCGAGGCCCCGATGAACAAAAGCGCCACGCCCAGAAAAATGACGCCGAGTAATGCAAGATCGCCCAACGCTCTGGCCTGTTTCGATGTCATGGTAGGGCTCTCCCCGGCCCGTCGGCGCGCCGCGTTCCCCGCCGCGCGCCGGTCCTTCATTTATTGAATGGTCGTGGCCACTTCGTTCAGCGCCTCAAGAATGCTCTCGGCCTGTTCTAGTGCGTCATCACCGCTCATCCAATAGGGCTCCAGCGTGTTCGAATTGAAATGCGCCACGATGTCGGGGTCCGAAATCGCTTGTTCCAACGCACCGGCCAGAACCTCGATCACCTCATCGGGCGTGTCCGCTGGGGCCAGCCACCAGTTTGGGTTGGCCCAGGAAACGTCATAGCCCAGTTCGGTTGCGGTCGGTACATCGGGCAGATCCGGCAGGCGTTCACGCCCGAAATAGACCAGCGCCCGCAGATCCTCGCCCTGAAGCAGGAATTCCGAGGCGGCGAAAAGCGCGATATCGGCATTCCCGCCCAAAAGAAGGCGCAGACGGTCCGAGCCACTGTTGGCGGTCACATAGCGGGTTTCAAATCCGGCCGCATTGGCGAACATGCCGCCCACGAAATGCGGGATGGTGCCGATGCCCACGGCCTCAACCAGGCTGCGCGGTTCAGCTTGCAGATGCGCAATCAGATCCTCGATGGTCTCGAACTCGGAATCGGCCCGTACGGCCCAAACCGGGCTACCGCCGCCGGTATATCCAATGGACCGAAAATCCCCGAGGTCGAAATCCCCCAGGCCCATCGCCATCGCAATCAGCGCCTGATGGTGCCAATGGATGATGGTATGGCCATCGGCCTCGCCCCGGCGCATTTGGTTCACGGCATTTGCGCCCGCGCCACCAGCGGCGTTCACCACCACCATCGGCTGATCCAGCCACCCATTCGATTCAATGGTTTCCGCCAAAAGCCGCGCAACCGTGTCGGTGCGCCCGCCCGGATTGAAGGGGATAATCACCTCGATCGGCTCTGAGGGAAAGCTCTGCGCTTGCACCTCGGTTGCTGTCATTGGTCCAACCGATGCGGCAATCCCGGCCACAGCCGCAATACCGCATAGATGTCGGACCCGATTCGAAATATCTCGAATTCCTTTAAGATTCAGCATTTTTCCTCCCGATTTGCCGATTTCTCAAGATAAAATCGGTCTAACCAATAGACAAAACAGGCCCAGTCGTCTAGACCAATTTAAAATCAGACTCTGCAAAGGACCAACCAATTATGGATGTTCGGCCCGATATCGTGATGGTCATGACGGATCAGCACGCGGCGCGTGTTATGGGTTGCACGGGGGACGCGCATGCCCAGACCCCGGCGCTGGATGCGCTGGCCGCTGCTGGCACGCGGTTCACCAACGCCTATTGCAATTCGCCGCTCTGCGTGCCCTCGCGCATGTCGTTTCTGACGGGGCTGGAGCCGCATGTTTCGGGTGTACTGAACAACGACGCCTACCTGCCCTCTGACATCCCCACCATCGCCCACGCATTGGGCGCGGCGGGCTATGATTGCCACCTGGTGGGGCGGATGCATTTTTATGGGCCGGATCAGCTGCATGGTTTTGCCCATCGCCCCATCGGCGATATCGGTGCCAGCTATCCGGGGGGCAACCCGCCCGAGATCGGGCCGTTGACCAAAGGCAGGGGCAATCGCGGGCCCGAGTTGGCCCATTCAGGAGCGGGTGAGACATCCTACCAGGCCTATGATCACGCCGTGACGGATCAGGCGATTGAGACGATTGAGGCGCTCAAGGCCCAACGTGCCCACACGGGGCGACCCTTTTTCGTGCTGGCCTCGCTTTTCTGCCCGCACCCGCCCTATATCTGCGCGCGGGAGGATTACGATGCGTTTGATGGCACCCTGCCGCCCCCTCGATTACCTCCACCCAACGAAGATCACCCCGCCATTGCCGACTGGCGCGCCGCGGGTCGCACCGCAGAAATATCGGATGAAAATCAGCGCATTAGCCGCACCGCCTATTACGGGTTGGTGCGGATGATTGACGGTATGTGCGGGCGCGTCTTCGACTTGGTGAAAGATCGCGAAAACACGTTGAGTATCTACGCCTCTGATCATGGCGAAAGCTTGGGCGAGCGGGGGCTGTGGTGGAAAAGCGTGATGTATGATCAGAGCGCAAAGGTCCCCATGATCCTTCGGGGGGTAGGGTTTGAAGCTGGCCACCAGGATGGCCGGGTGACCAGCTTGGCCGACCTCTCTGCAACGATCCTTGAGCAGGCCAATGCCAGTTTGCCGGGGCACATCGGACATTCTTTAACCCAAGATCCGGTTGCTGGCGGGCGCTGTATCAGCAGTTATTACGGCGGACTGATGAATATCCGACTGCCCGATATCCGCCACAGAATGCTGCGACAAGGGCGGTTCAAATTGATCTGGTATGATGGCCACGATGCTCAGCTTTTTGACCTAAGGTCGGATCCCGATGAATTGTGCAATCTCGCGGAAGATGTCCGCTATGCTAGCACTTTGGCAGATCTATCAACGCAATTGCTCGACGGATGGTCAGTCAAGCAAATCGCGGATGCTCAGGCGATAAAAAGCGCACAATTCTCGGTTATTCGAAATTGGGTGAGAAAGACCAGACCGGAGGAGTCCTATCGCTGGTTTGACCACACGCCCGAGCGGAACCGGTACACATGATGTAAACGCGCTCCGTCAAACGCAGATCGGCGCTATTCCATGGACTAAACGCGCCTCCCCATTCACCTGCCGCCCGGTCTTGTTGTGGCTGCCTCAGACCTTGAGGGCCAGCCGGATGATGTAAGCGACAAGGCCAAGTGCGGTGACGCTCATAATCCATATGGCGACAAACCAACCGAGTTTTCGCAAGGTCGCGCGGGGCTGCATCAGTGATACCCTTCTTCGGGGTCAATCTTGCCCCGAAACACCCAATAGGCATAGGCGGTATATCCCAGGATCATCGGAACCAGAATAACCGTTCCGACAAGGGCAAACCGCAGGCTTTCATCTGGTGCAGCCGCCTCGGCGATGGTCAGGCCGGGTGGGGCAATATTGGGGTAAAAACTGATCCCGATGCCGATGAAACACAGAATGAACAAGCTGAGCGCCGCCAGAAACGGCTGCGCATCCTTGCCGGCTTTCAGCCCGCGGAACAGCGCCCAGGCAGCGGCAAGCACGGCACCTGGCATCAACACACTCAACAGGCTGCCCGGCAGATTGAACCAGCGCTGGAAGTAAACAGGGTCCTGAAACGGTGTCAGAATGCTGATCAGGCCGATGAACCCAAGCGTGGCCGCCGCAAGCCTTGTTGCGTAAACCTGCATCTGGCTTTGCAGGCTGCCCTCTGTCTTCAGAACCAGCCATGTCGCCCCAAGAAGTGCATAGCCGACAACAACGGCACAGCCGGTCAGGATCGAAAACCCGCTGAGCCAATCCCACCAGCCACCGGCATAGGCGCGCTCCGCGACCTCTATCCCCTGCACCAAGGCGCCAAGGGCGATGCCCTGCATGAATGCGGCGACAAGCGATCCGCCGAAGAAAGCCAGATCCCAGACCGGTTTCCAGCGTTTTGTCCGCCAGCGATATTCAAAGGCGACGCCGCGAAAGATCAATGCCAGAAGCATCAGAATGATCGGCATATAAAGTGCGGGCATGATGATTGCATAGGCCAGGGGAAAGACCGCAAAAAGCCCGCCCCCGCCCATCACCAGCCAGGTTTCGTTGCCGTCCCAGATCGGCGCGATGGAATTCATCATCGTCGCCTTTTCCCGTTCCCCCGCTGCGAAGGGAAACAGGATGCCGATACCCAGATCGAACCCGTCAAGGATGACATAGGTCAGGATGGCAAAGGCGATGATCCCGGCCCAGATAAAAGAAAGTTCAAACATCACAAGGCTCCTACTCGCCGGGAAGGCCGTCTGGATTGGTTTGCGCAACCGGGGTAATCCCGGCGGTGCGGATGGGGCCGTCTTTCAGGCCCAGATGCGGGGTTGCGGGTGGCTTGTTCATCATTCTGAGCAGATAGAATGTGCCCGCGCCGAAGATGAAGAAATAGACAATGATGAAGGCCAGCAGGGATGCCGCGACAGCCGGGGCGGCGACCGGCGCAAGGCTGTCGCTTGTGCGCAGCAGACCATAGACTGTGAATGGCTGGCGGCCGACCTCTGTCGTGATCCAGCCTGCGAGGACGGCAACAAACCCCATTGGTCCCATCGCGATTGCGCTGCGGTGCAGCCAACGGTCCTCATAAAGCCGTCCGCGCAGGCGTCGCCACAGGCTCCAGGCGCCCAATCCCAGCATGGCGAAGCCAAGGCCGACCATGACGCGGAAACTCCAGAAGACGATGGCCACGGGGGGTTCTTCATCATCGGGGATCGTGTCCAGACCATCCAGCGGTGCATTCCAGCTGTGCTTGAGGATCAGGCTCGACAGGTTGGGTATTTCAATGGCGTAGTCGATCCGGCGTTCTGCGGCATTGGGAATGCCGAACAGGATCAGCGGCGCGCCGTGGGGATGGCTTTCATAATGCCCCTCCATCGCCATGACCTTGGCGGGCTGGTGTTCCAGCGTGTTCAGCCCATGCTGATCGCCCGCCAAAATCTGCAACGGCGCCACAACAACAAGCATCCACATCGCCATGGAGAACATGCGGCGGGCCGGTCCGTCCGTGCGGTTGCGCAGCAAATGCAGGCCCCCGACACCCCCGACGACCAAAGCGGTTGTCAGATACGCCGCCAGAACCATGTGAACCAGGCGGTAGGGGAAAGAGGGGTTGAAGACGATCTGCCACCAGTCTTCCGGCACGAATTGCCCCAGCTCATTTATGCCATAACCCGCAGGTGTCTGCATCCAGCTGTTCACCGACAGAATCCATGTCGCCGACATCAGCGTCCCAAAGGCCACCATGGCCGTGGCGAACATATGCAGTTTCTCACCCACGCGTTCGCGCCCGAACAGCATGATGCCAAGAAAGCCTGCCTCCAGAAAGAATGCCGACAGAACCTCATAAGCCATCAATGGCCCGAGGATCGGGCCTGTTCTGTCGGAAAAGACCGACCAGTTTGTGCCGAACTGATAGGACATCACAATGCCCGAGACGACACCCATCCCGAAAGCCACGGCAAAGATTTTCTTCCAGTACGTGAAGAGGGTCAGGTAGGTCTCATCCCGGGTGCGCAGCCAAAGCCCGTTCAGCACGGCAAGATAGCTGGCCAACCCGATCGAGAAAGCCGGAAAGATGATGTGAAACGACACGGTGAACGCAAATTGCATTCGGGCCAGTGTCTCTGCTGTGAATGTGTCGAACATGGGTGGCTGTCTCCAATTCGAACAGGCGGGTCAGAGCGTGACGGTACGCAGATACGGGTGGATTGTCTTATCCCCCCGCGGGAAGGCGTCTTGCGCCGCCGCATCGGTCACGGGTGAGGGCAGGATCAAGCCTTGCACCGGAACCCGATCATGAAACCAGATCAGACCAGTTGGTGTGACATTTGTGATGTCAGAACCTGTTTCGTCGTGTCTCAGGGTCCTGACCCTAATGAAGGCGGATTTGAAAAGAAACAGACCGAATGCATCTTCTGGTGCGACACAAGGATACAGGCATTAAATTCACCAGCGACACACATTATACGATGCGGTTATTGCCGCTTGCGGCCCCAAGGCCCCTCTGAAGACGCCCCGATCAGAGAAAGCAGCCCACCGACAAAAACAATCGCATGGCGCGCGCATGCTTTCCTGGGGCTGTCGCGCTTGTGCTATCCGGCGCGGATTTTAATGGACCCGCTGCGCTTGACGGGTTTCCCCATGCCCCGCCGAATGGCCCTGTTTGAGCGGAAAAAAACAGACTGAAGGGCTATGAAACCAAGTCGCTTGCCACACGCGAAAACCGCTGCTTAACTAAAAACAGATGAGCAATGACGCCTCAAAGTCAAAACGCGATCTGTCCCAAACTCTCTGATGACGGGCATTCTCGATGCCGATTGTAAATCTTCTGACGCCTTCACGTGCCATCCGATTATAGACGGCGCAATGGCGCATGCTGCCAAATAAAAGGATATAAAAATGATCAGACACAGCCTTTTCGCCACATCCGCTCTTTTCTCAATGGCCCTGTGCGGTGCCGCATGGGCCCAGGCCACGCATCCTGAAACCGGGGAACCGCTGGCCGAGGATCAAACCTTTCAATACCGCCTGCAGGATCAATTCCCGTCCCTTGACCCGCAATTGATCGAAGAAACGGCGGGCGGCCATGTGGCACGGCAAATCTTCGAGGGGCTTTTGACCCAGAATGCCGATGGAACGCTGCGTCCCGGTGTGGCCGAGGAATGGACGTCAGAGGACAACCAGACATGGGTATTCACATTGCGAGACGATGCCCGCTGGTCGAATGGTGATCCGGTGACCGCGCATGATTTCGTTTATGCCTGGCAGCGTGCCGCGGACCCGGCCACCGCCTCCGAATACGCATGGTATGTTGAGTTGAGCCAGATCCGGAATGCCGCCGCCGTCATCGCCGGTGAAGTCGGCCCCGAAGAGCTTGACGTGCGCGCCATTGATGATCGAACGCTTGAGGTGACACTTGGCCAACCCCTGCCGTATTTCCCGCAGATGACCGTCCATTACACCTTCATGCCGACCCATCAGCCGACCGTCGAGGCCCATGGCGCGAACTGGACCAATCCTGAAAACATCGTCTCCAACGGCGCTTATGTGCTGGACCAGATCGCCGTGAACGAGTTTTTTCACCTGGTCCCGAACCCGGAATACTGGGGGGCGGATGATGCCATTATCACCGAGATCACCGGCTATGTGATCAATGATGCCAATCAGGCACTCAACCGGTTCCATGCGGGTGAGTTCGACATGATGGACGACCTGCCCGCCGGCAGCTATCCGCGGCTTGAGGAAGAGATGCCGGATACCGCCCATTCGGTGCCGCGTCTCTGTTCCTATTATTACGCGGTCAACCAGTCCGAGAATGGCCATGAGGCGTTGCAGGACCCGCGTGTGCGTCAAGCGCTCAGCTATGCGATCAATCGCAATGTGATCACCGATCAGATCCTGCAGGCGGGCCAGGCCCCGGCCTATAGTTTCACCCATTGGGCGACAGCGGGCTTTGAACTGCCCGAGATCGAATATGCCACCTGGACCCAGGAAGAGCGTATGGCCCGCGCGCTGGAACTGATGGAGGAGGCGGGTTACGGACCCGACAACCCCATTGAGATAAACCTGATCTACAACACGTCGGAAAACCACCGGCAGATCGCTACCGTGATCAGCCAGATGTGGCGCCCCCTTGGTGTGACCACGGTGCTCAACAATTACGAATGGCAGTCCTATCTCGATATCCGGGGCAATCAGAACTTCGATGTGGCGCGCGGCGCATGGTGCGGGGATTATAACGAGGCCTCGACCTTCCTTGATCTCATGACATCAAGCAACGCGAACAATGACGGCAAATATTTCAGTGAAGATGTCGATCGGCTGATGACCGAAAGTGTCAGTGAGGCTGATCCGCAGCCGACATATACCCAGGTCGAGCAGATCCTGGCGGAAGACATGGCGATCCTGCCGATCTATCACTACACGCAGAATTTCGTGCTGGATCCGACCATTCGGAACTGGCCGATGCAGAATGTGGAAAACAACTGGTATGTGCGCGACATCTATCGCGCCGCTGAGTGATTGGTGCCGCCGGGGCGGGTGACAAAGCCCGCCCCGGCGCTACATTCCATCAATGATTGCCTTCATCATCAGGCGCCTTCTGGTCGCGGTTCCGGTTCTTCTGATCCTGATCGTGGGTACGTTTATATTGATGTACACCGCCCCCGGCAGCCCGTTTGCGACCGAGCGGGGAATCCCCCCCGCCGTCCTTGCAAATCTGGAAGCGCAATACGGGCTGGACCAGCCATTTCACGTGCAGATCTGGCGCTACATTGTCGGGATCGTGACCGAGTTCGATTTCGGGCCGTCCTTCATCTATCGCGATCAGGATGTGAATGACCTGATCGGCCAGGGGTTTCCGGTGACGCTCACCTACGGGTTCTGGAGTTTTCTGGCCGCTGTTCTGGTGGGCGGCACGCTTGGCATTCTTGCAGCCGTGCGCCACAACACCTGGCTTGATTATCTGGCCGTCGGTATGTCCATCGGTGCGCAGGTGCTGCCGAATTTCGTGTTGGCGCCGATCCTTGTTCTGGTCTTCACCCTCTGGCTTGGCTGGTTGCCCGGCGGTGGCTGGCAAGGTGGCCAGTGGCAATTCGTGATCCTGCCGGTGATCGCGCTGTCGACCAGTTTCATGGCCTCGATTGCGCGGATTTCGCGGGCTTCGATGCTGGAGGTTCTGACCTCGAATTTCATCCGCACCGCGCGGGCCAAGGGCCTGCCGATGCGGCGGGTGATTTTTCGCCATGCGCTGAAACCCGCGCTCTTGCCCGTGATCTCCTATCTTGGGCCCGCTTTTGTGGGCATGATCACCGGATCGGTGGTGATTGACATCTATTTCTCCACCGGCGGCATCGGGCAGTTCTTTGTCGCCTCGGCGCTGAACCGCGATTACGGCGTGATGATGGGCATCACCGTTCTGCTTGGCGCGCTTACCATCTTCTTCAACCTGCTGGTCGATATCCTCTACGCCTGGATCGACCCGAAAATCCGGTATTGAACATGTTCGCCACAAAAACCATTGCGGATGATCTGGCGGGGGCCGCGCCCGTCAAGGGGCGATCGCTTTGGGCTGATGCCCGCACGCGGTTTTTTCGCAACCGGGCGGCTGTGGCGGGGTTGATCGTTCTGGTTCTGGTGACCGGTTTCGCCCTGGTCGGACCGTTCATCGCGCCGTGGAATTACGAGGATATCGACTGGAACGTATTGGGCAATGTGGCTCAAGCCGGGCGTCCCTCGCTTGAGACCGGCCATTGGTTCGGCACCGATGCGCTGGGCCGTGACCTTTTTGCGCGCACTGTGCAGGGCACCCAGGTGTCGCTGATGGTGGGGATTATCGGTGCCCTGATCTCGGTCGTCGTCGGGACGCTTTATGGCGCTGTTGCGGGCTATTTCGGCGGGCGGCTTGATAATATCATGATGCGCGTCGTCGATGTGCTGATGTCGATCCCTTACATGTTCGTGCTGATCCTTCTGCTGGTGGTCTTTGGCCGGTCCATGCTGATGCTGTTCATCGGGATCGGGCTGGTCAGCTGGCTTGACATGGCGCGGATCGCGCGGGGGCAAACGCTGAGCCTGCGGGGCAAGGAATTCATCGAGGCCGCCGTGGCCACAGGTGTGGCACCCTTCACAATCATCCTGCGCCATATCATCCCGAACCTTCTGGGCGTGGTGATCGTTTATGCCACGCTGCTGGTCCCCTCGATGATCATCTACGAGTCCTTCATCAGCTTCCTTGGCCTGGGGGTGCAGGAACCGCTGACCAGTTGGGGCGCGTTGATCAATGATGGCGCGGATGAGATGAACAACGGCACGCTCTGGATGCTGCTGGTGCCGCTTTTCTTCTTTGTCATCACGCTTTTCGGCTTCTTTTTTGTGGGCGACGGGCTGCGCGATGCCCTTGATCCGAAGGATCGATAATGAACAATTTTTCCAAGGATCGCTAGATGGCTCTGCTGGACGTGACCGATCTCAGCGTCAGTTTCGACACACCCGATGGTAAGGTCCATGCGGTCAACGGCATGAGCCTGTCGCTTGATCCCGGCGACAGCCTTGCCATTGTGGGCGAAAGCGGCTCTGGCAAGACACAGCTTGCCTTCGGAATTCTGGGGCTTTTGGCCAGGAACGGAAATGCCGAGGGCTCCGTGCGGTTTGACGGTCAGGAAATCCTCAACCTGCCCGAGGCCAGGCTGAACCAGATCCGCGCCAATGAGATCGCGATGGTCTTTCAGGATCCGATGACCTCACTGAACCCCTATATGCGCGTCGGTGCCCAGATGGCCGAGGTGCTGATGCTGCATAAGGGCACATCGAAACGCGCCGCCCTTGAGGAAAGCGCCAGAATGCTTGACGCGGTGCGCATTCCCGACGCGCGGTCCCGGCTGGCCATGTATCCGCATGAGTTTTCCGGCGGTATGCGGCAGCGGATCATGGTCGCCATGGCGCTGCTCTGCCGCCCGAAACTGCTGATCGCCGATGAACCGACCACGGCGCTGGATGTGACCGTGCAGAACCAGATCATGGAACTGATGGCCGATATCCAGCGCGATTTCGGCACCGCGCTGATCCTGATCACCCATGACCTTGCGATTGTCGCGGGGTCCTGTGCCGAAACACTGGTGATGTATGGCGGACAGGTGATGGAGACCGGCGCAACCGATGATCTGTTCGAGGCACCGTCACACCCCTACACGCTTGGCCTGCTGAAAGCGGTGCCGCGTCTCGACGTGCCGCAGGACGTGCTTCAGACGATTCCGGGCGATCCCCCTGATCTGACGGCCCTGCCAGCCGGCTGCCCGTTCAGCCCGCGCTGTCTTTCCAGTCACGAGCCCTGCATGAACAGCATGCCCGCGCTTGAAGGCTTCGGGAATGGCCGTTTGCGGGCCTGTCATGCCCCGCGGGAGGGTATGGTATGACCGCACCGCTTCTGGAAACCCGTGATGTCAGCGTCTCCTTCGATGTGCCCCGCCCTGGCGCCTGGCCCTGGGCCGCGCCCGACAGATTGCAGGCCGTCAAGGATGCCTCGATCAGACTTGAGCCCGGGAAAACTCTGGGGCTGGTGGGCGAAAGCGGCTCTGGCAAGTCCACGCTGGCCCGCGCCGTGATCGGCACCGTCCCGGTCAGTGCCGGTCAGGTGCTCTGGCGCGGGGATGATGTTGCGGCGATGGGGCCGACCGGCAGACAATCCCATGGGCGCCATGTGCAGATGGTGTTTCAGGACCCGCTGGCCGCGCTGAACCCGCGGATGAATGTGGGGCAGATCGTGGCAGAACCGCTGATCACCCATTTCCCCGATCTTTCAAAAGATCAGGTGCGCGGCAAGGTGGGGGTAATGATGGAACGGGTGGGGCTTTTGCCCGCGCTGGTCAATCGCTATCCGCATGAGTTTTCGGGCGGTCAATGCCAGCGGATCGGTATCGCCCGCGCGCTGATCACCGAGCCCGAACTGGTGATCTGCGATGAACCGGTCAGCGCGCTTGATGTATCGGTTCAGGCGCAGGTGGTGAACCTGTTGCAGGATTTGCAGCGTGACATGGGTCTGTCGCTGCTTTTCATTGCCCATGATCTCAGCGTGGTGCGCCATATCTCGCACCGGATCGCAGTGATGTATCTGGGCCGGATCGTCGAGGCCGCCCCCGCGCCGGAACTGATCGCGAACCCGCGCCACCCGTATACCAGGGCGCTGATCGCCTCGGTCCCGGTCCCTTCACCCAAGGCGGAACGTGCCCGCCACCGCCCTGTTCTGGAAGGGGAGCTTCCCTCACCCCTGGCACCGCCTTCCGGCTGCGTCTTCCGCACCCGCTGCCCCATTTCGCAACCCGCCTGCGCAGAGGCAGTGCCCCCGGTCACGGATATCGGCAATGACCATATCGTCGCATGCCCATACCATTCCGAGAACACGGATGCAGCGGTAGTGTAAAGGCTTGCCGAGACGTGAGGCTATAGCGTTTCGAAACGCTTTAATCGCCCGCATAGCTGCACAGCGCGTGGACGGACATGCCCATTGCTTCCAGTTTCGCGCGCCCGCCCAGATCGGGCAGGTCCACCACGAATGCAGTGCCCACAACCTCGGCGCCGAGGCGTTCGATCAGTTTGATCCCGGCCTCGGCAGTGCCGCCCGTGGCCAGAAGATCATCGACCACCAGCACGGTTTCGCCGGGGCTGAAGGCGTCGTCATGGATCTCTACCGTGGCCTGGCCGTATTCCAGCTCATAATCCTGCGAGATGGTTTTGGCGGGCAGTTTACCTGCCTTGCGGATCGGCACGAACCCTTTGGAAAGCTGATGCGCGATGGCCCCGCCCAGAATGAAGCCCCGCGCCTCCAGCCCGGTGACCTTGTCGATATGCTGCCCGACAAACGGGGCCAGCAATTGATCAACCGCTAAGCGGAACCCGCGCGGGTCCTGGAAAAGCGTTGTCACATCCCGGAACATGATGCCGTCATGGGGGAAATCGGGGATTGTGCGGATGTAATCCTGCACCTGTTTCTGATCGAGCATTCCGGGGGTGGTCCTTTGGGTTTCTGGCCGCCATTGCGGCGGGGCTGGAGCAGATGCCGTTGGCAGTCTAGCGGTTCGGGCGTGTGGATACAGCCCTTATACCTGCGTCATGGGGACGGGTAATGACGTCTGAGCGCAGTCAGGTCCTGGCCGTTCAGACGGGTGACGGAATTGCTTTCTTCGGAGAAGATCGAGCGGCGATAGGCGGGCGAGGCGATATCCGTATGCAGGCCAAGGGACTGCACCAGTTCTTCAAGGATCACACTGGCAATTTCGCGTCGGCGGATATCGCGGCTGATCGCGATGGCGGCGGCGGTGATGTCGACCCCGCGGGAGCGGAGCGAGACCCGGCCAATGGAGATATCCGACCCGTCCAGTTCCGTATTGCCGGTTCCGGCAATCATGTCCCCCGGGAGACATCAAGCAGGTAGATCGGAATGTCATAATGGCCCTCATAGACCCGTTCCAGAAACAGCCTTGCGCCGGATGTGTTGATCTCTTCAATCGCGCCATCAAGGGCTCTGTCCACCAGGTCGAGCTTGTAGCCGGGGAAGCTTATGCCAACCTGTGCAATGCCCACGCGCAGGCGCAATTGCCGCTCGGCGGGCCAGCGGATCTGCGGTTTGGTGCAATCGCCATCAGGGGCCGCGCCGCAGGAGACGAGGTTATAGAAAGCCTCATCACTGATCAGGCCTGGCACGGCCACGAATTCCTGGGCCGCGGCGGGCAGGGGCAGAAGGGCGGCAAGAAAGGTGCGGCGGGTCAGCATTAAGGTGTGATGGGCAAAAACAGGTCATGTTTCAAGCGGTTGGCGCGGCGCCCGGTGGCAAGTGTTGCAGCCGGGGCGCGCCTTGTCGGCGCCCCTCCAGCAGGCTGGTCAGGCTGGAATAGATATCCGCCCCCGGTGTCACCTGCGCAGCAATCCGGACATTCACCAGAACCATCCCGGCGAAAGCCGCAAACCGGGCAAGATCAATCCCGTCCAGTCTCATCCCAGGACGCGGCCTGCGATGGCGGAGAGTTTGGCCACCATATCGGGGTCGCGTTTGTCGGGGGCTGTCAGGATTGCATGGTCCAATGCGTGGTCACAGCCATGGGGGCAGGGGGTGTGAGGGCCCAGCAGGGATGGCAAGCTGCCCAGCAATGCGCGGGCCTTGCCCGCATTGCCGGTCAGGGTGGTGATGATATCGGTGATATCCACCGTGCCGTGATCCGGGTGCCAGCTGTCATAATCGGTGATCATCGCGACCGAGGCATAGCAAAGCTCGGCCTCGCGGGCCAATTTCGCCTCAGGCATATTTGTCATGCCGATCACATCGCAGCCCCAGACCTCGCGGTACAGTCTGGATTCCGCCTGCGAGGAAAACTGCGGCCCCTCCATCGCCAGATAGGTGCCACCCTCATGCACATTGATCCCGGCCTCCCGCGCGGCACGGGCACAGACCGCGCCAAGGCGGGGGCAGGTGGGGTGGGCAACGCTGACATGGGCGACCAGCCCGGGGCCGAAAAAGCTTTTCTCGCGGGCGAATGTCCGGTCGATGAACTGATCCACGATCACGAAATCCCCCGGCGCCATCTGGTCACGGAACGACCCGCAGGCCGAGACCGAGATGACATCGGTCACCCCCAATCGTTTCAGCGCGTCGATATTGGCGCGGTAGGGGACAGAGGAGGGGCTGTGGACATGTCCGCGCCCGTGGCGGGGCAGAAACGCCATTTTCACTCCGTCCAGATGCCCCACCAGACAGGCATCGGAGGGGGCGCCGAAGGGGCTGTCGACGGTGACCCAGTCCGGGCTTTGCAGCCCGTCGATCTCATAGACGCCCGAGCCGCCAATCACACCAATCACCCTGTCCATGCCGATCCCTTTCCAAGCGGTTTCACCGCACGCTAACGAGGGAACGCAGGGGCGACAACCGGATGGGGCACCGCATGGGGGTGATGCCTGTTATTTGCGTATTTGGAACAAGAAGAAGGGCAATTTTCATCAATTTATCTGCGATCCGCCGGGGCAGACAGTGTTTCAGGCGTGATCGGGCTGGTGGCTCTATGTGCCGCTAGGCGCCGGGGCGTGTCATGGAAAACAGCTCTGTCACGCGGGCATAATCGCGGTATCCCAGCCGGGCCAGCGGCTGGTAGCTGGTGACGTCAAACACCCCGTCGCGCAGGCAATTGTCCCGCAGGTGGACGCCGGTCACCTCACCGAAGACAACGACATTCGCCTCTCCTGCCAGGTGCACAATCTGGGTCAGCTTACATTCCAGATTGGCCGGTGCATTTGCCACGCGGCTGCAGGGGATCGTTTCGCAAGGGGCGCGGTCGATGCCGGCCAGATCAAACTCGTCTGTTTCTTTCTCCCAGGGGCCGGAGGTTCGGTTCATCGCGTCGCGTGCGGCATATTCCACGATGTTGACGCAGAAGACACCGGTTTCCCGGATATTGGCAACACTGTCCTTGGTATCGCTCCGGTCGGGTTTGGTGCTGGTTGAGGCAAACATGAGTTGCGGCGGTTCGTAAGCGACCGCGTTGAAAAACGAATAGGGTGCCAGATTATCCGCGCCTTCTGCCCCGCGTGTGGAAATCCAGCCGATGGGCCGGGGCGACACCACGGCGTTGAACGGGTTATGGGGCAGGCCGTGGCCGTCTTCCGGTCTGTAGAACATGTACGATAAGCCTCTCTAATTTGGCAAAGAAGTAGCGCCGTGCTAGGGCCGGGGCCAGAGGCAAATGAGCAATCGGGCCATGTTTCACCTGCTCCGCGAAGAGCCTGACGACCGATGGGAGGTCGAGGCGCTGTATGATCTGTGTTTCGCTCCGGGGCGGGAAGCCTTGGCAAGCTATCGTTTGCGCGACGGGGTGCCGCCGATACGTGACCTGTGCCGGGTGGCGCGGGATGCAGACGGCATTCTGGCCGGTGCGGTGCGGTTCTGGCCGGTCCATGTGGGCGGCGGGGCCGAGGCGCTGCTGTTGGGGCCGATTGCCGTGCATCCGACGCGGCAGGGCGAGGGTCTGGGCGCGGTGCTGATCGAGGGCGGGTTGAGCCTGGCCCGCGCTGATGGCTGGACCCGGGTCATGCTGGTGGGCGATGCGCCCTATTACAGACGCTTCGGGTTTTTGCCGCTCAAAGACGTGTTGATGCCGCCGCCGACAAATCCCGACCGGGTGTTGGGCCTGGGCGACTGGAAGGGTGTGACCGGGCCGGTCACCCGTTGGGGTGGTTGAGCGGTTCAGCCCTGTTGCCGGAACCAGTCCATTACTGCGGATCGCACGGATTGAGCCCCTGTCGCGCGGGCCTCGTTGATGACACTGCGGACTTCGCGCAGATCGACCCGGCGCAGCAGGCTTTTCACCGGCCCGATCGAGGCCGGGCGCATCGACAGGGTTCTGAGCCCCATGGCGGCAAAGCAGAGCGCCTCGATCGGGCGCCCCGCATCCTCACCGCAGAAGCTGAGCGGGGTGTCGGTGTCGTCGCAGCGATGCACGATCTGTTCCAGAAAGGTCAGGAAAGACACATTCAGCGTGTCATAGCGCCGCCGGACACGTTCATTTTCCCGGTCGGCGGCAAAGAAAAACTGTTTCAGGTCATTGCCGCCGATCGAGATGAAATCGGCCAGTTCAAAGAAATGCCGGGGCGCAAAGGCAAGGCTTGGCGTTTCCAGCATCGCGCCGATTTCAAGCTTTTCGGGCAGGATATGACCAAGCGCCTCTTCACGCTCCATCTCGCGCAGAAGATGGGCGCGTGCCTCGGTAAATTCTTCAAACTGCGCGACAAACGGGAACATGATGGTCAGGGGCCGGCCATTGGCCGCGCGGATCAGCGCCTGAAGCTGCATCCGCATGACGCCGGGTTTATCAAGACCGACACGGATCGCACGCCAGCCGAGCGCGGGGTTCGGTTCATCCTGCGGCTTCATATAGGGCAGCACCTTGTCAGAACCGATATCAAGGGTGCGGAACACCACGCGCTTGCCGCCCGCACTGTCCATCACTCGGGCATAAAGCGCGGCCAGCTCCCCCTGCGGGGCACGCTGTTGCGGGTCAGGAACTGCAATTCGGTGCGAAACAGGCCCACGCCTTCGGCGCCGGATGACGGCAAAGAGGGCAGATCGGCCATCAGCCCCGCATTCATATGCAGATTGATCACCGTGCCGCAGCGGGTTTCAGCGGGCTTTTCGCGGATCGAGGCATAGCGTTCCTGTGCCGCGGCCATCATCGCGATCTTGTCACGGAAGGCGGCGGCCACGGTGTCTTCGGGGCGCAGATGCACAAGACCCTGATCGCCATCCACGAGAATAGGGTCGCCGTTCAGGGCCTCGGTCGTGATCCGTTTGGCATTGACGATCAGCGGGATCGCCAGGGCGCGGGCCACAATTGCGGCATGGGACCCGACCGAGCCATCCTCCAGCACCACAGCTTTCAGCGAGCGGCCGTAATCCAGCAGGTCACCGGGGCCGATATTGCGGGCCACCAGCACAGGGCGATCCGGTATCTGGCCGCCGGTTGTGCCCTTGCCCTGACCGGTCAGCAATCTCAGCAGCCGGTTCGACAGGTCATCGAGATCCTGCAGGCGTTCCCGCATATAGGCATCGGGCACGGTTTCCATCCGCGCGCGGGCGGTGGATTGTTCCTTCTCCACAGCGGCCTCGGCGCTGAGACCCCGGGCGATATCCTCTTCCATCCGCCGCATCCAGCCGCGGGAATTGGCGAACATCCGATAGGCTTCCAGCACCTGGGCCTGTTCGCCATCGCCCTGGGGCACATGGGTCAGCATCTCATCGACCGACACCCGCAACTGGTCCACCGCCTCGCGCAGGCGCAGGTTTTCCGCCTGGGGGTCTTCGGCAATCGGGTTAGTGATCACGACGCGCGGCTCATGTAGATAGACCCGGCCTTCGGCGGCACCTTCCTGGGCCACGCCGCCGCGGATCATGACCTGTTGCTGGTGGCGGGCCGACAGGGCGGCGCCTTCCCCCTGGAACGCGCCCAGTTCGGTCATCTCGGCGATGACCATGGCCACCACTTCAAGCGCATAGATCTCGTCATCGGAAAATTCACGCGCGTCTTTCGACTGCACCACCAGCACGCCCAGCCGTTCGCCCAACCGCTGGATCGGGACGCCCAGAAAGCTGGAAAACCGTTCCTCCCCGGTTTCGGCCATATAGCGAAAGCCCGGTTCCGCCGGGGCGTTTGCGGTGTTGATCGCGCGGGCGCGCGAGGCGACACGGCCCACCAGCCCTTCGCCCATGCGCATCCGGGTGACATGTACGGCCTCGGATGCCAGCCCCTCGGTTGCGCAAAGTTCCAGCGTGTCCGCATCCCGCAGCAGATAGATCGAACACACCTCGGTGCCCATCGAATCCGCAATCAGATGGGTGATCCGGTCAAGCCGTTCCTGCCCCTCTCCGGCCTCAGCCAGAGTGGCCTGCAAGCGGCTGAGCAGCTTGCGGCTTTCGGTTTCCGTCTGTTCGGGCATGTCGCGCAGCCAATCCCCATGGTCCTGAAACCACGCATAACGCGACGGACGGGCAGGGCGCAACGGTACAGGCCATACCAGCCGGTTCCGGCAGCTCACATGGATGTCAGGTGGGTTGCGTCAACCGCAACTGTGCCCAGCCATAGAACGCCAGAAGCCCCGCCCCGCCCGCGCCCAGAAGATAGGGCAGGCGCAGGGCGGTTTCCCGCCCAAGCCCCGGTTCGGCCAGCCCGACAACCCATCCCGCGGCCAGTGCGCCGACGGGCATCATGCCCCAGCCGAAAAACCGGTACAGGCTGTTGACCCGGCCCAGAAGCTCATCGGGGATCAGTCGCTGCCGCCATGAGACGGTCACGATGTTCCACAGGAGGGCGGCAATCATCTCAAGAAACAGGGCGGCACCTGCGATCCATGGGCTATGGGTCAGCCCGATGACCAGCATCGGCAGCGGGAACAGCGCCAGCGCCAGCATCACCGCGCGTTGCCCGCCGATCCGGGCAATGACCCAAGGGCCCGCCAGCCCGCCGACAACACCGCCCGCCGCACCTGCGGTCAGCAGGATACCATGGCCAACGGCATCCAGCCGGAAGACCTCCTGACTGACAAGGATCAGAATTGTCAGCCCCATGGTTGACAGGGCATTGATGATGCCCAGCATGATGGCCAGCCGCAGAACCATGGGATGGGCGCGCATCCAGCGCCAGCCTTCGGCCATCTCAACCCGCATCCGGCGCGGCGGCGGGGCTTTGCGGCGCGGCAGGGCGATGGCCCAGACCAGAAGCGCGGCCAGCCCGAAACTGATCGCATCCAGCACGAAAGGCGCAGGCACGGCCAGCGCGATCAGGACCCCGGCCAGGGGCGGGCCCACGAAACTCCCCATGATCTGCTCAACGCTCCAAAGCTGGCCATTGGCGCGTTCCAGATCGGGTTTGGGAATGATTGAGGGCAGCACGGTCTGGGCGGCATTGTCACGGATCACCTCGGCCGTGCCCAGAAGAAAGGCCAGCGCTCCAAGCGCTGCCACATAGGGCAATTCGCTGCCGGGCAGGGGAAAGGACGGGGCCGAGATAACCAGTGCGATGACAAGCGCCGTTAGCCCCAGACGCACCAGATCGGCGCGCACCATCAGAACCCGCCTGTCGGCCCGGTCCACGATCACACCTGCGGGGATTGCAAACAGCAACCAGGGCAGGCGGGTCGCAAAGGCGATGGCGGCAATCAGCATCGGGTCCCGGGTGATCAGCGTGGCCAGCCATGGGAAGGCAAGGGCAGAGACGCCATCGCCCAGATTGGATATGGCTGTGGCCGAAAACAGCAGGCGGTAAGATCGGTTTGCAGCCAGTAGGGACATCGGCGCGGGCTCATATATCAGGGGCGGACAGCGGATATTAAAGCAGGAATTGTATAATCTGCAACGCATATGCATTGCGCGGAGGGCCGCGTCCGAGCCGAGGGGTGGGCGAGAAGCGCCCGCGCCCCGTGGGGTCGGCTCAGGCGCTGCCCGGCGGGGCCGCCGGGCGGGAGCATGATGCGGGGTGGTGAAGAATTTCAGGCCAAAGCTACAGAGCAGAATAAAACGATTTCGCTATAGACAGGATCGCCCCCCGCCCGCAATCACGCGGTGTTCAGCCCGCCTGTTCCAGCCCGAACGCGTCGTGCAGGGCCTGCACGGCCAGTTCCATATATTTCCGGTCCACAAGCACGCTGACCTTGATCTCGGACGTGGTGATGACCTTGATATTCACCCCTTCGTCCCGCAGGGTGGAGAACATCTTGGAGGCGACACCCGCATGGCTGCGCATCCCGATCCCGACGATCGAGACCTTGCAGACATCCGTATCCGCGACCAGATCGTGGAAATTGATCTCTTCCTTTTTCTTGGCCTCGTTCATCGCCGCCTCGGCGCGTTTGACCTGATCGGTGGGGCAGGAAAAGGTCATGTCGGTGCGGCCTTCCTCGGCGATGTTCTGCACGATCATGTCCACATTCACGCCCGCCTCGGCCAGCGGCCCGAAGATCGCGGCCGCAATACCGGGGCGGTCGGCCACCGATACCAGCGTCATCTTCGCTTCATCCCGGGAATAGGCAACACCGGCAACCACATTGCTTTCCACGATATCCTCCTCGGCACAGACCAGCGTGCCCGCGTGTTCGTCATTATCCTCGAAACTCGACAGCACCCGCAGACGCACATTATAGCGCATCGCCAGTTCGACAGAACGGGTTTGCAGCACCTTGGCCCCAAGCGAGGCCAGTTCCAGCATCTCTTCAAAGGCGATCCGGTCCAGTTTGCGGGCCTTCGACGTGATCCGCGGATCGGTGGTATAGACCCCGTCCACATCGGTATAGATATCGCAGCGTTCCGCCCCGAATGCGGCGGCAAAGGCCACTGCCGTGGTGTCCGATCCGCCCCGGCCAAGTGTGGTGATCCGGCCCTCGGGGCTGATCCCCTGAAAACCCGCGACCACGGCCACTTTCATGCCTTCGTCGAATTTGCCGATGATATTGCCGGTGGGGATTTCCTCGATCCGGGCAGAGGCATGGGTTGAGGTGGTTTTCAGCGGCACCTGCCAGCCCTGCCAGCTGCGCGCGGGCACATCCATTTCCTGCAGGGTCAGGGCCATCAGACCGGCGGTCACGTTTTCGCCCGAACTGACCACCGCATCATATTCGCGGGCATCGAACAGGGGTGAGGTTTCCTCGACAAAGCCCACCAGCTTGTTGGTTTCCCCCGACATCGCGCTGACAATGACGATCACGTCATAGCCATTGGCAACCTCGCGCCCCACGCGTTTGGCGGCGCGGCGGATACGGTCCAGCGTGGCGACCGAGGTGCCGCCGAATTTCATCACGAGAATGGGCATAGGCTGCGCCCTGGTCGTTTCTGGGTTCCGGCGGGTCATACGGGTGCGGGTGGAGGCTGACAAGGGGGGGCGGTGTCGTTAGGGTCCGCCTATGACATGTAAAGGTGGGACGATGAAACTGACAGTGGAGGATCTGAAGGCGGCGGCGGGTCTGGTTTACACCCAGATGCAGGCCACGCCGCAATATGCCTGGCCGCAGCTGGCGGAACGGGCGGGCTGCGAGGTGTGGGTCAAACATGAAAACCACAGCCCCACAGGATCGTTCAAGGCGCGCGGCGCGATCACATTCATCGACTGGGTGAAACGCCACCATCCCGATGCAAAGGGCATCTGCACCGCGACGCGTGGCAATCACGGCCAGGGCCAGGCGCGTCAGGCCGTGGCGGCGGGGATGACGGCCAGGGTCTATGTACCCCATGGCAACTCGGTCGAGAAGAACGCGGCGATGCGGGCCTTCGGCGCCGATCTGATCGAATTCGGGGAGGATTTCGATGTGGCGCGGCAAGAGGCCATGCGCGTGGCCGAGGCCGAAGGCTTGGTGCTTGTGCCGCCCTTCCATCCCGAGATTGTGCGCGGGGTTGCGACCTATGCCTATGAATTGTTAACTGCGGTGCCCGATCTGGATGTGATCTATGTGCCGGTTGGCTGCGGGTCCGGCATCTGCGGCAATATTCTGGCGCGCAACGCTTTGGGCCTGCAGACCGAGATTGTCGGCGTCGTCTCGACCCGGGCCGATTGTGTGAAACAGTCAGTGGAGGCCGGCCAGCTGATCGAGACCGACAGTTCCGCGACCTTCGCCGATGGCATGGCCGTGCGGATGCCGGTGAAGGGGGCTTTTGATATCTATTCCCGGCAGGCCGCCCGGATCGTGTCGGTCAGCGATGCCGAGGTGGCAGAGGCGATCCGCATCTATTACCGCGACACCCATAATCTTGCGGAAGGGGCAGGGGCGGCCCCGCTGGCTGCGCTGATGCAGGAGAAAACCCGGATGCAGGGCCGGAAGGTCGGTGTGATCCTCTGTGGCGGCAATATCGACACAGAGTGGTTTGTGACCGTGATGTCCGGCGGTGTGCCCGAAATCTGAGCCTTGCAATTCCCGGGAATTGCAACAGGAAAACGCGCGTTTTCCGTTCTGTTTTCCTTCAGGAAAACATCACCGTCCGTCATCGTCCCTCATACGGGGATGCCGGTTTCTTTGCCGTCGATGGTTCTGGTGTTTCTTTCGGACCAATAGGCCCTGATCTCGGCGTCGGATTTGGTTTCCGCCCAGTTCTGCAAGGTTACCCGCTCACCCGTATATTCCATAAAGGGCACCGCATAGCCGCAAGAGGTCTGAACCAGATCCACATCCATATCAAACACCTGCCGGGCACCCCGATGGGGTGGAAAATGGGCGCTCATGGCCGCCCATTCTGCATCCCCCTGATGGATCGCGCGCGCCGTTCCGTAAAGCCGCAGGATCAAAGGGCGCTTGGTGAAGGAACACCACATCAGCGTCACACGCGGATTTTCCCGCAGATGCCCGGCGGTTTCATTCCCCGAACCCGTCAGGTTCAGCCAGGCGACACGGTTGGGGCCCAGAACACATAAGGACTCCATCCCCTTGGGAGACATATTCACGCGGCCATCGGGCCCGGCGCTGGCGGTGAAGAACATATGCTGTTCAGCGATGAACCGCTGGTGATCCTCTTCAATCCGGGCGAATTGCTTGGCCATTATTCCACCGTCACCGATTTTGCCAGATTGCGCGGTTGATCCACATCCGTGCCCTTATGCACCGCCGTGTGATAGGCGATCAATTGTGCCGGGATCGAATAAAGGATCGGCGCGAAAAACGGGTCCCCCCCGGGCATGACCAGCGTCTGCCAGACCCCGTCCGAGGCGGCATCGGCCCCTGCTTTGTCACTCACCAGCCAGACCTTGCCTTCGCGGGCCATGACCTCCTGCATGTTCGAGACGGTCTTGTCAAAAAGCTCGTCCCGGGGCGCCAGAACCACCACCGGCACGGTTTTGTCGACCAGCGCAATCGGCCCGTGTTTCAACTCGCCCGAGGCATAGCCTTCCGCATGGATATAGCTGATCTCCTTGAGTTTCAGCGCCCCTTCCAGGGCCAGGGGATACATCGCGCCCCGCCCCAGAAACAGCACTGTCTGCGCCCGGGCCAGCGTGCCCGTATGGCGCTTGATCTGATCCTCCAGCGCCAGCGCCTGATTGATCAGCGCGGGCAAAGCCCGCAACTGGCCCAGCAGATCGGCCTCGCGCGCGGCGTCGATATGGCCCCGCTGCCGGGCCGCGAGGATCGCCAGATTTGCCAGTACACCCAATTGGCAGACGAAAGCCTTGGTCGAGGCAACGCCGACCTCGACGCCCGCATGGATCGGCAGCGCCAGATCGCTGTCCCGCGCGATGGAACTTTCCGGCACATTCACCACCGACAGGGTGCGCGCGGCTTTGCCATCCGCATAGCGCAGCGCGGCCAGCGTATCGGCGGTTTCCCCGGATTGGGACACAAACAATGCCGTCGCCTGATCAGAGACCGGCGGCGCGCGATAGCGGAATTCGCTTGCGATATCCACGTCGCAAGGCAGACCGGCCAGTTGTTCGAACCAGTATTTCGCCACCAGACAGGCATAATGCGCCGTGCCGCAGGCAACCAGAATAAGCCGGTCGGTATTGGTGAAATCCACATGCCCCTCGGGGATCTGCACCGCATCACCCGGGGCATAATGGGTCAGGCATTCGGCCAGAACCACCGGCTGTTCAAACACCTCCTTGGCCATGAAATGCCGGTGCCCGCCCTTGTCGATCTGGGCCGTCTTTGCCGGGATTTCACGCAGTTCGCGATTGGCGCGTCTGCCTTCTGCATCATAAATCTCGGCCCCGGCGCGGGTGACAAAGGCGTAATCCCCCTCTTCAAGATAGGTGATCCGGTTGGTCATCGGCGACAGGGCAATCGCGTCAGAACCGACATACATCTCGCCCTCGCCATGGCCGATTGCAAGCGGTGGACCCTTGCGCGCCGCCACAATCAGATCCTCTTCGCCCTCAAACAGAAAGGCGATTGCAAATGCCCCTTCCAGATGGGTCAGCGTTTCCGCTGCCGCCTCACGGGGTGTCATGCCCTGGGACATGAAATCCTCGCAAAGCTGTGCAACCGTTTCCGTATCGGTTTCGCTTTCCCAGTCGCGACCGGCCAGACTGTCGCGCAAGCTGCGGAAATTCTCGATGATCCCGTTATGCACCACGGCCACCCGGCCGGTGCGATGGGGATGGGCATTGGCCACGCTCGGGGCCCCATGGGTGGCCCATCGCGTATGGCCTATGCCTGACTTTCCCGCCAGCGGATCATGGACCAGAAGATCGGACAGGTTCACCAGTTTGCCCACCGCGCGCCTGCGGTCCAGCCGTCCTGCCTGCACGGTGGCCAGCCCGGCACTGTCATAACCGCGATATTCCAGCCGTTTCAGGGCTTCGACAAGAATTGGTGCAACCTCATGATTGCCCAGAACACCGACAATGCCACACATCGCTATGGTTCCTTTTTACCGGCTTTTATAGCCTTGAGACGGGCCATGAGTTTTGCCGCAAGCCCCGGTTTGTTGACCTGTCTGGCGCGCGCAAGGGCCATCGCCTGATCCGGCACATCCTCGGTAATGACAGAGCCGGTGGCGGTGAAAGCCTCCGCCCCGACCGTGACAGGGGCCACCAGCAATGTGTTCGACCCGATGAAGGCGCCTGCGCCGATCGTGGTCCGGTGCTTCATCACCCCGTCATAATTGCAGGTGATCGTGCCCGCGCCGATATTCGCGTCCGCGCCCAGCTCCGCATCGCCGATATAGCTGAGATGGTTGACCTTGGCCCCCTCGCCGATCCGGGCCGCTTTCACCTCGACAAAATTGCCGATCCTGGCCCCGTTGCCCAGTTCCGTGCCCGGACGCAGCCTTGCATAGGGCCCGACCACTGTATCGGCACCCAGATGGGCCCCTTCCAGATGGGAAAAGGCGCGGATATGGGCCCCGGTCTCCACGGTGACACCGGGGCCGAAAACAACATGCGGCTCCACCAGCGCGTCGCGCCCGATATGGGTGTCATAGGCGAAATGGACCGTTTCGGGCGCGATAAGCGTGACCCCCGCATCAAGCATTTCCGCGCGTTTGCCGGCCTGAAACAGGGCTTCCGCCCCGGCCAGTTCCGCGCGGGTGTTGATGCCAAGCGTCTCGGCCTCGGGGCAGGCAATCGCGGTGGCTGACAGGCCCTCTGCCGTTGCCAGCGCGGGCAGATCGGTCAGATAATATTCGCCCGCCTCATTGTCGGTCTTTACCCTGGCCAGCAACCCCATCAGGGTTGCGGCATCACCTGCCAGCAGCCCGGAATTGCAGAAGGATATCGCCAGGTCCTCCTCTGTGGCATCCGCCGCCTCGACAATGCGGAGCAGCCGGTCGCCCTGCATCCGCATCCTTCCATAGCGCCCGGGATCAGCGGCCTCGAACCCGAGAAACACGATGTCATGGGTTTTGCGCGCCTCCAGCATGGCATGCAGCGTTTCGGGCCGGATAAAGGGCGTGTCGCCATAAAGCACGATCACATCCCCCTCAAACCCCTCCAGCGCCGGTGCGGCCTGCAGGACTGCATGGCCGGTGCCCAGTTGCTCCGCCTGGCGGATGCATATGGCATCAGGGTCAAATGTCGTCACGGCGGCTTCGACCTCTGCGGCGCCATGGCCGGTGACGACCACAATCCGGTCAGGCGCCAGGGTCGCGCCGGACAGGATGGCATGGGCGATCAGGGGCGCGCCGCCGATCTGGTGGAGCACTTTCGGGCGCTCTGACTGCATCCGCGTACCCTGACCGGCTGCAAGGATAACAAGGGCTGTGGGCATGGGCCTGTCCGCTTTGTTTTTGGTCTTGTGAACCCGGTATTATCCATGCCACCCCGTCGCGCAAGGTCGGCATGGGTCACTTCGGCTTACGCTACATTTCAAATGCAGGCGGAAACCTGCCCAAAACGGAGGGCGCGATGCGCTGTGTGATCTTCGATCTGGACGGGACGCTGGCCGATACATCGGGCGATCTGATCGCGGCGGCCAATGCGGCACTTGGCGCGCTGGGGCATCCGCCGCAACTGGTGCAGGGGCGCGATGACGCCACCGCCTTTCGCGGCGGGCGGGCGATGCTGAAACTGGGCTTCGAGCGGCTGGGCATCCCATGGTCTGATGCGGAGCTGGAGGCCGGATACCCGGTGCTGCTGAAGGCCTATGCCAAGGCGATTGATGTGCATACACGGCTTTATCCCGGCGCGATCGACGCGGTCGATCGTCTGCGCACCGCCGGTCTGGCGGTGGGCATCTGCACCAACAAACCCGAAGCACTGGCCGAGACATTGATGACCCGGCTGGGCGTGCGTGACCGGTTTGATGCCCTTGTGGGCGCTGATACGCTGCCGGTGCGCAAACCGGACCCGGCCCCCTACCGGCTGGCGGTAGAACGGGCGGGCGGCACGCTTGCCCGCTCGCTTCTGATCGGAGACACCGACACGGACCGCAAAACCGCCCGGGCCGCCGGTGTTCCCAGCATCCTGGTCACCTTCGGCCCCGATGGCCGCGGGGTTCAGAGATTGGAGCCCGAGGCGCTTCTCGACCATTACGATGATCTCGACACTATCATCCCCCGCCTGATCCCCTGATCCGGGTCTTCTCTGCTTTTCAAACATCCCCGCCGGAGGCATTCTGATCTCTCAGGCGGGGTCTGACATGGGATTGACGCGCGCCGCGTGCCGCATAATCCTTGCCCCATGGATAAAACGCGTTTCACCGGCAGTTTCACACAACAGGAACCGATCCCAGAGGCAGGCATTGCCGCCGCGATGGAGGTTCTGCAACACGGGCGCCTGCATCGCTATAACCTGCAAGGCGATGAGGCCGGAGAAACGGCGCTTCTGGAGGAGGAGTTCGCCGCCTTCACCGGAGCGAAATATGCCCTTGCGGTGGCCTCTGGCGGCTATGCCATGGGCTGCGCGCTTCGGGCGTTGGAGGTTCAGCCCGGCGATAAAGTGCTGTCGAACGGGTTTACCCTGGCCCCGGTGCCCGGCGCGATTGCCAGCCTTGGCGCCGAGCCGGTCTTTGTGGAGACGACGGACAGTCTGACCATCGACCTGCCCGATCTGGCCGAGAAAGCCGCAACCAGCGGTGCGCGGGTGCTGCTGCTCAGCCATATGCGCGGGCATATATGTGATATGGATGCGCTGATGGAAATCTGTGACCGGGCGGGCCTTGCCGTGGTCGAGGATTGCGCCCACACGATGGGTGCGGCCTGGAAGAATGTGCCCTCGGGCCGCCATGGCGTATTCGGCTGTTATTCGGCGCAGACCTACAAACATATCAATTCCGGCGAGGGCGGAGTGTTGATCTCCGACGACGCGGAACTGATGGCGCGGGCGATCATCCAGTCGGGCAGTTATATGCTTTATGGCCGTCATCGGGCCGCCCCCCCGGCGGAGGTGTTCGAACGGGTGAAATATGTGACCCCGAATATCTCCGGGCGGATGGACAATCTGCGCGCGGCGATCCTGCGCCCGCAACTGGCCGATCTGCCGGCGCAGGTGGCCCGCTGGAACGCGCTTTACAGGAGGGTGGAGGACGGGTTGCGAAACACACCCGGGCTCAGGATCATCGAGCGGGATGCCCGGGCACGGATAGTGGGCTCATCCATCCAGTTTCTGCTGCCCGGAAAAAGCCCCGAGGTGATCCAAAGCGTTATCGCGGCCTGTCTGGACCGGGGGGTGGAACTGAAATGGTTCGGCGCGGACCAACCGGCGGGGTTCACCTCGCGCTATGACAGCTGGCAGTATGCGCCACGCCAGACGCTTCCAAAGACCGACCGGGTGCTGGCGGTTTTGATGGATATGCGGTTGCCGCTGACATTCAAGGAGACCGATTGCGACCAGATTGCCGCGATCATCCGTGATGAGGTGAGGGCGGTTGCATGAGGGGCCGAAATCCGCGCGGATTTCCGGTGGAATTCTTGAGAATTCCGGCCCCGTGAAGAGAGCGGGCCGGGGCCGCAGGTTGGAAATGCGCCTCCGGCGGAAGTATTTTTGAGATAGAGAAAGGCTGTGCCTGCGAGATGTTTTGACTTTGCGGCCCGGTTTGGATATGAATTGAACAATCGTTCAATTAAAGGGAGGGCGGCCCATGTTCATGGCCTCCATGACGTTCGATCTGGGTGAGGATGTAGGTGCCTTGCGCGATATGGTGCATCGCTGGGCCCAGGACCGTGTCAGGCCGATGGCCGCCGAGATCGACCGTTCCAACGCTTTCCCGCCGGAACTATGGGCCGAGATGGGGGAGTTGGGCCTGCTGGGCATCACTGTTGATGAGGCATTCGGCGGTGCGGGCATGGGCTATCTGGCCCATGTGATCGCGGTGGAAGAGATCGCGCGCGCCTCGGCGTCTGTCTCTCTGAGTTATGGGGCGCATTCCAATTTATGCGTGAACCAGATCAGGCTGAATGGCACCCAGGAACAGAAGGCGAAATACCTGCCCGGGCTGGTCTCGGGCCAGCATGTGGGCGCTTTGGCGATGTCCGAGGCGGGGGCGGGCAGCGATGTGGTCGGCATGAAACTGCGCGCCGAGAAACGCAATGACCGCTATATTCTGAACGGGACGAAATACTGGATCACCAATGGCCCGGATGCGGACACTCTGGTGGTTTATGCCAAGACCGACCCGGAGGCGGGCAGCAAGGGTATGACCGCCTTTCTGATCGAAAAGGATATGGTGGGGTTCAGCACATCGCCGCATTTCGACAAGATGGGCATGCGCGGGTCGAACACTGCGGAACTGATCTTTGACGATGTGGAAGTGCCGTTCGAGAATGTGCTGGGCGAAGAGGGCAAGGGCGTGCGTGTGCTGATGTCGGGCCTTGATTATGAACGTGTGGTGCTCAGTGGGATCGGCACCGGCATCATGGCCGCCTGTCTGGATGAAATCATGCCCTATATGGTCGAGCGCAAGCAGTTCGGCCAGAGCATCGGGAATTTCCAGCTTATGCAGGGCAAGATCGCCGATATGTATACCAAGATGAATTCGGCCCGGGCCTATGTCTATGAGGTCGCCAAAGCCTGTGACCGGGGGCAGGTGACACGTCAGGATGCGGCGGCCTGCGTGCTCTATGCGTCGGAAGAGGCGATGGTTGTGGCCCATCAGGCGGTGCAGGCCATGGGCGGGGCGGGGTTCATGAATGACAGCGCGGTGTCCCGGCTGTTCCGCGATGCCAAGCTTATGGAAATCGGCGCCGGCACGTCAGAGATACGCCGGATGCTTGTGGGCCGGGAACTGATGGGGGCGATGGGGTGAGCGCCGATATCGGCCCGCGCCGGGCGGCCCCCACAGGGAAGGTTCCAGATGACCGGCTGGAGGGGATGTGATGGCCTCTCTCTCGCGCAGCTATGCGTTTTCATTGGCTGGTCTGTTGGGTCTGGCAGGCCTGGTGGGTCTGTGGCTGGGTTTGCGCGCCCAACCTCCGGGGGAGATGGAGATTATCACCGTGATCGCTGCGGGCTATGTGGTGGAAACCGGCGGGTCGCTGACAGATTGCCATGCAGAACCCTCGGCCCTGCCGGAGGTGCGGTTGGTCATTGTTTGCCAGCCGGGTCATGGCGCGCTGCGGCTGTATCCTGTGGATGACTGGGGTGTCCTTGTGGACATCGCTGACCCGCTGGATGGGGAGGCGCCCCGGATATGAGCGATTTTTCGGGCCTGAACGGGATGCTGCCCCGCCTCAAAGGCAGGTCCTACGAGGCATTGCGCGATGGCTTCGCCTGGGATCTGCCCGGGCGGCTGAACATGGCAGCGCAGGTTCTGGACCACCCCGGGGAGGCGCTGGCGATCCGCGATCTGTCAGCGGGGCAGGATATCAGCTTTGGCGCATTGCGCCTTATGGCGGGCCAATTGGCGGCGGCGCTGCGCAGTCGGAGTGTGAAACGGGGCGATCGGGTAGGCGTGCTGCGCGGGCAGGATGGCTGGTGCGCGGCGGCCCATATCGCGATATGGCAACTCGGCGCGATTTCGGTGCCCCTGTTCAAGCTGTTCCGGGAAGATGCGCTCAGCTCCCGGCTGGCGGATAGCGGTGCGGGCCGGGTGATCAGCGATGGCGAGGGTGCGGGTCTTTTGGCGGCGTTTGATCTGGATGTGCTGGTCCCCGAGACTGAAACGCTGCCACCCCGCTTTGGCGAGATGGCGGATACCGGCCCGGAAGACCCGGCGGTGCTGATCTATACCAGCGGCACAACCGGCAGCCCCAAAGGCGCGCTTCATGGGCATCGGGTCTTGACCGGCCACCTGCCTGGGGTCGAGATCAGCCATGATTTCCTGGGCCAGCCCGGCGATGTGATCTGGACACCTGCGGACTGGGCCTGGATCGGCGGGTTGTTCGATGTGCTGATGCCGGGCCTTGCCCTGGGTGTGCCGGTAGTGGCCGCCCGGATGCCGAAATTCACCGTCGCGGCCTGTCTGGAAATCTGTCGCAAAGGCGCTGTGCGCAACGTGTTCTTTCCGCCCACGGCCTTGCGGATGCTGAAGGCGGCGGAGGCGCGGATTGACGGTTTGCGCTCGGTCGCGTCGGGGGGCGAACCGCTTGGTGCTGCGATGCTGGACTGGGGGCGGCGTGCTTTTGATCTGGAGATCAACGAGTTCTATGGCCAGACCGAATGCAACATGATTGTGTCCTCCTGTTCTTCCCTGTTCCCGGCCAAACCCGGGGCCATCGGCAGGCCGGTGCCGGGTCATGAGGTGGCTGTGATCGGTGCGGATGGCCGAGAAACGCAGGAAGAGGGCGATGTGGCCGTGCGGCGGGGGTCGGCCTCGATGATGTTGAGCTATTGGCAGAAACCACAGGAAACGGCGGATAAATTCCGGGGCGACTGGATGCTGACCGGCGACCGGGGGCTTTGGGAGGGCCCGTATCTGCGGTTCATGGGCCGCGAGGATGATGTGATCACCTCGGCGGGTTACCGGATCGGCCCCGCAGAGATCGAGGATTGTCTGCTGAGCCATCCGGGCGTGGCAAGTGCCGGAGTGGTGAGCAAGCCCGATGCGCTGCGCACCGAGATCGTCAAGGCCTATGTGGTGGCCAAAGACGGGGCGGATATCACCGCCGGGGTCTTGCAGGATTGGGTGAAAGGGCGGCTCGCCTCATATTCCTATCCGCGTGAGATAAGCTTTGTGGAGGCTTTGCCGATGACCGTGACCGGCAAGGTGATCCGCAAGGACCTGAAAGCTCTGGCGGTTGCGGAACAGGAGAATGGCGCATGAAGTTGAGATCGGCCTTTATGGCGGGATCGGAAGAGGCGAAAGCCAACCGCGCGGCGCATCTGGAGGCTTTGGCTGTGGTGCGCGCGGCGGCGGATCTGGCGGCATCGGGCGGCGGGCAGAAGGCCCGTGACCGGCATCTGTCCAGGGGCAAGATGCTGCCGCGGGACCGGGTGGCGAACCTGCTTGATCCCGGTTCACCGTTTCTGGAGGTGGGTGCCACCGCAGGCCATGAGATGTATGATGGTGCTGCCCCCTGTGGCGGGGCCATCGCCGGGGTCGGTCGGGTGCACGGGCAGGAGGTGATGGTTGTCTGCAATGATGCGACGGTGAAGGGCGGCACCTATTATCCGATCACCGTAAAGAAACATCTGCGTGCGCAGGAGATCGCCGGGGAATGCGGTTTGCCCTGCATCTATCTGGTCGATAGTGGCGGGGCGAACCTGCCCAATCAGGATGAGGTGTTCCCCGACCGGGATCATTTCGGGCGGATTTTCTACAACCAGGCGCGGATGAGCGCCAGAGGCATTCCGCAGATTGCGGTTGTCATGGGCTCCTGCACTGCGGGCGGGGCTTATGTTCCGGCGATGTCGGATGTGACCATTATTGTAAAAGAACAGGGCACGATCTTTCTGGCAGGTCCACCGCTGGTCAAGGCCGCGACCGGCGAGGTGGTGACGGCGGAGGATCTGGGCGGCGGCGATGTGCATACGCGCCTGTCCGGGGTTGCGGATTATCTGGCGGAGGATGATGCCCATGCGCTGGCTTTGGCGCGCCGGGCCGTGCAATCCTTCAACCGGGCAAAACCCGCCACCGTGCAATGGCAGACCCCGGAAGACCCGGCCTATGACCCTGAAGAGCTGCTCTCGGTTGTGCCTGCCGCGCTGACCACACCCTATGATATCCGCGAGGTGATTGCGCGGGTGGTGGACGGCTCGCGCTTTGACGAGTTCAAACCCCGGTTCGGGGAGACACTTGTGTGCGGTTTTGCCCATCTGATGGGCTGCCCGGTGGGGATTGTCGCCAATAACGGGGTGCTGTTTTCCGAGGCCGCGCAGAAAGCCGCGCATTTTGTGGAACTGTGCTCGCAGCGGTCGGTTCCTTTGATGTTCCTGCAGAATATCACCGGCTTCATGGTCGGCCGGAAATACGAGAATGAGGGGATCGCCCGGCACGGGGCCAAGATGGTCACGGCGGTGGCCACCACATCGGTGCCGAAAATCACCATGGTGGTGGGCGGGTCCTTCGGGGCCGGGAATTACGGGATGGCCGGGCGCGCCTATCAGCCGCGTTTCATGTGGTCCTGGCCGAACAGTCGTATCTCGGTCATGGGCGGCGCGCAGGCGGCGGGCGTGCTGGCAACCGTGAAGCGCGACGCGATGGAGCGCGCGGGGGAGGATTGGTCCACCGAGGCCGAGGCCGCGTTCAGGCAACCGACGATTGATATGTTCGAGCGCCAGTCGCATCCGCTTTATGCCAGTGCCCGGCTTTGGGATGACGGGGTGGTGGACCCGCGGAAAACCCGCGAAGTGCTGTTTCTGAGCCTGTCGGCAGCCCTGAACGCACCGATAGAGGAGACGCGGTTTGGCGTCTTCCGGATGTGAGCGGTGAGAGCGTTGAGCGCGCGGGAGCGAGGGGCCAGCCCCTCGCGCTCCCCGGGATATTTGCGAAGCAGAGAAGCGGGCGGTCTTGGGATGATGAGCGATCCGGGAGGTGCGGATGTCTGATACGATCCTGATCGTCGGCTGGTGTGTTGTGCCGTCATGTGGGTTCGCGACCGCCGAAGCAGGGCGTGATACCTTGTGTGATGGGTGGCAAGATGTGTCGCGCCGCGCGATCTGGCAGGGAGAGCTATGATGAGCATTTCGGTCGATGACGCAAAGGCGCGGTATCCGGGGGCGGAGACATTCACTTTTGGTGACAGCAGGGCGCTGTGTGACGAGCTGCTGGCGCTGGTGCGGGCCGGCGTCAAGACCGCGACCTGCGGGGCGCTCAGAGAGTTTTCGCCGGGTGGGGAGCCCAAGCCGATACCCGGGCAGCGCGATATCGCTCTGGACTGGGACGGCAATCCGGCGCTGGTGATTGAATCGCTTGCGGTCAGCGAATGCCGGTTCTGTGACGTGGATGCGGAATTTGCGCTGGCTGAGGGTGAGAATGAGAGTCTGGCCGGATGGCGGGCGGCCCATCAGGCGTATTTTGAGCGCAATGGCGGGTTTGAACCCGAGATGATGCTGGTCTGTGAGCGCTTCCGGATGATCGAGGATTTTGGGGGTGGGGATGTTTAGGAAGATCCTGATAGCCAACCGGGGCGAGATTGCCTGCCGTGTGATCAAGACGGCACAGGCCATGGGCGTGCGGACGGTGGCGGTTTATTCCGATGCGGATGCGCGCGCCCGCCACGTGGCGATGGCCGATGAGGCGGTGCATATCGGCGGGCCCGCGCCGAAAGACAGCTATCTGCGGGGGGATGCGATCATCGCAGCGGCGCAGAGCGTCGGGGCCGGGGCGATCCATCCGGGCTATGGGTTTTTGAGCGAGAACCCGGATTTCGTGGAGGCCGTGGAGGCGGCAGGTCTGGTATTCATCGGGCCCTCCGCCAGGGCGATCCGGGCGATGGGTTTGAAAGACGCGGCCAAGGCGCTGATGAGCGAGGCCGGCGTGCCTGTTGTGCCGGGCTATCACGGGCAAAACCAGGATTCGGAGCATCTGTCCGGCGCGGCGGATACCATCGGCTATCCGGTGCTGATCAAGGCCGTGGCGGGTGGCGGCGGCAAGGGGATGCGCAAGGTCGATGCACCCGGCGGGTTCATCGAGGCGCTGGAAAGCGCGAAGGGCGAGGCCGCGACCGCCTTTGGCAATGATGCGGTTCTGATCGAGAAATTCGTGGACAAACCGCGCCATATCGAGGTGCAGGTCTTTGGCGATGGCACCCGTGCGGTGCATCTGTTCGAGCGGGACTGTTCGCTTCAGCGGCGCCATCAGAAAGTGATTGAAGAGGCCCCGGCACCGGGCATGACCGATGAGATGCGGACCGAGATGGGGCTGGCGGCCGTGCGGGCGGCGGAGGCGATCGGCTATGCCGGGGCGGGGACGGTGGAGTTTATCGTCGACGGCTCTGACGGTCTGCGGCCCGACCGGTTCTGGTTCATGGAGATGAATACGCGGCTGCAGGTGGAACACCCGGTGACCGAGGCGATCACCGGGGTTGATCTGGTGGAATGGCAGTTGCGGGTGGCCGCAGGTGAGCCACTGCCCGTACGGCAGGAGGATTTGACGATTTCAGGCCATGCGTTCGAGGCGCGGCTTTATGCCGAAGATGTGCCGAAAGGGTTTCTGCCCGCCACGGGAACGCTGGCGCATCTGGCCTTTCCTGATGGCGCGCGGGCGGATACGGGCGTGCGCACCGGGGATGTGATCAGCCCCTGGTATGACCCGATGATCGCCAAGCTGGTCACCCATGGCCCCACCCGCGCCGTGGCGCTTGCCCGGCTGGAACAGGCCCTGTCCCGGACCGAAGTGGCGGGGTCGGTCACCAATCTGGCCTTTCTGCGGAAACTCTCGCGCCATGAAGGGTTTGGCGCGGGCGATGTGGATACCGGTCTGATTGACAGGGATCTGGATGCGCTGGCTGCGGCCCCGGTTGCCTGCACACGCTCCCGGTCTCTGGCGGCTTTGGGGGCGTTGGGGCTGCATGAGGGCGGTGATCCCCTGGCCGGTTTCGCGCTTTGGGCCCCGCTTCGGCAATCGGTGCAGTTGGGATATCAGGGTGATCTGCTTGATATTGCGGTCGAAACGCTCGGGTCCGGGCGGTTCCGGGTGTCGGTGGGGGGGGCGACCCATGAGGTTGTGCGAAACGGTGGCTGGCATGTGGATGGCGCGGCGGTCTCGGCAAATGTGGTGCGGCACGGGGCCGGTATCTCGGTCTTCTGGGGCAATAATTACGGGTTCGAGTTGATCGACCCGCTGGATGTGGTGGTCGAGGGCGGCGCAGCGGCGGGCCGGATCGAGGCACCGATGCCCGGGCTGGTGAAGGCGGTTTTTGTCGAGGTGGGGCAGGCGGTGAAACAGGGCGACCGATTGACAGTATTGGAGGCGATGAAGATGGAACATACGCTGAGTTCCGGGCGCGATGGTATTGTGGCGGAGGTTCTGACCCGGGAAGGCCATCAGGTGGAAGCGGGTGCCGCGCTGATTGTTCTGGAGGAGGAGACATGATCCGTCTGCATCATGTGCCGCAAAGCCGCTCCATGCGGACGCTGTGGTTGCTGCATGAGTTGGGGGTCACGTTCGACCTCTTGGAATGGCCATTCGATAAAACCCTGCGCAGCCCGGAATTTCTGGCGCTGAATCCGGCAGGGCGGGTGCCCGCGCTTGAGATGGATGGGCGTTGCCTGTGGGAGACAGGCGCGCTTACCGAAATCCTGTGTGAGCGGTTCCCCGAGGCCGGCCTGGGCCGCGCGGGGCAAAATGCAGAGCGGGCCGACTGGCTGATCTGGGTGCATTTCGCCGAAACGATCTCTCAGCATGCGGCGGCGCTGACGCAACAGCATGAGGCGCTCTATGAGGACAGCATGCGCTCCCCCATCGTGATGAAGATCGAGGCGAAGCGGATCGAGAAATGTTATCAGGCGCTGGAAACCCGTCTGGCGGGGCGGGCATATCTGCTGGAGGGCGGGTTCTCGGCCGCTGATATCAGCTGTGGGCAAGCAGTCTATATGGCGCGCCATTTCACGAGGCTGGAGCCGTTTGAGGCGGCCCATGCTTGGTATCAGCGGATCACCGGGCGGCCCGGTTTCATTGCGTCGCTGCCCGCAGGGCCGGGGCTTTATACCCGGGACTATTATGAGGCCTGGGACGGATGAGGCCCGCCCTGTAGAGGAGTGCGGGCCGGGCACAAAGAGGAGAGGCAGGGTGATGGCGGAAGCCGTGGAGATATTCGAGGTGGGCCCCCGGGACGGGTTGCAGAACGAGGCGCGCCCGATCCCGGTTGCCGAGAAGATCGCGCTGGTCGACCGGCTGAGCCAGGCCGGGTTCCGCCGGATCGAGGTGGCCTCTTTCGTCAGCCCGAAATGGGTGCCGCAGATGGCCGACAGCGCCGAGGTGCTGGCCGGTATCACACGCGGTATCACACGGGGGCAGGGCATCCGCTATGCGGCCCTGACCCCGAATATGCGCGGCTATGAGGCGGCGTTGGCGGCAGGCGCTGATGAGATTGCGATTTTCGGGTCGGCTTCCGAGGGGTTTTCCAGGGCGAATATCAACGCCAGCATTGAAGACAGCCTTGCGCGGTTCCGGCCCGTGGTGGAGGCCGCCCGGCATATTGACCTGCCGGTGCGGGGCTATGTCAGCTGTGTCACCGATTGCCCCTATGACGGGCCGGTTGCGCCGGGGCAGGTTGCCTGGCTGGCCGATCAGCTGTTTGCGATGGGCTGCTATGAAATCTCGCTGGGCGATACGATTGGCCAGGGCACGCCTGACAGCATCGCGCGGATGTTGCTGGCGGTGCGCGATGTGGTGCCTGCGGGGCGGCTGGCAGGGCATTTTCATGACACGGGCGGTCGTGCGCTGGACAATATTGATGCCTCGCTCAGCCTAGGGCTCCGGGTCTTCGATGCGGCTGTGGGCGGGCTTGGCGGCTGCCCCTATGCGCCGGGGGCCGCTGGCAATGTGGCCAGTGAGGCGGTGGCGCGGCATCTGGCGGATCTGGGTTATGACACCGGGCTTGATATAGACGCGGTTGAACAGGCTGCCGCGATGGCGCAGGCGATGCGGGAGGGTGCGTGATGGAGACAATCGAAATCGCGGTGGATATGCGCGGGGTTGCAACCGTGACGCTGAACCGGCCGGACAAGCATAATGCGCTGGATGCGCAGATGATCGCGGAGCTGACCGGGACGGCAGAGCGGCTGGGCCGCGACCCGGCGGTGCGTGTGGTGGTTCTGACCGGCGCGGGGCAAAGCTTCTGCGCCGGGGGCGATCTGGGCTGGATGCGGGCGCAGATGGGGGCTGACGGGGCGACCCGCGCGCGGGAGGCGCGCAATCTGGCCAATATGCTGAGCGTTCTGGACCGGATGCCGAAACCCCTGATCGGGCGGGTGCAGGGCCAGGCCTTTGGCGGTGGTGTCGGTATGATGTCGGTCTGCGATGTGGCTCTGGGCGTTGATGGCGCGCGGTTCGGCCTGACCGAGGTGCGTCTGGGGCTGATCCCGGCGACAATCGGGCCTTATGTGGTGGCGCGTATGGGTGCCGCGTGGGCGCGTCGGGTGATGTTCTCGGGCCGGGTTTTCGGCGCGGAAGAGGCCGTGGCCCTGGGGCTTCTGGCCCGCGCGGTGCCGGAGGCGGAGCTGGATGCGGCGATCGAGCGGGAAGTGGCCCCGTATCTGGCGGCTGCTCCGGGGGCTGTGGCCGAGGGCAAGGCGCTGGTTGCGCGTCTGGGCGGCGGTGTCGATGAGGCGGCGATTGCGATGAGTGTGGATGCGCTGGTGGCCCGGTGGGAAAACCCCGAAAGCACGGAGGGGATTGCGGCTTTTTTCGACAAGCGGAAACCCGGTTGGCAGGCGTAACAGGGCCTGCCTGATGACCCTTCGCGGCCATTCCGGCTGTGGCCCATGTCGGATTTTGCGTATTTGGAACAAGAAGAAGCGGGCGGAGTTGTTTTCATGATCACAGCTTTCGTTTTTGCGCGCCTGTGTTAGCCTTCCGGGACCGGCCCCGGGCAAGAGGGCCAGACGGGAGGAGCCATGACAATTTTTCCAAGCCTCTATCCAGAGGTTGCGCAAAGCGATCTGTCGATCAGTGAACGGTTGTTTCAGGGTCTGGAAACCCGCCCCGATGATGTGGCGATCATTGACGGACCAACAGGTCGGCATATGACGGCTGCGGGTCTGATGGATCAGATCAGGGCGCTGGCTGGCGGGTTGACCGCGCGCGGATCGGCCCCGGGGCGGACCATCGCCATTCTGGCCCCCAATTGCCCCGAATACGCAGTGGTGTTCCATGGGGTGGCTTTTGCCGGAGGGACGATCACCACATTGAACCCCACCTATACCGCACCCGAGATCCAGCATCAGTTGCAGGATGCAGGCGCCGTGATGGTGATCACCATTCCGGCGCTGGCAGATCTGGCCCGCGCGGGCATGGCGGATACGCCTGCTGAGGAACTGGTTGTGATCGGTGGTGGGGGTGAGGGCGCGCTGTCGCTTGACGATCTGATGGGTCCGGCACAGGCCGCGCAGTCCCCGGTTGGTCTGGACAGTTTTCCGGTGGTTCTGCCCTATTCCAGCGGCACCACGGGGCGGCCCAAAGGGGTGATGCTGAGCCACCGGAACATCGTCACCAATGTGAACCAGCTGGCCTTGCCCACGGAGCTGCAACCCGGGGAAACGGTCATCGCCTTCCTGCCGTTTTTTCATATCTACGGGATGACGGTTCTGATGAATCTGATCCTTGGAGAAAAAGGCCGGCTGGTGACCATGCCGCGTTTCGATCTGGAGCAGTTTTTGCAATTGATCCAGACCCATGGGGTCAACCGGCTTTATATCGTGCCGCCCGTGGCCTTGGCGCTGGCCAAACATCCGATGGTGGATCAGTATGACATGTCTTCGGTGCGCTATATCTTTTCCGGTGCGGCGCCTTTGGGTGCTGAGGTGGAGGAGGCCGTAGGCCAGCGATTGCAGGCGGAATCAATCCAGGGTTACGGCATGACCGAGATGAGCCCGGTCAGCCATTCCACCTATAAGGGCAAGCCGCGCCACGGGTCCTCGGGGCAGGCGGTGCCGGGCACCGAATGCCGGATCGTGGAGCCGGAAAGCGGCGCCGATCTGGGCCCCGATGAAGAGGGCGAATTATGGGTGCGCGGCCCGCAGGTGATGATGGGATACCTGAACAATCCGGAGGCGACGGCGGCCACACTGACCAAAGATGGCTGGTTGAAAACCGGGGATTTGGCGGTGATCGACGGGCAGGGCTATATGTTCATCCGCGACCGTCTGAAGGAGTTGATCAAATACAAGGGGTTTCAGGTTGCCCCCGCCGAGGTGGAGGCCGCGTTGATCGCCCATGATCAGGTGATTGACGCCGCCGTTGTGGGCAAGCCTGATGATGAGGCCGGGGAATTGCCGATTGCTTTCGTGGTGTCCGCGCCCGGGGCCGGGATCGGGCAGGCGGATATGCGCACCCATCTGCAGGGATGTCTGGCCCATTACAAACATCCCGTTGAGTTCCGCTTTGTGGACAGCGTGCCGAAATCCGCCTCGGGCAAGATATTACGCCGGTTCCTGCGCGATGAGTTGCGGGCCGAAGGGGTGAAATCCTGAAAAAGGAGCCGTCCTGTTTCGGGGTGGTTCGGATCAGATCAGAGCGGGGTGTCTTAACCGCAGTGCAGCAGTTCCTGTTCCAGCCGGTCCTTCAGGGCGACCCGTTCGCCCGGGGTGAGGAACGCGCCGATCTCAACCTCGCGGTCCCCGCCTGACAGGGTGATGTAATTGGGCACGGGCCCGCCTTTGGCATAAAGGGTCACACGAACCCAATAGGGGTTCGCCTGCCAATCCCGGCGCGCGCGGTGGGGGTCATGGCGTTCCAGACGGATCAGACGGTCCCAGAGGATCAGCTCTTCATACATCGCCCGGTCGCGCCAGGATCGTTTCAGCGCGACCCAGATCGCGGTCACGGCGGCGATGATGAAAGGCAGCAGCCCCCAGAAGAGCGAGGTGCCGATCACCGCAAGCAGCGGCAGGGAGATCAGCGAGGCGGTCACCCCGATGAACCAGACAAACCCATCCGGCGTGAGCGAGCGATGGGGTCGCAGGATCATCCGCAGCCGGGGCAGGCCGTGGGTCGTATCAGAAAGGGCCGCGAAATCCTCCGCGGCCCCTGTATCTGCTGTGTCTATATAGACGGGCATCGGCCTGCCTAGTGATGGGGCTGCTTATCCCACATATCGGGTGTCGGCAGGTCCTCGAATGTGTGTTCCGGTGGCGGGTTCGGCAGGGTCCATTCCAGCGTGTCGGCATGTTCGCCCCAATAGGCCTTGTCTTCGATCTTGCGCCCATAAAGCAGCGTGTAGAACACGATACCGATGAACATCAGGAAAGAGGCAAAGGATACGAAAGCGCCGATCGACGAGATTTGATTCCAGTAGGCAAAGGCCTCGGGATAGTCGATATAGCGGCGCGGCATCCCCTGGCGGCCCAGAAAGTGCTGCGGGAAGAAGGTCACATTGGCGCCGATGAAGAACAACCAGAAATGGATCTTGCCCATCATCTCGGGATATTGCCGGCCCGACATCTTGCCGATCCAGTAATAGACGGCCGCGAAGATGCCGAAGACGGCCCCCAGGCTCATCACATAGTGGAAATGGGCCACGACGTAATAGGTGTCATGATAGGCCCGGTCGATGCCTGCCTGGCTGAGAACAATGCCGGTCACGCCCCCGAAGGTGAACAGGAAGATGAAACCGATCGCAAACAGCATCGGTGTCTTGAAGCTGATCGAGCCCTGCCACATGGTGGCAATCCAGCTGAAAATCTTGATCCCCGTCGGCACCGCGATCACCATGGTGGCCACCATGAAATAGGCCTGCTGGTTCAATGTCATACCAACCGTGTACATATGGTGTGCCCAGACCACGAAACCCAAGCCGCCAATGGCGACAAGGGCATAGACCATGGGCAGATACCCGAAGATCGGTTTTTTCGAGAAGGTGGCCACCACATGGGAGATCACGCCAAAGGCGGGCAGAACCACGATATACACTTCGGGGTGACCGAAGAACCAGAAGATATGCTGGAACAGGATCGGGTCACCGCCACCAGCCACATCAAAGAAGGTGGTGCCGAAATTCCGGTCGGTCAGAAGCATGGTGATGGCCCCGGCCAGAACCGGCAGCGACAGCAACAGCAACCATGCAGTGACAAAGATCGACCAGGCGAAAAGCGGCACTTTGTGCATGGTCATGCCCGGCGCGCGCATATTCAGGAAGGTGGTAATAAAGTTGATCGCCCCCAGAATGGAGGAGGCGCCGGAGACATGCACCGCGAAGATTGCGAAATCGACGGCGCGGGATGTGGGGGCATCCTGCCAGCTGAGCGGGGGGTAGAATGTCCAGCCGGGGCCGGCACCACCGTCCACAAAGACCGCGCAGAAGGCAAGGGCGGTGCCCGCCACATACATCCAGTAGCTGAGGTTATTCAGGCGCGGAAATGCCATATCGGGCGCGCCGATCATCAGCGGCATGAAATAGTTGCCGAACCCGCCGAACAGCGCCGGGATCACCACGAAGAACATCATCAAGACGCCATGTCCGGTGATCATCACCCCCCATAGATGGCCGTCAGGTGTACATTCCGCCTCTGCCGCGGCGCTGAGCAGACGGGCACCTTCGGCGCACATATACTGTACACCCGGCTCCATCAGTTCCATCCGCATATAGACGGTGAAAGCGACCGAGATCAGCCCCACGAACCCTGCGGTGAAAAGGTAGAGAACCCCGATATCCTTGTGATTGGTGGACATGAACCATCGGGTGAAAAACCCCGGCCGGTCGTGATCATGCCCGGAAATGGCGGCGTCGGCCATAATGCGCTCCCTGTCTAGCTTATGCAGATGGCAATGGATCTGCCCGCACTGCCTGAGTTGCTGTGGGTCGTTTTAGTGCTGCATGGGCCTGCGTGCAATGCGGAAGGATCGAGAGGGGTGGGAAAAATTGCCTCAGTCCGGGTGTCGCACCACAAACAGGTTTGACCTGCCTGTCAAAGAACGGCCCGGATGGGTCAGGATGGGCGTGCTGTAGTGGCTGGAAAGAGCCTAAAGCACCCTGCCTTAGACTTGCATCACAAATGCCCTGCCACGCTTCGCGGCCCCGGGACATTTGTGATGCGCGATGTCTCAGGTGTAAGGCAGCATGCGGTATTTTCCAAATGCTGGAAGCTTGACGAATGGCAGCTTTAGCTAAGTTGCGCCAGCCAGCGGTTCTAGGTCGCCTCTATAGACCTGAAGTGGAAGCGAGGTTTGCGATGAAACGGCAAGCCCGTCGCAAAGCGCGTAACGGCAAACTGCGCCGCGCCCCACGCCAGCAGGATACTCAATATGGTTGTAAGGATTGCGATGGTCGTTGCCTTCAATAGCGTCATGCTGGCCCAATCCAGCCACAACCAGCCAAGAAGAACGATAATCGTCTGGTGGAAAAGGTAGAATGGCAGTGCAATCGGCACAAAGGCGCGCAACAGCGGAATGGGATGGCTGAACAAGGTCCGCCCGTATCCCAGCAGGGTCAACAGCAGGCACCATTCTGCAGCAAATCGGATCAGGTGGCGGATCGTGTGTGAGGTTTCGATTATACCAAAACCGCCCACGTCTATCGGCATTGTTGCGAACCAGATTGCAATCAGGCCCAGCGCGATGATCAACGCAATTTGCCGGATGGCGCCGATAGATGCCTCTACCTCGGGATTGCGTCCCAACCACCACCCAAAGAGCACCAGAAAGCCATAATGCGCATGGTTCGCCCAGTCCCAGACAAGATTATGGGTGCTTGGGAAGGCCGGGCGCAGGGCGGCCTCGATACCGATCAGGATCAAGCCTGGCAGGAACAGCCGCCAGGGCGCTTCGATCATCGACTGGGCAGGTCGCCGTGCAACACCGGCATGGCTGAGAAAAGCGAGCGGCAGACAGTAGATAAAGAGATAGGGAAGGAACCACAGGTGATGCCAGGAGAAATTGGCTTCGGGATAACAGCAGCGAAAGTAGGTGCCCATGAACAACCAAAGGCCGCCTTCGTGATCGTGCGGGCTCATCCGCAAAGGCACCTCGGGCGTGATCCGTTCCAACCAGACCTGCGGTGCAACCAGCACCACAGCGCCGATCAGCAGCGGTACGATAAGCCGGGCGGAACGCTCTTTCAAAAATGCCACTCCGCTGCGGTGTTCCAGGGCCCAGGCCGCGCTCATCCCTGCCAGCAGAAAGAGTAGCGACATCTGCGCGACATTAAGGAACCGGATCAGAAAACCGGCAATCCAGAAAGGCGCCTCAAGATCCTTCATATGCCAGACCTCCGCATCAAAAAGCCGGGCGGTGTGAAATGGAACCAAAAGCAAGACGACAACAGCGCGGAGTGTATCGACATCGTTTCGGCGCGGGGGCTGGACGTCACGATCACTTTCAGGCACTCCTAAATAATGAACGAATCACTCATTCATGATAACCAGAAAAACGCTAAATCTTCAAGACGCAGGGGGCCGAAGCGAAGCCCAGCCAAGCTTGAAGCTATCGCCCGCGCCGCGCGCCATGTGCTGGCCATGAACGGGCCGCGGCTGACCCAGATCGCCGATGTGGCGCAGGCCGCCGGCGTCGCGGCGGGAACAGTATATGTCTACATTTCTGAAAAGGAGGCATTGATTGAGCTCGCTATTCTTTACGCCGCCCGCTTCGATCTGCCAGACGCGGGCAAGCCCGTGAAGTTCAGTGCGGCGCGGTTGAAACAGGCTGCGTCCCGCGCCCTTGAGGAGCGGTTGGACTGGCCGGTGCTCAAGGAGGCCGCGCTGCGCGCACCGCCAAGTGCCGACGTGCTCGCGGCTGTCTTGTCCGAGACCTACGATATGCTTCGGCGTGAGCACCAACTCATCACCTTGCTAGACAGTTGTTCCAAGGAAAACGCGGTGCTTGAACGGCTCTACACCAAGGGTCAGCGCAGCTTGTTTTTCAGGGATTTCGAAACCTGTATAGATCGGCTCTCAATGTCGGGTTATGTCCGACGCGATCTTGATATCGCTGCGGCCTCGCGCGCGGCAGTGGAAATGCTTGTTTGGATGGCGATGCGCAGACCTGGCGACCGCGATCCGCCACTCTGCGATGACGCTGCCGCGCGCAGCGCAAGTATTGGGTTTGCCATCGCCGGGCTGACCAACAGAGGGTAGGCAAGCGCATTCTGGCCCGGCTCTGGTTCCGTGTCTCGCCGCCTCAGCCCCAAAGGCTCAGCAAAACCGCACCGGCGCTGGCCACGGGGATCAAGGCCACCAACGCCCATAGCCCGTCACGGGTCATCATTGCCAGGCACATCAGACAGACCGCCATGGCCAGCAGGGACGAGGAAAAGGGAACAAGTTCCAGAAACGGCATTGCAAACCCGCAAAGCGCGCAGGCCAGTTGCAGGATGCTGAGCATCGGTTGCCGGGTCAGAAGGCGCAATCGCTGCCCGCTATGGGCATCAAGCCAAAGGGCGGGCCGGCGCAGCCGCACAATGCCTGAGCGCAGCCTGTGCGAACTGATCCCGCGTCTGCGCAGCCAACCGGGCAGCCACAAAGACCGGCGATGCCCAAGCATTTGACAGGCAACCAGAAAAATCATCATGCCGCAGATGCTTGGAAGGATCGGGATGCCGGAAAGCGGTGACAGGACGATCACGGCGGGGATCAACAGGGCGGGCAGAAACCCCGTCGCGCCGAAGGCGGCCAGCAGATCGCCCATGCTGACCCGATCCGTTTTGCAGAGGGCCAGAATATCGTCAACGATCTCGGCCAGGCCCGTTGGGGGAACCGGTGCTGTGGCAGGCTGAATGATCAAAGCGGCCTGCTTGCGCCTGGTCCGCAGGCCCATCGGAGGGACATGGCCGGGCCATGCCGATCAAGAGGGGTCACCCGGATATCCAGACTGAGGGCGCATGTAAAACTGTGGGGTCAGGCATGTCCGGCGGCGTCACGTCAGACACGAACTCGGCAATGGCCATGCCCAGCACGATGCACAGACCGGCAAGGGCGGCCACCAGCATATGCACCTCCAGCCAGTCATCACGACCGATCTGATAATCCGAATCCACGGAAGGAAGGCGGGTATCCTGTATCGTCATGTTGTTTTCGTCCCTCTGTAGGGATCGGGAACTTCAAAGACAGGGAACATGTGAGACTGAGAACACGTTATGAATGTGATTGTTGCAGAAACGGGGCCAGAGGCAGAAAGGGTTTGATGTCGGACGGGAAATTTAGGCAATCAGTTGCCAAAGATCGGCGGAAATGTGCGTTTCAGTGCTGCGTCCACATCCTCCAGCGTCACGGGCAGGCCCATATCCACAAGGCTGGTGACCCCATGACCGGTGATGCCGCAGGGCACGATACCGTCAAAATGGCTCAGATCCGGCTCCACATTGATCGACACCCCGTGAAAGCTGACCCATTTGCGAATCCGCAGGCCCACGGCAGCGATCTTGTCTTCCCTCGGGCTGCCATCGGGCAGGGGTGGTTTTTCCGGCCGCTGAACCCAGACACCCACCCGGCCTTTCCGCCGTTCGCCAGTGACATTGAACTCCGCCAGCGTGGCGATGACCCAATCCTCGATCCGGCTCACAAACTGGCGCACATCGCGCTCGCGCCGGTTCAGATCAAGCATCACATAAGCCACACGCTGGCCCGGCCCGTGATAGGTGTATTGCCCGCCGCGCCGGGTTTCATAGACCGCAAACCGGTCGGGTTGCAGCAGATCATCGGGTCTGGCCGAAGTGCCGGCCGTGTAAAGCGGCGGGTGTTCAAGAAGCCAGATTGCCTCCTCCGCCCGCCCCCCGGCAATGGCACTGACCCGCGCCTCCATCTCTGCCAGCGCGGTTTCATAGGGCACAAGCCCGTGGGATGTCAGCCATTCCACCATCGTTTAGCGCGGTAAAAGCCCGGCGGCCCTGGCCTCGGCCAGGCGTGACCGGCTGACCGGGATATCGGCTCCATGGCTCATGGTCAGGATCGCCCGGTCCCCGTCCCGCCGTCCCGCTTTGACCGCGGCCAAAGCCACCCAATGCGACCGGTGGACCTGTATCCCTTCGACAGGGCCAGCCTCGCGGATCGCATCCGACAGACGCATCAGCAGCATCTCTTCCCCTTTCGTTGTCCTGACCCGCACATAATGATCCTCGACGCAGAGCGCCACCAGGCGCCCGCGTTTCTCAAGCGGCAGTCGGTCGAGCAGCGGGATTGTCGGCTTTGTTGCCAGATCGGTACTAGCCCCCAACTGGCGCCCGGCAATGTCGAGCATCACGGTGATGATCATCGCAATACTGACCACCGTTGCGATGAAGCTGGCAATCTCGTCCCGCGCGGGCGATTGCGCGAAAACCAGATAATTCAGTACGACGACCAGCCCCGTCACCCCAAGCCCCGTCACGATCCCGATCAGAAGGACCCCACCCCGGACCGGCACAACCGGCTTCAAAAGCTGACCCGACCAATAGCCGATGGAATAGCTTCCCAAGGCAATGCCGCCCCAATAGGCCAGCCGTGGCCAGAAGCTTAGCACCCGATCTGTCCCGAACGGCCCGACCAGCGCCAGAATCGCGGCCAATCCGGCCAACGCAGGCAGCACCAGAGGCTCACGCATATGCCGCCGCCATATGCGAAGCGCGGATTGCGACCCGTTGGTGACCACGCAATTCTCCCGTCATTGGCGCATCCGGAATTGAAACCCGCGCCCGTTGTCGCCTGTGGTGCCATGGCAAACGCATCTTGCCAAGATTGGAGCCCGCCTGTGACCATCGACCCGATCCTTTCGGCATCGCCGGCTGTTCAGGTTCACATCGCGGCGGCCTGTCTGGCAATCCTCCTGGGGCCATTCGCGATTTATCGCCGTCAGCGCGACCGGATACATAAACTCACCGGGTATATCTGGATCATGGCGATGATGCTGCTTGCGGGCAGCAGCCTGACGATCCCGGCACATGTCTTCCCCATTGTCGGGATGTTCGGGCCGATCCATCTTCTGTCCATTGCGGTATTTTACATACTCTGGAAAGGATATCGCCACATTCGCGCCGGGCGGCGGGCTTTGCATGCACAGTCGATGCGGGCGCTTTACTGGAACAGTCTGGGGATCGCCGGGGCCTTCACCTTTCTGCCGGGGCGGGTGATGAACCGGGTCTTTTTTGCCGGGGCCGAAAGGTTTGGCTATGTGATGATCCTGCTGCTCTTGGCCGGGGTTCTGGCCCATACCCTTGGGCAGAGGAAAGCCCGACGCCCGGTATGACATATGCATGAGGGCCACCGCGGAACGGCGTGCGCCGATGGCGCAACTTTTCCTCTTTTCTTTCGGGGATGACCTGACTAAACGTGCGCCCACTTCTGATCACGTGCGGTCGTGGCGGAATTGGTAGACGCGCAGCGTTGAGGTCGCTGTGGGGTAACACCCGTGTGGGTTCGAGTCCCACCGACCGCACCAGAAACTACATAATATCAAATACTTGGTAGATTTGTTCGTAAATAGTTAGTTCCTGAGATCGAAAGCAACGCGCAGGCACCACCGACATTTTTCATCTTTTTTGCACGATTCAACCGCGTGCAGGTCGATTTCCGCCTGGATGTAGCGGAAGCGCTCTGTCACCATATCGCAAAAGAGCGGGCCGGTGATCGCCGGCGGCAGCGGGTCATTCGGCGGCGGGCTGGACTGATTTCAGAACCCGGACAGATCCCACAGCCTGCACCCGGTTACTGCTGTCCCAGATGTTGAAAAATCTCCTGGTGCCTTCCGGCAAATGCTCGACCGGAACGGTGAATACCGCAACACCACTGGCATCGGTGGTCTCCGTTCCGGTCCAAAGCGGATCACCACCCGCCGTATCCGACAACGCCAGACTCACCTCTTCCTCACCAAGCACAACTTCGTCGGGATCATGAGCCGTGATCTGGATAATCAGAGGTTCACCGTGATAATAATGTGTGATCTTCGTGTCTGTCGCAGGCATGTTGCCCTCCATTTCTCTGACGCCCGAGGGCGCACCGATGATACTGGCCGACCCGCCCGGTGCGCCGAGGATGTCACGCCAGCCGACAGGCGCGGCCGCCATCTGCATCACACCCTGCGGCGCACCGGTTAAGGTCACGATACTGCGCGGGGTGCCGATCACCGTGGCAATTGGGACTGGCGTGTACTTTATCACAGCGGGCAGATGGCCAATGCCGGATGTCATACCCACACCTGTGAGCGCCAGCGCACCTGCTGTCGAAACAGGCCGGCGGCCGGCACCCGCCATATCGCCGGCTTGAGTATCAGACCCTGCGCCGACAATAACCGCGCGGGCATACCCACGGCCGGAAGCCTGGCCCGCCCCGGAAGCAGCGCTGCTACCTTGCCCCACCATGGGCAATTGCCCCGATCCGATACCCTGGCCCCCGGATGGGGCAACAATCGCGCCCGCCGCCACAACTGGTGAATACACAACGATCTACAACCGTTTCAACCGATGGACTTATGCGGGCATTTGGGATCGGGTAATGGAGGCGGTCGCCGATGCGCACAATATCGACACCGTGATGGTGGATGGCACATCGGTTCGGGTTCACCATTCTGCAGCGACGCTCAAAAAAACGACCCGCGTCGTTGCATGGGCCGGTCGCGGGGTGGGTTAACCACGAAAATACATGCACTTACCAATCAGGACGGGTTGCCGATCCGCTATGAACTGACGCCGGGCCAAGCCCACGATGCACCCCCATGCGAACAGCTTTTGGACGGGCTGCAACCTGGCCAATACGTTCTGGCTGACAAGGCATATGACGCGGATTGGATCCGCAAGATGATCTGGGAACAGGGCGCCATCGACGTCATCCCGTCCAAATCCAACCGCAAACTGCCCGCCGAGTTCGACGTCGATATCTATCGCGAGCGCAACAAGATCGAGCGGTTCTTTGGCCGCCTCAAAGCTTCCTTCCGCCGCATCGCAACCCGATACGAAAAGACATCTGCCAACTTCTTGGCGATGATCAAACTCGCATCCGTCAGGCTATGGTGCCAGTTTTATGAGTCCGCTGCCTAATTTCTTCGAAGACGTGTTCACCGAGGACAACGAAAGATTCAAGAACGTAGTTTTCACTGAACCGCCGTCTGAAGCGCATGTATGCTGAGATGAGCATGCAGAATGATCTGCTGAAGGAAGCCCTTGGAAAAAAGCGTTAAGGCCGTCTCAACGACGAGAGATGGCCATAAAGGTGGTCGCAGTGCATGGGATCAGCGTGGCGCTGGCTTGCCGCACGTTCCAAATCAGCGAGACGTGCTATCGATACAGCCCGGTTCTGAGCGACGAGAACGAAGAGATCGCGGACTGGTTGGAACGGCTGACGACGAACAAGCGCAATTGGGGCTTTGGCCTGTGCTTTTTGTATCTGCGCAATGTGCAGGGCTACCGGCAGCCGATCGTCTGATCCTGTCACAAGATGCAAGACGCTTGATGTGATGATGCGAAACGAAGTCAACCAAGAGTAAGGACACTCCGACGAATGTCGCGGCCCTCAGAGGTCGTTTAGCCGATAGGAACCTTGCTTGCGGAACTCATCAGGGCCAGTGGCAGCCGCCACGCAAACAGGCCGGACACACGACTGTACTGACAGACCATCGCAATATCGCAAAAACTCTTGCAATGCAGGAGCCATCCACACAGGACTTTCACTTGAACCACGAGTTGTCGCAGTGCGGCCCGGCAAAGCAGCCGTTCGGCGTTAGAGGAAAAAACCAGCACTCATATATGTCAACGTTTGGTAGCCCACCTATCGATTGACTTCAGACGGAAACAAAATTCTCAAACCGCGATCAAAAACCTTACGCTAAGAAAGAATAACTTTACTCGCGCAATGTTTTTGTGGTTTTTGGCTATGAACTTTGACACCCCGTCTAAACCAAAACGCAGGTTTGCATGAGCGCCCAGAAGATCAAGAATATGGAGGAGTTCGCCGCCGTAAGCGGGCTGTCTCGTCCCACGGTTTCGAAGTATTTCAATGACCCGGATAGCGTGCGAAAAACGACGCGCGACCGAATCGAGGCTGCGCTAGATCGATATGATTACCGTCCCAATATTTACGCTGTGAACCAGAACCGACGCCTGACAAAGAATGTTGGGATCTTGGTTCCGTTTCTGGCCGATCCGTTCTTTGCCGAAATTGCCCGCACAATTGAAACGCTCTGCATGGAGGCCGGCTTTCGTCCGATCTTGCTTAGTTCACACGGTGATCGAGCGCTTGAAAACGAAAACCTCGACAGCTTGAAGGCCCTTAAACCAGCGGGCGTTCTGATGGCACCGCTTGGCCGGGCGTCTGACAGGGGCGAAATCGAGCGGTTCTGCGAGGATGTCCCGACGGTTTTGTTCGACTCCAACACCGAAGGCGTTGGCGAAGACTTCATTGGGTCAGACAATCAACAAAGCGTAGGTATGATCGTGGACTATCTCAATCGCACCGGGGAAGCCCCTGCCTTTTTCGAGATGGCTAAGCCGGTCAACCCGAACGCGAACAAGCGGCGGGCCGCATATCTGGCGGCAATGGACCGGCTGGGGCACAACCCCGAGCTGTTCCAGATTGATGGCGAAGGCTGGTCATTTGAAGAGATCGGATTCCGCGGCGGGATGGAGTTGTTTTCGCGCAGGGCGACGCGCCCCGGGACCGTTCTTTGTTCTAATGACCGTCTGGCCATCGGACTGCTATCGGCGGCATATGAAAGCGGGCTAAGCGTGGGCCATGGGCCGTCTTGCGATATCCGAATCGCAGGTCATGACGATCACCCGTTTTCGCGCTTCACCTGCCCAAGCCTGACGACCGTTGCCCAGGATTATGAAGCGATTGCCCGCAAAAGTGTTGCTCGGCTTGTCGAAAGAGTTGAGACCGAAAGCGATGTAAGATACAGAATTGAAACACTTATTCCGGGGAAGTTGGTCATGCGAAATTCGGCATAGCGGCGCGTACTAAAAAATTAACTCGCGTAAAGTTTTTAATTGACGCGCGAATGCAAAGTTGACTACCTTTTGAGCATCACATCCAATCAGGGAGGAACGGATGTCCTTTAAGCTCACACTAAGCGCGACGACTGCGCTTTCATTGTGTGCCACCGCCGCGATTGCGGACGGCCACAGCACAACGCTAACCATCGCCATCGTGAACAACGGCCACATGATTAACATGCAGACCGTTGCCGAAGCGTATACCGAAGAAACCGGCGTTCAGCTGGAATGGGTTGCCCTCGAAGAAGGTGTCTTGCGTGAACAGGTAACCTCGGACACTGCCACGGGCGGTGGTCAATATGACATTATCAACATCGGCATGCAGGAAGCCCCGATTTGGGGTCAGGCTGGCTGGATCGAAGCACTGAATTTCGGCGACGACTACGACATCGACGACATGCTGCCCGCAATCCGCAATGGCCTATCCGCAGATGGCACGCTTTATGCGGCGCCATTCTATGGTGAATCCTCTATGGTCATGTACCGTGCCGACCTGATGGAGGCCGCTGACGTCTCGATCACAGACAATGACAGCTGGGACAACATCGCCACAGCAGCGGCGGCGATCCATGATCCCGATAACGGCGTCTACGGCGTTTGTCTGCGCGGCAAACCCGGCTGGGGCGACAACATGGCGTTTATCACAACCGTGGTGAATTCCTTTGGTGGTGCATGGTTCGACGCAGATTTCCGCCCAACTATCGATAGCGACGAATGGCGCGCTGCGATCAACTTCTACGTTGATCTCTTGGGCACCTATGGTCCTCCGGGCTCGGAAGGGAACTCGTTCAACGAGATCCTGGCGCTTTATAACGAAGGGCGTTGCGGCATGTGGATCGACGCCACGATCGCGGCCTCGTTCCTAGAGGTGGACAACGTCGCCTACGCGCAATCGCCAAATGCCGGTAACCCCGTAGGGGCCAACTGGTTGTGGGCATGGGCCATGGCGGTGCCAGCAGGCACTGAGAATACAGAAGAGGCAATGGCCTTCATCGAGTGGGCAACCTCGCGCGACTATATTCAGGCGGTCGCTGACCATCCTGAGTTTGGCTGGGGTTCCGTTCCAACCGGCACACGCGCATCTACCTATGCGTCCCCTGAGTTCCAGGCGGTCGCAGGTTTCGCAGAAGCAGAGCTTGCAGCCATCGAATCCGCGGCCCCAGAGGCCACAGAGCTAAAACCATACGTCGGGGTCCAGTTTGCGGCAATTCCCGAATTCCCAGAAGTGGGATCGGCAGTTGCACAGGAAATGGCTGCGGCTTTGTCTGGCGCACAGACCGTTGATGAAGCACTTGCAAACGCGCAGGCCGCCGCAGAGGCGATCATGAGCGAAGCAGGCTACTTCTAAAGGCCGCGAGATCTCTGGTGGTCCGGTTTGCGCCGGGCCACCTTTTCCAGAACGGGCGTCAAAATTTACGCTATAGCGATTTTCGCCGTTCAAACGATCCAATCGGAACCGAATTCTTGTAAGCAAGACGGAATACTCGTTTTGCAGGGATGATAGACTTATGTCCGACAGAAGACTTCCTCGCCTCCTTCAAACGCCCGCTGTTGCGCTGCTTTTGGTTTGGATGGTGGTTCCCCTTGGAATGACCCTATTCTTTTCCTTTATCCGCTATGTGCTGAACAATCTGCGGAACCCGCACTGGACAACACCGTCGTTTAGCAATTGGCGCGGCTTTGGGAATTATCAGTTTGTCTGGAACAACGATGGGTTCTGGCTGGCGATCCAAAACAGCCTGTTCATCGTGTGTAGCATCCTATTGCTGACCGTTATTCTGGGCGTCTTGATCGCCGTTCTGATCAACAAGACCTTCCCGGGACGCGGAATCGCGCGGGTGCTGATCATCTCACCCTTTTTTGTCATGCCTGCGGTGAATGCCGTGCTGTGGATCAATATGTTGCTCGATCCCGTTTTGGGCCTTCAGGGGTTGGCCATTGATGGCATCAATGATCTTGTATCGTCGTTACAAAATGCGCGAGGCGTCGGTTGGTTTTTCTCGCTTTGGCCTGAGCTTGAGCCAATCTCATTTCGGGCAACGCAAACCTCGGCGATTGCTGTCATCATCATGGTCACCTGGCAGTGGACCCCCTTTGCAGTACTTATCTTTATGACCTCGCTGCAATCCGAGGATCAGCAGCAGAAGGAGGCCGCCGTGCTGGACGGGGCCGGGACGTTCTCTCAGTTTCGTTTCCTGACGCTGCCTCACCTTTCCCGTCCGATAGCGATTGTCGTGATGATCCAGGCCATCTTTCATCTCTCGCTTTACGCCGAGATTGAGATCGTCAGCCGGGGCAATGGCAACAAAAACCTGCCCTATCTGATCGGGGAATTCGCCAACAACAATATCGGCGCCGCCAGTGCTACCGGTATTTTCGCAGTCATTCTTGCCAATATCGTCGCGTTCTTTCTGCTGCGCATGATTGGCAAGACGTTGATGGATTAAGGAGAGGTTCGGACCATGGCAATTGTTGCACAAACCTCAAGGTTCAGCCTGTTTGGCCGCCCTGTTGTCGCGTGGGTCGTGGCGCTGCTGTTCTTCTTTCCAATCTTTTGGATGGTGCTGACCAGCTTTAAGACCGATGCCGATGCGGTGCGCCCGGAATTCCTGTTTTTCTTTACGCCGACGCTCGAAAACTACCTGAATATGACCGAGAATTATGACTATTGGCGCTTTGCGGCCAACTCGGTCATCACGGCAACCTTTGCGACCGTCTTTACGCTTTTTGTGGCTATCCCCTGTGCCTACACGATGGCGTTTTATCCAAGCCGTTCTACCAAAGACATCCTGATGTGGATGTTATCCACCAAAATGCTACCGGCGGCCGCCGTGCTTTATCCGATGAACTTCCTGACCAAGGGGTTGGGGATCTATGACACGCATTTCCTGATTGTTCTGGTGCTCAGCCTGATCAATCTGCCGATCGTGATCTGGATGCTGTTCACCTATTTCAAAGAGATCCCGAAAGACATCATCGAAGCTGGTAAAATGGATGGTGCCAACACATGGGATGAGATCAAGGAAATCCTGATTCCACTGGCATGGGGCGGAATCATTTCAACGGCGCTGCTGTGTTTTATCTTTTGCTGGAATGAGGCCTATTGGACCGTTCGTCTGACGACGACGGATGCGGCGACGCTGTCCAAATTGATCGAAGGCAATCGCGCGCCAGAGGGCCTCTTCTTTGGTCGCCTATCCGCTGTTTCAACCGCCGCCGTCGGGCCGATCGTGGTGCTTGGTTGGTTCTGTCAAAAACAACTCGTCCAAGGCTTGACCTTCGGCGCCGTTAAATAGGGAAACACGTAATGGGACAGATTAACCTTGAGAACGTGGTAAAACGGTTTGGCGATGCTGAGGTCATCCCCCCCTTGAATCTGACCATCGAAGATGGCGAGTTCGTGGTTTTTGTAGGCCCCTCGGGCTGCGGTAAATCAACGCTTTTGCGCCTGATTGCGGGCCTTGAGGAGGTGACCTCGGGTACGATTTCAATTGACGGAGAGGATGTCACAAAAGTGGCCCCCGCTAAACGCGGACTGGCGATGGTGTTCCAATCTTATGCGCTCTACCCGCACATGACCGTGCGCAAAAATATCGCCTTTCCGATGCGTATGGCAAAGATGGCACAGCCTGACATAGACGCCCGGGTCGAGGCGGCAGCCAAGTCGCTGAACCTTGTCGATTACCTGGAACACAAACCCGGTCAGCTTTCCGGGGGGCAGCGCCAGCGAGTCGCCATCGGACGGGCGATTGTACGCGAACCCGAGGCCTTTCTGTTCGACGAGCCGCTTTCAAATTTGGATGCGGCGCTGCGTGTTGGCATGCGGCTTGAGATTGCCGAACTGCACAAAAAACTCGAAACGACGATGATCTATGTGACCCATGATCAGGTCGAGGCCATGACCATGGCAGACAAGATAGTCGTGCTGCGGGCGGGCAATATCGAACAGGTCGGCAGTCCGCTGGACCTATACCGCACGCCCCGCAATCTGTTTGTCGCGGGTTTCATTGGCTCGCCCAAGATGAACCTTCTTGATCGTGATATGGCCGCGCCCTTTGGCGTGCCAACCATTGGTATCCGGCCCGAACATATCACCGTCTCCAAGACAGAAGGCGCTTGGGAAGGCACCATTGGCGTGTCTGAACATCTGGGGTCTGATACTTTTTTCCACGTCCATATTCCGGGCCGCGAAGACCCAATGACCGTACGCGCGGTGGGCGAGGTCGATATGTATCACGGTGATAGCGTTTTTCTGACGCCGGTTGAGGATCAAGTTCACCGCTTCGACGAAGAGGGGCTGCGGATCGAATGACACGGCTCGTCGGGAAATCGGCTTTGATAACCGGTGCCGCGCGCGGCATTGGGCGCGCCTTTGCTGCGGCCTATGTCGCGCAAGGCGCGCGCGTGGCTATTGCCGATATCGACATTGAACGGGCGCGCATCACAGCCGCAGAAATGGGCGAAGCGGCAATTGCGGTTGAGATGGACGTGACGCGTCAAGACAGCATAGACAGTGCCATTGCCCAGACCGTCGCTAACCTTGGACAGATTGATATTCTGATCAACAATGCCGCTATCTTTACCGCGGCTCCTCTGGTCGAGATTGACCGCAGCGACGCGGCGCGCGTCTTTGATATTAACGTCTCGGGCACGCTTTTTACCATGCAGGCCGTGGCGCGCCACATGATCGAAAAAGGCATCCGGGGCCGCATTATCAACATGGCGAGCCAAGCGGGGCGCCGGGGCGAACCGCTGGTTGCCGTTTACTGCGCGACGAAGGCCGCTGTGATCTCGCTTACGCAATCGGCGGGCCTGAATCTGATCCCACATGGCATCAATGTAAACGCTATCGCCCCCGGCGTGGTCGATGGTGAACACTGGAACGGTGTGGATGCGTTCTTTGCCAAACATGAAGGCAAAGAACTAGGCCAGAAAAAGGCTGAGGTAGGCGCCGCGGTGCCATATGGCCGGATGGGGAGGCCAGAAGACCTCACCGGAATGGCGGTGTTTCTGGCCTCGGATGAGGCCGACTACATCGTCGCACAATGCTACAACGTGGATGGTGGCCAATGGATGAGCTGAAGACAGATCTCGTGCCATTGTCGGACGCCACGCTTGACCAACTGCCCGCAGGCATCGAGCGACCCCGCTATGACCGCCGTGGTCTGACACCGGGCATAGTCCATATTGGCCTCGGCAATTTTCATCGCGCCCATCAGGCTTGGTATCTGCACCGATTGATGCAGCAAGGCGACGCGCAAGATTGGGCGATTTTAGGTGCCGGCGTCCGTCCCTATGATGCCGCGATGCGCGAAAAGCTCTTGGCGCAAGATTGCCTAACAACGCTGATTGAACTGGCGCCCGAAAGCCGCTCGGCCGAGATCACCGGCTCGATGATCGACTACCTGCCGATTGAAGAAGACAATGCCGCGCTAATCCGCTCCATGTCCGATCCTGCCATCCGCATTGTGGCCCTCACAGTGACAGAGGGTGGACACTACATCGACCCGGGCTCGGGCGGGTTGGACTCCAATCACCCCGACATTCGCCACGACGTTGCCCACCCTGATAACCCGCGCACCGCCTTTGGCGCCATGGTTGCGGCGCTCAGGCATCGTCGAGCGCAAAGCGCGCGACCATTCAGCGGGCTTAGCTGCGATAACCTAACCAGCAACGGCGATATCCTACGCCACACCATTGTTGGCCTCGCTCGTTTGAGCGATCCGGACCTCGCCGATTGGATCGATACCGAGGGTGCCTTCCCCAATTCAATGGTTGATTGCATCGTCCCCGCCACCGGCCCCCAGGAACTTGCCCTCGTGCAAAGCTTCGGCCTTGCCGATGTGGCCCCTGTCGTCCACGAAGATTTCCGCCAATGGGTTTTGGAGGATACCTTCTGCAATGGGCGCCCCAATTGGGACGCCGTCGGCGCGACATTTACCAATGACGTACATGCCTATGAAGCGATGAAGATCCGCATTTTAAACGCGGGCCATCAGGTTCTGGCAAATGTCGGCGAGCTCCTCTCGCTGACAACCATTGCCGATTGTATGGCCCACAAAACCGTCGCGGCATTTTTTCACAAGGTTCAAAGCGAAGAGATATTGCCCTATGTCGCGCCTGTTCCGGGCACGACGCCAAGTCAGTATCTTGAGCTGATTGAGCGCCGGTTCGCCAACCCCGCAATCCGCGACACGACCCGTCGCGTAGCCTTTGACGGCTCGGCCCGGCATTCGGGCTTTGTGCTGCCCGTTTTGCGCGACGCCATCGCCGCAAACGGCTCAATCGAAGGTTTGGCGCTGGTCGAAGCGCTATGGGCCAAGATGTGTGCCGGATCGCGGGACGATGGCACCCAGATCGAACCAAACGACCCACATTGGGCTGCGCTTCAAGCCACGGCAACGGCTGCCCAGAACCATCCAATTAAGTGGCTGGAGCAATCGGCGATCTACGGAGAGCTAAACGCTGCCCCGCAATTTGAGGCGGCATTTGCGAATTGGCTGAATATCTTGTCTAGAGAAGGTGCGATTGGCACCTTAAAGGCCTATTTGAACGATTGAAGCGTCAAAAGCCCCAATTCTGCCCCATGATATAGAAGCAGTCGAATGTCAGCCTAGACGAATTTGAGTGATCAGTTCGCAGCCACAGCGAAGTACCGCTTCCCGCCCTAGGTGTTTTTCGCTGCAGTCGCGAAGCGCGCAAAGCGAACCTTGACGCTTCGATAAAGAACGGCAGGTTTGTCCCGCAAAGTGGCCAACTGGGACGTCAAACATAACGTAATTCGTACGTGTCGGCATGAGAGCGGCTTTGGCGTTGCCGCAAATGGTCCAGCCGAAGCCGGGATTTGGTTCATTATCCAAAGAGATCGCCTTGTTGGGTTAGCAGTTTCTCCAAGCGCGTAAGATGTGCGAAGCTGTTGCTGAGATGGGCGTATTTGAGTGAGATTGCCATGTATGGGCAGCTTGAGATGGGGTGTTCGGCAATGATACCATTGCGCGGCAAGCGGCGGATGTCCGATGCAATCTGACGATAGCGGGCGAGATCGCACTTCAAATCGCGGGGGACTGTTGCGTTCAAAGCGCGCAGTTTTTGCGATCTGACGGGCTCGGCCATTTGGTCAATCGCTTCGATCTCATCGCCGCGATATCCTTCATATCCGCTTGCAATCACCTCGGCGCGGATCGCCTTTGGTTTCAGGGTTTCGCCTCCGAGGCGATAATACCAGCTATGTCCAACCGGATAATCCTCATGTGTAACTCCTGCATATAAATCTAATCCCATAACTTTTTCCTTTCATTTTGGTTTGGACCGTCCCGAAGGACGTCAAAGAAAGGGCAGCGGGGATGAGGCGAACGGGTCATGGGCAACACGGGGAAGGCGCGGGCCGCCCATTGACCCCGAGACGCCCGATGCCAGATTGGCGGTTGACCATTCGGAACGGCTCGAACCATTGAAGGGGCGGGTTGGGATGTTTGATATTTGCAGTTGATATCTGCCTGAGATCGGTTGTGACGAGTTTGGAGTATTTGGAATTGTCGAAGTCTTTGATCACTAGTGCATTCGCGCGGGCCAGGAACCCGATCAAGGGCCTGCCGATGACGGTGGATAGCGCTTATGAGGGCGATGAGACCCGCCAGCTCGTCCTCGATCTTGGTATGGAGCCCGTCGTTCCACCAAAAGCTAACCGGCTGGTGAAATGGGAGTATGACCGCACGATTTACAAGCGCAGAAATGAGGTAGAACGCCTGTTTCGACGCCTCAAAGGCTACCGCCGCATCTTCTCGCGCTTCGAAAAGCTCGATGTAATGTACCGCGCTTTCCTAAACTTCGCCCTCATCGTGGATATGATTAACTGTTAACAGAACCTAGACACCGGCGGCAGAGCATTCAGCTGTTCGACCAGCGCATCATCATCCTGAATGATATCCGCCCAATCCTCAAATTCGGACAGGCATTCTGCAATCAATTCGGGTTCTAGGTCGCTCCCCTGTGGTGCACCGTATAACACTTCATCCTGTGAGCTTTCCAATAACCCTTTTAATGTAAAGGAAATTCCTGGATTTCTGGCTCCTTGGTTTCGGTAGTATTTGAGTCGTTCTGCGAAGGTCAATTTGGGCACCAAACGGCGTAGTTGAGTGCGGTGCAGGCTGGGGCTTTCCCAGAGTTTCCAGGGGTTTGCGAGGAACAGGAGCGCGGGTTCTAGTTTTTCTTCGAATGTGTCTTTTGGTTCCGCCTGTTTTGCAAGATTTTCGGTCAAGCGCGCCTTGGTGCCGTCATGTGCTGCAATCTTTTCCTCGTATTTCTGGATCGCGTTGGTGTCCACGCAGTCGGGTCTTCTCTGGCTCAAGCGCATCAATCTTTTTATCATAGATGGCGACAACCCTAGGGCGTAGACTCATAAGAACCAAATCACTGTAGCGGCGATGTGGGCGGCCGCGAGGAAGGTGTTGGGGCATCGGAATGTGCGCAGGCTGAGTTGTCGCCAGTCTTTCAGGCGATTGAACATGCGCTCTACGATATTGCGGGTTTTGTAGAGATCTGCGTCATATTCAAACTGCACCTTGCGGTTTTTGCGGGGCGGGATGCAGGCTGTTGCCTCTGCCTTGGTCAGCCAGTCACGCAGGTGATTGGCGTCATAGCCACGGTCCGCGATGACGGTGCAGCCTTTGGCGACATAGGGTTCAAGGCACTGGCGTGCTTGGGAAATATCGGCCCGATTTCCCGCAGTCAGCCCCAAGTGAACCGGGCAACCGCCACCGTCGCAAACCAGATGCAGCTTCGAATTCAGCCCGCCTTTGGTCTTGCCGATGCTCCGTCCGCCCGGGCTGTTTTTTTGACACCGTTCGCTGCGATCCGATGCGTTTTGACATGGCTCGCATCGATCATGAGTGTCGACAGGTCGGCCGTCTCGCGCGCCAGCGCGTCAAAGACACGTTCGAAAACGCCTGCCTCGGACCAACGTTTCCAGCGGTTGTAGAGCGTCTTTGCCGGGCCATATTCGGGCGGCACATCGGACCAGCGATAGCCTCGCTGGATACAGAAAATGATCCCGGACAAGACACGACGATCATCCACCCGTGGCACGCCTCGGGGCTTGTTTGGCAGCAAAGGACTGATTTTATTGAACTGTTCTTCGGTGAGCCAGAAATTCGACGACATGAAACCTCCCAGATTTCACATCTTGAAGCACATCGCCATTTATAGGTCTACGCCCTAGTATTGCTGCTGGCGACGATGCGGTCGAGGACGTACAAGACCAAAGCTTCTATTATCTTATGAATAAAGCATGTCTCGAAATACCTGAAATATCCAGAATTACAAAACCCCCGAGAAAGCAATCGCTTGGCAGGGCTTTGTGAGTCGGGTTTTTCGAGATTTACTATAGAAGGTCAGATTTGGCGGCCCGAATTCGGGGTCCGGTACTCAAACCGTCTCACGGCTATCGGGCGCACAGACCAAGTCGGGCCCCCTCTACCGTAACCAGAGTTTCTCGCGTTTCAGGGTGTTTCGGATGGCTTGCTCGCGGCGGGGCAGGTTGTTTTGATCAAACAAGGCGCGGGCTTTCTCGCCTTTGGACTGGTAGATCATGCGTTTCATCGGCTCATAGGCTTTCAGGACTTTTTTGACCCAGTTGGGGGCTGCGACCTCTGCCAGGGCGTCGATCACGGATTGGGGCTCTCGGGCATAGAGCAGCGGCAGGACCCGGTAGTGGCAACTGGTTTGCCCGTCAAGCCAGCCCGGTTCCAGCGTGTCGCGACCGCCGCCAAGGGCGTGGATCACAAGGGGCAGGGCCACCTGATCAAGCCAGGGATCCAGAGACTGGCAGACCAGTTCCCCGGGCGCGTCATCGCGGATTGCAACCGCATATTCCAGATAGCGGGCACCGAAGACATGAGGGCATTTGTAATAGAAGAAGCCTGCGTTGAAATAGAGATAACGCTGCCAGTATTCATCGGGCTGGTCGAGATCGAGGGAGCTTTCGAAATCGAGCCCGAATTTATCATAGAGGGATTTCCAGGTGGCGGTATATCCGGGGCCGTAGAGCTCTTGCCGGGGCCATGTGTCTTCGCGTCTGAGAGAGGCGGAGGGTCTGGTGAAATCGAAGGGCACCCGGGTCAGGTCCCCGGTGATCAGGGTATCTGTGTCGAAAAAGACGAAAGGTTCTCCTTTGGGCAGGGCTGTCAGGGCCTCGATCTTGTTGCCATAGGGGTAGCTGTCACCGAAATGCCGGGTCTCGAAGGGCAGGATTTCGGCGTCGAGACGCGCAAATAACTGGCGCACGGCCTCGTCATTGATACGGGGGTCTTTCTGCCAGCGAGGCCCGGGCTGCGGCTCGGCAATATAAAGCGTGCCGGGAAAGTCGGGGTTGTGATGCCGGAAAGACGCGGCAAACAAGGCCGCCTCATATTGCAACCGGCCCGCTTGCGCGACGACGAAGACGTTAAAGGGATGATCTGGGGGCATATCTGCTCACTGGCCCGAACGGCGTGTGGTCAGTCTAAAGCGAAATCGTTTTATTCTGCAACATCGCTCATTGAAATTCGCGTTCGAGATCAGCATCTTGCTGATCGAGAGGCAGAGGATTTTGATACAGATTAGAGCGTTTTGCGTTTAATTGGTTCCATATCCTGCGGCTTTGAAGAAGTTGAAGCCTTCTTCGTCCGTGAAGAGATCGCACACTTGACCGACCGCGTTCCATAACGCGTCATATGTTCTTGCTGCGGCTTTTCGGATCAGCGTTTTGAGCTTTGAGAAAGCCATCTCTATGGGGTTGAGATCGGGCGAGTATGGCGGCAAGAACAAGAACCACGCACCGACATCGCGCAACATTTCGGCGGCCCGCGCACTTTTGTGGCTGGAAAGGTTGTCCAGGATGATCACGTCCCCCTTGCTCAGGGTCGGTGCGAGTTGGGTTTCGACGTAGGTATCGAATGTCACGCGGTTCATGGCACCGTCGATGACCCATGGCGCGTCCAGCCTGTTATGTCGCAACGCCGCGACAAAGGTTTGCGTGCGCCAGTGCCCGAAAGGCGCGTGATCGACCAGCCGCTGACCGCGCGGTGCCCAGCCGGTCGTCTTGGCCATGTTGGTTTTCAGCCAGGTTTCGTCAATGAAGCCAATACGTTCCAGCATATGTGCCATGAACGGCTGGCTGTGTGTGATCCAGATATGCCTTTGCCGGGCAACCTTGGCACGCTTCTGCTCAAGAGCTTGCAGGTCTTTTTTTATGCGTCAGCCCGAGCCGCTGAAAAAGTCGCCAGACCGAGCTAAAGCACCCTGCCTTAAACTTGACTCACAAATACCCTGCCACGCTTCGCGTTCCCGGGACATTTGTGATGTGCGATGTCTCAGGTTTAAGGCAGCATGCTGTAGGAGCGACAGACACGCCGCGCTCTGCCTGTAAACGCGCCGCCATTTCGTCAAGCGTGATCTCGCCTTTGGCGTCCACCTGCGCGCGCACCCAATCTTTGTGAGGCGTCAGCTTGCCTATGGGGTTCCGCCGCTATTCGGGGGCGATCCCGGGATGATCCATGATCGTGTTATCGAGAAGATGTTCGACATTCTCGAAGGGAGTTTTGAGCCGAGCTACATGGATCAAGCAGCCCTGCGCCTGCTTAGCGAGGCTTGCGCCAACTATGCGCGGCAGGGGTTCGCGGCAACGCCTTTCGTTGAGTTGGGTGGAGGCGCATGTATTCTGGCAACGCGCTGCGGCACGGTAAAAACGACGACGCTGGCCATGGCACTGGGCGCATCAGGTTTTCAGATCACTCAGCACGATGGGTTTTTATTGGTTGAGACAGGCGACGCTGATCACTCTTTGGGGCAGGTGCTATCGGCAATGGCCTACGAGGAGATGCCCGATCTATTCACCCATGCTCCGAACCTAGTTTTTGAGAAGTACCACCCTTATCTGACGCCCGATTTATTGAAACTGGATGCTCTTTCGACACGTGTTGACGCCGGTTGCCTGCAAAAGCTGTGCGCGGATCTTCAGGAATACACGAGCGACCGGATTGGATTGAAACCAAGCTGAACGCGCAACCGTTCGAGGCGTTATCAAAAATTTAAGATCAATTTGACATGATCTTGGTTCGTCAATCGCGGAAAAATCCATGAATCAGTCATTTTCAGAGTTTCTCCGCTCCGGCGGTGAAGGAGAGTTTCTTTTGCGCAAATCGACCACCGGCATGATCGGTCGCCGGGTTGGTTGGTCCGTTAAAAACGCATTACCCAACTACAGTTCCCTACGAGCAGCCTTCGAGGGCCAGCTTGGCGAGGCAGCAGCTGAAAACGCCAGCATGCTTCTGGCCGCGTTGGCAGAATCCTACGATCCACTCCTTGAAGAGCAAGACCTGCCCAACATCGACACGGCGACAAACGAAACGCTGGCCGTCTGGGATCAGCGGCTGGCAAGAATCCGGGCCGAATGGCATTCTCATCCTCAGCGATTGCGGCCTCTTCGGCTGGCAATGGAGGAAAGGCTGTTGCGCAGCTATGCGGGTTTGATCAATGAAATCAGACAGCGTGAACTGGGCATTGAGCAATACACTTGGGAAACGGTTGGTGATGAGAGGGTCCGCGCGGGACATGCCGCTCTGGATGGCCGTGTTTTCCGCTGGGATTCAGATGGCGAGCGCCCCGGAGAGGCCCCAAATTGCCGCTGTTCGGCCCGTCCGGTGCCACCTGATACGGGTATCGGTGTCTTGGGGCCGCTTGGTCTGCTGGACCGCTTCCTCGGAACCCTTGATGAGGATTTCTCGGCTGGTCTGGGCGTCCGGCCACAATCATTTTCCGAACGGCTCCGCGATCTGTTCCAGCCCGAACCCGGCGTGACTATCGACGGCGAAATGCTCGATATCCAAACGCAGGGTGATCTCGCCGTTGCCTTCCAGCAGCTTGGCGACGCGATCAAGGATGATCCGGGTGCGTTCCTGGACTTGATCGGTCGCTATGGCGAGGGCTTTGATCGGCTGGCATCGGTGTTTGGTATCACCAATGCCGAAGCCCTGATGACGGCGGCGGCCTTGGCTGCCTCGGGTGCCCCGGAAGCGCTGGTCAATGAGGCGCTGACCCAATCGCGAAGCGCCATTGATCGGTTTGTGGGTGGAACGGCAACGTCCTTGGTGGATATTGCCGACGCCATCCGAAACATCCCGAACATCCGATGGTCAGATATTCGCCGTGTTGCGCAGGCGCTTTATGCCGACCCATCGGCGCTGCCTGAGGCGATGGTCGAGCCATTCAGAGAACGCATTGCCGTTGGCGATTACGCGGGCGCATTGGGATACGCCCTGCCGGAGGTGATCGCGGGCGTGGCCGCACTGGGCCGAGTGCGCAATCGTGCCGAGGGGCTATCCGCGCCCGAAGAACTCACGCTTGAGCGGCTTCAAACCGACCCCGACTTCGAGGGCATTCTCAATGCGGGGTCGAATGCGCCTCGGTTCGAGCGCTGGATCAATCAGGGCGGCAATGTTGAGCTTATGCCAGAAGGGCATTTCCGCTACTCTGCCGAGATTGACGTGCAGGGTCAGCGCCAGCGGGTCTCGGTGGAATATCCCGAGGGATACCCGGATTTCACCCCCTTCATGACACATCCGAGCGGGGTGAGATCTGTTGAGATTGAGGTGTCGGGGCATTCACGAACAGATAATCGGCGCGCCAACACGGAAGCTGGTCACCCGGAATGGGGAAGCAGTCCGCCTGCAGGATGGGTTTGGCACCATGTCGAAGATGCGCGAACAATGCAGCTGATTCCACTCGAAATAAACCGCGATTTCTATCATCTTGGCGGCGCATCAATTGCGAGGAACCAATGATTTTTGACAGGCAAAACAAACCGACCGATGAAGCTCAAATCAAGGATTTTGAGGCGAGCAGAGGTTTCACGCTTCCTGAAGATTACAGGGTGTTCCTTCTGAAATACAATGGCGGTCGACCCGCAGACGCAAATTCCTCATTTCAGCCAGACAGACTTACCTGGTTAAGCGTAGAAGAATTTTTTGGATTTACAGAAGAATCGCTAAATGACATCGCAAGTTTTCGCTACAATGACTTCTCAGACTACATCCATGCGCGCTTGCTTCAAGTCGCCAATACGGGTTCGCAAGGCATATACATCGACCTGCGAGAAGGGTCTATGCACGGCAAAATCTACATTTTGGCTCGTCCCGCAAACGAAACTGTTTTGGTCGACGACGCGGGTTTTGAGGACGACGGCGACTATGACGAAGCCAGGTTTCTTCATCCCGTCGCAAGCAGCTGGTCTGAATTCATAGCTATGCTCGGCCCCGATCCACAACTTGAAGAATGAGTGCTGAGTGGGCGCTTTGATTATTCTAATCCGATTGTGGCCAGACAATTTGCGGCCGCCGTGCCGCTTTTTGTCGACTTCCCCTTTTCGTAGTTCATTCATCTGGTGCCGTTCAGGCAAGTGTCCCGGGTGCGGCTCAAGCTAACTCACTGCGTCACCTAACAATTGCTCACAAGTATGCCTTGCATATGGAAAGCTTGAGCCGCGATCTTATTCCGCCCCGACGACAGTGGCCTTGCGCATGCGCTATCGGGTTTTGGGGCCAGGCTTTTTGGGCCTCGGCAAGGCCAGAGCCTCGGTCTGCATCACAATCGTTTCTAAAGCACCCTGCCTTAAACTTGAATCACAAATACCCTGCCACGCTTCGCGTTCCCGGGACATTTGTGATGCGCGATGTCTCAGGTTTAAGGCAGCATGCTGTAGTTGATTTTCGGGCAATGAAGACACAGCAACAGCCAACCGATCCATCATCTGGGATCGTATGCTAGGCGGTTCGGCGTAGGAGCGGCATAGGGTGTTTTGCATTTTGGGTCCCAAGTTGGGCTGGTTCGCTAAACGAAATCTGGGCTGTTGAAGCGCCAAATCGCTGCATCACGGCCCAAGCAAATCAGCTTCAACTGCCTACTATGTGCCTACTAACGCCAAACACCCCCTTGAGCCACCTCGCTGAGGTGTCTCGTAAATCTCTGATCTACTTGAATTCTTTGGCTCCGGCGGTAGGGATCGAACCTACGACCAATTGATTAACAGTCAACTGCTCTACCGCTGAGCTACGCCGGAACTGAGCGCCGATATAGCAAGCCCGATTTGCCGCGTCCAGTGGGCAGGGGTGAAAAACCCCTTTGGATTTTCAAACTGATCTGAACCGGGCGCTGGCAGACAGATCGCCATCGGTTGTGATGAGATTTCTTTCTTCCAGATCAATAAGATGGGCCAGAATATTGCGCTCTGCCATTGGCAGAAGGGCAGGCGGTGTATCTGTATAGATGCGCTCTGCCAGACCGGCGGTGTCTGCGGGGGCGGTTTTCAGGGCGTCAAGGATTGCGGTCTCGCGGGTGCGACGATGGGCGACCAGTTCGGCACAGCGGGTTTGCGGGTCGTGCACCGGCGCGCCATGGCCGGGGTAGTATATGCGGTCATGGCGGGCCAGCAGCCCGTTGAGAGAGGCGTAAAAGGCAGTCATGTCCCCATCAGGCGGCGAGATCAGCGAACTGGACCATCCCATGACCAGATCGCCTGAAAAAAGCGCACCCTTCCAGACGAAGCTGAGATGATTGGCCATATGGCCGGGGGTGGTGAGGGTTTCAATCTGCCAGCCGGCTCCGGTCACAACCTCTCCATCGGTCAGCCGCCTGTCTGGCGCGAAACTGTCATCCACACCCTCGCCGCCGCCGATCAGACCGGTGCGGGCCAGTGTCTGCATCGTGGCGCTGCGGCCCCAGTCACTTGGACCGGCGGCCAGAACCGGGGCGCCGGTGGCCAGGGCCAGAGGGCGGGCGAGAGGGGAATGGTCCAGATGCGAATGGGTGACAAGGATCGCGGTGATGCGCTGGCTGGGGCCGACCGCCGCCAGAATGGCGTCCAGATGCGCGTCAATGGCCGGGCCCGGGTCGATCACCGCCAGATCGGTCTGGCCGAGCAGATAGGTATTGGTGCCCTGTTCGGTCATCGGCGAGGGGTTGGGGGCCAGGATACGGCGCAATCCCGGTTCCATCTGGGTCAGAGCCATTCGCTTGTCCTTTGCACCGCCCTGCGCCCCGGGTTAGATGGGGCATGATGTTTGGCTGGCTCAATAGATTCATGCCGCGGGGCTTGTATGGCCGGGCCGCGCTGATCCTGATCGTGCCGATCGTCACGCTGCAACTTGTCGTCTCGGCGGCATTTCTGCAACGCCATTTCGAGGGGGTGACAGAGCAGTTGACCAATGCGCTGGCGCTGGACCTGCGCTATGTTCTGGATCGTTGGGAGCAGGAGGGCGCCACAGCCGCCGCTGCGTCGGCGGAGGGGTTGCAGATCATACTGACCGGCGATGCGCCGCCTTCACAGGATGAGCGCCTGTTCTACGATCTGTCCGGGCGCGAGGTGATCCGGGTGTTGCGGGCCGCGATCCCCGAGGTTCAGTTCATTGATCTGCTGGAGAATAAGCGGATGGTTCAGATCGGGATGCACACCCCCGACGGGCTGCTTGAACTGGCGGTAAGACGCAACCGGGTGTCAGCCTCAAACCCGCATCAGCTGCTTGTGCTGATGGTGTTCACCGGGCTGTTGATGACGGCTATTGCCTTTCAGTTTCTGCGCAACCAGTTGCGTCCCATTCGCCGCCTGTCGCGCGCGGCCGAGGCGTTCGGGAAGGGCCGGGTGGTGGGGTATAACCCGCGCGGTGCGCTTGAGGTGCGTGCCGCCGGGCGGGCCTTTCTGGACATGCGCAGCCGGATCGAGCAGCAGATCGAGCAGCGCACGATGATGCTGTCTGGTGTCAGCCATGATCTGCGCACGCCGCTGACACGGATGAAACTGGGGCTGAGCCTGCAGGAAAGATCGCCGGATATCGAGGCATTGGAACGTGATGTGGAAGAGATGCAGGCGCTGCTGACCACGTTCCTGGATTTTGCCCGTGCCGATGCGCTGGATGATCCGGCCCCGACCGATCCGCGGGCGCTGGTGGAGCGGATCATCCTGGATGCGGGCCGGGCGGGGAAGCAGGTGGATCTGGTGGCCCCGGATGATGCGCCTTCTGTGGATATCCGCCCCCAGGCGGTGCATCGGGCCCTTGAAAATCTGGTGTCAAATGCCTTGCGCTATGGGCGTCAGGCCCGGGTTACCCTGCATGTGCTGGATCACGCGCTGCGCTATACGGTCGAAGATGACGGGCCGGGCATTCCGCCCGATCAACGGGCCGATGCGTTGCGGCCCTTTGCCCGGCTGGATGAGGCGCGCAATCAGGACAAGGGCAGCGGTGTGGGTCTGGGTCTGGCGATTGCCCATGATATCGCGCGCAGTCATGGCGGCACTCTCAGGCTGAGCCAGAGCACGGATATGGGCGGGCTTCGGGTCGATCTGGTTCTGGCGCGGTAATCTGTGTGGCTTGTAGACGACAACCTGTCACGGCTCTTAACGGGATCAGCGAAGCGGCGACGGAAAGCAGAGGAAAACAGCAAGAAACCTGCCGCGAGGCAGGACTGGCAGACAGCAGGAATATGTACCTATTGACTGTATATACATATAGTATATACAGGTAACTGCTACCATATCATTGATCAATCGGCACTAAGTCGAATCCATAACATGAGGCAGAGACCATGCGGGAACATACAAGAAATCTATGGGGACGGAATAAATGGAGTTTGAATGGGACGAAGAAAAGAGGCAGGCAACGCTCAAAGAACGCGGCGTCGATTTGCTCTATGCTGCTCTGATCTTTGAGGGAAAAACCCTCACACGAGAAGACAACCGAGAGGACTATGGGGAAGTCAGGTTTGCGTCATTGCGTCATTGGGTCTGGTTGATGGTGCGCCGTACACCGTCATTCACACCGAGCGAGGCGAAAACATACGCCTGATCTCTGCATGGAAAGGAGGCAGAAAAGACTATGAAAAATACAAAAACAGCTTCCCTTAAAAGTTTGAGGGATATGCACGAACACGGAGAGGTCACGTCTCCTCGCGCCGATGCGCCAGAAATTGATATGCCTGAAGGCTTCTGGGATGTAGCCAAGCCCCAAGAACCCAAGGCCAAAAAGCCCGTCAGCTTGCGCGTTGATCCTGATATTCTGGAGTTCTTCAAAGGGCAGGGCAACGGCCATCTGACACGAATGCACTCTGTGCTGAGGGCGTATGTTGATGCGCATAAAAAAGCGGCGGATGACCGTCACACCCCATGAGCAGGGCAGGGCGGTAGATGGTAGAATCCCTTTTTCGAAAAGGAGATTTGAGCATGGGCAACAAGCCAACACATGACATTTTACCGGTCGAAAACTGTGAAGAGGGCGACGGCGAACAGAAGGCGTATTTCACCAATACCGGCAGCGCATGGCAGAAGGACAGCGGTGCGATCTCATGCGAAATGCGCGACGGCCTACAGCATGCTGCCTTAAACCTGAGACATCGCGCATCACAAATGTCCCGAGAACGCGAAGCGTGGCAGGGTATTTGTGATTCAAGTTTCAGGCAGGGTGCTTTAAGCGTGTCTGGCCGCTTTGTGCCGAGTGGCAAAGATGCGTGCCCCCAAACGGAAAGGTGCCAGACCCGAAGATCCGGCACCTGACCGTCGCAGGCGACAGGGAGAAACCTGATCAGTTCAGAGTGGCACCGAACAGGTAGACTTTTTCATCCGGGCGCGGGGTCCAGTTGATCCGGTTGCTGACGCCATAGAAATCCGGCTGGAAGTACAGATGCAGCCAGGGACCGTCATCATAGAAGACCTGCAACATCTCATCGACAATCGTGCGGACCTCTTCGTCGCTGCTGGCCGCGGCGATATCGGCCCAACGGTCGAACCAGCGGGGATCATCCCAATGGGTGTAGTTGGTGCCTGCATCGACAGCGGCCAGATCGGTCATGTCGTAAAGCGGGCTCCACAATGCCCCGCCGGAACCGATGAAATATAGCGGCCCTGCGTTGCGTTCCCGGATCAGCGGGATGTAGACGCTGGACCATTCCATGATGTCCAGATCAATATCCAGCCCCACATCCGACAGGTACTGGGCAATGGCCTGAACCACATTGGCGTCATTCAGATACCGGCCCTGACCGGCCTGAAAGCGGATCGAGAACCGGGTGCCGTCATCCCCCCGGGGCCAGCCGGCCTCGTCCAGAAGCCGTTCAGCCGTTTCGGGATCATAGGGGTAGGGGTCGATATCGGGGTTCGCATTGGGCGGGTTCACAATGCCGGTCATCCGCTCACATTCGAAGTTCAGCAACTGACGACAGATCGTCGGCACATCCACCGCATATTGCAGCGCGCGCCGGACCGCCGGATCCTGAATGGCATCGCCTCCGGGTTCCAGCGCCATCGTATCGCTGAGGTTGAAGCCCACATACATCCGCCGTGTGCCCTGGATCGGGTTCACCTCGGCTGCACCGCTGGCATTGATCACATCCATCTGATCAGGGGCCACATTGGTGATGATGTCCACATTGCCCGCCATCAGTTCGGCAGACCGGGTGGAGGCTTCGGGGATGATGCGCCAGACGATCCGGTCGAACGTCACGTCGCCACCGACGCGTTCCAGAACGATTTCAGAGCCGGGCCGCCAGTCGGCCACGCGATACGCACCGGACCCGACAGGATTGCCCGAGGCTTCATCCAGAGACATCGCTTCATAGCTATCCTTGCAGTGGATCAGCACCTCGGCGATCAGGCCGAATGCAATCGGGTTTGGGGCGCCGATATTGACCTGTACATGCAGATCATCCAGCGCCTCGGCACTCTGGAAGTCGATGGAGCTGAACACGAACCCGGGCGTATTTCCGGTGAAGGCATTTTCCGGGTCGGCCGCACGGTTGAAGGAATAGGCCGCATCCTCGGCGGTCAGCGGCTCCCCGTCCTCGCAGGTCAACCCCTCGTTCAGGGTGTAGACATAGGCCATGCCGTCTTCGGAAACCTCAAGATTGTTGGCCAGATCAGGCTGGGCCACGCCTGCGCCATCAATGGTAAAGAGCGTTCCGAAAACGTGGCGGGCGATATTGGCATTGTCGCGCGAGGAGATCGCAGAAGGGTCGAATGTGCTGATATCCGCGCTCAACCCGACGACAATTGTATCATCAGATACCTGCGCAATTGCGCCGGTCCCGACGATGAGGCTTGCAGCGCCGGCTGCAAGCAAGTGGTGTAGTCTTTGCATTGGCTTTCCTTTCACCTGTTGGATGGTCTTCAAAGGACTGTTTTTGGTCTTTTGATTATCGTTGCCGCAGTCCGGTTCACTAAAACCGCAACCATCCGGGGCGTGGGTTCCGCCATATGTCAGGTCACAGAATATCAAAGGGCTTGCACAATGGTCGCGGGGTCGAACGCGGCCAGTACACGTGTATGGTCAGAGATCAGCTTGATCGCACGGTCCGCATCGCCATCGGCCAGCGCCTGGACAATGGGCGGGTGATTGCCCGCAACCTCATCAAGGTTGCGTTCATCGCGGTTTCTAAGTGCCATGATCTGGTGGATGCGCAGGTAGAGATTTTTCCATGACGCCAGAAGCAGATCGTGATCGGCAAGCATGATCAGCGCATGGTGGAAGGCCTCATCGGCGGCGATCAGCGCTTCGAAATCATCATCCGCGGCGGCGGCGGTCATCGCATCGCAATGTTCGCGCAGCAGGTCCAGCGGGGCGCCGTTTTCCAGAATGCGCTGCACGGCCATCACTTCAAAGACCTCGCGCAGGGAATAGGTCTCGGCCACCTCGCGGGCAGTCAGCGGTTTCACCCGTTTGCCCTTATAGGCGATGGTTTCCACCAGCCCGTCATTTTCCAGAATCTGGATCGCTTCGCGGATCGGCGCGCGCGACACATTCATCTGTTCGGCCAGTGCCGTTTCCACCAGCCCGGTTCCGGGCCGCAAGCGTCCGCTCAGAATGGCGCTGCGCAAGCGATCGGCCACCTGAACGCGCAGGGGCACATTTTCGATCGGGGCGATGTCATGGGGCATCGGATCGGTCAAAGCGGGTTTTGCAAGGGTCATAATATGTTTCCTCCAAGGCAATAACTGCCTGCCTGTCGGACCGTCGGAACCGGCCTGGTGTGCGGGAAATGTCCGACAGGAAGGTGGCGATACTTAAAGGAGGGGGTCACGGGTCTGGCAACATCAATCAGCAAGGCGCAGGTCGATTGGATACAATCCGTGGCATTTGGTGTAATGCCCGGATGCGGCCGCCATGTTGTGTAATGTCGACAATCCATAAGTGGACAATGCGGCACGGGTGAAAGGCTTGTCAAGCGCTCTTGCCGGCCTGTTTGGTTCCGGGCCGCATTCACCGCACCGGATGATCGTTTGAACCCAAGGGGTTTCTGCGCCGACAGACCTGTAGGAATATATCATTTGGCAAGAGGCCGGTGGGGCTTCTACCCTGCCTGCATGTCAAGGAAGGCCTGTTTTGATCATGACACCCGGACCCCTTCATATCTATGCCCTGATGGCGCTGCTGGGCACAGCTCTTGGTGTTCTGACCGCCTGCCAGACGGTCAGCGACGGGAGCAATGCCACGCAATGGCGCGCAGAGCGTCTGGCGCAGGGCGAGGCGACATTGGCCGCCTGCATGGCCGAGCGGTGCAGCACGCTCAACCTCGACGGGCAATCCCTGCCGGATTATGCCGTTCTTGCCTCGCTGGATCATGTGACGGTGCTGATGGCAAGCTTTACGGATTTTTCCGATCTGTCCGATATCGCACCGATGACCCAACTGACCGAATTGCATCTGGGCGGCACGCGGCTGACCGAACTCTCCGGGCTGGACGGGTTTCAGCGGCTGACGGTTCTGCATATTCAGGATGTGTCCCTGAACGATTATACCCCGATCGGGCGGCTGAACCGGCTTGAGGAACTGGCGGTTGGCGGCGCAACACTGACCGATCTGTCCTTTGTGGCGGATCTGCCCGGGCTGGAACGTCTGATCATATCGGGTGCATATGAACTTGAGGATCTGTCAGACCTCGCAGGGCATCCCGGTCTGCTTGCGGTCGATCTTGGTCATACCTATGCCACCGATCTTGGCGCGTTGCTGACCCTGCCCCATCTGCGGCAGGTCTCGGTCGCCGATTGGGGGGATGCCGGGGCAGAGGCACAGATCGAAGCGTTGCGCGCCAGAGGGGTCGAGGTGAGCTATGAGGTGCTGCTGCCGGTCTGTTAGTGGCCGGGCGGCCTGTATGGTCCGCGCGACCTGCATCAAACCCCTTGCATTTCGGGGTTGAACGCACCCTGCCCCCCACTAGTAAGGCGCAAATTCTGCCAGGGGCCTCTGTGGGGGCCTCTTCACCCATGCGAGGACCTTATGAACGTCACCGAGACGCTGAACGACGGATTGAAACGCGCTTATGAAATCACCATCACCGGTGCGGAACTGGATGCGAAGGTGGACGAAAAGCTGGCTGAGGCGCAGCCCGAGGTTGAGATGAAGGGGTTTCGCAAGGGCAAGGTGCCGATGCCGCTGCTGAAAAAGCAGTTTGGCCAGCGTCTGATGGGCGAGGCGATGCAGGAAACCGTGGACGGGGCGATGCAGTCCCATCTGGAAGACAGCGGCGACCGGCCGGCGATGCAGCCCGAGATCAAGATGGTCAACGAGGACTGGAAAGAGGGCGATGATATCGTCGTCGCCATGTCTTACGAAGCGCTGCCCGCAATCCCGGATGTGGATTACAAGAAGCTGAAGCTGGAACGCCTTGTTGTAAAACCCGCCGCCGAAGAGGTGGATGAGGCCCTGGGCAAGATTGCCGAAAGCGCACAGAATTTCGCAACCAAGAAGGGCAAGGCGGCCAAGGGCGATCAGGTTGTGATTGATTTTCTGGGCAAGGTCGACGGGGAGCCGTTTGAGGGTGGTGCTGCCGAAGACTATCCGCTGGTTCTGGGCTCTGACAGTTTCATCCCCGGGTTCGAGGAACAGCTTATCGGTGCCAAGGCGGACGAAGAGAAAGATGTCGAGGTGTCGTTCCCCGAGGAATACCAGGCCGAACATCTGGCGGGCAAGGCCGCGATCTTTGAGTGCAAGATCAAAGAGGTGAAGAAACCGGTTGCCGCCGAGTTGAACGATGATCTGGCCAAGCAATACGGGGCCGAGGATCTGGCCGCCCTGAAAGGCCAGGTCGAGGAACGCCTGGGCACCGAATATTCCGGTGCCGCGCGTCAGGTGCTCAAGCGCCAGTTGCTGGACCAGTTGGATGAACATGTGGCATTCGACCTGCCGCCCAGCCTTGTTACGGCCGAGGCGGGCCAGATTGCCCATCAGCTGTGGCATGAGGAAAACCCCGATGTCGAAGGCCATGACCATCCCGAGGTCGAGCCGACAGACGAACATACCAAACTGGCCGAACGCCGGGTGCGTCTGGGCCTGCTGCTGGCCGAGCTGGGGCAGAAAAACGACGTTCAGGTCTCGGATGCGGAAATGACCCAGGCGATCATGAATCAGGCACGACAATATCCGGGTCAGGAACGTCAGTTCTTTGATTTCATTCAGCAAAACCAGCAGGCGCAACAGCAGCTGCGGGCACCGCTTTTCGAAGATAAAGTGGTGGATTTCGTCTTTGAAATGGCGGCGGTCAAAGACAAGGATGTGACCAAAGACGATCTGCAAAAAGCGGTGGAAGCCCTGGATGACGATAGCTGAGACCGGGGCCGCCACCCAAGCTGATTGCAGAAAGATATGACCTGGGCCGTCCGTTGGGGCGGCCTTTTTCGTGACCTGCACAAAGAAAGCCACATTTTAAGGTTATTTTGCCTATGCTTGCGGCGGAAAGCCGCTTATCGTGCCGCCACGTCCCGTATTGGGGCAACTTGATCCGTTTGTGCCTTGGGTGCCAGTGATGACGCTATTTTATGAGACAGCAAACCGGGCCTGGGTATTGGACCCTTGTCCCGGCACGACACCCCCGGCCAACGGTTTCGTATTGATATAATGTAGGAGGGTATTCCTTATGAAATTATTCTTAGCCAGCATTTTCGTATTCCTGTCCATGGGCGTGGCCGCGATGGCCTGCCCGAACTATCAGCTGGGTGGCAACGCGTTCAGCTATACCGGCGAACAGCTTTATACGCCGACCACCTTTGGCGTGCAGGCGGGCGGCAATAACAGCCTGACCAATTGCGGGCTTGGCAGCCTGGGCTCGGGCAACTTCCGCTCCGCGCCGGATTATTCCTTTGATCTTACCGGTATGGACCAATATCTTCTGGCGATCGACGTTGACAGCCAGTGCGATGCGGCCTTGCTGGTCAATACTGCAAATGCCCAATGGCTGTTCGATGATGACAGCAATGGTAACCTTGACCCGCGGATCGAACTGAATAACGCAGCACAGCTCAATGGCCGGGTGGACATCTGGGTTGGCACCTTTTCAGGGGGCGCTTGCAGCGGCACGGTCACGCTGGAGACCTTCTTCAACCAGCAGGCCCCCGCCCCGGCACCAGTTCCCGCACCTGCGCCGCTTCCGGCCAATTGCCCGAACTGGAACATGCAGGGCGCCCAGATTCAACTTACCGGTGATCAGCTTTATGCCCCGCAGCGCTATGGCGTTCAGGCCCAGGGCAGCATGTCAGCCTCGTCCTGTGGCGAGTTCCAGGGAACCGGCTATTTCAGCGCCGCGCCACAATATTCGTTCTATCTGAGCGGTATGGATGCCTATCGCCTGGCCATCGACGTTGTGGCCGATTGTGACACGACGCTTCTGGTCAATACCGCTGATACCCAGTGGCATTTCGATGATGATGGCGCGGGTTATCCGAACCCAAGTCTTGATCTGGTCGGTGCCCAGGCCCTGAATGGTCGGGTGGATGTCTGGGTTGGCAGCTATAATGGCACGCCCTGCAATGCGACGCTGAACATGGAGACGTTCTATGCCAGTGCGCCCCAACCTCAGCCCCAGCCACAGCCGGTTTCCGGTTGCCCGACCTTCGCGCTGACAGGCCAGCAGTTGAACCTGACCGGTCAGCAGCTCTATAGCCCGCAATCCTATGGTTTGCAGGCCGGTGGCGGCGCAGATGTCAGCGGCTGCGGGATCAACGCAGGTGGCTATGCCAATGCTGCACCGAACTACAGCTTCTATCTGAGCGGGATGGAAGATTACCGGCTTGCCATTGATGTGGACAGCCAATGCGATACCACATTGATTGTGAACACGGCCGATGGTCAGTGGCTGTATGACGATGACAGCAATGGCAATCTGGACCCGCGTATGGATATCCGTGGCGGCAATCAGCTGAACGGGCGCGTGGATGTCTGGGTCGGCACCTTTGGCGGCAGCTCTTGCCCGGCAACGCTGAATATGGAAACCTGGCTTAACTGAACAGGTTTGTTCTGAATGTGAATTTTGCCGCAGGTAGAAAACCTGCGGCAAAATCGTCCCTCGGGGCGTGTTTTTGTTCAAAATATGGATGGTAACTATGAAACTTGTGTTCTCCGTGCTCCTCGCCTTTTTCAGTCTGACAGCGGCGGCGATCGCCTGCCCCAATTATTCCCAGACCGGGGCAAGCTATAATTTCACCGGCGACCAGCTTTACTCCCCGCAGAGCTTCTCGGTGACCGCAGGCGGACAGAACAGCCTCGGAAACTGTGGCTTCAACCATTCCGGCTATGTGATCTCGCAACCGGACTTCTCGTTTTATCTGAGCGGGATGCAGGGCTATCGGCTGGAGATCGAAGTCGCCTCCAACTGTGACACGGTTCTGCTGGTCAACTCGGCCAACACAACCTGGTTCTTCGATGACGATTCACGCGGAAACCTTGACCCGGTCATCAATATCCGCGGTGGTGAGCATCTGAACGGTAAGGTCGATATCTGGGTCGGCACCTTCGATGGGGCCTATTGCAACGCCAGCCTTGAACTGGAAACCTGGAACAACTGACCTTCCGGCAAGACAGCCTAGATGACTTCGCAGAACCCGCTGATAAGGCGGGTTTTGTTTTTTTGTTGTTCTACGAATATGAGGACGCCTTGAGCCGGGCGGAACTGCTTTTGGATGGCCTACGGTTCCGCGTGCACATTTCTTCACGTATCTTGGTATCTACGAAACCGCCAGCAGGCCACTCACCCCTGCAGTGACCTGACCCCCAACTCCCCTTCCCGGGCGGCTTTCATTGCCAGGGCGGCGGCATGGCTGGCGGCCAGCGTCGTGAAATAGGGGATCTTGTCGTATAGGGCCACGGCGCGCATGGAGCGGCTGTCTTCCACCGCTTGTGCGCCTTCGGTGGTGTTCATCACCAGCGCCACATGGCCGTCTTTCATGATGTCCACAATCGTGCGGCCGCCCTCATAGGCCTTGTTCACCACATCTGATGCGATCCCGTGGTCTGACAGGAAGCTGGCGGTGCCGCTTGTGGCGAGGATTGTGAGGCCCAGATCGGTGAGCGTCCGGGCGGCTTCGATCAGCTGGTCGGTTTTATCGGCGTCCTTGATCGACAGGAAAACCACACCGGCCTCGGGCAGAACGGTTCCGGCGCCCAGTTGCGCTTTCAGGAAGGCGCGGGGGAAGGTGCGGTCCCAGCCCATGACTTCGCCGGTGGAGCGCATCTCGGGGCCAAGCAGGGTATCGACACCGGGGAAGCGGGCAAACGGCATCACCGCCTCCTTGACCGAGAACCACTGGGTGCGGAAATCGGCCAGGGTCATCGGGTCGGCCTGGGGCAGGTCCACATCGTCGGGCACGGGTGTCTGGCGCGGGGTAAGCGGGAAGGCCGAAAGCGGCTCTCCGGCCATCAGGCGGGCGGCAATGGATGCAATCGCGCTGTCCGTGGCCTTGGCGACGAAGGGCACGGTGCGCGAGGCGCGGGGGTTGACCTCGATCAGGTAAATCTCCCCCTCTTTCACCGCGAACTGGATGTTCATCAGGCCGATGACATTCAGCGCTTTGGCCAGCGCCACGGTCTGGGTGGTGATCTGTGCGATGATGTCATCGGGCAGTGTATGGGGGGGCAGCGAACAGGCACTGTCACCGGAATGGACGCCCGCCTCTTCGATATGCTGCATGATCCCGGCGACATGGACATCTTCACCGTCAGAAAGCGCATCCACATCAACCTCGACCGCGCCGGAAAGGTAGCTGTCAAGCAGCACCGGGCTGTCACCGGAGACCACAACGGCCTCGGCGATATAGCGATCAAGCTGCGCGGTATCGCGGACGATCTCCATCGCGCGGCCGCCCAGCACATAAGACGGGCGGATGACCAGCGGGTAGCCAAGGGTCTCGGCGGCGGCTTTGGCCTCGGCATCACTGGTGGCGATGGCATTGGCGGGCTGTTTCAGGCCCAAACGCTGCACCAGTTGCTGGAATCGTTCCCGGTCTTCGGCCAGGTCGATGGCATCGGGCGTGGTGCCCAGGATCGGGATGCCCGCATCATGCAGCGCATTGGCGAGTTTCAGCGGTGTCTGGCCGCCGAATTGCACGATAACGCCGTGGAGCGTGCCATTTTCCTGCTCCACCCGCAGGATTTCCATCACATGCTCAAAGGTGAGAGGTTCGAAATACAGCCGGTCGGACGTGTCGTAATCGGTGCTGACCGTCTCGGGGTTGCAGTTGATCATGATCGTCTCGAAACCCGCATCGGTCAGCGCATAGCAGGCGTGGCAGCAGCAGTAATCGAACTCGATCCCCTGGCCGATCCGGTTCGGGCCACCGCCCAGGATGACGATCTTTTTTGCAGCTGACGGGCGGGCCTCGCATTCCACCTCGCCCATGACCGGGGCCTCATAGGTGGAATACATATAGGGGGTTTGCGCCTCGAACTCGGCGGCGCAGGTGTCGATCCGTTTGAACACGGCGGTGACGCCTTGGGCGATCCGGTCGGCGCGGATGAACACCTCGGCCCGGCCGGTGAGTTTTGCGAGGCGGGCATCGGTGAAGCCCATCATCTTGAGGCGCCGCAACCCGGCCGCGTCCTCGGGCAGGCCGGTGTCGCGCAGCTGTTTCTCCACGTCGACAATCTCGCGGATCCGAGCCAGGAACCAGGGGTCGAAGCGTGTGACTGCGTGGATGTCGTCATCCGTAAGGCCGTGGCGCATGGCCTGCGCGATGACGCGCAAGCGGTCGGGGGTTTGCTGGGAGAGGGCTTTGGTGATTGCAGCGCGGTTGTCCGACAACCAAGCGATATAGGCGTCTTTATGTTCCCAGGCCTCGTCGTAGCTCATGTATCTCGACGGGGTTGGGTTCGGTGTGAGACCCGCGATCCCGATCTCGTCAAAGCCGCTGAGGCCGGTTTCCATCGACGCCAGCGCCTTCTGCACGCTTTCATGAAAGCTGCGCCCGATCGACATTGCCTCTCCCACGGATTTCATCGCCGTGGTCAGATAGGGCTCGGAGCCCGGGAATTTCTCAAACGCGAAGCGGGGGATCTTGGTGACCACATAGTCGATGGTGGGCTCGAAACTGGCGGGCGTGACCTTGGTGATGTCATTGTCCAGCTCGTCCAGCGTATAGCCCACCGCCAGTTTCGCGGCGATCTTGGCAATCGGGAACCCGGTGGCCTTGGAGGCCAGCGCGGAGGAGCGCGAGACCCGCGGGTTCATCTCGATCACCACCATCCGGCCATCTTCGGGGTTGATCGCCCATTGCACATTGGACCCGCCGGTTTCCACCCCGATCTCGCGCAGCACGGCAATCGAGCCATTGCGCATGATCTGGTATTCCTTGTCGGTCAGGGTCAACGCCGGGGCCACGGTGATGCTGTCGCCCGTATGCACGCCCATCGGGTCCACATTTTCGATGGCACAGACGATGATCGCGTTATCCGCCTTGTCGCGGACCACTTCCATCTCGAACTCTTTCCAGCCAAGCAGGCTTTCGTCGATCAGGATTTGAGAAACGGGCGAGGCATCAAGGCCGGATTTGCAGATCCGTTCATACTCATCGCGGTTATAGGCCACCCCGCCGCCGGTGCCGCCAAGGGTGAAGGCCGGGCGGATGATCGCAGGCAGGCCCACATGTTCCAGCGCCGCCATGCAGTCTGCCATCGTCTCGGCAATGGTGGCTTTGGGGTTTTCCAGCCCGATCCGGTCCATCGCCTCGCGGAACAGTTTGCGGTCTTCGGCCATCTCGATGGCGGGGCGTTTGGCGCCGATCATTTCCACCCCGAACCTGTCCAGCACACCGGATTCTTCCAATGCAAGAGAGGTGTTGAGACCGGTCTGCCCGCCCATGGTGGGCAGAAGCGCGTCGGGGCGCTCCTTCTCGATGATCTTGGCGACGACTTCCGGCGTGATCGGTTCGATATAGGTGGCGTCGGCAAGCCCCGGGTCGGTCATGATCGTGGCCGGGTTCGAGTTGACAAGGATGACCCGATAGCCTTCCTCGCGCAGCGCCTTGCAGGCCTGGGCCCCGGAATAGTCGAATTCGCAGGCCTGGCCGATCACGATGGGGCCCGCGCCGATGATCATGATCGAGCTGATATCGGTTCTTTTCGGCATGAGGTCCCCCGGGCGGCCAAGCTGCGCAAATTGGCCGTGTTATAGACAGCGCGCAGGTCGGCGCAACCCCGGAACGGGTCTTTGGATCACCTGACAGGGATCAGGGGCCTCGTGCAACCCGACAGGGACGCGGAACAGGCGGGTCCGCGCGTCTATTCAGCGGCACGGATATGGCGGCTGACATCGGCAGAATAGAGATAATCGCGGGTCAGCGGCACTGCCTCCTGATGTTTGGCCAGTTGCAGTTGAAACACGCATTGGCGATTGTGGCGGAAGGTCAGTTCCGAAGCTTTCAGATAATAGCGCCACATGCGGGTAAACCGCGTGTCAAAAAGGCTTTCGGCCTCCCCCTCGCGGGCTACGAACCGGTCATGCCAGTGGCGCAGGGTGTCTGCATAATGCAGCCGCCAGACCTCCAGATCCGTGGGGTAAAGCCCGGATTTCTCCATCGCTTTCGACATCTCGGAAAGCGCCGGGACATAGCCGCCGGGAAAGATATATTTGGTGATCCAGGGTGATGTGGCACCCGGGGGGAGGCCCGGCCAATGGTATGGATCAACGCCACGCCATCGGGTTTGAGACGGGCATTCACATGGTTGAAATATTCCCGGTAATGAGGCACGCCCACATGTTCGAACATCCCCACCGAGACGATCCGGTCAAACTGACCACTGACATGCCGGTAATCGCGGAGTTCATAGCGCACCCGGTCAGACAGGCCAGCCTCGGCCGCGCGCCTTGTGGCATAGCGGTGCTGCTCCTCCGACAGTGTCACGCCCAGAACCCGGACGCCGTATTCCTGAGCCAGCGTCAGGCCAAGCCCGCCCCAGCCGCAGCCGATCTCGAACACCTCCATATCCGGTTCCAGCAGAAGCTTGGCGGCGATATGGTGTTTCTTTGCGGCCTGCGCCTGTTCCAGCGACATATCCGGGCGGGCGAAATAGGCACAGGAATACTGCCGGTCCTCATCAAGGAACAGGTCGTAAAGCCGCGATGACAGATCATAGTGATGGGCCACGTTCCGATGGGCGCGCGGGGCCGGGTTCCATTGGTCGAACACCCGGCGGATGCGGCGGAAAGCAAGCGAGACACGCCGCCACCAGAGCCTGTCTGAGGTTTTGACATTGCGGGTGACAAGGGTCAGGAACCCGCCCAGATCATCCTGGGCGATGGTCATGTCGCCATTCATGTACGCCTCACCCAGTGTCATCTCGGTACTGAAAAAAAGGCGTCTCGGCAGATTTGCCTTATGCAGGGTGATGCGGATGGGCTCGGCATCGGATTGCCCGTATTGCCGTTCAGTGCCATCAGGGTAGGTGACGTGCAGCGCTCCGAGGGTGATAAACCCACCCAGCATATGATCCAATATATGATTCCACATCTTCTCGCCTCCCTCCTTCTTAAAAGGTCGATCCGAAGTTCCGAGACATCATATTCCGCCGGATTGGGGGGAAAAAGAAGAAAATTCCAGAAATGGCGAATTTGCGCCATCGGCCTGTTCGGCCGCGGCGCCCGGGCATTCGCCTGCGTCACGCCCCCGAAGCGGGAGCCCTCCTCAGGCGAAGATGTCTCCGACGGAAGTATTTATGAGATAAAGAAGAGGGGAATTAACCCTTTGGTGACCAGAATCGCGGAAGGATTTTCCTGCGGTACAGGCGGAAGCGCCGATGACCGTAGATGGAGAAGGCCCCCTGGTGAAGCCGATAGGATAACCAAGGGGGCTGGACCGTCATGAAGTATCTTCTTCATCTCAGAAATACTTCCGTCGGAGACACGTCCGTTTCGGTCAGTTGATGAACTCGCTCGGGTCCACGGCCTCGAACCCGCGTCGCACTTCGAAATGCAGGAAGGACGGATCACCCGAACCGACATCTGCAACGGTTTGTCCACGGGTGATTGTATCCCCACGGGCCACCCGGATATTCTGGATATTGGCATAGACCGTCAGCAGGTTGTTCGGATGCCGGATCACCAGAATCGGGATCTGATCAGTGTCGCGGGTGATGGCAGCGACCTCACCATCGGCGGCGGCCAGAACCGCGCTGCCCGTGCCCGCGCTGATATCAATCCCTTCATTGCTGGCGGAAAATGGTCGGATGATCGCGCCGGAGACCGGGCGTTGCATTTGCGAGGTCGAGGCGGGCGCAGGCGTGGGGGCCGGTTCAGGGGCTGGCGCGGGTTGGGACGCGTCACTGAGATCGGGGGTGTCGGGCAGCGGCTCCGTTGCGATCGGGTCCGGCAAAGGCTCTGAGGCGGAGGGTGGCACCGGGGTAATGGATGCGCCCGGGGCATTGCCATCACTGACCGGACCGGCCTCTTCAAGCACCAGCGGGATGATCAGATACTGGCCTTCCCGCACGGACAGATCCGGGCCAAGCCCGTTCCATTCCGCCAAGGCGCGGACCGAAACACCATAGAGCCGGGCCACGGAATAGGCGGTTTCGCCCCGTGTCACCCGGTGGCGCACGGGCTCTGTGCCCGGTTGCACGGCGACAGGTGCGGTGGGCGTATCGGCATCGGCGGCGTCAATCGCGGCGGAGGCGATGGAGGTGATGTCGGTGCCTGTACCCCCGCCCGGGCTGACCCGGCGTGGCAATGCAATGATTTCGTCAGCACGCAACGTATCTTCGGTCTCGCGGCCATTGAATATGGCCAGTTCCTGCGGGTCCAGGCCCAGACGGGTGGCGACGCTGCTGACCGTATCACCCCGGCGCGCCACGGCGACCTGATAGTTGGGATAGGTGATCAGCCCGTTTGCATCCGCTTCCGGTCGGGGAGCGGTTGCGCCATCGGCTGTCGTGTTCGAGATCGCGTTGCCGCGAAAATCGAAATCAAGACCGCCAGGGGCGCTGGCACAACCGGCCAGAAGTGGCAGACAGAGACCAAGCAGAAGATATCTGGACGCGGGCATTGCTCGGGTATTCCTCAAAGATCATTTCGCCTAGCGTGCGTCTGCCCCGTTTGTCGGGGTCTCGCACGTCATTGAACAGGGTTTTACACCAGAATGGCAGGTTAACGCCAGCCCTGCCGCGTCTCAATCCGGGGCCAAGCCTTCGATCAGAGGGACAAAGCGCACCGGCAAAAGCTCGTGATAATGCAGCCCGTCAGCCTCACGGGTGACCTTGATCAGGCTTTGCACCGCATCGGACTGGCCTACGGGCACCACCATGATCCCGCCCTCTTTCAGTTGCGCCAGAAGCGGGCCGGGCGGGTCTTCGGCGGCGGCGGTGACCAGAATCCGGTCAAAAGGCGCCTGTTCCGGCACCCCGAAACAGCCATCGCCGGTCATCACGGTGACATTGGTGATATCCTGTGCGGCCAGACGCCTTTCGGCTTCGCGGATCAGTGCGCGGTGGCGGTCGATTGTATAGACCCGGCGGGCCAGATGGCTGAGCACGGCCGCCTGATAGCCGGAGCCGGTGCCGACCTCCAGCACCTTGTCGCGGGGCTGAACGTTCAGCGCCTGTGTCATCAGGCCCACGACCGAGGGTTGCGATATGGTCTGCCCGCAGGAAATCGGCAGAGGCATATCGTCATAGGCCCGATCCTCGAAATGCCCGCGCACAAATTCCCCCCGGTCGACCTTTTCCATGGCGCCAAGCGTGCGCGGGTCTGTCACGCCCTTGGAGCGGAGAGAGAAGAGGAATTGCATCTTGCGCTCGGCATCGGCTGTCATCGGGTCATTCCAGGGCGGTTTTCAGGTCATCCAGCGCTTCATGGGCGGTGAGATCGGCGCGCAACGGGGTGATCGAGATATAGCCGTCAAGATTGGCATGGGCATCGGTGCCGGGTGCTGTCGGGATATGTTGCGGCCCGCCGGTGATCCACAGAAATCGGCGGCCATTGGGGGCTGTGTGGGGGGCCATGCCAAAGCCGGTTTCGGTGCGAAACCCCTGCGCGGTGACTTTCCGGCCCTTGACCTCGGCCGCGGCAACCGGCGGGAAATTCACATTATAGAATATCCGGTAATCGGCCTGGTCCCAATGACCCTGATCAACCAGCGCGCGGACAACCCCGGCGCCATGCTGGACAGCGGCCTCGAACGGGTCATCAAGATGGGCATTGCCGGGCCCGAAATACTGCGACAGGGCAATCGCGGGCAGGCCCTGCAGGGCGGCCTCCATCGCGCCGCCGATGGTGCCGGAATACAGCACGTTTTCCGCAGCGTTATTGCCCTTGTTGACGCCGGAAAGGACGAGATCGGGTTTGGTCTCGCTCAGCACATCATAGAGGCCGGCAAGGACACAATCGGCGGGTGTGCCTTCGGCGGCAAAGCGGCGGGGGGCCAGTTCGGCGATCATCATCGGGTGGATATACGAAATACAATGCCCGACGCCGGATTGTTCAAAGGCCGGGGCCACGGTCCAGACCTCGCCCTCCGGGCCGGCAATTTCGGCGGCGATCGCTTCAAGGACTTTCAGGCCGGGGGCATTGATGCCGTCATCATTGGTGAGAAGAATGCGCATGGGTGCCCCGATCCTGCGTTTTGTGTCTGGTTTTGCAATAGCTTTGCCAGAGGGGCGGGGGAAAGGCCAGATGGGTTGGGAATTCGGGAAGCCTCCCCGTTCGGGCGCAGAGGGATCAGCCCTTGCGAAGCCCCCGGATAAAACCGAACCCGATTGCGGAAAACGCGGCGCAGATTCCAAATGCGAAGGGCAGGTTCAGGGGCGTGTGGCTGAAAACGGAAACCGCCACCCCGACCAGCGCCCAGTCAAGCGCCACCGCATACGTGACCGGCGGGCGCAGGCGCAGGATGGTCAGGCCAAGAACGCCTATAGCAATCAGCCCGATCCAGTTTGCCGCCCCGGCGCTGATCCCGGTCCAGCCCGCCAATGTGGTGGCCGCGGCCACGAAACTCGCCGCTGTCAGCCAGCCCGCATAGAGCCCGATGGGGGCTGCACAAAGCCATATGTCCGTCAGTGGCGCGCGGGCCATGGCGATCAGCGCCCCGCCCAGCATTACGAAGATCAGCAATGTGGCGATCAGCGGGTTCAGAAGTGCCACGCCGATCCAGCTTGCGCCCAGGGCCAGGCTGAGAAACAGCGGCCAGCGTGTTGCATCCCAGCCCGGGTCCACATCGCGTTTGATCAGGCCATAGATCGCCGAGATGATCAGCCAGAGATAGATCACCCCCCAGATCGCAAAGGCATATCCCGCCGGTTGCAGGGGCAGGGGCGGCGTGGGGTTGGGGAACTGATCGGGGGCGAACCCGGTGAAGGGCCGGGTCATCAGCGGTGCCGCGGCAAAGGCGAGTGCGGCACAGACCAGCAGGATCGCCTTTAGCCTGGCGCCATCCTGCGGGTCATCGGGGTTTCCCGGATCAGACAAGTCTGCCCTCTGCATCAAGCCGGGTTTTGCCACCCAGATAGGGATGCAGCACATCAGGCAGACTGACGGACCCGTCCTCCTGCTGCCCGTTTTCCAGCACCGCGATCAGGCAGCGGCCCACGGCCAGACCGGAGCCGTTCAGCGTATGCACGAATTCCGGCTTGCCGCCGCCTGCGGGGCGGAACCGGGCATTCATCCGGCGCGCCTGAAAATCGCCGCAGGTGGAGCAGGAACTGATCTCCCGATAGGTATCCTGCCCCGGCAGCCAGACCTCGATGTCATGGGTACGCCGCGCGCCGAACCCCATATCGCCGGTGCACAGCACAACCGTGCGATAGGGCAGGCCCAGCTTTTCCAATATGCCCTCGGCGCATCGGGTCATCCTCTCAAGCTCTGCATCGGAGCGGTCGGGATGGGTGATCGAGACCATTTCGACCTTCTCGAACTGGTGCTGGCGCAACATGCCGGATGTATCACGCCCAGCGCTGCCCGCTTCCGACCGGAAACACAGGGAATGGGCGGTGTAGCGGCGCGGCAGATAGCTTTCCTCGATCATCACATCATTGACGATATTGGTCAGGCTGACCTCGGAGGTGGGGATCAGCCACCAGCCATTTGTGGTCTGATAGCTGTCTTCGCCGAATTTGGGCAATTGCCCGGTGCCATACATCATCTCGTCACGCACCAGCACCGGGGCGTTCACCTCGGTCAGGCCGTTTTCAAGCGTGTGGGTGTCCAGCATGAACTGGGCAAGCGCCCGGTGCAGGCGGGCCACCCCGCCATTCAGCAGCACAAACCGGCTGCCGGAAAGCTTGGCGGCCACCTCGAAATCCATGCCGTCCCGGGTGGCGGCCAGATCAAAATGCTCTTTCGGCGCAAAGCTGAAATTGCGCGGGCTGCCATGGCGGCGGATTTCCACATTATCGTCTTCGCTATCGCCATCGGGGATGCTGTCATAGGGCAGGTTGGGCAGGGCGGCCAGCATGTCGGTCAGGGCGGCATCCCCGGTTCTGGCCTCCTCCTCCAGCCGGGCGATTTCGGCTTTCTTTTCCGCCATCAGCGCGCGCAGACGTTCAAACCCGGCCTCATCGCCGCTGGCCTTGGCGCGGCCCACATCCCTGGAGGCCGCATTGCGATCAGCCTGTGCGGTCTCAGCGGCCAGAATGCAGGCGCGCCGCGCCTCATCAAGGGTCAGGATGGCGGCGGATTGCGGGGCCAGCCCCCGGCGGGCAAGGGCGGCGTCGAAAGCGGCGGGATTGTCGCGGATGGCGCGGATATCATGCATGGGGGCCTCGGGGCTCGGGTTCTCAATGGCGGTGATATGCCTGATTGGCGGGCGAGGGGCCAGCCCCTCGCGCGCGCCGGGATATGTGTGAGGCAAGGAAAGGTCCGGTCAATCTTCCGGCGGGTCGGGGGGTATGTAGCCTTCCGGGTCGGCCAGCCATCTGCGCCATTCGATATGGAAGGGGGAGTCTGCCTCGTCAGAGGATTTGAAATCAAGTTTATGGCCGGGCCAGTGACCCGGCCGCTGGCCGTCCGGCACCTGAACCGTACCATCAGCGAAAATATCCTCCCAGAAATCCCGCAATTTTGCTATGGTTGTATCATCAACGGATCTCACCGCAGCACCTAGAAGAGTAGCTTCAGTGAGATCCGTTTCTTCCGACATCTTCGCGTACCAGAGGACTGCCCCCTGCATCTCCGCGCGCCTGAGGTCTGCCCCCTGCATCTCCGCGACCCTGAGGTCTGCCCCCTGCATCTCCGCGACCCTGAGGTTTGCCCCCTGCATCTTCGCGCCCCTGAGGTCTGCCCCCTGCATCTTCGCGCCCCTGAGGTCTGCCCCCTGCATCTCCGCGCGCCTGAGGTTTGCCCCCTGCATCTCCGCGACCCTGAGGTCTGCCCCCTGCATCTCCGCGAACCCGAGGCGTGTCCCCTGCATCTCCGCGCCCCTGAGGACTGCCCCCTGCATCTCCGCGAACCCGAGGTTTGCCCCCTGCATCTCTGCGCCCCTGAGGACTGCCCCCTGCATCTCCGCGCCCACGAGGCCTGCCCCCTGCATCTTTGCGCCCACGAGGCCTGCCCCCTGCATCTTCGCGCCCTCGAATCTGGCCCCGTTCAGATGCAGGCGGCTTAGGTCATAGCCTTGCAGATTGCTGCGCCGCAGGTCGAGGCGATAGCCCTGATAGGCGTCATGCTCGCGACGGATCTGCCGGTGCCGGATTTTATAGGTTTCAAACCGGGTTGCCCAATCTTCATGGGCGGCGGCGGAATAGGGTTTGGGATAGGCGGGCGGTGCGGGAAAGACCTGATCAAAGACAAACGCCCCGTCTTTTTTCGGATCGGGCCAGCCGGCTTCCCGCATCCGCTGTGCCCCGGTCCGACGGCCCAGAACCTCAAGCGCGGCCTGAATATCGGTGCGGGTGGTGATGCGTTCTTTCAACTCATCAAGCGCCTGTTTCAGGCCGTCATGCCAGGTGCCGCCCTCATCTTCATACCCGTCTTTCCAACGCGCCCATGCTTCATGCGGGTTTTCCTCGTCTTTGGCTGGCATTTGCGGCATATGCAGCGGTTCCGCCTGTTCCGCCGGGCTGTTTTCACGGATATAGGCACAGAGGATTTCCATGATCTGGACATGGAAATCGAGATTTTCGCGGGCAATACGTTCCAGCGCATAGATCGCACCGATGCGGACCTCCATATTGGGGAGGGTTTCAGAAAAGATCTGCCACTTATCAACGGCGCCAACGGCTTCGCTGTCCGCGAGGAAGAGATCTTTGCCCTGCCATTCTATTGTCGTTCGCGAGCGAGGCCAAGTTTCAACTGCAATGGACACGGGAAATACATTATTGGAATCTGGAGGGTTCGCATGCGCGATGTTTTCGAGTGAGCGCTGCAAGCTTAATTCAGGAAGTTCAAAGTCTTTCTGGTTGTTCGCTGAATAGTTGAGCACTCTGCTTTTGCCGGTGAAGATTACAACAGGCCTTCCGATCTGATCGACTTTACGCTCAGCCCCTAAACCGGCCACCGCCGCGTTGATCCGGTCGGTGATCAGGCCCTGTTCGGTCACATCCACGGTTTTCTGCGCCACGATGCTGCGCCAGATCACAAACGGGGCCGAGATCAGCGCCACCAGAAGCGCACCAAAGCCAAGGGATTGGCCGGGGCTGTTGCCGGGATCAGCCGGGATGCCGGTGATCACCTCCCAGATTATCAGGAAGGCGGCGGCCAGTGCGAAGGCGAAAAGCGGCAGATAGACAAGGCCAAGACCGAAGATCACCGTGGTGGTCAGGCGCGAGGCCCCGGCGAAGCCAAGCCAGGATTTAAGCGCCTCGATCTTTTGGGCCATGCGGGTTTCGCCGGTGCGGGGCAGGATTGTGTAGACCACAAGGCTGGCAAGGATCACACCGGCAAGGACCAGCATCGTCCAGAAGGTCTGTTCCGGGATCGGCAATGTGATTGTCCCGCTACTCTCCACCATGTCTTTCCCGGTTGTCATTCACCACACCCTTCCCATATGCCGCAGAAGGGTGGTTTATGGGAACCGGGAAATCACCTGCGGCTTGCCATTGCCTTCCCCGGGTCGCGCCCGTATCTTGCCGCCGATTTCGCGGGCTGGCCCGCCCTGGCTCAACAAAGAGGACCTCTTCCATGGATGGTGCATTTGCCCAGTTTCTCCCCCTGATCCTGATTTTCGCGATCATGTATTTCCTGCTGATCCGCCCGCAGCAGAAGAAAGTGAAAGAACACAAGGCGATGGTGGATGCCCTGCGCCGGGGGATCAGGTGATCACCCAGGGCGGGCTCTATGCCAAGGTGACCAAGGTCAAGGATGAGACCGAGGTTGAGGTCGAGATTGCCGATGGCGTGAAGGTGCGCGTGGCGCGGGCGACGATTGTGCAGGTCCTGTCGAAGACCGAACCGGCCGAAACCGCCTGATCCGCCCTTTGGGAGCGCCCTTGCGATGCTGAATATCCCCCTTTGGAACCGGGCGCTGATCTGGGCCGTGGTTCTGGCCGGGCTGCTTCTGGCGATGCCGAACCTGTTCTATGACCGGGTGGAGCGGCATAATGATGCGGTCGCCATGATTGAGGAGACCGGTGCCACGACCGATGCGCTTGAGGCGGACCGGGCGCTGTGGCCCGGCTGGCTGCCCGGGACGCTGGTCAATCTGGGGCTGGACCTGCGCGGCGGGGCGCATCTGCTGGCCGAGGTGCAGGTGGAGGATGTCTATGCGCAGCGGATGGACAGCCTGTGGCCCGAGCTGCGCGATGCCCTGCGCGAGCGGCGCGAGACTGTCGGAACGATCCGCCGGCAGGACGCCCCTGCGGGAGAGTTGCGGGTGCAGATCTCCCAGCCCGGGGGGATGGCCGATGCGGTGGCCGCCGCGCGGGCGATTGCGCAACCGGTGGTCAGCCTGACCGGGATTGCGCAAAGCACGCTGGATGTGCGCGGCGAGACTGATATGCTGATCGTGACGCTGAGCGCCGCCGAGCAGCAGGCGACCAATGACCGGACGATGCAGCAATCGGTAGAGATTGTACGCCGCCGGGTGGATGAGGTGGGCACGCGGGAGCCGACGATTCAACGTCAGGGCGACCGGCGGATTTTGATCCAGGTGCCCGGTCTCGGCTCGGCCGAGGAGCTGAAGGATCTGATCGGCACCACCGCGCGGCTGACCTTTCACCCGGTGGTGGGGCGGGCGGCATCCGCCGATGAGACGCCCGGGGCGCGGCAGATTGTGCTGCCCTCGATCGACGAGGAGGGTGTGTTTTACGTGCTGGAGGAAACCCCGGTGGTGACCGGTGATGATCTGATGGATGCGCAGCCCGCCTTTGACGCGCAGACCGGCCAGCCCAGTGTGACCTTCCGTTTCAACCCCCATGGCGGGCAGTTGTTCTGCGTGTACACCACGGCGAATGTGGGCGCGCCCTTTGCCATCGTGCTGGATGAAGAGGTGATCTCTGCCCCCTCGATCCGGCAGGCGATCTGCGGCGGGTCGGGTCAGATCACCGGCAATTTCAATGTGCAGGAAAGCATTGATCTGGCGGTTCTGCTGCGGGCCGGTGCCCTGCCGGCCGAGATGACTTTTCTGGAGGAACGCACCATCGGCCCGGAACTGGGCGCTGACAGTGTCGCCGCCGGGCAGGTCGCAGCACTGGTGGCCTTTGTCGCGGTGTTGCTGTTCATGGGGCTGAGCTATGGGTTGTTCGGACTGTTCGCCAATATCGCGCTGCTTTTGAATGTGGGGCTGATTTTCGGAGTGGTGAGCCTGATCGGGGCCACGCTGACCCTGCCGGGGATTGCGGGTATCGTGCTGACCATCGGGATGGCGGTGGATGCCAATGTGCTGGTGTTTGAGCGAATCCGCGAAGAGCTGAAAACCGCGCGCGGGCCGTCCCGGGCGATTCAGCTTGGGTATGAACGGGCGCTCAGCGCGATTATTGATGCGAACCTGACAACCTTCATCATCGCGGTGATCCTGTTTACGGTCGGCTCCGGCCCGGTCAGGGGGTTTTCGGTCACCCTTGGGATCGGGATCATGACCTCGGTTTTCACCGCAATTTATGTCACCCGTCTGCTGATTGTGACCTGGTTTGACCGCCGGCGTCCCAAGACAATCGAGGTCTGAGAAATGCGTCTGCGCCTGGTTCCCGACGAGACAAAGATTGATTTCTTCAGATATGCCCGCCTGACTTTCGGGGCCTCGGTGGTGGCGATGGTGCTGTCGATTGGCCTCTGGCTGGCGATGGGCCTGAATTTCGGGATCGACTTTCTGGGCGGCACCACCCTGCGGGTGGAAAGCACGCAAGAGGTGGATGTCGCGGCCTATCGCGCGGCACTGGACCCGCTGGGCCTGGGCGATGTGTCGATCACCGAGGTGTTCGACCCGACTTTCGAGGCAGGCCGCCATGTGGCGATGGTCCGCATTCAGGCCCAGGACGGGCAGGAGAGTGTGACGCCAGAGATCGTGCGTATGGTGCAGGAGGCGTTGCAGGCGGCGATTGACCCGGGCATGACCTTCCCCTCGGTTGAAAGTGTGGGCCCCAAGGTCTCGGGTGAGTTGATCACCACTGCCCTTCTGGCGGTGGGCATCTCGCTGGGGGCGATCCTGTTCTATATCTGGCTCAGGTTTGAGTGGCAGTTTTCCGTGGGAGCGGTGGCGGCGCTGATCCATGATGTGGTGCTGACAATCGGCGTCTTCTCCCTGCTGCAGATCCGGTTTGATCTGGCGACCATCGCCGCCCTGCTGACGATCATCGGCTATTCGATCAACGACACGGTGGTGATCTTCGACCGGCTGCGGGAAAATCTGCGAAAATACAAGAAGGTGCCGCTTCGCGAGGTGATGAATCTCAGCGCCAATGAAACCCTCAGCCGGACCCTGATGACCTCGGGCACCACGCTTCTGGCGCTTCTGGCGCTTCTGATCCTGGGGGGCGATGTGATCCGCGGGTTTGTCTTTGCGATTTTCTGGGGGGTGATCGTGGGCACCTATTCCTCGATTTATGTGGCCAAGAATGTCGTGCTGATGATCGGCGTCAAACGCGACTGGTCAAAGCCGGACGGGAAAGCCGGAACACAATTCTCCAGAATAGATGCCTGAGGCACTCAATGCTGCGCTGGCCCTGGAGGGGCTGGTGTGGATACTGGGGGCAACCACGCTTGCCGGTGTGGTCTACGGGTTTGCAGGGTTTGGTTCGGCCCTGATCTATATGCCGCTTGCCACGATCTGGCTGGAACCGGCCTTTGCGATTGCCGCCTTTTCGCTGTCGGCTTTGGTGTCATTGTTCACCGTGGTGCCGCGGGCCTGGCATGTGGCTGAAAAACCGGCGGTGTTCACGTTGATCGGGGCGGCCTTCGTCAGCGCCCCTCTGGGTATCTATCTGTTGCGCGTGCTGGATGTGGATTGGGTGCGCATCGCCGTGGCGGTCACGGTGCTGGTGACATTGGCGGCGCTGATGGCCGGTTGGCGCTATGCCACACGGCCCGGCTTTGCCACGCGGCTGGGTGTGGGGGCAGCCACGGGTGTTCTGGGCGGGTTGACTGGGCTGATGGGGCCGATTGTGATCCTCTTCAATCTGGGGGCGGGCGCCCGGGCCGAGGTGATGCGGGCCAACACGCTGATCTTTCTGACCCTCATCAGCATTCTGGTGCTGCCGCAAATGGCGGCGCAGGGGATATTGAGCGTGGATGCCCTGTGGCTGGGTGTGGTGATGATGCCGGTTTACGCGCTGGGCACACGGATTGGCCAGATGCTGTTCAACCCTAGGCGCGAGGCCCTGTATCGTCAGGTTGCCTATGGTATCATTGCCCTGGCGGGCGTGATGGGCCTGCCGGTCTGGCAGTAGCGGAGACGGGCAGTAGGCGGATGCGGCTGAATGAAGTGCAGTATGATGACAGCAAGCCGGTCGATGGCTATGGGCCGGGGTTCTTTCGCATAGGCGGCGTGGTGATCGAGGGCGCTGTGCTGCTGCTGCCTTCGGGCGTTAGCCCCTGGGATGGATATGACGCGCCGCACCCCCTGCTGGCGGCGGGTGATAAAATCGACGTGCTGCTGATTGGCACCGGCGCAGAGATTACCCATATCCCCGACGCGCTCCGCCATGCGTTGGAGGCAGCGGGGATCGGGGTGGAGGTGATGTCATCCCCTTCCGCTTGCCGGACCTATAATGTGCTTCTGGCCGAAGGCCGCCGGATCGGCGCGGCGCTGCTGCCCCTGAGCGACAGCGAGACGTGAAGCCAAAGAGGATCCCGGGCGCTCTGCATGCCTTCTTCTTGTTCCAAATACGCAAAATTCTGACCTGTCGACACATACCCATGGGAGCGGCTATTCCTCCAACTCCTCCAGCACGCCCAGGATCAGCACCCGCAATTCCCGTTCCAGTTTGCGGCGCATGACCTCTTCGAAATGATCATGGTTCAGGGCATGTTCGACAAAGGCGCCGGGGCCGCGGATCACCTCATCTTCATAATAAAGCTCGATCTCGCGAGAGGCCCCGCCAATGGCCAGCCCGTTCACCGTGACCCCGTTCAGCGCGAAGTGTTCATAAGCCGCCTGAGGGGTGAACCCGTCATTATTCTGCCCGTCGCCCGAGATATCGAGGGTCTGGAACAGACAGGACGGGGCCTCGGCAAACCGTTCGGCGGCAAAGCCGATGGCATAGCCAAGGGCCGTGGGGAAATCTGCATGGGTGCGGGTGGCCGCCGCAACCTGTTCGGTGACGCCGATCAGATCGGCCTGGGTTTCGATCAGCGTCCAGTTGACCAGAATATCCTGCTGGAACCGCCCGCTCCATTCATAGATGCCAAGTGCGACCGGCCCGGGCCCGTTGAAAAACCCGTTCTGCACCTCGGGCGATAACAGTGCCGAGACCAGCCCGTTGATTTGCAGATCATATTCCGCCTGATCGACCGAGGCAGAGACATCAAGCGCCAGAAGCAGGGCCAGGCGGCACTGCTCCTGCGCTTTGACGGGCAGGGTTGCTGTCAAAATCAGACCGAGGGCCAGACCGAGGGCCGGGCCGGGAAGCGTCAGGGTCCTGCTGGGCCTCACCAATGGCCGGTATTGGGCATCGAGGCCCAGGGTTCTGCGGGGGCAAGATGCTCCCCCTCCTGCAACAGCTCGACCGAGATATTGTCAGGGGAGCGGACAAAGGCCATATGGCCGTCGCGCGGCGGGCGGTTGATGGTGATACCGGCCTCCATCAATTGCCGGCAGGTTTCATAGATATTGTCCACGCGATAGGCCAGATGGCCGAAATGGCGGCTGTCGGATGGCAGGCCCTCATCCCCATCCCAGTTATAGGTCAGCTCCACCGGGCAGTCCTCCTGCCCCGGGGGGGCCATGAACACCAGCGTGAAGCGACCGCCTTCACTGTCCATGCGTTTGGTCTCATGCAGGCCAAGCTGCTGATAGAAGGCCATGCTGGCCTCCAGATCTTTCACACGGACCATGGTGTGGAGGTATTTCAGGCCCATTGCGGTATCTCCCTGTTTGGATCTGGATCAGCCTAGCGCGTCCAACTCAAAACCGCACGCTTTAAGAGTGGTAAATTTTTCGGGCGACGGTGATTTCCATATGGTTGCTGACAGGCGACCCAAGGGAAAATGTCGCCCGCTCCACCCGCCATGGCACCCTTTATCTTGCGTGCTCTATACCCGGTGATGCAAGATGTTGTAGGTTCCGAATCCCTGGATCGCCTGAATATCTGGAAAGAAAGAGCAGAGACATGTCGCTGAGCCCTGAGCAACTGGCCGAAATTGAAGAGAGCCGTCAGACCCCCCAACCCACGTTGCGTGCTGTCGCCCCGGGGATGGAACAGCACCTGTACAAGGCAGCCCCCGTACTTGACCACGGCTTTGTGCGGGTGATCGACTATATGGGCGATGACAGCGCCATCGTGCAGGCGGCGCGGGTGAGTTATGGCAAGGGCACCAAGGCGGTGCAGAATGACGAAGGGCTGATCCGCTATCTGATGCGGCACTGGCATTCCACGCCGTTCGAGATGTGCGAGATCAAACTGCATGTGAAACTGCCGGTCTTCGTGGCACGGCAATGGATCCGGCACCGGACGGCAAATGTGAACGAATATTCCGCGCGCTATTCGATTCTGGACCGGGAGTTTTATATCCCCGCGCCGGAACATCTGGCGGCGCAATCCACGATCAACAATCAGGGCCGGGGGGAGGTGCTGCAAGGCGCGGAAGCCGCCCGCGTGCTGGAGGTGCTGAAGACCGATGCGGGCCGCGCCTATGACCATTATGAGGAGATGCTGAGCCAGGACGGCCAGGCCGGGCTGGCGCGTGAGCTGGCGCGGATGAACCTGCCCGCGAATGTCTATACGCAATGGTATTGGAAGGTGGATCTGCACAACCTGTTCCATTTCCTGCGCCTGCGCGCGGATGCCCATGCGCAATATGAAATCCGGGTCTATGCGGATGCGATTGCCGGGATGGTGAAAGACTGGGTCCCGGCGGCTTACGGGGCGTTCGAGGATTACCGGATGGGCGGTGTGAATGTGAGCGGGAAAGGGGTTGAGGTTCTGCGGCGGCGACTGGCGGGGGAAGTGGTGACGCAGGAGAATTCCGGCATGAGCAAAGGCGAATGGCGGGAGTTTGAGGGGGTGTTTGGTGATCCGGGATGAGCCGGGGTAAATCTCCACTATAGTGCGGTTTGAATTGAAACCGGAAACTTATTTTGTGCACTTGTCTATGCCAGACTATTGACGTTGCTAATGGTTTTGCCTTTCACTGTCTGCAAATTCGGGAGGCGACAGTGAGTAATCTTGATACATCTATTTCTGCTTTGGCTGAAAGAGTGCGCCAGCACTCGGAGACGATTCAGACAGAAGAGGCAGTAAAAACATCTGTTGTTCTGCCTTTTTTGCGGGCTTTGGGCTATGATGTCTTCAATCCCGCTGAGGTAATTCCAGAGTTTACGGCCGATACTCCCGGTAAACGTGCGGAGAAGGTCGACTACGCCATCCAGAAAGATGGCGAGATGTTGCTTTTGATCGAGTGTAAGGGCTTGAGCACCCAGCTCAACCAACGCCACTTGGGGCAGTTGTTTCGCTACTTTTCAGTCACTAAGACGCGCTTTGCGCTGCTCACCAATGGACAGGAATACCAGTTTTTCACGGATCTGGATGAGACGAATAGGATGGATGAAAGGCCATTTTTTGTATTTGATCTACTTAACTTTTCACCGTCTTCAATTAGCGAATTGAATAAGTTCTCTAGAAGTGAATTTAGTGTTGATGTCATCTTGGCGCAGGCGGAAAGGCTTCGTTACGTCTCTGCCGCCAAACGCCTCTTGCATGACTGGTTTGACGCGCCGCCTGATGAACTTATCAAACTGGTTGCCAACGAGATTCATAGTGGCCGGGTTACTGCACAAGTTAGAGAGGTGCTCTCGAAAGTTATAGTCACCGCGATGCGTGAGATCGTCAGGGACCGTTTGCAGACGCGGTTGTCTAGCGCGCTTGAGGACCCAAGTGATGAGACCTTGGAAAAAGAAGCGCAGATTAAGGGCAGGGATATTGAAACAACCGAAGAGGAGATGGAAGGATTTCTTTTGGTGAAAGCCCTTCTTCGGGGGGCCGTGGATGTAGAAAGGGTGGCAATAAGAGATGCAAAATCTTACTGTGCTATTCTGCTTGATGACAACAATAGAAAACCTCTTGCGCGATTGCACTTTAATGGTCGCTCAAAGTATTTAGGGTTGTTTGATGGCGATCAGGAAGAGAGGGTCCAAGTGACATCTTTGGACGACATTATCCCGTTACAGGATCGACTGGTCGCAACAGCCGCAAAATACGATACTTAAACGTTTAGCTGTAGTGGAAAATTCTAGAGCAGCGCCCGACCCTCCCCCCGGGAGGGCGCTTTTGCGAGGTTTCCAGAAGATCAGTGCTTAGCCGTTTTGGCGCGCGCGCATGCAGTTCCACCGTTGCGATACGCTCGCTCAGGCTCGGGCGCTGCCCTCAGTGGCCCAACAAAGCAAAACTGTTCACGAGGCGGTTTTCTGGAAACCCGCTTGTCCACCCTCCGGCATAGACGCCGCTGCAATCCGTGCTACCTGTCTGGGATCGCAACCGGAGCCTTCGCCCTCATGTCTCTTCTGATCCTTTTTCTCGCCACCTCGGTGATTTTTCTTCTGGCCGATGCCATCATGCTGTCGACTGTGATCCAGCCGGTTTTTGCCCGGCATCTGGGTGCGGGGCTGTATGAGGGCGGGTTCCGGCTGCTGCCGGCGGTGTTGTTCTATTTCACCTTCATGTTCGGGGTGATCTGGTTTGCAGGCTGGCCTGCGCTGCGGGACGGGGTGCCGCATATGGCGCTGATCAACGGGGCGGTGCTGGGCTTTGTGGCCTATGGCACGTATGAGCTGACCTCCTGGGCGGTCATGCGCGACTGGCATCCGCAGATCGTGATCCTTGACATGGCCTGGGGCACGGTGCTGACGGCGGGGGCGGCCTGGGGCGGGGTGATGGTGGCGCGCGCGTTGAGTTGAGGCGTTTTTATTTGATCTGAACCGAAAAACGTCGCTTCTCGTTCGGCTCAAACGCATTTTCGAGGGGGTTGCCTTATATAAAAGGCCAATGGCGATAGACGCACCAAATCTCTGGTGCCGCCCGGGCTTTGCCCCCGTGCGGCATGCCTTTTGTCTGCAATCCGGCGCGCGGGTCTATAGTTTGACCAGATCCACCGCAGAAGCGCGGCCATCGCGGCCTTCGCGCAGGTCATAGCTGACCTTCTCATTATCGGCCAGGCCGGTCATGCCTGCCTGTTCCACAGCCGAGATATGAACAAAGACGTCCTTGCCGCCATCATCGGGGGCAATGAACCCGTATCCCTTGGTCGTGTTGAACCATTTTACTGTGCCTGTGGGCATTGTCGTGGTCTTTCCTTCTCAAGATGTCGTGCCCGCGGGGATGCGGGGCGCGGTGTCGTCAGGGCCGTCCTGTTGCAATGCCTTCTTGAAAGGGCGGTTCAGCACTCATCTGGTATCACGGTAAAAATTGTGATGCGAAATCGGAAAAAGGCAAGAGAAGGGTTGCGGCTGGCCTCTGGCTGGCATCAATTCGCGACTGTAAATGGCGAAAGGTGCATAAAAGATGATCGTTTATGGGCTTAAAACCTGTGACACCTGCCGGAAAGCGGTGAAAGAACTGCTGGCGGCGGGGCATGATGTGGTGCTGCGGGATGTACGGGCCGAACCGTTGAGCGCGGCAGACCTGGCGCTGTTTCTGGATGCATTCGGCGCGGCGCTGGTAAACCGGCGGTCAACCACCTGGCGCGGTTTGTCGGATGCCGAGCGGGAGACGGCACCCGAAGATTTGTTATCTGCGCATCCCGCCCTGATGAAACGCCCGGTGATCGCAGCGGCAGGCGGGCAGCTTTATCTGGGCTGGGATGCGAAAGTGCAGGCGGCGCTTATGTAGCGGACATACGCCCGCGCAGCAGCGCGTCCACCGAAAGCGGGCCTGCCCCCCGGAACACCAGAACCAGCAATACAAACACCCAGAATGCCCGCTGATCCAGGATCAGACTGCCCGGGGTGCCGTCGAACCAGGTGCCGATATCTTCTGCCCCGATGCCATGGCCGAAGATGTCGACCCAGCTTTGCGCGACCACGAAACCGATCATCCCAAGGGCGGCCAGCCGGGTGAGAAGCCCGATCAACAGCAGAAACGGCAGGGTGAATTCGCCGATTGTCGCGGCGACCACCAGGATATGGACGAGAAAGCCCATCTGACCTGGGTCATAGCCCGCAGCCTCGAACAGGCGCGGGGTGATCTGGGTATAGGCGCCGAAATCGACATTGTAGAAGCCGAAAAACCCGTCGCCCAGTTTGGTCATGGCGGAGTTCCAGTAATAGAACAGGAGCGTGGCGGCAAAGACCAGCCGGGCAAGGGTGGGTATAAGGGCAGGGGCCACCAAAGCCTCAAGCCCGGTGAAGAAACGGTTATGGAGCGAAATCAGAGCATTCATGGGTCTTTCCGTTCAAGTGTCAGGGCGCCGGTGCTGATGAAAAGCGACAAAAGCGCAGAGATATCGGCGGTGGGGGTGTCGGCAAGTGTGGCGGCCATGGCCTCGGCCAGGCTGATCCGGCCTTTCAGAAGCCGGGCGAAGGCAACCCCGCCGGGCGGTAGCAGATGCGGTGCCGGGTCAAAACCGGGCCGGGTGATCAGGATATCCTGACCGCCGCCTGCGGCTTTGGGCGCATCGGCGGCGGTATTGGCGCGCCAGATCGCAAAGATCGGATAGCGGGACTGAACCACCAGCGTGGCAGGGGCGACACGCGGTTTCAGGGTCAGGACCTCGTTCGGATCCCTGCCCTGAACCGAAAGCGGTTTGGCATCCGCCGCGTGATAGGATTGGCGCAGGCCCAGTTCCAGCCGGGCGATATCGGGCAGATAGGGCAGATGGGCCACGGGCGGAAAGCTGGCAAGAAAACCCGGCAGACGCTGGCCATAGAGTTGCAGGCGTGGATGTTCCGGCGGATGCGCGCGGACAAACGCACCGGCCATGGCTTTGAAAAACACGTCGCCAACCAGTTTGCGCAGGATCGGAAAGCCGGTTTCCAGGGCCTCGGTCAGGGACACGACAACATTGTTGCGATAGACATCGAACCGTTTGCCCGCAGGGCCGCCATGGGCATCGGTCAGACCCGGGGGAACCGGATGGCCCGCATCCAGAATGGCATTGGTAAAGCTGGCTTGCTCTGCCGACATACGGGTTACGCCTCAACCGGTGACAGGATCGCATCGGCGCGGGCAGCCTCGGCCTTCAGAATGTCAAAGCCGGGCACATCGGTATCCCATTCGATCAGGGTGGGGCAGGGCCCGGTTTTGGCGATGGTATATCGGTAAAGCGCCCATACCGGATCGACGACCTCGCGGCCATGGCTGTCGATCAGCAGCGGACGCCCCTGATCATCCTGATCCTCATCATGGCCACCCAGATGCATTTCTCCCACATGGTGGAGCGGGAAACTGTCGATATAGGCGCGGGCATCGCTGCCCTGATTGGTGGCAGAGACAAAGACATTGTTGATATCCAGCAGAAGCCCGCAGCCGGTGCGATGGGCCAGTTCCGCCAGAAACTCAACCTCCGCCATCGTGGTGTCCTCGAAGGCCAGATAGGTGGAGGGGTTTTCAAGCAGCACCCGGCGCCCGACACTGTCCTGCACCTGGTCGATATGGGCCGCGACACGGGCTAGGGTCGCCTCTGTATAGGGCAGGGGCAGCAGGTCGTTGAGATAGCCGATATCGTGGCTTGACCAGGCTAGATGTTCCGAGAAAGACGCGGGGTCAAGCCAGTCGCAAAGATGTTTCAGGCGCGCAAGATGATCCCGGTCAAGCGGGGCCTCCCCGCCGATCGACAGGCCGACACCGTGGACGGAGATCGGGAACCGTTCGGCCAGGGCGCGAAGCTGGGCAATCGGGCGCCCGCCATCCCCCATATAATTCTCGGCATGGATTTCCAGCCAGCTGACCGGACCCGGCGCAGCCGTAAGCGCGGTATAATGCTGGGCCTTGTAACCGATACCAGCAGCAAGGGGCAGTCGCGTAGGAAAAGCCATGTCACGCATGATAGCACCGGATCGGGGTGGAATGGACCCCCGGACATGCCGGAGGCCGCAAAGTCACGGATATTCAGAGCGTGCGCAGAACTGTGGTGTCGGTATCGGCGGGCAGATCACGGTTCAGGCCCTGATAGCCATCGGCTTCCAGCGAGGCTTCGGCTTCGCCGACGCGGCCATCGGGCAGTTCAATCTCGGCGCAGGTGCCTGCGGGCACCAATGTCCAGGCGTTGCCCTGATAATCCACGGTTGAGGTGCCCGCACATGTTGTGCCGGGGCCTGCGGCGCAGTCGTTTTCGCCTGCGAGGCTCACACCATAGCATTTTTCCTGCGCCTGGGCCTGCGCCGGGGCGGTGCCATGGGCAGTCACAACGGCAGCAGCGGCCCCCAGAAGCGCCAGGGATTTTACATGGGTGGTCATGTCAGAAACTCTCCAGAATTGGTTAGACGGCAAGATCGCGGGAAATCGCGATATCTGTATGTGTATCGGACCAGACCCGGTTTTGGCCAATCACAGACCCGTGGCCCACGGGCCTGTGAGCGGATGTGAGCCGGTTCAGGCCCTGTCAGGCTGCCCCCTAAGCCATGGAAACAAGGTGTTTTGACAGAGATACAGCCCGGCAGGTTTTGGCGGCGTTCCATGCCGGGCCGGGGGAAAGCTTCGGGGGGGAATCTGCACAAATGTTTCACCCCGGGGCCGTTGGGTGCAGGATCTTGGATTGGGGTGTCGCGATGGCTACATCCAGGGCAGAGCGTGCAGATAAAGGATGGATCAGATGCGCAATGCGGCCATGGTTTTAGGGATTATCGGCGGGGTTCTGTGCATGATCGTGGGCTTCTTTGTCTACGGATATGTGGAGTTCATAGGTCATTTCGGTGACGTGCCCGATCTCGCGCAGCAGGTCGAGGATCCGCACTTGTTACAGACCGTGTCGATACTCTCCCCGCTTCTGGCAATCGCAGGCGGCGCGATGGCCCGGGCGCGGGCGCTTTGGGGCGGAATTCTGCTGCTGATCTCGACCGCGGGCATGTATCACGCCTTTGGCTTCAACGTGGCCACCATGTTCCCGATCACGTTTTGCGGTCTGGCCGGGGTGCTGGCGCTGGCCGCAGGCAAGCCGGATGAGGAGAAGGCGCATTTCTGAGGCGTGTCAGGGGTAAACCCGGAAAGTTGTAAAAACGCCCTGTGTGACACCGCACTGGTGGTGGCGATGCAAAGAGGGCCGGGATATGATCCGGCAAACCGCCAGATAATGAGCCGACCCCATGCGGAACGCGCGCTACACATCCTACATCATCTGCACAAGCCCGCGCAGCGGCAGCACTTTGCTGTGCAGGATGCTTGCAGCAACCGGCAGATCGGGACAGCCCGACTCTCATTTCCATAAACCCTCACTCTCAAGCTGGCTGAAGACGTTTGCGCTTTCCGCAGCCGATTTCGCATCAGACCGCGATGCCTTGAAGGCGATATTCGAGGTGGCGCGCAAACGCGGGACAGGGGATACCGGGATATTCGGCTTGCGATTGCAGAGAGGAAGTTTTGACTATTTCATGCAACAGGCGGGCCTTCTTTATCCGGATCAGAAAAGTGATCTCGACCGTATTCAAGCGGCTTTTGGAAGCACGCTATTCATTCATCTGACGCGCGAAAACAAGCTTGATCAGGCCATTTCAATTGTCAAAGCGACCCAGACAGGATTGTGGCACAGGGCGGCAGACGGGACAGAGCTGGAGCGGCTTTCAGCACCGCAGGACCCGGTTTATGACGCAGATGAGATTGCAGGCCAGCTTGCCGGATTATCCGCATTGGATACGGCCTGGAAAACCTGGTTTGAGCGAGAGAAATTGCACCCCTTGCGGATTTCCTATGAGGCGCTTTCGGACGATCCTGCGGGGATGCTTGCAAAAATTCTGGAGGCGCTTGGGCTGGACCAGGACATGGCGCAGGATATCGAACCGCCGGTGGCCAAACTTGCTGACGCAACCAATCGCATCTGGGCGGAACGGTTTCGTGCGGAAAAGCGGCATGGTCAATATATGTGAGGGGTCCCGGCACTCCGTTCCGGTTGGGCAGATCGCGGCTGTTTCACGGATCATGACGATCTGGGTGTTACGCAAGGCAGGTGTCGCAGAGCTGCGGATAACGGAACCGGATTGAGATATGCTTTGCCCTGCAAGTCAGTCATCTGCCTTGCAGGGCATCTGCCGGTCAGCGCAGATCGGGGGGCACGGCTTCGGCGGTCAGGTGGCTCAGCATCTGGTCGGTGGGCAGCACGCTGGTCTGTTTCTCCCCCAGGCGGCGCAGGGTCACGCTCTGGTCTTCCACCTCTTTGCGGCCAATGGCGAGGATGACGGGCACTTTGCCGACCGAATGTTCGCGGACCTTGTAGTTGATCTTTTCATTGCGAATGTCGGCCTCGGCGCGGATGCCGGCATCTTTCAGCATCCGGGTCACCTCCAGCACATACTCATCCGCCTCCGACACGATTGCTGCAACCACCACCTGACGCGGGGCCAGCCAGAAGGGCAATTTGCCGGAATAATTCTCGATCATGATGCCGATGAAGCGTTCAAACGAGCCCAGAATCGCCCGGTGCAGCATGACCGGGCGATGTTTCGCGCCGTCTTCACCGACATAGGTGGCATCCAGCCGTTCGGGCAGGTTGAAATCGGCCTGGAACGTGCCGCATTGCCATTCGCGGCCAATCGCGTCGGTCAGTTTGAAATCAAGCTTCGGGCCATAGAAGGCGCCTTCGCCGGGGTCCACCTCATAATCGTTCCGCACGCTGAGAATGGCCTTTTCCAGCGCATCCTCGGCCTTGTCCCAGATCTCGTCAGAGCCGACACGCACCTCGGGCCGGGTGGAAAGTTTGATGTCGAAACTGGTAAAACCTGCATCTTTATAGATCCCGCTGAGCAGGTCGATGAAAGCAGCGCATTCCGCCTCGATCTGATCTTCGGTGCAGAAGATATGGGCGTCATCCTGGGTAAACCCGCGCACCCGCATCAGACCGTGCAGAGCGCCATGGGCCTCGTAGCGGTGGCAGGAGCCGAATTCGGCCAGTCTGAGCGGCAGATCGCGATAGGATTTGATGCCCTGATTGAACACCTGCACATGGCAGGGGCAGTTCATCGGCTTCAGCGCGTTCACACGTTTTTCGTTTGCATGCTCTTCGTCGATTTCCGTGATATACATGTTTTCACGGTATTTATCCCAGTGGCCCGAGGCCTCCCATAATTTGCGATCCACCACCTGCGGGGTTTTGATTTCGGCATATCCCGCCCTGGTCAGCTTGCGGCGCATATAATCCTCAAGCTCGCGATAGATCGACCAGCCATTGGGGTGCCAGAAGACCATGCCGGGGGCTTCCTCCTGAAAATGGAACAGCTCCATCTCGCGGCCAAGGCGGCGGTGGTCGCGTTTCTCGGCCTCTTCCAGGAAATGCAGATGATCTTTCAGATGTTGCCGGTTCTGGAAGGCGACACCGTAGATGCGTTGCAATTGCGGCCGGTTGCTGTCGCCACGCCAATAGGCCCCAGCCAGTTTCATCAGTTTGAACGCATCGGCAGGCACCTGCCCGGTATGTTGCAGATGCGGGCCACGGCAAAGATCCTGCCAATGGCCATGCCAGTACATCCGAAGGGGTTCAGTGCCGGGAATGCTCTCGATCAGTTCGACCTTGTAAGGCTCGTTATTGGCCTTGTAATAGGCGACCGCGCGGTCCCGCTCCCAGATCTCGGTGGTCACCGGGTCGCGGCGGTTGATGATCTCTTTCATCTTCGTCTCGATCACGCCCAGATCTTCCGGGGTGAAGGGCTCTGCCCGGTCAAAATCATAGTAGAACCCGTTGTCGATGACCGGGCCGATGGTGACTTTCACATCGGGCCAAAGCTCCTGCACGGCGCGGGCCATGATATGGGCGCAGTCATGGCGGATCAGCTCCAGCGCCGGGGCCTCATCCTTCATCGTGTTGATGGCGATCTCGGCATCCGCTTTGATGGGCCAGGACAGGTCCCAATGGGTGCCGTTGACCAAGGCCGAAATGGCTTTCTTGGCGAGCGAGGGGGCGATGCTTTCGGCGACCTCGGCAGGGGTCACGCCTGCTGCATAATCGCGTGCATTGCCATCGGGGAAAGTCAGGGAAATCCGGGCCATTGGGGCCATCTCCTCGTCAGTTTGGCGCCTACGGAACGCCCGGTTGCGGGTATATGTGGTGACGCGGCCTCAATGCCGGGGCATCGGGGCCGCGTCAAGGGGTGTGCGTCACATCTGTGCCGTGAACACCGCGTAAGCCATGATCAGGCAACAGATCCATCCGGCGGTAAACAGGATCGGGCGCAGCGGCATCCGTGCCATGCCCGAGATCATGCCGGCCGCATGGGCAACCCTGATCCAGAAAAACGCAATCGCCGTCCAATAGGTGAGGGCGGTGAACCCATCCATCCGGTCCACCAGCAGAACCAGAATGGCGAAGGGAATGCCCTGTTCCAGCAGGTTCAGATGGGCACGATGGGCGCGCTGTACCCAGGGGCGCAATCTGCTGATAGTGGCCGGGGTGTCAAAGGCATCCTCTTCAGCGGGGTCCGAGCTGATGCCGATGACATAAGGTATCCACATCGAGGCGGCGAAGATCATCAGGCAGGTGAGAATGCCCAACTCTGTGGGGAATTCCATTATGCGGCTCCTTTCAGGGCGGTGCCCGTTTCCAGATAGGATTTGAGAGAGGATGTCATCCGGGCCCAGCCTTCGGCAAAGCCCTCCTGACCGGGTGCCATATCGTAATGCTCCACGGTCAGCATGCAGGTCTCGCCCTGGGGTTCGATCAGATAGACCATATGCGAATGCGGCGCATCGGGGCCCATGAACAGGGGTTCGAATGTCATCGCGATGCGGGATTTCGGGTCCATCTCGCTGGTGACCTGGCGCAGCATCGTGCTGCCATCGGGTTGAATGAATTCGGTCACATTGTCCGGTTTGGCGTCGCCGCGCACCTCATTGCACATGAAGTGATAGGCGGCCATTTGATCGGCCTTGGTCAAGGCGTCCCAAAGCGCATCCTGCGTGCAGCGGATGAAGGTCTGCATCATGAAATCGGGTTTTCCCATAATGGTCTCTCTTTCAAGTTTGGTTTTCAGTTCGCTTAACACGCGGCTTTGGGGTTGCAGGAAGGGCGCAACCCAACGGTCGAGCAGTTCCTGCATGGGTAGGGGGTTGAGATAGTGATGTTTGAAACGCCCATGGCGGCACGTGATGATTAGATGTGCGTCTTCAAGGAGTTTGAGATGTTTCATGACGCCAAAGCGGGTCATGTCGAGTTGGTCTTCCAAATCGGTCAGGGTTTGCCCGTCCTTGCGGCGCAGACTGTCAAGCAGGGTACGCCGGGTCGGATCGTTGAGGGCTTTGAAGATCATATCCATGGATGTTTTATAGGTGATTATTTAGTCACGTGACAATATGGAAACGTAAAATATCATGACGTTGGGGCGTTTTGCTTTGAAAAACAGGGTTTTTCTTGCCTGTCCCGGGCCATGGGTGCAGTAATAAACGCCGGATGAGAGAGGCGTTTTGTGATGACAGACGGTGTGTTTGAGACGGTTCAGGGGCGAAGGCTGGCCTATAACCGAATCGCGGGCACAGGCCCCGGTGTGGTGTTCCTGGGCGGGTTCAAATCCGACAAGGAGGGCACCAAGGCTCTGCATCTTGAGGCCTGGGCCCGGTCTGCCGGGCGGGCGTTTCTGCGGTTTGATTATTCCGGTCACGGGACATCTTCGGGAGAGTTCACCGAAGGGGCGATCGGCGACTGGGCCGAGGATGCCTCTGCCGCGATACTGGGCCTGACCGAGGGGCCGCAAGTGCTGGTCGGGTCGTCCATGGGTGGCTGGCTCTCGCTTTTGATGGCGAAACGACACCCGGAAAAGCTGGCCGGTCTGGTAACCATCGCCGCCGCCCCGGATTTCACCGAAGACAGCATGTGGGCAGGGTTTTCCGACGCGCAGAAGGCAAAGCTGGACGAGGTCGGGCAGATCGCTCTGCCATCGGATTATGGTGAGCCCTATATCATCACCAAACGCCTGATCGAGGATGGGCGCAGGCATCTGGTGCTGCGTGACCCGCTGGCGGTTTCCGTGCCGGTCAGGATGTTGCAGGGCACGGCGGATATGGATGTGGAGATGTCCGTGGCGCTGCGTCTGCTGGAGCATCTGGAGGGGTCGGATATCCGGCTGAACCTGGTCAAGGGTGCCGATCACCGGTTTTCCGATGATCCCTGTCTGGCGCTGATCACCCGGGCGGTGGAGGATGTGCTGGCCGATGCATAGCTTTGGCACATGGTAAGGCGGATGTTTCTGGCATTGATACTGCTGATGGCGGGTTTGGCGCTGCTATTGGGCGCGGTCTGGGTGTTCGGCCCGACCGAACCGGTGCTGCGATCGGGTCCTTTCATCGGCGATGTGAGGGACCCCGAGGCCTATTACGCCGCCCGTGAAGCAGAGTTTGACGATATCACCCCGGGCACCGAGGCACGGGTGATCTGGGCCGGGGATGCGGGTGCGCGGACGCCTCTGACATTGCTCTATATTCACGGGTTTTCGGCCACGTCCGAGGAAATCCGCCCGGTTCCCGATGATGTGGCCGCCGCTCTTGGGGCAAATCTGGTCTATCCCCGGCTGACCGGTCATGGCCGCCCCGGATTTGCGATGGCCGAGGCGACGGCGGGGGACTGGATCGACGATACCGCCGAGGCGCTGGCGGTGGCCCGGGCGGTGGGCGATCGGGTGCTGGTCATCGGCACATCCACCGGCGCGACGCTGGCGGCCATCGCGATGACCGAACCGGATATGGCCGAAGGGGTTGCCGGGGTTGTGATGATCTCGGCCAATTTCAGACTGGCAAACCCGGCGGGTGTGATGCTGGAATGGCCTGCGGCGCGGCTCTGGGTGCCCTGGATCACGGGCGCAACCCGCAGCTTTGCCATACAGAACGCAAATCACGGCCGATACTGGACAACCTCTTATCCCACGGTTGCGGCCCTGCCGCTGGCCGCGATGATGCGGGACGCGCGCGGGCGGGATTATACGGGCGTCTCGGTGCCGCTTTTGTCAATTTTCGCCGAACAGGATCAGGTGATTTCGGCATCTGCGGCACGCGGTTTTGCAGGCGGTTGGGGCGGGGCGGTGACACTGGCCCCGCAAACCCTGCCGGAAGAGGGCGTTGACCCTTATAATCATGTGATCGCAGGCGATATCCTAAGCCCGGCCATGAGTGCTTCGGTCACCGGTCAAATCCTCGATTGGGTGGCGGCGCAAGGCCTCTGATCCCAGACCTCTTTCCGCGTCGCAGCGACGATTTTTGTAATTATCCCTTGCCGAAACCGGTTTCGGAAGGAATTTTCTGAGTCGGGGAGTGAGATGAATGCCAGATGCAAAGCCGTCTGAAATGCGCACTGCGCGGGTGACGATCAATGATCTTGCGCGGAATTTGGGACTGGCAAAAGGCACGGTCAGCCGGGCGCTGAACGGATACCCTGACATCGCGGAAACAACACGAAAGCGGGTGGCCCGCACGGCTGAGCGGATGGGCTATCGCCCGCTGGCCCAGGCGCAGGCGATCCGCACCGGGCGGGCGCGCGCTTTGGGGCTGGTTCTGAACGCGGGCGGCGATGATGCCCATAAACCGTTTCTGACCGATTTCCTGGATGGGATTTCCCGCGCGGCCTCGGAAGAAAGCTGGTCGCTGACCGTTGCCACGGCCGAGGATGAGGCCGATGAGGTCACCACCATGGCGCGGCTGATCGAGGAGCGGAAGGTGGATGGGTTCATCCTGCCCCGGCCCCGGCTTGTGGATGCGCGGATTGATCTGTTGCGTGGCCGCGATGTGCCCTTTGTGCTTTATGGCCGAACCGCCAACCCCGATGGCTGCGCCTGGCATGACATCAAGGGGGAGGATGCGATGAAATCCGCCGTGTTGCGGCTGGCCGGGCGCGGGCACCGGCGTATCGGGTTCATCAACGGGGCGCTGGATTACACCTATGCCCATCTGCGGCGCGAGGGATATCTGGCCGGGCTGGCAGAGGCCGGTCTGGATGTGGCCCCGGAACTGATGACCGGCGATGCGATCACCATGGCCCAGGGCGAGACGCAGGGAGAGGTGTTGCTTGATCTGCCAGACCGGCCCAGTGCGATTGTCTGTGCGCTGGATCTGGCGGCACTTGGATTGTACCGCGCCGCCGCTCGCCGGGGGGTGCGGATCGGCCCCGATCTGGCGGTGATCGCCTATGATGGCATCCCCGAAGCCGCCACCGCGCATCCGCCCCTGACCACCTATGCCGTGGACAGCCGGGCCGCAGGCGCGCGGCTTGCCAGGCTGTTATTTGCGCGTATCCGGGGGGCCGACCCCACCCGCCTGCGCGAAGAGGTGCCCGCACGGCTGATTGCGCGCGGCTCCGATATCGCAAGCTATGACAGTGATCCGGCGGCACAGCCGGACCATGCCATGTGAATACTCAAATCAATGGGAGGAGATACCATGACCATGATGATGAAAGGGGCCCGACTGGCCCTGATGGCGGCGGCCTCAAGCCTTGCGCTTGCATCCGTCGCGGCGGCGCAGGACACGATCCGTTTCTGGACCACCGAAGAACAGCCCGAGCGTTTGGCCCGGCAGGAGGCGATGGCCGCCGAGTTCACCGCCGCCTCCGGCGTCGCGGTCGAGGTGATCCCGGTGACCGAAAGTGATCTGGGCACCCGGGCCACCGCGGCCTTTGCCGCGGGCGATCTGCCGGATGTGATCTATCATCCGCTGCAATATGCGCTGCCCTGGGCGGAAGCGGGCATTCTGGACACGGATGCGGCCACGGATGTGATCGAGGATCTGGACGCCGATAGTTTTGCGCCCGGCGCGCTGGGTATGGCGGCAATGGCTGACGGCTATGCCTCTGTGCCGGTGGATGGCTGGACGCAGATGATCGTCTATCGTGCGGACCTGTTCGAGGAAAACGACCTGGCGCCGCCAACCACATATGCAGACGTGCTGGCCGCGATTGAGGTTCTGCACAACCCGCCCGAGATGTTCGGTTTTGTGGCCGCGACCAAGGTGGATGAGAATTTCATGAGTCAGGTGCTGGAACATGTGTTCCTGGCCAATGGGGTCAGCCCTGTCGGCCCCGACGGGTTTCAGCCGCTGGATGAGGCCGCAACCACAGAGGTGCTGGAATTCTACCGCGATATTGTCGAGGCCTCCCCCGATGGGGAGCTGTTCTGGCAGCAATCCCGAGAGCTGTATTTCGCGGGCCGCGCGGCGATGATCATCTGGTCGCCCTTCATTCTGGATGAACTGGCCGGTCTGCGCGACAGCGCCCCGCCGACGATCAATGATGATCCGACCTCGCCCGCGCTGGCGGCGGCCACGGGGATTGTGACCAATTTCGCGGGCCCGTCGAACCCTGATGGCGCGGCCTGGGGCGATGTGCGCTATTTCGGGATTACGGCGGATGCCAATACCGATGCGGCGATGGAATTTGTCGAATACTCGATGAATGAGGGCTATACCCAGACCCTGGCCATCGCACCGGAAGGGAAATTCCCGATCCGTCGCGGCACCGGGGACAACCCGACCGCCTTCACCGATGCCTGGGCCCAGCTTGATGTGGGTGTCGACCGGCGCGCGCCTCTGGGGGATCTCTATGCCCAGGAGATGATCGACGAGATTGTCGGCGGCCTGGATGTGGCGCAGCGCTGGGGGGTGGCCGATGGGCAGCTGGCGCTGGCCTCGCGCATCATCAACAGCCAGATCATCAACCGGCTGGTGCGGGAATATATGGATGGGGTGCGCGATGCCCCGGCCACGGTCGCACTGATGAATGAGGAACTGGCGCGGATCGAATAACCGCCTGTCCTTTGATGATTTTTTGCCCGGGCGGTTTTGCCCGCCCGGGCGATCCTTTCTTCTGCTGCCGGAGCTATGCCCATGACATCCGCAAGCCCACCCAAGGGAACCGGCCCGCTGGCCCGCCGCGAGGCGCGACTGGCCTGGGGGCTGCTGTTTCCGACACTGGCCAGTGTGATGCTGGTGGTGGTTCTGCCCTTGCTGGCGATCTTCTGGATCAGTTTCAAACCCGTGGGGCTGGCCGATCTGCGGGCCGCAGCCCCGGTTGTCCGCGAGGATCTGCGCGATGCGGATGAGGCCGCGCCGTTTATCCGCTATCGCATCCGCAATTCCAGTCAGGCCGATCCGATTGCCGATGTGGTGCTGCGCGACGTGATCCCCGGCCGCGTGGCTGTGATGGACCTGCCTGCGGAATGTGTGCTGGACGGCCAGAACCTGACCTGCGATCTGGACACGCTGGAGCCCGGCGGGCGGGTGACGCTGGAAATCCCGGTGGGTCTGCCGACCGAAATCGACGCTGCCGAGGCGGATATCGAGGCGGGGACACCGCCGGAGATCACCGGGGTTGCGGGAAATGTGCTGACCAGCGGCGAGTTCACGCTGGAGAATTTCGCCGAGTTGTTCGATGCGCGCGAATTCTGGACGGTGATCGGTGCGACGCTGTTCTACACCGTGTTCGGAACGGTCGGGGCGTTGCTTGTAGGGCTGATGGCGGCCCTGTTGCTGAACAAGGAGTTTCGCGGGCAGGGGATTTTGCGCGGTCTGTACCTGTTCCCCTATGTCGCCCCGGTGATCGCGGTCGCGTTTTCCTGGATCATTCTGTTCGACCCGTTTTCGGGATCGGTGAATGCGCTGTTGATCCAGATGGGTGTGACCGATGAGGCAATCAATTTCTTCGGCCAGCGGCCCTTGGCGCTGATCATGGTGACAGTGTTTGAAATCTGGCGGTATTTCCCCCTGTCCTTCCTGTTCATTCTGGCGCGGATGCAGTCGATTGACACCGATATGTATGAGGCGGCGGATGTGGACGGGGCCTCGCCCTTCCAGAAATTCCGCTATCTCAGCCTGCCGATGCTGATGGGGATTTTGAGCGTGTTGTTCCTGCTCCGCTTCATCTGGACCTTCAACAAATTCGACGACATTTTCCTTTTGACCGGCGGCAATGCGGGAACCCGGACGCTGACGGTGAATGTGTATGAACAGGCCTTTGCGCTCAGCAATATCGGGGCGGGGGCCGCTGTGGCGGTGGTGATCCTGGTCTGTCTGCTGTGTTTTTCGTGGTTCTTCTTCAAATTCATGTCGAAGGAGGAGGGGCTGTGAGCGGTTTTGCGCAGCAAATGATTGCTCCTGTGGAGCAATCAAGCGAACAGCGGGCGGCGCCCCGGCATGGTGGTTCGACGATGTCGATGAACGGTCCGGCGGCGTTGTCATGTGAAAAACGGGCGGCGCCCCGTGGCTGGATGGATTTCGCCGCCTTCGGCGCCGATCCGGCGGGGCGCGCGGCCCCCCGCACCCCCCGGGATATTTTTGAAGCAGAGAAGGGGGGACGGATATGAGAATGTTCTGGAACAGTTTCATCACCGGGCCGCTTCTGGGCCTGTTCTGGGCGTTGATCGTGGCGACCAGTGTTGCGGTGTTGTTGTCCTTCATGACCGGGGCAGCGTTTCGGCCCGGATTGATCGGCTGTGTGATCCTGGGCGGGCTGGTCGGTGTTGCGGCGCTGGAGACGCGGATGGCCGGGCTGCTGGTGGCCGGTGTGTCGGTTCTGGCCGTGGTGATGAGCTATACCGGTGTCAGCGCGATCCATGTCTCGGGGGATGCCGGGCTGGTGCAGCATGTGATGGCCGGGGTCGGGTTTGGTGTGGCGCTGGGATGGCCGATGGCGGTGATCCTGCGGGGATGCCCCAAAGGCGTGCTGACACGCCATGAATGGGAGGACGCGGTGATCCGGTTTCTGACCGGGTTCGGCTATATCTTCTTTACCGCCGCTGTCGCGATTCCGTTTTACGTGATGGTGATGACCAGCCTGAAAACCCAGGGGCAGCTGATTGCCAATCCGCTGGATTTCACCATTGATCTGAGCCAGGGTTGGGCCTTGCTGCGCAGCTATGAAGAGCTGTTTCGCGATTTCCGGTTCGGCAGCTATCTGTGGACCAGTTTCTATATCTCGATCCTGACGGTGGCGATCACGCTGGCCTTCTCGATCCCCGGGGCCTATGCGGTGGCGCGGCTTAGATTCAAGGGGCAGACGGCGCTGAGCCGGTCGATCCTGCTGATCTATATGGTGCCGATGATCGTGCTGGCCCTGCCGATCTATATCGCCTTTTCGATGACCGGTCTGCGCAACTCGATTATGGGGATCGTGATGATCTATCCGGTCACCACGATCCCGGTGGCGCTTTATATGTTGCAGGGGTATTTCCGCGGGCTTCCGGCCGAGATTGAAGAGGCCGGGCTGATGGACGGGTTAAACCGGTTGCAGGTGATCTGGAAGATCACCCTGCCCTTGTCGCTGCCGGCGCTGGCCTCGGTATCGCTGTATGTTTTCATGATCGCCTGGAACGAGTTTCTGCTGGCCTTCATGCTGCTGGATGATCCGTCGAAATTCACCCTGACCCGGGGGATTGCCTCGCTCAACTCCTCGGAAATTCCGCGCCAGCATCTGATGGCGGGGGCGGTGATTGCGACCGTGCCGGTGATGGCGCTGTTCCTGGGGCTTGAGAAATTCATGACGCGGGGCCTGACCGCGGGGAGTGTCAAAGGATGACGATGATGAGGACCGATACCTCCCCTCTGGATGCAGAGGCGCGGCGCATTCTGCGGCTGAATGACAAGGGCGGATACACGGTGCCGACCGCCGGGCTTTACCCCTATCAGTGGAATTGGGACAGCGCCTTTGCCGGTCTGGGCTTTGCCTGTTTCGATATCGACCGGGGCTGGAGAGAGCTGGAAACCCTGATGTCCGGCCAGTGGGAAAACGGGATGGTGCCGCATATCCTGTTTCATCGGCCCGATCCGGGGTATTTTCCCGGTGCGGATGTCTGGGGCACCGAGGATGCGCCGGGCAAGGGGGCCGGGCGCGTGCAATCCTCGGGCATCAGCCAGCCGCCGGTGGCGGCCAGTTTTGCCTGGCGGATGTATCAGCGGGATCCGGGCCCGGGTCTGGCGCGGCTGCGGGCGATGTTCCCCGGTCTCATGGCGTTTCACCGCTGGTTCATCGCCGCCCGCGCCGAAAGCGGGGCGGTGGCGATCACCCACCCTTGGGAGGCCGGGCGCGACAATGCCCCCGATTGGGACGCGGCGATGGCGGGTATCACGCCGGAGGGTGTGGCCCCTTACACGCGGCGCGATACGGGCCATGTCAACCCGCGCATGCGGCCCACGAAAGAGGATTATGACCGCTATATCTGGCTGGTTCAGTTCGGGCGGGAACGGGGCTGGGACGATGCGGCGATTGCGGCGGAAAGCCCGTTTCGCGTGGCCGACCCGACGCTGACCTTCACCCTGATGCGCGCCTGCCGGGATTTGCGGTTGGCCGCCGGGGTTCTGGGCGAGGCGACATCCGAGATCGATGGCTGGATCGCCTATCTGGAAGAGGGCGCCGAGACATTGTGGAACGCGGAAACCGGCACCTATGACAGCCGCGATTTGTGCAGCGGGCAGTTGGCCGGTTCGGTCTCGAACGCCTCGTTCCTGTGCTGGTGGGGCGGGCTGGAGGACCGGCGGTCCCTGCCGGTGCTGGAGCGGGTGCTGGATGCGGCGCGTTATGGCCTGCCAAGCTTCGACCCGGGTGATCCGAAATTCGACCCGCTGCGCTATTGGCGCGGGCCGGTCTGGGGCGTGATGAACATGATTGCCGGTGTCGGCATGGCCGAACAGGGGCTGACAGCACAGGCGGAGCGTATCCGTGCCGACACTGCCCGGCTGATCGCCGAGAACGGGTTTGCGGAATATTTCAGCCCCGAGGACGGCACACCGGCCGGGGGCGCGACATTCACATGGACGGCGGCGATCTGGTTGGCCTGGGCCTCGCCATCCGCCGGGGAGGGTTAGGATATGGGCAAGATTGAGCTGAAGGCGGTCGAGAAATGGTTTGGTGACATACAGGTCATCAAGGGTGTGGATCTGACCATTGATGACAGTGAATTTGTGATCTTCGTGGGCCCCTCGGGCTGCGGGAAATCCACCCTGCTCAGGATGATTGCCGGGTTGGAGGAAACCTCGCGCGGGGAGATCATCATTGACGGGCGGGATGCGACGGCAGAGCCGCCCTCGAAACGCGGTCTGGCGATGGTGTTCCAGTCTTACGCGCTTTATCCGCATATGACGGTGAAGGAGAATATGGGGTTTTCCCTGAAAACCGCAGGCGCGCCGAAGGCCGAGCAGGAGGAGAAGGTGGCCGAGGCGGCCCGCGCCCTGCGGCTGGAGGAATATCTGGAGCGGCGGCCCAAGGATCTGAGCGGCGGGCAGCGGCAACGGGTGGCCATCGGGCGGTCTATTGTGCGCGATCCGACCGCCTTTCTGTTTGATGAACCGCTGAGCAATCTGGACGCCTCGCTGCGCGTGGAGATGCGCTATGAGATCGCCAAACTGCATCAGGCGCTGGATGCGACGATGATCTATGTGACCCATGATCAGGTCGAGGCGATGACCCTGGCCGACCGGATTGTGGTGTTGAGCGCGGGCCGGATCGAACAGGTCGGCAGCCCGCGGGAGCTTTATGACCATCCGGCGAACCTGTTTGTGGCGCAGTTCATCGGCTCCCCGAAGATGAATATCCTGCCCTGCACCGTTTCGGACGGGGCGTTTGCCCTGGCAGGCGGTGGTGGCGGGCCGGTCTCGGGCGGTGAGGGGGCCACGCAACTGGGCATCCGGCCCGAGGCGATTGATCTGGTGGCGCCCGGCACGGGCCATGTGGATGGTATTGTCGATGTGACCGAATATCTGGGCGCGGATGCCTATCTGATCATTGATTGCGGGGCGTCGGGCAGTCTGACCCTGCGAACCGATGGGGAAACCACGCTGACACCCGGTGCGCCCGTGGGGTTGAAATTCGACGATCGCAAACTGCATCTGTTCGATGCAGAGGGTGTGGCCCTGCGTTAGGGGCGAAATTGTTTATTCTGCACGACCGTGCATCGAAATGCGCCTTCTGGATCAGCAGTTTGCTGATCTAAGGTGTTTCGGGTTTCAGGTGAAACGCTATGGTGCCATATGCGGCGCGGGGTGGAAAACTCCAGTTTTCCACGTGGAATTCTGGAGAATTCCGCCTGAAAGCGGTTTTCGGTGGAGCGGTCGTGCAGAATAAAACGATTTCGCTATAACAGCACTCTGCATATGCGGAGGCAGGAGAGGGCGGGATGCGGCAACCGCAAAGCATGTGGAGCCTTGAAACGCTTGGCCGGGTGCGTCTTGGCCGGCATTTCTTCATGCGTGAGTTTCTCTATTCCGAGATCGGCAATATCCACAGGATCAGCAACATTCCCCAGAACCCGGATATGGCGATAGAGACCGGTCGTGTGTTATGTGAAACCCTGCTTGATCCATTGGTGGAAACCTTTGGTGTGGTCTCTGTCCGGTCGGGCTACCGCAGCCCGGAACTGAACCGGTTTGGCAATGAAAACGGGCTGAATTGCGCGCGCAATGATTATAACTGGGCGCGCCATATCTGGGATTTCGTCGATCACAAGGGGCGCAAAGGGGCCTGTAGCTCTGTGGTGATCCCCTGGTTCGCCGATCAGTATGCGCAAGGGCGCGATTGGCGTGATCTGGCCTGCTGGATGCGCGACCATCTGTGCTTTCACGATATCTGGTTTTTCCCCAAACTCTGTGCATTCAATCTGGGGTGGCGCGATGATCCGGCGGGGCGGGTGTTTTCCTATATCGCCCCGAAGGGGGAGTTGAAGGATATCGCGGATGCCCCGGCCCGCTATGCGGATTTTCCAGCTTTCCGGGGGCTGGCCTTTCCCGCGCCGCCGGATCGGTTTGCCTGCCCGGATCACCCCATGGAGAGACCCTGATGACCCTGCCCCGCACCCCTTCTTTCCGGCTGGACGGCCGTCAGGCGCTGGTGACCGGCGGGTCTCGGGGCATCGGTCTGGGCTGCGCCATGGCGCTGGCAGAGGCGGGCGCGCATGTGGTGATCGCCGCGCGCGGGGCGGCACAGGTCGAGGCTGCGGTGGCTGCGATCACAGATGCCGGGCTCAATGCCGAGGGGCTGGTGCTGGATGTGACGGATCTGGCAGCGCATCGCGCGGCGCTGAGCGCTTTGGGCCCGCTTGATATCCTGTGCAATTCCGCCGGGTTTGCCCGCCATTCCCCGGCGTTGGAGACCCGGCCGGAAGATTATGACAGGGTCATGGATGTGAATCTGCGCGCCGCCTATTTTCTGGCTGTGGGCGCGGCCCATGCGATGCAGGATCGCGGCGGGTCGATCATTCAGATTTCAAGCCAGATGGGCCATGTGGGCGGGCCGGACCGGGGGGTTTATTGCGCCTCGAAACACGCGGTTGAGGGCATGACCAAAGCGATGGCGATTGAGTGGGGGCCGAAAAATATCCGGGTCAACACGATCTGCCCCACCTTTGTCCGGACACCGCTGTCGGAGCCCAGCTTCAATGACCCGGATACGCGGGCCTGGATCGAGAGCAAGATCAAACTGCCGCGCGTGGCCGGGATCGAGGATATCATGGGCGCGGTTGTGTTTCTGGCATCCGATGCAAGCGCCATGGTCACAGGCACATCGCTTCTGGTCGATGGTGGCTGGACGGCGGGGTAGGGTCTCGCCCTATACTCACAATGGGTGCGTGCGGGTTTCTGCCGGATGCTTCCGGCGGGCGTATTTGGAACAAGAAGAAAGGGTGCAGGCCGTGGCGGAACCGCTGGTATTGTTGCCGGGGATGATGTGTGATGCCCGGGTGTGGTGGCCACAGATGACCGCCCTTTCAGGGGCATATGTGATGCATATGGCCCCGATCACCGGTGCGGCACATGTGGAAACCCTTGCCGCGCAGGTGTTGGAGGGTGCCCCTGAGCGGTTTGCCCTGGCAGGTCTTGGCCTGGGGGGTGTCGTGGCGATGGAAATGTATCGCCGCGCACCCGACCGGATCAGCCGGATCGCTTTGATGGACACGACCCCGCTTGCCGAAACGCCCGTTGTGGCCGCAACGCGGGAGCCGCAGATTGTCGCCGCCAAGGCCGGGCGGCTGGATCAGGTGATATGCGATGAGATACAGGCCAGCGGGCTGACATCGGGGACCGCGCAAGGCGCGGTGATGGAACTTGCGCTGGATATGGCAGAGGGGCTGGGGCCGGATATATTTGTGGCGCAGTCCAGGGCGATGCAGCGGCGGCAGGATCAGCAGGCGGTCTTGCGGCGGATATCCGTGCCCGCGCTGGTGCTTTGCGGGGAATATGATGCGCTTTGCCCGGTGCGGCGCCATGAATTCATGGCCGATCTGATCCCCGGCGCAACACTGGAGGTGATCGGGGGGAGCGGGCATTTACCGACCCTGGAACAGCCGGGTGCCAGCACGCGGGCCCTGCAAACCTGGCTGGAGGCCGGGGCCTGAGGCAACCCGCTATAGATGCGCCCTCTATGCGGCGGCGATCTCATCGGGGTCAGGGGATTTTACCGGGGCTTTCGGCGCATCGCAATTCGCGTCGATGAAATCAAGCACCAGAGGGCGGATCTTGTTGCGCCAGCTTTTCCCGGCAAAGATGCCGTAATGCCCGGCATTCGGCTCGATATAGCTGGCCTTCTTGCTGTCGGGCAGGCCGGTGCACAGATCCAGCGCGGCAACACATTGGCCCGGTGCCGAGATGTCATCCTTGCCGCCTTCGACGGTTTTCACCGCGACAGTGGTGATCTTGCCGATATCAACCGGTTTCCCCGCGACTGAGAAACGGTTCTGGGCAATTTCCAGGTCTTTGAAAATGCGTTCCACGGTGGAAAGGTAGAATTCGGCCGTCATATCCATGACGGCAAGATATTCGTCATAGAATTTGTTGTGTTTGTCATGGTCCGATGCGTCGCCCTTGGCGACATTCATGATCTGCGTGGCGAAGGCCTTGCCGTGCTTTTCCGCATTCATCGCCATGAAACTGGCGAGCTGTTGCAGGCCGGGATAGACCCTGCGTCCGGCCCCGGCATATTTGAAGCCGACCTGTTGCAGCACATGCCGCTCCAGCTGGCCCATGGTAACGCGATTGCCGAAATCGGTGACATCGGTCGGCGCGGCATCGGGGTCGATCGGCCCGCCGATCAATGTCAGGCTGCGCGGCTGCGCTTTGGGGTCTTCCTCGGCCAGATAGGCGGTGGCGGCAAGGGCCAGAGGTGCGGGTTGGCACACCGCGATCACATGGGTGTCGGGGCCCATTTCCCGCAGAAAATCAACCAGATACAGAGTGTAATCCTCGATATCGAATTTCCCGCAGCTGACGGGAATATCACGGGCATTGTGCCAATCCGTGATATAGACGTCACAATCAGGCATCAGGCTGATCACCGTTGAGCGAAGGAGCGTGGCATAGTGACCGGACATCGGCGCGACCAGCAGAACCTTGCGACCGGTAGATGCGCGGCCCTGCACGTCAAAGCGGATCAGATCGCCAAAGGGGCGGCTGACCACTGTTTCAATCAGCACCGGATGGTCGCGGCCATCATCGCCTGCCAGAGAGTGGATGTTCCAGTCGGGCTTGGCCACCATACGGGCAAAGCTGCGTTCCATCACTTCGCCCCAGGCGCCTGCAATCTGGATCGCGGGATTCGCGATAAGACCAAGCTGCGGGTAGGAACACATGGCGCGCGCAGTCGATCCCATCCACTGGTTGGTGACACGGATCGATTCCATGAGATCATAGGTGAGCAGGTGGTTCATACCGGTACTCCAGCTAAGATTCTCCCGAATATGATGATACCGGGTCTATTCGTCGCTTTGCCGCCTCACCTCGGCATCGTTATGAATGCGAATGCAGCATTTGAGGGGTAAAAGCAAGTATGTCCGGGATCGAAGGGGAGGATGGCGAGATGGGCGGAAGCTTGGAGCGGTTGAATGCGAACCTTGCGAAAATGGAGGAATTAAGCAAGCGGATGGTGGCCGCGATCAGTGCCCATGACCCGGGCGATGCGGGGCTACAGGGACCGGGGAAAGACCTGTATATGAAGGCAGGCGCCGCCTATCTTGAAGAGATGATGACCAACCCTGCAAAGCTGATGGAACAGCAGGTGCAGTATTGGGGCCAGACCCTGACCCATTTCATGGACGCACAGCAGGAACTGGTTCGCGGACATCTGGCCGCACCCGAGGATACCACGCCGGAAGATCGCCGGTTTTCCAACCCGATGTGGAAGACCCACCCGTATTTCAACTTCATCAAGCAGCAATATCTGATCTCCTCGGCCGCGATCGAGACAGCGGTTGAGGAGCTTGAAGGGCTGGATGCGAAAGACAAGCAGCGGGTCGCGTTTTTCTCCGGACAGATCATCGACCTGTTTTCGCCGACCAATTATCTGGCCACGAACCCCGATGCCCTGGAACGCGCGGTGGAAACCGACGGGCAAAGTTTGGTGCAGGGGCTGGAAAACCTTGTGCGCGATATCGAGACCAATCAGGGCGAGGTGCTGCCAACCCTGGCAGACCCGGACGCCTTCAAACTGGGTGAGAATATCGGCACGGCCAAGGGGGCAGTGGTGTTTCGCAACCGGATGATGGAACTGATCCAATATGCCCCGACAACCGAGACGGTCCACAAGACGCCGCTGATCATTTTTCCGCCCTGGATCAACAAATTCTACATCATGGACCTGAAAGAGCAGAACAGCCTGATCCGCTGGATCGTCGATCAGGGCTATACGCTGTTTGTGGTCAGCTGGAAGAACCCTGATACCTCTTACGCCGATGTGGCGATGGAAACCTATGTAGAAGAGGGTTATCTGGAGGCATTCCGCGTCGCCAGGGAGATTTGCGGTGAAAAGCAGGTCAATGTCATCGGCTATTGCATCGCGGGCACGACGCTGACCCTCACGCTGGCGCTGCTGAAGGCGCGGGGCGACAAATCGGTGAAATCGGCAACGTTTTTCACCACGCTTACGGATTTCTCGAATCAAGGCGAATTCAGCGTGTTTCTGGATGATGATTTTGTCGATGCCATTCAGCGCCAGGTGGAGCAGGACGGCATTCTGGACAGCTATTACATGTCCAAGACCTTCAGCTTTCTGCGCGCCAATGATCTGGTCTATGGGCCCGCGGTGCGCAGCTATATGATGGGCGAGGCGCCGCCGGCCTTTGACCTGCTGTACTGGAACGGCGACAGCACCAATCTGCCCGGCAGGATGGCGGTCGAATATCTGCGCGGGCTTTGCCAGGGCAATGCGCTGGCCGGGGAGGGGTTTGAGGTTCTGGGCACGCGCGCCCATATCTCGGATGTGACGGTGCCGGTTTGTGCGATTGCCTGCGAGACGGATCATATCGCCGCCTGGAAAGACAGTTTCCGGGGCGTGGTGCAGATGGGATCAAAGAACAAGACGTTCATCCTGTCGGAATCGGGCCATATCGCGGGGATCGTGAACCCGCCTTCGAAAAAGAAATACGGCCATTACACCAACCCCGACGTGACCGGCGATGCCGGTGCCTGGAAAGAGGCGGCCCAGTATCATGAAGGGTCCTGGTGGCCCCTGTGGGAGGTCTGGCTGAAAAAGCGGTCGGGGGCGCAGGTCAAGGCCCGAACCCCGGGTGAGTCGGAGTATGAGGTGCTTGCACCTGCCCCCGGAACCTATGTTTTGGAACGCGCAGGTAGCTGATTTTATTTACGTAAAATCTGCGCCCCTCAATTTACGCTGCGTCGCAGAAAAAAGACTTGAAATGCTGCGACGCAGCACGTATATCCTGTGCACCCGCAGCAAAGCGCCCCGCCCCCGGGCATGACCAGGAGAAAAGACCAATGACCAAGACCAATGATTTCACCAAATACATGAGCGAAATGATGGCCGCATATCCCGTAGATCTGAGCGCCATGAACGATGCGTTCAAAACCTCCGCCGCAATGGGCGAAAAAATGTCCAAAGTGGCTCTGGAAGCCGCTGAGAAATCCACCGAGATTTCCTCGAAATGGACCAAAGACACCATCACCAAAATGGGGGACGTCGCCTCCGTCAAGGATGAGCCAACCGATTACAGCAAATCGCTGACCGATTTCGCTTCGTCTCAGGCGGAAATGGCGGCTGAAACCATGGCTGCCTTCGCAGAGATCGCGAAAAAAGTGCAGATGGAAACCGTTGAACTGATGATGGCTGCTGGCAAGGAAGCTTCGGAAGAAGCAACTGCCGCTGTGAAAAAAGCCACCTCCGAAGTGACCACAGCCGCCAAAAAAGCGACCGCGAAGTAAGCGCATCAGCGCTGAAATGCTTCACCGGTGTCCTCCCCGCCGGTGTAACACGGAAAGGGTGGGTCCCATCGGGGCCCGCCCTTTTCTTATACAACAAATCCTGTGATTGCTTTTCTTCTGCAACTGCTTAGGCTGATTTATGCTGCAGTGCAGGTAAAGGGAGCAGATCCATGGCAAAAGACGCGGAAACGACACTGCTGATCAAACGCTATGCAAGCCGGCGACTGTATAATACCGAAACGTCGGATTATGTGACGCTGGAAGATATCGCCGGGTTCATCCGTGCCGGGCGCGAGGTGCAGATCGTCGATCTGAAATCCGGCGATGATCTGACCCGGCAGTATCTGCTTCAAATCATTGCCGAACACGAAAGCAAGGGCGAAAACGTCCTGCCCCTTGGCGTGCTGACCGATCTGGTCCGCAGCTACAAGACCCAGGCCCAAAGTGTCGTGCCCGATTTTCTGGCGATGTCCTTTGACATGCTGAAAGACGGGCAGTCAAAAATCGTGGAGAATATGGCGGCCATCAACCCGATGACCAGCATGCCGGGCTTTGAAACGATGCGCGCGCAGCAGGAAGCCTTTTTCAAGGCGCTGACCGGCGGGCTTGGCAGCCAGTGGAGCGGGCCATCCCCCGATGATGTGGCGGGGGAAGAGGTTGAGGCCGCGCCGGAAGAAGAATTGGACGAGATCAAGAAACAACTGGCGGAATTGCAGTCGAAACTCTCGAAAATGTAACGCACCCGCCCTTCTTCTTGTCCCAAATACGCCCGCCGGAGGCATCGACCGGTTCAGGCAAGCCCGGCAAAGACCTGTTTCAGCGCCGCGTCCAGCTTATCGAACATTTCATCCATCTCTGCATCGCTCAGGATAAACGGCGGGCACAGCACCACCGACTGGCCAAGCGGGCGACAGATCAGCCCGTGATCGGTGCAGGTATTGGCGATCCGTTCCGAGATTGACAGATCCGCCTCAAACGGCTGTCGGCTGGCCCGGTCGCGCACCGCTTCCAGCGCCCACATATACCCGATCCCGCGCAGCTCTCCGATATTGGGATGTGTGGCGATTTCCGCCAGCCCCGCCTGCATGCGCGGCGCACCGGCACGCACCCTGTCCATCAGCCCGCCTTTCAGGATCAGGTCGATGGCTTTCAGCGCCACGGCGCAGCCAACCGGATGGCCCGAGGCGGTGAACCCGTGGGGGAATTCCCCGATCCCGTCGATGGCGACCTGCATCCGGTCGCTCAATTCCGGTCCAAGAAGAACGGCACCCATGGGGAAATACCCGGCGGTGAGGTTTTTGGAACTGATCAGCGCGTCCGGGGTGAAACCATAGGTGGTTGCGCCCCATGTCTCACCCGTGCGCCCAAAGCCGCAGATCACTTCATCAGAGATCAATGGGATGCCATGGCGTTTCAGGATTGGCTGGATGGTCTGAAAATAGCCCTCTGGCGGCGGAATAACCCCACCGGCGCCCATCACCGGTTCGGCAAAGAACCCCGCGATCGTGTCAGCGCCTTCCGCCTGGATAACCGCCTCAAGCTCGGCACCGAGGCGTTGGGTAAAGGCCGCTTCGCTTTCGCCCTCCTGCCCCTCGCGCCAGTAATGCGGGCAGGTCAGATGGTGGAACCCGTCCAGCGGCAGGCCAAAAACCTCATTATAGGGTTTGCCCGTCATCGAGGCGGATACGATGGTCACACCATGATAGCCGTTTTTCCGGGTCAGGATTTTACGGGCCTGCGTGCGCCCTTCCGCACGGTTCAGGAACCACAGCATCTTGACCATGGTGTCATTCGCCTCGGACCCGGAATTTGTGTAAAATACCTTTCCACGCGGGAACGGGGAAACGTTTATCAGCGTTTCTGACAATTCCACGGTCTGGTCCGACATCCGGCCAAAAAACGCGTGATACCCGGGGAACCGGTCATATTGCGCCTTTGCGGCCTCGGCCAGGTTTGGATGGTCGAAACCCGCAACCATATTCCACAGGCCGGAATTGCTGTCGAGATAGCGTTTGCCATTGGTATCAAAGACATAAGGCCCTTCCCCATGGGTCAGAACGACCGTGCCACGCTCGGCCACCGAGGGCAGATCGGTGAACCCATAGAGGGAATATCGCGCAGCCCGGCTTTCCCAGGAATTGGCGGGATGGTCGTGCATAGGGCACCTCGTGACGGCAGTTTCGCGATACGCTACGCCTGTGACCGGGGTGCTGCAATCGGGATTATCCCGGGGTGGGCCTGATCGGCTTATCCCGGACTGTTGGCGCGCTCAGGTGCCGTATGCGCGCTCCTCTCCCATGGCATCCTCGGCGGCTGAAATCAGCGCATCGGCGATAAAATCAAGCTCCTCCCGTTTCAGGCGGGCGGGCAGGCGGACATCGCAGGCGCGCATCAGCATGGTCCGGGTTTGTGGCAGGTCAGGCGTATCACCGGGGATGAAATTCCAGTTCCAGAAGGCGCGTGCATTGTCTGTGGACAGGCCGAAAACCTGCACTTTGACACCCCGCGCCTCGGCGGCCCGGGCGAAGGCGCGGGCCGCATCATCGGTTTCAACCCCGACAAGATTGAATTGGATTGAATCCGGCGCGCGCTGTTCCGGCGGCAGGGCATCGGGCACGTGCAGCCAGGGGGAACTGTTCAGGGCTGTGGCCACATAATCATGATTGGCCCGGCCATCACGAACCCGGCGGGCAATTTCGGCCAGTTGCGGGCGAATGACCGCCGCCGAGAGGTTCTGCATCCGCATATTGTACAGCGGCAAGCGGTTCTGCCAGCGGGCAAAGACCTCTTGCAGGACGGCATGTTTCTTCCAGTTATGTTCATAGGCGCCGGACATGATGACCGCGCGGGCCACCAGATCCGCATCATCGGTGATCAGAATGCCGCCTTCCCCCGCATTGACCAGCTTGTAGGATTGAAAGCTGAAACATCCGACCCGCCCGATGGTGCCGATCTTGCGGTTGTTCCAGGTGGTGCCAAGGGAATGGGCGGCGTCTTCGATCACCGGAATGCCGGCGGCATCACACAGCGCCATGATCGCATCCATATCCGAGGTATGGCCGCGCATATGGCTGATGATCACGGCATCCGCGCCGGGCAGTTTCGCGGCGAAATCTTCCATGTCGATGCGATAATTCCCGGCAACCTCAACCAGAACGGGCAGGCAATTGGCATGAACCACGGCAGAGGGGACAGCGGCGAAGGTGAAGGCCGGGATCAGGACACGCGCGTCTTTTGGCAGGTCCAGGGCGCAGAGCGACAGGAACAGCGCGGCAGAGCAGGAGGAAACAGCCAGCGCGTATTTGCTGCCCATCAGCGCGGCAAATTCCTGTTCCAGCAGGGCCACCGGTGCGTTTTCGGGCGCGGTGTAGCGGAACAGGTCACCGGATTGCAGCAGCCGGTCAATCTCGGCACGCGCGGTATCGGGGATCGGTTCAGCGTCATAAACATTGGGGGCGAGGGCCATCATTTCACCTTTTTGAAAACTTTCATTCCATAAATATTTACACCCTGATGCCCGGGCTGACCAGAAAAGCTTGTATGGATCTGTCATTTTTTGGCAGTTATAGTCTTTCGAGTTAACATTGAATCGCTTGTTCGCGGCCTCTTCTTTCGGTCGAACGCGAAAAGCGATGATCATGTCTCAATGAAAACCCGAAAGGCTTTAGGGTCCTGACCCTAAAGCACCCTGCCTGAAACTTGAATCACAAATACCCTGCCACGCTTCGCGTTCCCGGGACATTTGTGATGCGCGATGTCTCAGGTTTAAGGCAGGGTACTCTAGATGCCGAATGTGTCACGCAATCTGTACCAGGCCATTGCCGAGGCAAGCAGCGGCGATCTAAGTGCGGCGCCACCGGGAAATCCTGCGGAGGGCAGGCGCGCCATCAGATCAAAACCCTCACTCTGGCCCCGGATCGCCTGCGCGATCATTTTGCCTGCAAGCGTGGCCATGGCAACGCCGTGGCCGGAATAGCCCGAGGCAGACCAGAGCCCCGGTTCAGGTTGCGCAAAACAGGGCATCCGGTTCATCGTGATCGCCAATGTGCCGCCCCAGGCATGGGTCAGGGGCACATCCGCCAGATGCGGAAAGGTCCGGGCCAGCGGTTTGCGCACCAATGCCGCAATATCACGGGGGAACCGGTAGCCATAGGTTTCGCCGCCGCCAAACAGCAGGCGATTATCCGGGGTGGTCCGGTAGTAGTTGACGACGAAATTGCTGTCGGCGGCGCAGATACGCCTGTGCAGGGCGGCCCCTTCGGGCAGGGGGGCTGTTGCGACAATGAAATTGTTGATCGGCATCACTCGGGCGGCAATGTGCCGGTTCAGACGCCCCAGATACCCGTTGCAGGCCAGCACAACCTGATCGGCGATCACCCGACCGGTGGCAGTGGTGACCAGCCCGGGCAGGGCGCGATGGACCAGAGCGTTTTCATGGATCGTGACACCTGCGGCCTTTGCCATCCGGGCCAGACCGATCACATAGGCCAGCGGGTTCAGATGGGCAGAGCCGTGATCAAGAATGCCGCCGGCATATGCCTCTGAATGGATGTAGCGGCGGATGCCATCGGCATCGAGTATCTCGATATCCGTAGCGCCATACCGGTCGGCCAGAACCGCCGCATATTCGGCAAGCCTTGCCGCGCCTTTGGCTGTAACCTCGGCAGAGATCGCGCCGGGTTGCAGGTCGCAGTCGATGCCGCCCTCGGTGATCAGCGCGCGGACCAGGTGCACCGAGGCCGATGCGGTCTCCCAGAGTTTCCGGGCATCGTCAGGGCCCGCCATGCGTTCAAGCCTGATCTGGTCCAGCCGTTGACCGCCGAGAACCTGCCCGCCATTGCGCCCCGAGGCGCCGAACCCCACGCGATGGGCCTCCAGCACCACCACCTTGCGGCCCGCGCGCGCAAGGTGGAGCGCAGCGGACAGGCCGGTATAGCCCGCGCCGATGACACAGATATCTGCCCGGCTCTCTCCGCGCAGGGTGGGGAAGGGGGCAGGGCCGGGGTGACATCCGCATACCAGCTGGGCGGGTAATGTCCTTGCTGATCATTGGTGAAAAGCAGATTCATCTCTTAAACATTCAGCAGCAGATGTTCCCGTTCCCATGGGGAGATGACTTGCAGGAATTCCTTGTATTCCAAAGATTTGACAGCGGCATAGACGCGGCAGAATTCCGGGTGCAGCACATCGGCCATGGCCGTGTTTGCGGTGAAAAGTTCCAGCGCTGCGTCAAGCCCATGGGGGACCGCATCCTCCGAGGCATAGGCGTCACCGATGCATTCAGGCGCCGGGTCCTGCCCCTCGGTCAGGCCAAGATAGCCGCAGGCAAGGCTGGCTGCGATGCCAAGATAGGGGTTGCAATCCATCCCCGGCAGGCGGTTTTCAACACGCCGCGCATTTGCGTCAGAGATCGGGATGCGGATGCCCGTGGTGCGGTTGTCATGGCCCCATTCCAGATTGATCGGTGCCGCGAAATCGGGAACGTAGCGGCGATAGCTGTTCACATAGGGCGCCAGCAGGGCAATTGCCGAAGGCAGATGCCGTTGCATGCCGCTGATGAAATGGCCGAACGCGGCGGTTTCCGATCCGTCGGGGTCAGAGAAGATATTCCGGCCATCCACCCCCAGAACCGAATGGTGGATATGCATCGCGCTGCCCGGTTCACCCTCGATCGGTTTCGCCATGAAGGTGGCATAGCAGTTGTGGCGATGGGCGGCCTCCCGGATCAGGCGTTTGAAAAAGAAGATCTCATCGGCCAGTCTGACCGGATCGCCATGGCGCAGGTTCAGCTCGATCTGGCCGGCGCCGCCTTCCTGAAGGATACCGTCAATCTCCAGCCCCTGTGCCTCGGCAAAATCATAGATGTCGTCGATCACCGGGCCATATTCATCCACCGCCGACATGGAATAGGCCTGCCGCGCGGCCGCAGGCCGACCCGACCGGCCCATGGGCGGTTTGATCGACTGGCCCGGATCGGTATTCGGGGCAACAAGGAAAAATTCCATTTCCGGGGCCACAATCGGCTGCCAGCCCCGGGCGTTATAAAGCGCTTCAACCCGTTTCAGCACGTTCCGGGGGGCGTAGGGCACGGGCCGACCTTGCTGGTCGTCGATATTGTGGATCACCTGAAGGGTCCAGTCGGCAGTCCAGGGGGCGGGCATGGCCGTGTCGAAATCGGGGGTCAGAACCATATCAGGCTCGGTATAGCCCTCTGGCGTGGCATCGGCCCAATCCCCTGTGATCGTCTGGAAAAAGATCGAATTGGGCAGGTAGAACCGGCTTTGCTTGGCGAATTTCGCGCCGGGCATGGCTTTGCCACGGGCGACACCGGCCAGATCCGACACAATGCATTCGACCTCGTCCAGCATGTGGCCATCAAGATAGGTCCGGGCGGTTTCAGGCAGCTTTTCGATGAACTCACGCATCGGCGCGGGCTTGTTTGAGCACGGCCACCATCATCGCTGCCATATCGGCATTGTCGACAGGTTTGGACAGGTCGCGGCGGGCCTGATCCAGTTGTGCATCGGGAATGACACCCGCCCCGCGATGGGCGATCAGACCGCGCACATGGTCGATATCGAATTCCGGATGTGCCTGCACGGTCATGATCCTGTCGCCATACGTCACCATGGCATTGGCGCAGAAATCGGAATGGCCGATGACCTCGGCACCCTCCGGCAGGGTGGTGACCTGATCCTGATGCCAGGCATTCAGCATAATCTCGCGCCCGCCCATCTGATAGCTTTGCCGCCCGACGGACCAGCCGCCGGAGAATTTTTCAACTGTGCCGCCAAGGGCCTGGGCGATGATCTGATGCCCGAAACAGATGCCGATCAAGGGGGGCCTGCATCCCGGATGGCACGGATCAAATTTTCCAGCGGCGGGATGAAGGGATGATCTTCATATGCGCCGTGTTTGGAGCCGGTGATCAGCCAGGCATCCGCCGCTTCCGGCCCGGCGGGGAAGACCATATCGATCACGGGAAAGGTACGGAAGGTAAAGCCCTGCCGGTCCAGAAGACGCATGAACAGTGCATCAAGATTGCCTCCCTTGGACTGAATTTCCTCAGGCAGGTGGCCGGTTTGCAGAATGCCGATGATCATGGGGGCTCGCTTGCTGTCTCTGCCGCAAAGCTATGTCTGTATCGGGGGCGCGACAAGAGGTGTTACACGGTGTCGAGATAGAGGCGTCGCTGCTCTTCCGCGGTCAGATCAGCCATATAATGCAGTTCCTGGCGTTTGGTGGCCAGCAGATTGGTCACCAGTTCACGCGGGAAAATGCGCGTGATATGGGGGCTTGTGGCAAAGGCGTCGATTGCGGCCTCCCATGTGGTGGGAAGCTGGTCGGGCATCTGGGTATAGGCGTTGCCGGTCAGCGCCGGGGCAGGTTGGGCGGCGTCTTCGATACCGTTCAGCGCTGCCCCAAGAATGGCCGCGATGAACAGATAGGGGTTGATATCCCCCCCCGCGACGCGGTGTTCGATCCGCTTGGCCGCGGGCGCACCGGCGGGGATGCGCAGCGCCGTGGTCCGGTTTTCATATCCCCAGGTGATGCCCGTAGGGGCGTGAGAGCCGGTGACAAACCGGTCATAGCTGGAGGCATGGGGCGCAAAAATCAGCATCGAACCGGACATGGCGGCAAGACAACCGGCAACGGCATGGTGCAAACGGGCAGAGCCCCTGGCTGTGCCATCGTCAAAGATATTCTGCCCGTCCGCATCAAGGATCGAGAAATGGCTGTGCAGCCCATTGCCCGCGTAATCGGCATAGGGCTTGGCCATGAAACTGGCGGCGAACCCGTGTGTGCGGGCCAGACCGCGCACCATCAGCTTGAAAAGCCAGGCGTCATCGGCGGCTTTCAACGCGTCGGGCTGGTGCATCAGGTTGATCTCGAACTGGCCCGGCCCGGCCTCGGAAATCGCGGTGTCTGCGGGAATATCCATCGCCTCGCAGGCGTCATAGAGATCCGTCAGGAACAGATCAAACGCATCCAACTGACGCATGGCCAGGGTTTCCGCCTGATGGCGGCGCTTGCCGGAAACCGGAGATTTCGGCACCCGCAGATCGGGGCCCTGATCATCGATGAGGTAGAATTCAAGCTCGGTCGCGACCACCGGGGTCAGGTCGCGCGCGGTATAGCGCTCCAGAACCCGGGCCAGCGCCTGGCGCGGATCGCCCTCATAGGGGCGGCCATCCTCATGGAACATCCAGATCGGCAGCAATGCCGAGGGGGAGGCAAGCCAGGGCATCGGCAGAAACCCCCGTTCGGTCGGGTAAAGAACGCCATCCGGGTCGCCACTGTCGAAGACCAGTGGACTGTTGTCGATATCCTCCCCCGGATATCGAGATTCATCACCGAATAGGGAAAGCGGGTTCCGTCCCGTTCCACCTTGCCCGCATAGCGCCGCGCAATCCGCTTGCCCCGCGCCTGCCCGTTGAGATCGGCGGCAGCGACGCGGATCGATGTCACTTCAGGGTGCTCGTCAAGATAGCTGCTCATCTGATCAGGTTCGGACGATAACGGATGCGGGACCGGGTTTCGGACGGAAGGTGCCGATTGAGACGGCCATTGATAACCCCGAACAGCAGGATAATGCAGAGGGTCAGCATAACGAAATACCCCGCCACGATCGGGTAGGGGACAAACGGGTTGAAGGTGCGATCCGCAAAATACTGCGCGTAGTAAAGCGCATCCCCCTTCTGCTGGAACGCCGGAAAGCCCGAGAAATAGACCAGCGTGGTGACATGGAACAGAAAGATCGCCTCATTGGTGTAAGACGGCCAGGCCAGACGCATGGTGGTGGGGAAGACCACGCGGCGAAACCGTGACCAGCCGGTCAGACCATAGGCGTCGGCGGCCTCCAGATCGCCCTTGGGGACCGAGCGGAGCGCGCCATAGAAAATCTCGGCCGCATAGGCAGAGGTGTTGAAGAACAGAACGATCAGCGCCCCAAGCCAGGCGCGGGCCAGCCAGCGGGTTTCGACCGTGATCTCGGTAAATCCCAGATGGATGTCGACCCCGAGGCGCGGCAACAGCACGAACAGCTCATAGGCCAGAAAGAACTGGATGAAGAGCGGTGAGCCCCGGAACGCAAAGATGAACCATTCGGCGGGTTTGCGGGTCAGCCTTGACCGTGTGTTCTTGGCGACGGCCAGGGTGACAGAAAAGAAGAAACCGGTGATCAGGGCCAGCGTGCCGAAATAGATGTTCCAGATCATGCCTGATCCGATCAGGGTGAATTGTTCACACAGGGTGATGTCACCGCGCGGCAGCAGCCGTTCGCCATAGCCGAGGCTGCGCAGCCCGTAATCCTGAAGGGTCTGCCAGCAACTCATGACGCGGCCTTCCGCTGGTCTTCGCCCGCCATGGTCGCCTGCCCGTGAGACAATCGCCGGGTCAGACGCCCCAGCACGATTTCCGAAATCCGCGTCATGCCCAGATAGAACACCAGAAGCCCAAGGAAATACCACAGCCGCCAGTCAGGATGCGGGTATTGATAGGTCGAGGTGCGCGAGCCGCCAAGCTCGCGCGCCCAATAAACGATATCCTCGACCCCAAGCAGGAACAGAAGCGGGGTGGCCTTGATCAGGATCATCCACAGGTTCGACAGGCCCGGCAGCGCATAGATCCACATTTGCGGCACCAGAATACGCCAGAAGCTTTGCCGCCGCGACATGCCATAGGCCTCGGCGGTTTCCAGTTGCGCGCGCGGCACCGCCCGCATCGCCCCGAACAGAAGATTGGCGGCAAAGGCACCAAAGACGATGGCGAAGGTAAAGACCGCGAGGGTGAAATTATAGGTTTCATGCACCCATTGCGGGGCGTTGTTTTGCGGGATTTTCGCCGCGCTACAGACCAGAAAATTCGCGCCCTGGCGGATCGGGTCGGTCCAGTCGGGGCAGATCACCTGATGTTTGATCCATTCCAGCCCCTGATCCAGCGCAATCACGAAGAACAGGAAAAACGCGATATCGGGCACGCCGCGCACCATGGCGGTATAGGTCTTGCCAAGCCAGCGCAGGGGCGCGACCTGCGACCGCGACGCCATGGCGCCGACAAAGCCGAAGGCCAGCGCGGTCGGTGCGGTGACCGCCAGCAGAAATAGGACCGTCAGAAAGCTTTCGTAAAAGCGCAGATGCACGCCGTTGGTCAGATAACAGCTGAACCACCGGAAATTGTCCAACATGTCCGGGTCTGCGCAGAATTCGAACATTGCGGCTCAGACCCCGTTTGCCAGTTGATAATCCAGCTTCACGATTCCCTTGTCGAATATTTCGGTGTCGGTCAGGCGCAGCGCCTGCGCCGTTCCGGCCGGGTAAAGCGGGATACCCGCGCCCAGAAGAACGGGGATGATGAACAATTCCAGCCGGCTGAGCAGCCCAAGAGAGATAAACCCGGCCTGAAGGCGGGCACCGCCGACAACCCAGACCTGATGATCCCGCATCGCCCCGGCGAAGCTTTCCAGACTATCGCTCCAGCGGGTTACATCAGCGGGCGGGTCGCCAAGCGGAGACGAGGTGACGACATAGCCGGTTTTCGCCGCATAGGGCCATGGCACATCGAAGCCGATGATCTGATCATAGCTGTGCCGCCCCATGACCACCGTATCAATCCCGGCGAAAAAGGCGTCATGGCCGAAGGCCACATCCTGAAACGGGTCCAGAAACCCGACACCGCCATCGGTGTCGGCCACATACCCATCTGCGCTGCAAGAGATATAGCCGCGAAGCATCCTGCCCCCGAACTGTGACTGCCCCGGAAAACCGGGGCAGTCTTTCGTCAGATCAGAAGGTTTCGGCGTCTTCGCCGAACCATTCCACAATCAGGGTGTTCAGCGTGCCGTCATCTTTCATCGACTGGATCGCGGCGTTGAATGTGTCACGCAGGTCCGTATCGGTTTCACGCAGGCCCATGCCGACACCGCCACCCAATTGCACCGGGTCGCCCACAACCCGCAGATCCGCATCTTCATTGGCAATCGGCAGCAGGAAATCGCCATCTGCAAACACCGCATCGGCCTCTCCATTGCGGACGGCGGCAACGGTTTCATCGGGGGTGGCGAATTCCAGCAATACCGCGCCGGTCTCGGCGATATAGCCCGCCTGAATCGTGTTGGTCTGGGCCGCGATCACGCCACTTTCCAGATCCGCATCATCGCTGAGCGCGATGAACAGGGACGAGGCGGGCGGGATGTAATTCTGGGTGAAGTCGATAACTTCATCACGTTCATCGGTGATGCTCATCCCCGCGATGATCGTGTCGTAATTGCCCGAGGTCAGATTGGGAATGATCGAATCCCATTCATTGGTGACCCATTCACAGGTCAGCTCGGCGCGGGCGCAAAGCTCATCGCCCAGAACCCGTTCAAACCCGTCCACTTCGCCATCATCATTGATGAAGTTGTAAGGAGGATAGGCGCCTTCCGTGCCCATGCGGACAACCGAATGCCCGTCGGCCAGCGCGACACCGGCGGACATCGCCAGAATGACGGAGGAAAGGATGATGTTTTTCATTTTTGATACTCCCTGGTTGGTATTGCCTCAGGCGGCGGTATGGCCATGGCTGAGGAATTGCTGAAGACGCGGTGATCTGGGGGCGCCGAAAATCTGCTCGGGCGGGCCTTCTTCTTCGATGCGGCCCTCATGGAGGAAAATGACATGGTCGCTGACATCCCGGGCCAAGCGCATGTCATGGGTGACCAGAATCATGGTGCGGCCTTCCGTGGCCAGATCCTTGATAACCTTGACAACTTCCTGCTCAAGCTCCGGATCAAGGGCCGAGGTGGGTTCGTCAAACAGCAAGGCGCGCGGCTGCATGCACAGTGCCCGCGCGATGGCGGCGCGCTGTTGCTGACCGCCGGAAAGCTGCGCAGGCCAGGCCGCGCATTTGGAGCCGATGCCGACCTTGTCGAGAAGGGCACGCGCGCGGGTTTCTACCTGCGTCTTCTCCTCACCCAGAACCGTGACCGGGGCCTCCATCACGTTCTGGAGGATGGTCATATGGGCCCAGAGGTTGAATTGCTGGAACACCATGGAAAGATTGGTGCGGATGCGGGTCACCTGGGCCGCATCCGCCGGGCGGCGGATATTCCCGGTGCCGCGCCAATGCACCGCTTCCCCTTCAAACAGAATCTCGCCCTGCTGGCTGTCTTCCAGCAGATTGGCACAGCGCAGAAGCGTGGATTTGCCCGACCCGGACGACCCGATCAGCGACACCACATCGCCCGCCTCAGCCCGCAGATCGACACCGCGCAGCACGTCCAGAGCACCAAAACTTTTATGTAGGCCAGAGATTTCGATCACCGGCGGGGGCACAGAAGTCACGGGGCGGCAGCTTCCCTGTTTGTTTCAGGGATTTGTCCTCAGAATCGGGTCAATTGCAATGAATTATTGGCAAGTAGACCTTGGGTAAGGGCGCGTATGCGCCCAAAAAATCAGCGCATGCCTAAAGCGCGGGCGGGATTGGTTGCGCCAGATAAGCGGCTTTCGGGATGATCGGGAAACCCTGCAAATCCAGCATCTGCCTGTCTGCGGGTGCCAGTGCCTCCAGCGCATTGTGCAGCGCTTTGCGGATCGGTTCAGGATCCCGGGTTTTGGCAGAGATCAGCGGCAGCCCCGGTGTCGGCGCGGTACGGGCGATCTCTGTCAGATTGGCGGTCCAGGGGGCATAGCGGGTCAAAAGCCGCCAAGTCTGGGCATCAATGGCGGCCAGATCGGCCTGCCCGTCAACCACGGCGCGGGCCGAGGCCTCATGCGCCCCGGTGATCAGGGGTGTCTTCAGGTCAAGTTTGCTCTCAATGGCCCAGACTGAGAGCGCGGCCCAGCCCGACTGGCTGAGCGGATCATTGACCGCCGGGTGCGGCGCGGGGCTTGGCCCGGCAGGGGCATCAGCCGCCCGGGCGATGATGACACTGTTGTAATGGCCGGGTGGACAGCCCGGCAGGGCATAATCAGGCGTGGCGATCAGCGTGACATGGGGCGCCAGCCGGGCGCGATAGGGCAATCCGCAGGTCTGCGCCAGAATCAGATCGGGGCTTTGCCAGATCTCCCAGGGATCGGTGTCGCGGATCAGCGTGGCGGGCGCATCAACCCCCTGATCCTGCAGGGCCCGGGCGATCAGCGCCCATAACCGGTCGGTCGCGCCCCGCGTCTCGGCCCGGTCATACATCGGCAGGGCGGCGATCATGGGCGGCGGGCAGTCACCCGCTGGCGGGCCAGATTGCTGTCGCGGTCATTGACGCCAAGCATCGGGGCCACAAGCCGCATCAAGGCGTTTTCATCCTGATCGCGGATGCCATCGGCCAGCACGATTTCCCAAAGGGATTCGATCACCTGTTCGCGGTCTTCATAGGCGACGGCATCCTTGATCGCGCGGGTGAAGCGCACCGTATCGGGGGCCTGCGCCTCAACGGTTTCCGCATCTGTCCGCAACTTGCTGGCCTCGAACGGGGACAGACCATAGCGGCTGGCCAGCAGGCGGTCGATCCGGTCAATCTCGGCCTGGGCGTATTCGCCATCGGTCCGGGCAATCCGCACCAGAAGCGCGGCAAGGGCCAGCCGCGCATCGGGATCGGACAGGGGTTCCGGCTCGGGCGCCGTCAGGCGGCGTATGAAATCACCAAACATGGGCCTTCATATGGGTATTTTGCGGCCCGCGTAAAGCTGGCCCTGTCTCAGATGCCCGCCTCAGGGGCATCTGATACGCCCTGAAGAGATTGGCACTGCGCTGCCCGCGACGCGGATCGCAGTGATCTTGCCGCGCGAGATCTCGGTGGTCAGGCGTATCTGACTGGGGCGGCCCATTTCGATGCCCTGGGAAAGATGGGTCACCATCGTGCCATCGCCAAGCGCGCCATTGGCCAGCAATTGCGCGGCCAGAATGGCGCTGGCCGACCCGGTTGCAGGGTCTTCGGGAATACCCGCGCCGGGGTCGAACATACGCGCCTGATAGCTGTCCTGCCCGATACCGGTATAAAGATAGACACTGTCGAGCCCGGCGGCAGCCACCATTTGCGACCAATGGGGTTCAACCGGGCGGGCCCGGGCCAGCGCATCAAGATCGGCAACCGGGGCATAAATAAAGGCCGGACCGGCTTGCCATATGCCGGGCTTATGTGGGCCAATGGCGTCTTCGGGTAGATCAAGGGCCGCAGCAATCTGCGCCGGTTCCGCCTTGCCGGGAAGGGCCACGGGCTGTTTCGGGGCGGTGAATTCCGCAGTGATGGCCGACCCTGCGCGGATCACGGTGACCGGCACCAGGCCCGCGCGCTCCTCCAGCGTGATCAAGGTCTCGAAGTCCCCCTCGGGCCGGGCTGTTGTCGCCAGATGAATGGCGCAGCCGATAGTGGGGTGGCCGGCAAAGGGAATCTCATCGGTCGGGAAGAAGATGCGGACCTTGGCGGTATGGGCCGGATCGTCCGGGGTCTGGACGAATATGGTCTCGGACAGGTTGAACTCCCGCGCGATGGTCTGCATCTGCGATGTGCCAAGCGCGTCAGCTCCTTCGACAATCGCCAGCGGGTTGCCCGCAAACCCCCGGTCGGCGAACACGTCATAGGTGGAAAACTTCAACATCTTACGGTTCCTTCGGCAAGCGGCTCACGGGGTCCGGGCGATATTCAGAATTGGCCGGGCCAAGAGGAATGGCAAGCTAACGCACCCTGCCTTAAACTTGACTCACAAATACCCTGCCACGCTTCGCGTTCCTAGGGTATTTGTGATGCGCGATGTCTCAGGTTTAAGGCAGGGTACTCTAAAGAACGTATATACCCATAACCCGATCAGACTTGCCGCAGCGCGACAGGGGCACCAGACGGCGCCCCTGCTTGAGGATGAGATATATGGGATCAAAAATGATAGGCCACGCCAAGTGAAACTGCGTTTGTATCAATATCAAACCCTGGGGGCACACCGCCGCCGGACAGGTCCATACTCGAACGGGAATATTCAATCCGGGCGGAAATATTGTTGGCGATCATCGCCTCAAAGCCCAGACCGAAGACGGGGCCATCCGCGGACAGATCACCGGATAGGCCGGCAAGCGACACATCGGTGTCTACATAGCCCAGGCTGCCGTAGAGCAACACATTCCCGATGGTATACCCAACCCGGCCACGCAGCGTGATCGTGTCTTCCAGGGTCAGATCAAGGCCCGGGATTGCCGTTGCGGTGGCGTCGCTGCCATAGCTCAACTCACCACCGACAACCCAGTCCCCACCAAGGGCGTGATTATAGCCGCCAAACAGCACGACGTTTTCGTCGCTGCCAAACGGGAGATTGAGGCTACTCATGTCCGGGTTAATCGACTGGATTTCCAGACCGCCATAGAAGCCCTGCCATTGCAACGCGTCCTGGGCAGAGGCCGTGCCGACTACGGCAGCAGAAACAGCCGCAGCGGCGGTAAGGGTTTTAATGAATTTTGACATCTCAAATTTCTCCTAAAATCGCCCTGGCATAAATGTCAGGGTTCGCCTGTCTGTCGGACGGCATGGAAAAATGGTTCAAAACCCGTACCGAATGGAAGCGTTTCGAGTAAGCCTTGTATCGGAAAATGCGGCCTGTCGACGTCGGTTTAAACGCGTATTTTCAATATGGTTAGAGCGCAGGCAAAAGCTCTGCATCGCCTACAGCCCCCGCCTTAAACCCCGCATCACCATTGCCCTGCCGCGCCTTTGGCGTTCTCGGGGCAGTGGCGATATGTCATGGCTCAAATTACAGCATGCTGCCTTACACCCGAGACATCGCGCATCACAAATGTCCCGAGAACGCGAAGCGTGGCAGGGTATTTGTGATTCAAGTTTAAGGCAGGGTGTTTTAAAGGCGGGGGGCTGTAGGCATTGCGCAGAGGGCAGAGCCCGAACCGAGAGGAGGGCGAGAAACGCCCGCACACCGTGGAGGCGGTTCAGACGCTGCCCGGCAGAGCCGCCGGGCGACAAGATGATACGGGGTGGTTCAGAATTTCAGTCCGGCGTTATAACTTCAGGCTGAACCCGCAAATTCATAGATCAGTGGCGCGGTATATGCGTGCGATGCACAGCAGATGGCTGTTGCCGCCTCCACTGCGGTGCTCAACCTTAGCGAAGATCACACCAGCCGGGAATTATCCTTGGCCGCGCGCACGAAATCGCGGAACAGCGGATGCGGTGCGAAGGGTTTCGATTTCAGCTCTGGATGGAACTGAACCCCGATGAACCAGGGGTGGTCTTTGACCTCGACGATCTCGGGCAGGCGGCCATCGGGCGACATGCCGGAAAAGATCAGCCCCTGATCCTCCAGCGCCTCGCGGTAGCGGATATCGACCTCATAGCGGTGGCGATGGCGTTCCTCGATGGCCACCGCGTCGTAAGCTTCGGCCACGCGGGAGCCTTCTTTCAGCACCGCGTCATAGGCCCCAAGGCGCATGGTGCCGCCCTTGTCGTCGCCCAGCTTGCGTTTGATCTTGTGATTACCCTGCACCCATTCCTTCAGGTGATAGACCACGGGGGTGAAGCGTTTCTTGCCCGCCTCATGGTCAAACTCTTCCGATCCGGCATCGCCCAGATCGGCCAGATTGCGGGCCGCCTCGATCACCGCCATCTGCATGCCAAGGCAGATGCCCAGATAGGGAATGCCGCGGGTGCGGGCGAATTCCGCCGCCTTGATCTTGCCCTCGGTGCCGCGTTCTCCGAACCCGCCGGGCACCAGGATGGCGTGAAACCCTGCCAGCCAGGGCGCGGGGTCTTCGCGCTCGAAAATTTCCGAGTCGATCCATTCGGCCTTTACCTTCACCCGGTTGGCCATGCCGCCATGGGTCAGGGCCTCGGCAATGGATTTATAGGCATCTTCAAGCTGGGTGTATTTGCCGACAATGGCCACACGCACCTCCCCCTCGGGGTTGTGAACGCGGTCGGCCACATCTTCCCAGACGCTGAGATTGGGTTTCGGTGCGGGCGCAATGCCGAACGCATCCAGCACCGCCTGATCCATCCCCTCGCGGTGATAGGCCAGCGGCGCCTCGTAAATGGATTTCAGATCCTGCGCGGCGATCACCGCATCGGGGCGGACATTGCAGAACAGCGCCAGTTTCTCCCGTTCTTTTTCCGGGATCGGCCCCTCGGACCGGCAGACCAGAATATCAGGCGCCAGCCCGATGGAGCGCATTTCCTTGACGCTGTGCTGGGTCGGCTTGGTTTTCAGCTCTCCGCTTGCCTTGATATAGGGCAGCAGCGTCAGATGCATGAACACGCATTGGCCGCGCGGTTTGTCCTGCCCGAACTGGCGGATCGCTTCGAAAAACGGCAACCCCTCGATATCGCCAACGGTGCCGCCGATCTCGCACAGCATGAAATCAACCTCATCCTCGCCGATGGCGATGAAATCCTTGATCTCATTGGTGACATGGGGAATCACCTGAATGGTTTTGCCCAGGTAATCGCCACGGCGCTCCTTTTCCAGCACATTGGAATAAATCCGCCCTGACGAGACGCTGTCGGTGTTGCGCGCGGCGACCCCGGTGAAGCGTTCGTAATGGCCCAGATCCAGATCGGTTTCGGCCCCGTCATCGGTGACAAACACCTCCCCATGTTCAAACGGGCTCATCGTGCCGGGGTCGACATTCAGATAGGGATCAAGCTTGCGCAGCCGCACCGTATAGCCGCGGGCCTGCAACAAGGCCCCCAGGGCGGCCGAGGCCAGACCCTTTCCAAGCGAAGACACGACACCACCGGTGATGAAAATGAAACGTGCCATCTGCTGTTGAAACTCCCCGTGAGGACCGTGCCAATCCTGTCGATCTGGCCAGTCCGAATCCACCTATCACGGGATTTAAGAGTAACAGGATTCGCAGCAAAAGGACAAGCGAAACGCTACATGATGTTAAATGACCGGGCGGAAACCCCAGATTTATCCGTCAGATTATTCGTCTGCGCGTGGTGGCAGGGCCGGGGCATCACCGGAACTGGGCGGCAGAAGTGTCGAGGCGGGCGGCAGAAGCCCGTCTGCCGGGGATGTCTCCCCCTCTTCTGCGGGCGCGATCAGGCCTGAGCCATCGAGAACCGAATCCGAGGACGAGTTCTGTGCCGCGATGATCGTCAGCGTGATCGAGGTGGCCAGAAACGCGATGGCAAAGCCCCAGGTCAGTTTGCCAAGGGCGGTTGCCGCCTGACGCCCGGTCATCACACCGCCGCCGCCTCCGCCGATCCCAAGACCGCCCCCTTCGGAGCGCTGCAACAGCACCACGCCGATCAGGCAAATGGCCAGGATCAGATGGATGACGAGAATGATGTTTTCCATGGGTGCGTCTGCTGCCTGATTTTTGGTCGCTGCTTGTTTATGGGATGCGACAGGCCGCCGCAAGTGTGGATCGCCCTCCTTTACGCCGGAAAACCCTTGGTTGCGCAACTGTTTTCTGGCGCGGCTGCCGAACCGGCGGCTGGCTGCGATGCGCGGTTGAACAAACCTGTTTCGCCCCGGGCCATGCAGGGCTATACCGTCACGGGTTTCGGGAATAGGCTTGGCAAGAAGGGGCTTCACAGACATGGCCAATGTGGTGGTGGTCGGCGCACAATGGGGCGATGAGGGCAAAGGCAAGATTGTCGACTGGCTGAGCGAACGCGCCGATGTGATCGCGCGGTTTCAGGGCGGCCATAACGCGGGCCACACGCTTGTGATCGAGGGCGAGGTTTACAAGCTCCATGCGCTGCCCTCTGGCGTGGTGCGGGGCGGCAAGCTGTCGGTGATCGGCAATGGTGTGGTGCTGGACCCCTGGCATCTGATTGGCGAGATCGAGGGTCTGCGTGCCCAGGGGGTGGAGATCACGCCCGAGACGCTGATGATTGCCGAGAACACGCCGCTGATCCTGCCGATCCACGGGGAGCTTGACCGGGCGCGCGAGAGCCAGAATTCCGTGGCCAAGATCGGCACCACCGGCCGCGGGATCGGCCCGGCCTATGAGGATAAGGTGGGCCGCCGGTCGGTTCGGGTCGCCGATCTGGCCGATGAGGCGACGCTGGAATTGCGGGTGGACCGGGCGCTGGTCCATCATGACGCGTTGCGCCGGGGGCTGGGCCTGCCCGAGGTGGACCGTGCCGCGCTGATCAGCGCCCTGCACGAGATCGCAGCCCAGGTGTTGCCCTATGCCAAACCGGTCTGGAAAGTGCTGAATGAGGCGCGGCGCGCGGGCAAGCGTATCCTGTTTGAGGGTGCGCAGGGCGCGCTTCTGGATATTGATTTCGGAACCTACCCGTTTGTGACCTCGTCCAATGTGATTGCCGGTCAGGCCGCAACCGGTGTGGGGGTCGGCCCGGGCTCGATTGATTTCGTGCTGGGGATTGTGAAAGCCTATACAACCCGGGTGGGCGAAGGCCCGTTTCCGACGGAACTGAATGATGCGGATGGCCAGCGCCTTGGGGAACAGGGCAATGAGTTTGGCACCACCACCGGGCGCAAACGCCGCTGTGGCTGGTTCGATGCGATGCTGGTGCGCCAGACCTGTGCAACCTCGGGCGTCAAAGGCATTTCGCTGACCAAGCTGGATGTGCTGGACGGGTTTGAGGAGCTGAAGATTTGCGTGGGCTATAACCTGGATGGAAAGCAGCTTGATTATCTGCCCACCGCCGCCGATCAGCAGGCCCGGGTCACCCCGGTCTATGAGACGATGAAGGGCTGGGCAGAATCGACCGCCGGGGCCCGATCCTGGGCCGATCTGCCGGGCGAGGCGGTGAAATATGTGCGCCGGATCGAAGAGCTGATCCAATGCCCGGTGGCGCTTCTGTCCACCTCGCCCGAGCGGGATGACACCATTCTGGTGACCGACCCGTTTGCTGATTAAAGCGTTTTGCGTTTTATATGAGGCAATCCAATCGAAAACCGCGTTCGAGCCGAAGGCGAGAGGCAGCGGTTTTCGGTAAAGATCAAACGCAAACCGCTATAAACCGTTATAAAAAGGGGCTGCCCATGGCGTTGAGCTACAAAACAAGACGGCGGCTGTCCTTGTTGATCCTGCTGCTGGGGTTGCCTGCTTATATCGGTGCGGTCTGGTTTGTGACCAGCCTGTTTGACCGCCCGTCGATTGTGGTCGAATTGCTGATCTACATTGTACTGGGCATCTTATGGGCCTTGCCGTTCAGGGCCGTGTTTCGCGGGGTGGGCAAGGCCGACCCGGATGCCCCGCCGTCCTCTGAGGATCGTTGAGCCGGCCATGGATGGCTTTGCCTGAGCATTTTCCGAAAAACCTGCCTCACATAGCGCTGCCTGAAATCAAATATTTCAACCTGTTATGTGATGTGCCTGTCTCGCCCATTCGGAATTCTGCAGAATTCCGAATGGGAAAACTCCAGTTTTCCCTGTCGTTTTCCTTGAGGAAAACGCTTCCGGAAAGATGCTGCAAGCTATCACATGAAAAACGGGCGCTGCCCGAAGGCGCGCCCGTCTGAAATCTCTGATCCTGCCGCTAGGGGCAGGGGCGTTGGCTTACGCCAGGGCCAGGTTCGTTGCGCTTTCGCGGCCGTCACGGCCAGCTTCCACGTCGAATGTGACCTTCTGGCCATCATTCAGGCCGGTCAGACCGGCGCGTTCCACGGCCGAGATGTGCACGAACACGTCGCGCGAACCACCTTCGGGCTCGATAAAGCCGAAGCCTTTTGTTGAGTTGAACCATTTTACGGTGCCATTGGCCATCCGCTTTCTCCTTTAAAATCAACTGCCCGCATTGTGCGGCAGCGATGGCGTCAGTCAGTAGCAGGTCGAGTCGTGGCGCCTATGGTAGGGAGACAGCGGGTCGATATGCGGTAACGGTCGCACCGTGCATATGGGGCGGGTCGGATCACAAAGCAAGAAAATTCGCAGCAGGCGGCGATCAACCGCCGATGGAACGGGCGCGCAGGAGCAGGATTGCCAGCGCAGCCAGCCCCGCCGAGGCACCCGCGCAACTGGCGATCCAGCCGGAATACCAGACCTAAAGCACCCTGCCTTAAACTTGAATCACAAATACCCTGCCACGCTTCGCGTTCTCGGGACATTTGTGATGCGCGATGTCTCAGGTTTAAGGCAGCATGCTGTAGCTGGGCCGCAGCCGCGATCACGGCGGCGACAAGGCAGCACCGGGGGTTTCCTGTCAAATCGCGGCCCAACCGGTGAACCGGACGGTTCGGGGGTCAGAGACTGGCCCAATCGGTGAAACGAAAGCTCGTCGGGTGATGCCGCCGCCCGGGCGGGGGCCGTAAACCAGTGCAGGTTCCCTGCGTGCTGGCTGGTAGGATTTGGTATTCTGGCTCATGGGGGAACCCCTCCCTTATCTGTCCTGCGTAAAGCCATCTGGATATGGGTCGCGGCACAAGGCCGAAGGGTTCAATGCCGAAGGGATCAATCCCCGGTTTTGGTGATGCCCTCCTGTGTCCGGCAGATCACAGCGGACAGATTGGTGATCAGCTGCGCGGTATCGGTCATCGGCAGGATATGATGGGGCGGGCCTGCTGCGCACAGGGCCTCGGCCTGGGCGCCCAGATCGAAACAGATCACCGGCAGGCCGGTGGCCAGCGCCTCATGTGTGGTAAACGAAAACGTCTCGGGCCAGACCGAGGGGATCAGCCAGTGGCTGAGATGATAGCGCGCGACCAGATCGGGAATATCGGCACATGCATAACGCCCATGGACCGTGACCCAATCGGGCAGGGGGTAATGACTGTCGAAATTGCCGATGATCGCCAGATCGAAAGGCCGTGTGTTCTGGCCGTCAAGGGCGGCGCAGAGATCAGAGATCACCGCCGCGCCTTTCTGCAATCCGATATCGCCCAGCACGCCCAGAACCGGGCGCGGCCCCGGTCGCGCTGTGCTGAGAAGCGGGGACATGTCCGGCATCTCATGAGGTTTTACACGGATTCGCGCCTCCATGCCCGGGTAAGCCCTGGCCACCAAAGCACGGCTGCTTTGGGAAAAGACGGTCAGTTGATCGGCTGCGCTGATCGCCTCTCCCCAAAGGGCGCGCCATTCGCCAAGCAAGACCCGGCGGCCATCGGCCCGCAGCACGCTATGGCGTTTCGAGATGGTGTCGCGCGCGGGCAGGCCTGCAAACCGCCCGTCATCGCCCAGCAGCACATAAGACGGGCTGAGCGGGAAGAAATCATGGAACAGAATCTCCAGCCGGTCCTGCGCCCCGCGTTTCAGACGGGTCAGAAACCCGGGCAGAGAGGCCGGATCACGATCGCCGACACCACAGGAATAGATCACATGGCGCGCCGGGATACAGGCCAGCAAATCGGCCACGAGATCAAGGCTGTCTGCGGCGCCTGTGATCCGCCCCCGGCCTGTGTGCAGGTCAACCTGCATCCGGGGCCCGCTGCCGACCCTCAACACAATTATCGGGGTGCCCGTGGCTATGTGGCGGGTGATCTCACGCTCAAGACAGGTTTCGGCCCCGCCGCCCAGACTATGGGCCAGATAGATCGGCAAAGGGTCTGGTGACAGGCTGGCCGCCCAGGCAATGGCCAGGGCAACACGGCCCGCTGCCAGCGGATCAGCGGCGATGAAATTCTGCACATCGGCGTCAAAGCGGGGATAGCGCCGGGTCAGGATTATGCCGCTTTGGCGCAGCAATTCCTGCTTTTGCACCTGCCCGAAGCTTTCGCCGCCGCGATGTTCGACAAACAGCCCGGACAGCCCCAGATGCCTGCCACCAAGCGCTTTCACCTTCTGGCACCAGTCAACCTCTTCGCCATACCCCCGCCCGAAACCGGTATCGAATTGCGGCACCCGGGCCAGATAGGCGTGATTGATCGCCATACAAAACCCGACGGCTGTTGGCGCCGCGCCTTGCGTGATCCCGGGGGTAAGCCGCCGCGCGACCCGGTCAATCGCCTCGGCCTGACCCGGGGCCAGGGTGCTGGGCTGGCAGATCAGCGGAACCGAATAGATTTCCGCATCGTTTGACATCGGGGTGACGCTGGCAACGGTTTCGTCTTCGCAGATAGGGCGTAGCAGGCGACTGGCCCAGCCTTCGGGCACAAGGGCGTCAGAATTCAGCAGGATGATGTGATTGCCCAATGTGTCTGCGCGCTGCAACCCGAGGTTGACGCTGCCGACAAAGCCCAGATTTTCGCGGTTCTCGATCAACTCGACCGGGGCGCCGGGGCCCAACCCGTCCCGCCAGTGCCGCAGAAAGGGCCGCACCGCCAGATCGGTGGAACAATCCTCGATCACGATCAGCCGAAATGGCAGATCTGTGTGTCGCAAGACCCGGTCCAGCATCTCGGGCAGCAGCGAAAACGCATTATGGATCGGCAGGATGAGTGTGACGGGCGTGGCCGGGGGGATCCTGGGCGGCGTGTCGGCGGGCAGAAAAAGCCTGTCCGGCATCGTCGTGCTGTGCGAAGGGCGATCATCCAGCGCAAGCGCGGATCTGAGCAGCCCCCGCTGCCTGTCATCATTGGTCAGGCGCCAGCGCAGGAAAAGCGGCAGGGACCGCGCCAGCCGCCCCAGAAAGCCGGGAAGCAGGCCAAGCCGCGCCATGGCCATGGGCAGACCGCCGGGCCCCGGGACCGGTTGGTCATAATGCAGCCCGTCGGCAATGGTGGTGATTGTCAGCCCGACATTGCCACGGGGCAGGCGCAATTCGAACCCCAGTTGCTGATGATCCGGCATGCCCGGCACCCCGGTCACATCAGGCCGGGCGATATTTGGGCGCATATCGGCAGATTGCCTGCCATCGCCCAGCACGACCCGGGAGGCCAGACACCAGCCGACCATATGCACATGATCCCGGGTCAGATCATAGAAATCGACATATCCCAACGGGGTCTCAGGGTCCGGGCCCAAAGGAAACCCGCGCACCCGCGTGATGATATGCTGATCCACATATCTGCGGAACACCGATTGCAGGCTTGATATCATCGCCGCCCGGAACGCCCGTCAGACCGCGTATCAACCCCATATATGGCCATCGCGGCAAAAGCCGCAGACGGGGTTTCTATCGCTTCGGTCTGACATTCCGCACCACCCCGCATCACCCACCTGCCCGGCGGCACCGCCGGGCAGCGCCCCCTCGGTTCGGGCGCTGCCCTCTGCGCAATGCATATATGTTGCAGAATTTTGGGCCGAAGCTTTAAGAAACCAGACACTTTACGCACCATCTCTTCCTTGCAGATTTCGGGCTTAAAGCGTTTTGGTTAATAATCTGCCTCGCAAAATACGGCCTTTTGTTTTCGGCCTGCTTCTGGTTTTTGATATGGCCCGTTTCAGGGTGATCCCGAGATGTTCTTGCCCAGAATCTCTGCCACAGCCTCGGTTGTGGCGGCGACGATTATATCGGCCTCTTCCCGCGTCAGGCAAAGCGGTGGGGCAAAGCCGATAATATCGCCCTGGGGCATGGCGCGCGCGATGACACCCCGGCGGCCCATGGCGGCGACAATCTGCGGGGTGATCTTCTGGCCCGGGTCGAAATAGCGGCGGCTGTCACGATCAGCGATCAGTTCGACCGCGGTCATCATCCCTTCGCCCCTGATCTCACCCACATGGGGGTGATCGCCCATTGCGGCCTGCATCTGTGTGGTCAGATAAAGGCCAACCGTGGCTGCATTTTCCACCAGTCCCAGGCTGTCGATCAGTTTGAGGTTGGCCACACCCGCTGCCGCCCCGATCGGATGGGCGGAATAGGTCCAGCCATGGCCAAGCGACCCGTATTCATCCGTGCCCTGTTCCAGAACCGCCCAGACCTTGTCGGACATGATCGACCCGGAAAGCGGCGCATAGGCCGAGGTCAGACCCTTGGCGATGGTCATGATATCGGGTTTCAGCCCATAGGCGGGGCTGGCGAACATATGGCCCAGACGGCCAAAGCCGGTGATCACCTCATCGGCGATCAGCAGGATGTCATGCTTTTCGAGGATCGGGGTGATCGCGTCCCAATAACCCGCAGGCGGGGGCACGATGCCGCCGGTGCCCAGCATCGGTTCGGCAATAAAAGCGGCGATGGTATCGGCCCCCTCCGCCGCGATCAGGTCTTCCAGATCGGCGGCACATTGGGCGGTGAACTGGGCCTCGGACTGGCCCAGATCATCGCGGCGGTAATAATAGGGGCAGGTGGTATGGCGCACCGTGTCCAGCGGCAGGTCGAATTTCCGGTGAAACAGGCTCAACCCGGTCAGCGATCCGCTCATCAACCCGGATCCGTGATAGGCGCGCCAGCGGCTGATGATCTTCTTTTTCGCAGGTCTGCCCAGGATGTTGTTGTAATACCAGACCAGTTTTACGTTGGTTTCATTCGCGTCCGACCCGCCCTGGCCGAAAAACACTTTCGACATATGGTCCGGCACCCGGTCCATCACCATTTTGGCCAGCGTGACCGAGGCCTCGGTGCCATGGCCCATATAGGCGTGGTAATAGGCAAGCTCGCGCGCCTGATCGGCAATGGCTTCAACGATTTCGGTGCGCCCATAACCCGCGTTCACGCAGTAAAGACCGGCAAAAGCGTCCAGCATCCGCGTGCCGTCACGGTCGATGATATGGCAGCCTTTCGCGCCCGAGATGATCCGACCCGGGATGTCACCCCGGGCATGCTGGGCCAGATGGGTGGAGGGATGGAAAAAGTTCTCCCGATCCCATTTCGCAATCTCATCATTGGTCAGCATGATCCGTCCTTCGCTTCCGGGGTGCCGCAAGCTTGGGCCATGGCGGGGGTGGTATGCAACACCCAAACCTCTCCCGGGGATCGGGCCGTTTTTAACAGCATTGTGATCCGCCTGTCAGAATACAGCGCCCCGCCTTTCACTTTGGTTATGATATATCGCCAATACCCCGGGAACGCCAAAGGCGGGGCAGGGTATTGGGGAGGCAGGTTTAAGGCGGGGCGCTATAGTGGAAATATTTCGCTACAGCGAAATCGGTTTATTCCACACCATCGCTTATGGAGATTCGCGTTTTAGATCAGCAGTTTGCTGATCGATAGGCAGAGGGTTTTGATTCAGATTAAATGATTTCTGCGCTAATATTCACTATACCCCAAGAGTTTTTTTGAGTTTTTCAAATTTCTTACCTATACGTAAATTCAGGTTCGAGGGGGCCGCCTATTATGAGTATCGTTTCCCGCACCGATGCCATGGTGGAATGCGCATTGGAGCTTTTGTTGCATGATGCCGGTCCGAAGATGGATGTGGTCAAGATTCTGGTCAATCGCTGGCCAGAGGCCACCGGTCTCCAATTGATGGTGGCCTTGATCGGGGCCGCAAATGCGATTGAACAGGTCTATGCCGTCGGCAGCCCCGCGCGGCTGGATGCCGATCGTGCGATACGCCGGGCGGTGTTGCTGTCGCTTGACCTCTATGCGCTTGAATCCCGGGGTATCAGCCCGGCGCGCGGGCGCGACCTGCTGGCCTTCTGGGGCGAAGAAGCCTCTGAAGCCGGATCAGATTCCCCCTGAACGGATCGCACTGCGGGATGAAGGGCCCCCTGTGATCGGCGGTTGTCGGTTGCCGCTCCTGTGACGAGGCCTGCGGTTTTCGATGCAGGTTTGACCTGAAACATTCTACAGCACCCTGCTTTACACCCGAGACATCGCGCATCACAAATATCCCGGGGTCGCGAAGCGTGGCAGGGTATTTGTGATTCAAGTTTAAGGCAGGGTGCTTTAGGGTCGCGGCCATGTCATCCCCTGCAATCTCATTCTCCGACGATCAGGCCAGTGCCTATGATGCGATCACAGATATGCTGCGCAGCGCTGGTGTGGATCTGGACCGTGATATGCTGACACCGATGTCTGACGGTCAATCCGCCGTCATGGCGGTGATCGGCAAGGCGGGCAGCGGCAAGACCCTGCTGCTGGCCCATCTGGTCGGCGCATTGGAAAGCGCGGGCGTTGATCTGGTTTCGGGCGATTGGGAGGGGCGCAGGCGCAAAGACCGGCGCACGGTTGCGATACTGGCCCCCACCAACAAGGCCGCCAGCGTGTTGCGCAATCGCGGTGTGCCCGCAACCACCATTCACCGTATCCTTTATACGCCTGTCTATGACCCGGAATATGAGAAGGTCGCGGAATGGCTCGCCGGGCAGGGGGAGCGCCCGGAGATCGAGGCGCTGACCGATGCGGCGCTGGACCGGGCCAAAACCGTATATGACGCCCATAAATCCGTACCTGCCGCACTGGCGGCGGCCGGGCTGCGCGGGTCGGATTTCATCACCGGCTGGAAACGCCGGGAGGACCCGCTGGATATCGGGCTGGTCGATGAAAGCTCGATGCTGGATGAAAAGCAGTTCGAGGATCTGCGCGAGATTTTCCCGACCCTTGTGCTGTTCGGGGACCCGGCACAGCTGGCCCCGGTGGGCCAGTCCGGCGCGATGGTGTTCGACAGGCTGCAAGGCCCCCGCAAGCAGGAGCTGGCCCGCGTCCACCGGCAGGAGGCCGATAACCCGATCCTTGATCTGGCCCATGCTCTGGGGGATCCGTCGCTCAGCTTCGAGGCGTTCGAGCGGATGATCGAAGAGGCCGCCCGCACCGATGACCGGATTGTCGTGGCCCCCCGCGCCGATAGCGACCTGATGGCCCGCAGCCCGGTTCTGGTCTGGCGCAATGCCACGCGTATCCGGCTGATCCGGGCATTTCGCATGGCCCATAACGCGCCGGAGGATGCGCTGCTGCCCGGCGAACCGATGATCTGCGACGGGATCGAACTGCCGGTCAAACATCGCAAGAAACGCATTGATCTGGAGGCGCGCGGCCTGATCAAGGGCGCGCAGGTGGTCTATGTCGGCCCCGGCAAAAAGCCCGGGTTTTCGCGGCTGCATGTGGTGGGGGCGGAAAGCCCGCGCCTTTCGGCGGCCTCGATCGTGAAGATTGAAAAACCGGGTGAGGAAGAACCGTTTATCCCCTTCGCCGCGCGGATGGGGGCGGCGTTTCTGCATGGGGCTGCGGTGACCACCCATAAGGCGCAAGGCTCCCAATGGCCGACAGTGCAGGTCTTTGCCCCCGATCTTTATGCCGCCGCACGCTCGGGCCGGGAGGAGGCCGGGCAGGCCCTGTGGAAACGGCTGGCCTATGTGGCCATCACCCGGGCGGAAGAAAGGCTGATCTGGGTCACGCGCTATATGCTGTCAAAACCGCAATCCGTGCTGGGGGTTGAGGATCTGGCGGTGCCGGTGGCGCCGCTGGCACTGGAAACGGAGGAGACATGAAAACCATTCTGATCACCGGGGCCAGTTCCGGCATCGGGCGCGCCACGGCAGAGCTGTTTCTGGCCGAGGGCTGGCGCGTGGGTCTTCTGGCGCGCCGGGCCGATATGCTGGAGGATATGGCATCAGGTCTTGAAACCGCGCTGCCATTGCCTGCCGATGTATGCGATCCGGCTCAGGTTGAGGCTGCGGTGACTGCGATTACTGAGACCTGGGGGCGGCTGGATGTGGTGTTCAACAATGCGGGTATCTTCACGCCCCAGGGCCTGATTGACGAGATCGACCCGGAGGACTGGACCCGGTCTGTCGCGGTAAACCTGACCGGCATGTTCAACACTGCCCGCGCGGCCTTTGCCCAAATGCGGGCGCAGGCACCCCGGGGCGGGCGGATCATCAACAATGGGTCGCTCTCGGCGCACAGCCCGCGCGAGGGGTCGGTCTGCTACACCACCACCAAACACGGGGTGTCGGGCCTGACCAAGACCCTGGCGCTGGACGGTCGGGCCTTCGGGATCGCGGCGGGGCAGATTGATATCGGCAATGCCCGGACCGAGTTGGTGGATCGGTTGAACGACCGGCTGCTGGCGGAGGGCAAACCCCTGATGGATATGATGGATGTCGCTGACGCCGCGCGCTCGGTTCTGCATATGGCCAGCTTGCCGGCCTCGGCCAATGTGCTGTTCCAGACCGTGCTGGCGACGAACATGCCCTATGTGGGCCGTGGCTGACGGACAGGCCGGGCCAATGGTCTTGGTCGTCAGGTGCGGATATAGCGGAAGACCGCAGAGGCCAGCCAGCCCGCCGCTATCGCGATGACCAGCGACAGAATGCCATAGATCAGCGGGCGCTCATGGGCGAGGTTGTAGATCAACCGCTCCAACCCGACTTTGCGCACTGAAATATGGGTGTCGTATTCAGCCACGATTTCCCGGTCACGGGTCAGGAATATCCGCGTACGGTACTCTCCCTCGACCAGATTGGCGGGCAGACGCACGGATGTGTCGAACAGCGTTTCGTCACGCAGCATCACCGCCCCCTCGTTCAGCTGATACAGCCCCTCGGATGCGCGGATACGGATCAGTGCATCGGTAAAGCGGGTCTGTTCATCCACATTCATACCAACCGCCCGAACCGCGCGATTGACCGATACCCGGTGCCGCAGATCATTGGTGTCGCTCAGGACCTCGGTGAAGGGGGCTGTGGTCGAAACCGCATAGAAGCTGGGCGCTTCATCCACCTCGGCGGCGTCTGTGTTGATCCAGATGCCATAGCGGTGATCCTTGCGGCGCACGGTCAGCGGATGGCTTGGGCCCTCGACGGTGATGATGACCTGCAGCGGCCCGCCTTCGGGGATTGCGGTTTCGCGCCGCACCGCGCCAAAGATCAGAATCTCGGACCCGTCGAAATTGGTGGTAATCTCGATCTCATCCCGGCTGAGACCGGCAACAACCTCTTCTGCCAGGACGGGTGCGGGCAGGAGCAACGCAAGGATCAGGAAAAGCCGGGTCAATGTCCGGGCCCCGCACTGCCGAGGGAGTAAAGTTCGGCCGGTTCCAGCAGCAAATCGAGGGCCAGCCGCCCGCAGACGATCAGCACCATGGCGGCAAGCAGGATGCGCAGTTGTTCGGCCTTCATCTTGACGCCGATGCGTGTGCCGATCTGTGCGCCGATGACACCCCCGACCAGCAACAGCACCGCCAGCACCATATCAACGGTGTAATTGGTTGTTGCGTGCAAAAGCGTGGCAAAACCGGTGACAAAAATGACCTGAAACAGTGAGGTGCCAACCACGACCTTTGTGGGCATCCCCAAAAGATAGATCATTGCGGGCACCATGATGAACCCGCCGCCCACGCCCATGATCGCGGCCAGGACACCGACCAGAAGGCCCACGATCAGCGGTGGGATAACCGAAATATACAGGCCTGAAGTGCGAAACCGCATCTTGAAGGGCAGGGCGTCAACCCAGCCCCGTCGGCGGCGTTTTGGGGGAGGCGACCCGCCTGCGGCACGAGCCCGCCGAATGGCACGCAGACTTTCGAAAAACATCAACCCGCCGATCAGGCCCAGAAACACAACATAACATAGCCGCACCATGAGATCGATCTGCCCCATAGCGGTCAGAAGCGCAAAAACCTGCACGCCTGTGGCAGCACCAGTAAGGCCACCGACCAGCAGAACAACGCCCATTTTCAGATCGACCGTTTTGCGTTTGAGATGGGCCAGAAGGCCGGAAAAGCTGGAAGCGACGATCTGGTTTGCTTCTGTCGCGACCGCCACGGCAGGCGGGATGCCGATGAAAAACAAAAGCGGGGTCATCAAAAATCCGCCGCCGACGCCAAACATGCCTGACAGAACGCCCACAAGCCCGCCTAAACCCAACAGAAGAAAGGCGTTAACGCTCACCTCGGCGATCGGTAGGTAGATTTGCATGCGTGGGCTGAGGCCTCCGGTTCCGTTGGGTTCGTTTAGCGCGCTGCCTGCGGATATGCCAGAGTGTCGCAGGCTGGTCTGCCTGCGACAGATCGGAACAGGCTGCGATGCGTTGCTTCAGATAAAGTGATCGTGACTGCAGGGGGCCGGAAAACACCTGTTTTCCGGCCGGAATTCCCGGGAATTCCAGTCGTACATCTCAAATGCGCGTTTTGGAAAACTCCGGTTTTCCACACGGAATTCTCGAAAATTCCGAAGATCCATACCTGAACCCGTCACATACCGTGGGGGTTAGCGCTCTTTCACATAAGCCTCGCCGCCCGCGCGCGGCGGGATCGCCTTGCCAACGAAGCCCGCCAGTATCACCACCGTCAGGATATAGGGCAGGGCCTGCATGAACTGGACCGGGATGGTGACGCCGATCACCTCGATATTCTGATACCGGTTGCCGACCGCATCCAGCAACCCGAACAGAAGGCAGGCATAAAGCGCATACCACGGTCGCCATTTGGCAAAAATCAGCGCGGCCAGCGCAATGAACCCGCGCCCCGCGCTCATCTCTTTCACAAATCCCGCGGCCAGCCCGGTGGCAAGATAGGCCCCCGCAATGCCACAGAGAACCCCGCAGATCATCACCGCCGCATAGCGCGCGCCGACAACCGAGATACCGGCGGTATCCACAGCGGCGGGGTTTTCACCCACCGCCCGCAGGCGGAGGCCGAAACGGGTGCGAAACAGAACCCACCAGGTCAGCGGCACAATCGCCAGCGCGACATAAACCAGAATCGAATGGCCCGAGATCAGTTCCGAATAGATCTGGCCGACAGGGCCTTGCTGGGCAACGCCCCGGATCGTGGATTCCGCACCTGGCAGGGTGATGTTGCCAAACCGCGCAACACCGCTCAGCGCCGGTGTGCGCCCGCCCTGTGAAAACCAGGTCTGTGCGATCACCACAGTCATCCCTGCGGCAAGGAAATTGATCGCCACGCCCGAGATCAGCTGATTGCCCCGGAAGGTGATCGAGGCCAGACCATGCAGCCCGGAGAGCAGCATCGAGGCCAGTATACCGGCCAGCAACCCGATCCAGACCGACCCGGAGGTATAGGCAATGGCGGCCGAGAAAAACGCCGCCGCAAGGATTTTGCCCTCCAGCCCGATGTCGAAAATACCGGCCCGTTCAGAATACAGCCCCGCAAGACAGGCCAGCAAAAGCGGGGTGGCCAGCCTGACGGAGGAGTCGAGAAGCTGAAGGATGGTCAGGAAATCCATGTGCTCAGCTCCGGCTGGTGGTGAGTTTGAAAGCAGCGAAGGTGAACATCACACCCAGGGTTACCTCGATCCCCCGTCGCGCAAGCGCGTAAATCGCGATGACCGGTCCGGTGGAAAACGCAACCGCATAGGCCAGATGGCCAAGAAGCGAAAGCGCGGTGGCCGAGATCACCAGAAGCGCGCCGATCTGCCAGGGTGCCCCGGCGCCCAGCCCGATCGAGACAATCGCGATCCATTGCAGGGCGGCCTTGGGGTTGGTCATCTGGATGGTCAGCCCCCTGAGAACCATGTTGCAGCCATCGGTCTCCTGCGGGCTTAGATCGGCCTGATCGGGCCGGGCGGCAGACCGGAAGGCCTTGATCGCCAGCCACAGAAGATAGGCCGCGCCGAAAAGCTTCAGCACCACCATCGCCCCCGCATAGGCGGTGATCAGCGTGGCCAGTCCGGCCACCGTCATTGTGGCCCAAAGGCCCGAGCCAAGCCCGATGCCAATGGCCAGGGCCGCGCCCTGCGCCCGCCCGCGCGCCATGGAGGTGCCCATCACAGCCAGAATATTCGGCCCCAGAACAAGAAACCCCATAGAGAAGATACCAAGGGCCAGAAACAGGCCGGGAAGATGCTCTGCAATCATATCCATTACTCCGCTGGGGTTTCACGACTGTCGCGGCGGCGCAGGCTGAGGAACAGTTTTTCCATCGGCATCCGCACCATATTGTCAAGCGCACCGGTGAACAGGATCACCAGCGCCTGGATCACCACCACCATTTCACGGCTGATCGCGGGCATCTCGAATTCCAGCTCGGCACCGCCCTGATAGAGCACACCGAACAGGATCGCGGCCAGCAACACGCCCACCGGGTGGGATCGGCCCATCAGCGCCACGGCAATGCCCACAAAGCCTGCCCCTCCGACCTGGCCGATGACCAGACGTTCCGCCTCCCCCATGACCGAGTTGATCGACATCAGACCGGCCAGCCCGCCCGAGATCAGCATGGACACCATGATGATCCTGACCGGGTTGATCCCGGCATAAACGGCGGCCGTTTCCGAATGGCCAAAGGCGCGGATTTCATAGCCCAGACGGGTGCGCCAGATCAGGAACCAGACCAGAAAACAGGCCAGCAGTGCCAGCAGGAAGGAAATATTCAGGGGCGTGGAGGCGCGGAACCCCAGCCAGGGCACGATATCAGCCGCGGTGGGCAAATGCGCCGCCTCGCCAAAGCGCGCGGTTTCAGGCGCCATATTGCCCGGCACGCGGAACACATTGACCAGCAGATAGACCAGCAGACTGGCGGCGATATAGTTGAACATGATCGTGGTGATCACGATATGGCTGCCGCGTTTGGCCTGCAGATAGGCCGGGATCGCAGCCCAGGCAGCCCCGAAGAGGGCCGCGCCCAGACAGGCGGCCAGCAGCGCCAGCGACCAATGGGGCCAGTTCACGCTCAGACAGACAAGTGCCACGCCAAGCCCGCCAAGCGCGGCCTGTCCCTCGCCCCCGATATTGAACATCCGGGCATGGAAGGCCACCGCCACCGCCAGCCCGGTAAAGATGAAATTCGTCGCGTAATAAAGCGTATAGCCCCAGCCATAGGCCGAGCCCATGGCACCGTTGACCATGACGCGCATCGCCTCAAACGGGCTTTCCCCGATATAGAGAACCACAAGGCCCGAGACGATCAGCGCCAGCAAAACCGAGATCAGCGGGATCAGGATCACATCGGCCCATTTCGGCATCTTATCCATCTTACGCGGCCCCTTTGGTCATACCGGCCATCATCAGGCCCAGTTCATGTTCATCGGTTTCTGTCGCCAGACGCTCGCCCATGAAATGCCCGTCGAACATCACCGCGATCCGGTCGCTGAGGCCCAGAATCTCATCCAGTTCCACACTGACCAGCAAAATCGCCTTGCCCTGATCGCGCAGCGCGATGATCTGTTCATGAATGAACTCGATGGCGCCGATATCCACCCCGCGTGTGGGTTGCCCGATCAGCAGCAGATCGGGGCCGCGTTCCATCTCGCGGGCGACGACGATTTTCTGCTGGTTGCCACCTGAAAAATTGCGGGCCGGCAGGCGTGGATTGGGCGGGCGCACATCATAGCGTTCCATCTTGGCCACTGTGTCGGCGCGGATCGCGGCATTGTTCATCAACAGACCGTTGCGTTGATATTTCGCATCATGGTGATAGCCGAAGGCCACGTTTTCCCAGGCTTCGAATGCCATGATCAGACCTTCCTGCTGGCGGTCTTCCGGCACATGGGCAATGCCGCGCTTGCGCCGGGACCGGCCATCGGAATGCTTGCCGGTCAGGTCAATCGCGTCATTGTTGAGCATGACCGTACCGCCCTGTGCCGGGATCATCCCGCCCAGAACTTCCAGCAATTCGGTCTGCCCGTTTCCGGCAACCCCGGCAATGCCCAGAATTTCCCCTGCCCGGATATTGAAAGAGATGCCCTTCAGCCGCTCAACCCCTTGGCCGTCTCTGACCCGCAGATCGTCGACACTCAGGATCGTGGCCCCGGGCGTGGCCGGTTTCTTGTCCACACGCAGCAGAACCTTGCGGCCCACCATCAACTCCGCCAGTTGCTGGGGCGAGGTGTCGGATGTCCTGACGGTCGCGGTCATCTCCCCGCGCCGCATCACCGATACGGTGTCGGTCACATCCATGATCTCGCGCAGCTTATGGGTGATCAGGACGATGGTTTTCCCCTCATCCTTCAACCGCCCCAGAATACGGAACAGCTGATCGGCCTCGGCGGGGGTCAACACGCCTGTGGGCTCGTCCAGGATCAGGATATCGGCCTTGCGATAGAGCTGTTTGAGAATCTCCACCCGTTGCTGATGCCCGACGCTCAACTCTTCAACGATGGCATCGGGGTCCACCTCCAGCCCGTATTCATGGGCCAGTTCGGTCAGCAGCTTCCGGGCCTTGGCGATGGAGGGTTGCAGCAACGCGCCATCCTCGGCCCCGAGAATCACATTCTCCACAACGGTGAAGTTTTCCACCAGCTTGAAATGCTGATGCACCATCCCGATACCGGCGCTGATGGCGGCCTGGCTGTCGGGGATGGGGGTCAGCGTGCCATTGATGAAAATCTCGCCCGCATCGGCCTTGTAGAACCCGTAAAGGATCGACATCAGCGTCGATTTCCCGGCGCCGTTTTCGCCGACAATCCCATGGATCGTGCCCGGCTGCACGGAAATCGAGATATTCTTGTTGGCCTGTACCGGGCCAAAGGCTTTCGAGATGCCTTTCAGCTCAATCGCGGGGGCGGTCTGTGTCATCGGCTGGTCCTGACAGGGTCGTATGGCGTGTCATGCCGGTGGTTTCATCAAGGCAAGGGCCGCTTTCCGGTGACCGGTGCGGCCCTTGAAAGATCATGTATGATGCGCGGGGCGCGCGCGTGCGCGCGGGCGGCCATGTCTATCTGCCGCCCGCGCCCCACAGGCTTACTGCATCGCCACCGGGCAGGTGCCGTCATCCGAGAAGTTATGGACCTGAATTTCGCCTGCGATGATGGCGTCACGGGCCTCATCCAGCGCGGCCTGCATCTCATCGGTGATCAGTTCGGCGTTGTTTTCGTCCAGCGCATAGCCGACACCTTCCTCGGCCAGGCCGAAGACAAACAGGCCGGTTTCCAGATCGGCGCCGTTGGTGAAGGCGTCATAAACCGCCACATCCACGCGTTTCACCATCGAGGTCAGGACAGAGCCGGGATGCAGATAGTTCTGGTTGCTGTCCACACCGATTGACAGAATGCCTTCGTCGGTTGCGGTCTGCAGAACGCCCAGACCGGTGCCACCGGCGGCGGCATAGACGACATCGGCCCCCTGGCTGATCTGGCCACGGGTCAGTTCACCACCGCGCACCGGGTCGTTCCAGGCGGCGGGCGTGGTGCCCGTCATATTGGCCAGAACCGTCGCATCCGGGTTCACCGCCACAGCACCTTGCGCATAGCCGCAGCCAAAGCGCGAGATCAGCGGGATATCCATGCCGCCGATGAAGCCGACCGTGCCGGATTCCGAGGACATGGCGGCCAGCATGCCAACAAGATACGACCCCTCATGTTCAGAGAAGATGACCGAGCGGACATTGGGCTGGTCGACAACGCCGTCAATGATCACGAAAGTTGTGTCAGGATAATCGGGCGCCACCACTTCCAGCGCAGAGGCCTGGCTGAAGCCCGCCATCACGATCGGGTTCGATCCGGCTTCGGCCAGACGGCGCATCGCCTGTTCCCGCTGGGCATCCGATTGCAATTCGATCTCACGATATTCGCCGCCGGTTTCCTCGGCCCAGCGCTGGGCGCCGTTGAATGCGGCCTCGTTGAACGAGCGGTCGAATTTGCCGCCGAGATCAAAGATAATCGCCGGGCCATCGGCCAGAACGGCTGTCACGCTCAGCGCTGTTGCCGCGGCCGCACCCAGCAAAGATTTCATCAAGCTCATTTTTATACTCCCAATTGGTGGCAGGGCGAGCAGGTTGCCCGCAAGCAAAGATCTTTTGATCCCTGCATGGAATAAGGGCAAAGCCGGGCGGGGTGGTCAACCGGATTCTGCGGGCGCGGGGGTCGTGCCGGGTTGCTTTTATGCGGTTTCGCGTCGTTCAGGCCCGGATTTCGCGGGCCATCATCACCGCATCGTCGCGGGTGCCGTCGGGTCGGGTGTAATATCCCGGTCTGGTGCCCGTCTCGTCAAACCCTGCGCTGCGGTAAAGCGCGCGGGCAGAGCTGTTGCCAGCGGCAACCTCCAGAAACAGGCGGGTCACCCCCTCGGCCCGGGCCAGAGTTTCGCTCTTGTTCAGAAGGGCGCGGGCAATGCCCTGACGCTGTGCCCCGGGCAGGACGGCAAGGGTGAGGATCTCGGCGTCCGGCGGCAGAATACGCAGCAGAAGGAACCCGTTTTCATCGGGCAACATGCGGGTGGAGGGCTGGGCCAGAAGGGTTTTGAACTCTGCCACGCTCCACGGGCGTTGCGTGGTGAAGGCGCGCGCATGGATCAGCGCCATCTGCGCCGGTGTCATGACAGAATGACCGGCGCGGCAAGTTTCGAGGGCGCGGCATCCGCAGGCCGGACGTAAAGCGGGGCGGGGCGCGGACCTGTCTGGCCAGTATGAAGCTTTGCCAGGGCGATCCGCGCCAGCGGGGCCGCATAATCCGTCAATTCGGCAGGATGGGTGGGGGGGCAAGCCCCAGGGCCTGTGCGATTGCGCGGGCCTCATGCCCCATCACGGAACCATCCTGCGGTAAGGTCAGATCCTTCGGCGGGTTCGCCGGGTCGATCTGCTGCGCCGGGCCATGGGCCTGTCTGTTTCGGAATAATTGCACATAGGCGCTTGCCCGGGGGCCGGGCAGGCAGACCAGTTGCGGCGCCGGATCGGTCAGCCCATCCACCCCGCGCAACATCTCAAAGCTTGAGACGCCAATCGCAGGGATCTTCAGGGCAAGCGCCATGGCGCGCGCTGCAGAAACCGCGATCCGCAGACCTGTGAAATTGCCGGGGCCGATCCCGACACCAATCGCGGTCAGATCAGCGGGGGCGACATCCCGCGCGCCCATCATCTGCGCAATCATCGGCATCAGCGCCTCGGCCTGGCCTTTTTTCATCGGCTCCTGCCGGGCGTCGCAGGAGCCGGTGCCAGACAGAAGTGCGACCGCGCAATGCGCGGCGGATGTGTCAAATGAGAGGATCACCACCCGGCCCTTTCTGCTGCGGTGTCATATATTGTTGGTGCCCGGGGTATCGCATCTGTCTGTCAGATGTCACGCTTGGCTGTCCGCATCGGGTTTCGCGGCCTGAAGGCTGTTGCGTGAACTGCCGTGGTGCCGGGGTGCCGTGTCATCAATATGCAGCCAGGGCAGGCATGCATCCGCATGGCTGTGCAACTGTGGTTCAAACTCTGCGGCCTGATCCAGCAGGCCGATCGGTACATAGACCTGACCGGGCAGATAATCGAACCTGGCGGCAAGCGGTGATCCGCAATCCCTGCAAAACCAGCGTTCTACTCCCGGTGTATGTGAGACAGCAGGCCCCTGGTCCGGTGTCAGGCAAAGGTCATCTTCAGAAAATGCGGCAAAGGCTGCAACAGGCGTGCCGGTAATTCTGCGACAGTCGATGCAATGACAGTAAGAGATAGTTTGCGGGAGGTGCTGCGCAGTTATCTTTACCGCACCGCAATAGCAGCGCCCGGTGATCCGGGGCACGGGCGCACTATTCCCGTCGCACCCTTGCCTAGACGGCAACCGGACGCACCTCCAACACTTCGGGAATGTAATGGCGCAGCAGGTTTTCAATACCCATTTTGAGCGTCAGTGTCGAAGACGGGCAGCCCGCGCAGGCGCCCTGCATATGCAGATAGACGACACCGCGATCAAACCCGTGAAAGGTGATGTCGCCGCCATCCTGCGCCACGGCGGGGCGCACGCGTGTATCCAGAAGCTCCTTGATCTGGCCCACAATCTCGGCATCTTCGCCATCATGTTCCGCATGGCCGCCGGTTCCGCCGCCCTCACCCTCCATCACCGGGGCGCCGGACTGGAAATGCTCCATGATCGCGCCCAGAATGGCGGGTTTCGCATGATCCCAGTCGATGGCTTCCGCCTTGGTGACGGTCACGAAATCGGTGCCGAAAAACACGCCAGAGACCCCCTCAACCGCGAAAATCCGACTGGCGAGCGGCGATTTTTCCGCCGTATCGGCGTTCGGAAAATCGGCAGTGCCCATCTCCAGCACGGTCAGGCCGGGCAGGAATTTCAGCGTTGCGGGGTTGGGGGTCGATTCGGTCTGGATGAACATCTGCGTATATCCTTGAAGGGTTGCCTTGATATGCGCGTCGCGGCCCCAAAAGTCAAGTTTTGGAACGATTCTAAGTTGTGTGGCCGGGGCCGCAGATGGCAGGGGCCCGTGCCTGCCCTCAGGTGATCTGGTCCAGCTGCTCTTTCGACAATTCGCCCGGCACAATCGTCATCGGCATGGGCAGGCTGCCTGCACTTTTGGTCAGCGCACTGACCAAAGGTCCCGGCCCGCCCTTCCCGGTCCCTGCGCCCAGCACCAGCACACCCACCTCAGGGTCATCATGCACCTGGGCCAGAATTTCATCCACCGGTTCGCCTTCACGGATCACCAGTTCCGGGTCAATCCCCTGCCGGTCCCGCATCCATTTGGCAAAGACATTGAAATGCGCCTCGATCCGTTCCCGCGCCTCGGCACGCATCACTTCACCGACACCGATCCAATGGTTGAACTCATCAGGCGGTATCACCGACAATATCTCGACCCCGCCGCCGGTCCTGGCTGCGCGCATGGCCGCGAACCGCATCGCGTTCAGACATTCGCGGGTGTCATCCAGCACCACTAGAAATTTACGCATGGTTCAGGTCCCTCCGGTGGCACAGCATGGCGCGAAGGGCAGGGCCATGCAACGGATTTAGCAGCATTGCCCGATGACAGCTCAGCTCTCAGCGGAATTCGCCCAATCCCAATAAAGCTCCAACGCTTTGCGGGTCACCGGGCCAACCTGATAATCGGTGCCGTCAAACTCGGTCACCGGGGTGACTTTGTTGAGATTGCCGGACATGAAAACCTCGTCAGCCTCACGGAATTGCTGAAAGCTCAACACCTCCTCGCGAATCTCGTACCCGTCCGCCCACAGGTTGCTGATATGCCGCGCGCGGGTGATGCCGGACAGGAATGTGCCGTTCGCAATGGGCGTAAACACCACCCCGTCGCGGATCATGAAGATATTGGCGGTTGCGGTTTCGGCGACATTGCCCATCGCATCGGCCACCAGAACATTGTCATAGCCCTTGGTGTTCGCCTCGGCCAGCATCCGTGCATTATTGGGGTAAAGGCAGCCCGCTTTGGCATTGGTCACATTATCGCTCAGCACCGGGCGGTGGAACTGCGTTGTGGTCAGGCGCGAGGTTGCCTCGGGCTTGGCCATGGGGATCTCTTCCAGACAGATCGCAAAGCCCGTGGCGTCATCTTTGGGCACAATCCCCATATGGCCGCCATTGATGCCCCAATACATCGGGCGGATATAGATCGGTGTGCCTTTCGGGTAGCGTTTCAACCCTTCCCAGGCGATGTCGAATATCTCCTGCGTGCTGTGGGTCGGTTTCAGCATCAGTGCTGCGGCGGATCGGTTCACCCGGGCGCAATGGGCCATCAGGTCAGGGGCCATACCATCCACATGGCGCGCACCGTCAAAAACCGTGGTGCCCAGCCAGGCCCCGTGATCGGCGGCGCGCATGATGGAAACATCGCCATCATGCCACGCGCCGTCGAAATAGGTTTTGATATTGCTGCCGGTTGCCATCCAGATACCCTCCCGTTGTCGGGAAGGACCATGGCGGCATTTAGGTCATAGGTCCAGACTTAAACCCAAGCTGATAATCCATCGCACTGGGTTTCGGCTTGACCGGCACCGGTTTGTCAGTTGGTTTCGCCAGCACCTTAACAACCTCTGGCGTCGGTTTGATTTTGGTTTGATATGTCATGAGAATGCTCCCCCAGAGTGTGAAGTCGCGGATTGTGGATTGCAATATAAACGCCATGCCCCAAAAATCCAGCCCGGGACGGTGAAAGTTTTAGGTTTCGGCGGGGCTGCGCTCAATCCCGGCCAGCAAATCCTGTAAATCCAGTGCTTTGGGTGTCATCGTCAGGGTGTCATCGGTCTGGCGGGGCCAGTCCCCGGGCGCGCGGTCATGGTACAGTTCGATCCCGTTGCCATCGGGATCGGACAGATAGACCGCTTCGCTGACCCCATGGTCCGAGGCGCCTTCGATCCTCACATCTGCGGCCATCACCTGCGCCACAGCACGGGCCAGTGCGGTACGATCAGGATACAGAAAAGCCGCATGGAACAGACCCGTATGGCCCCCGGGCGCCGGGCTGCTGCCTTTGCTGAACCAGGTGTTCAGCCCGATATGGTGGTGATATAGCGAAATCGTTTTATTCTGTACCACCGCTCATCAAAATTCGCGTTCTATAGCGTTTCGACTTACTGTTGAAACGCCTTTCGCTGCCTTTCGCCTTCGGCTCAAACGCGAAAGCCGTTGTCTCTGTATCCATGTAAAGTCGAAACGCATTGGATCAGCAGCTTGCTGACCCGGAGGCAGCGAATTTTGAGTCAGATGAAACGATTTCTGCTCTAGCCGCCCGCTGACAGAAACACGGCCTGATCACCATAGCGCTGCTGTATCTCGAACCCAAGTACATCGCGATAAAACGCAATCGCCCGGTCCAGATCGGCGACTTTCAGATGAATATGGCCGACACGGGTGTCGGCGGCTGCGGTATAGGGCATGGGGGTCTCCTTTGCAGAGCAGATATAACGCCCCGCCGGACCGCCCAAATACCCACTGGCGCAGGGCAGACGTGCGGTTTTGCGCAGCTTGCAGCACCCCGACAGGCTGGCTTGACCTGCCCGCCCCTTCTTCTTGTCACAAATACGCCCTTCGCGACGCGCTTTTGCGCGGCGCAATCCCCGGTCTGTCCGATTGCCCGGATGTGTCAGGTTTTCACGAAACGCCTCAGCTTCGGATCATGCCCATAATATCATAAGCCTGCTCCAGAATAGGCACGGTGATCTCCCGCGCCCTTTCGGCACCCCGTCCCAGTATCCGGTCAATCTCGCCCGGGTCATCCATCAGCCGCGCCATCTCCCCCGCGATGGGGGCGAGTTTTTCCACGGCCACATCCGCCAGGGCCAGTTTGAAATGCCCGAACAGGGATCCGGCATGCTGATCCAGTACCGCCTGTGGATCCATATCCGCCAATGCGGCATAGATATTCACCAGATTGCGGGCATCCGGTCGCTCCGCCAGCCCGGCCATATTGTCGGGCAGGGGGTCGGGGTCGGTTTTTGCCTTCCTGATCTTCCTGGCAATCGCATCCGCATCATCGGTCATATTGATCCGCGACGCATCGGACGGGTCGGATTTCGACATTTTCTTGCTGCCGTCCCGCAGGGACATCACCCGGGTCGCCGCGCCCTTGATCACCGGTTCGATGATCGGAAAGAACGGCACACCGAAATCATGGTTGAATTTGGTGGCGATGTCGCGGGTCAGTTCCAGATGCTGTTTCTGATCATCGCCCACGGGCACATGGGTGGCGTGATAGACAAGAATGTCGGCGGCCATCAGGGACGGGTAGGCAAACAGCCCGAGAGAGGCGTTTTCGGCATTCTTGCCCGCCTTGTCCTTCCATTGCGTCATCCGCCCCATCCAGCCCATCCGCGCCACGCAGTTGAACACCCAGCCAAGCTGCGCATGTTCCGGCACCTGGGACTGGTTGATCAGAATGCTTTTCTCCGGGTCGATGCCCGAGGCGATGAAACTGGCGCAAAGCTCCCGCGTGTTGCGGCGCAGATCCGCAGGGTCCTGCCAGGTGGTGATCGCATGCAGATCGACCATGCAATAGACGGTTTCATACTCGCGCGCCTCCTGCATTTCGACGAAATTCTTGATTGCGCCCAGATAATTGCCCAGATGCAGGTCGCCTGACGGCTGGATGCCTGAAAAAACCCGCGGGGTGAAAGATGGTGTGGACATCGTTGATCTGACCTCATGACCTTGCCGATGCCCTCTGGCCATCGGCGCTGGCCTCGCTTACCCATGGCGCGCAGGCCCGTCAACCAAAGGGTCCGTCAACCAAGGAACAGATCCGATGCAGACCTCCAATGCCAGTCCCTTCAACGCGTTGCCCCCGGCAGTGATCGCGCTGGCGGTGATCATCGGCGGGATCGAGGCGCTGTTCCAACTGGCACAGGCCGGGTTTCTGGGCGGTGCGGGCGGGCTGGGCTGGCGGCAGAATGGGGTCAATGAATTCGGCGTCTGGACCCGGGTCATGGACTGGATGCTGGACAATCGCAGCTTTCCGTTCCGCGAATGGCGCCGGTTTCTGACCTATCCGCTGATCCATGTCTCGGCGACCCATGCGATCCTGGTTGTGGTGTTTGTTCTGGCCCTGGGCAAACTGGTGGCCGAGGTGTTTTCACAAGCCGCGTTTCTGGCGGTGTTTCTGATCTCCTCTGTGGTCGGGGGGCTTGGCTTTGTGTTTCTATCAGGCAGTGAATTTCCCCTGGTGGGGGGCTTTCCGGGCGCATACGGGCTGATCGGGGCCTTCACCTTCGTGGTGTGGATCGGTGCGGTCGGGCAGAACCGGCAGGGCGCGCGCGCCTTCGGGCTGATCGCGGTTCTGGCCATCGTGCAACTGGTCTTCAGCCTTTACGCGCTGGAATTCGGGCGGCTTGTGTCCAACCTGTCGGGGTTCATGGCGGGGTTTGTGATGTCCTTTCTGGTCCGCCCCGGGGGGTGGCAATGGTTGCTGAACCGGCTTCGCCAGCGTTAACCGCGCCACCATAAAACCTGAATTACCAATACCCTGCCGCACCTTCTGCGTTCTCGGGATAGTGGAGATACGTCATGTCTCAGCTTAGAGCAGAAATCGTTTCATCTGAATCAAAATTCGCTGCCTCCGGGTCAGCAAACTTCTGATCCAATGCGTTTCGACTTTACATGGATACAGAGACAACGGCTTTCGCGTTTGAGCCGAAGGCGAAAGGCAGCGAAAGGCGTTTCAACAGTAAGTCGAAACGCTATAGAACGCGAATTTCGATGAGCGATAGTGCAGATTAAACGATTCCTGCTCTAAAGGCGGGGTATTGTAACGGTGCAATGGGCAGGATTTCTCGAGAAATCCGTGTGGAAAACGCGCGTTTTCCACCCTTTGTAACAGACAGCGTTCATAGCGGTTTCGTTCACATTGAACCAGAACTCGCGGCCGCTCGATTAAAGCACCCTGCCTTAAACTTGAATCACAAATGCCCTGCCACGCTTCGCGTTCTCGGGACATTTGTGATGCGCGATGTCTCAGGTTTAAGGCAGCATGCTGTAGCAAATAGCTGATATCGCAAGAGAACGTCTATGGGCGATGGTGCGGAATAAAACGATTACGTTTTAACCGCGCCGCAGGGCGCTGCGCAGGTCCGACAGATGGAAGGCGTTCAGCGCCCGGCCGATCAGCACATAGCTGAGCATGCCCAGCCCGACCATCACCGCCAGCGCGCCGTAGCGCCAGCCCGCCGTGCCCAGAAGCGGCCCAAGCATCAGGCCCAGCCCCCACAAAACCACCCCCATCAGGATCGCGGCAAAGACGATCCGCCAGACCCGGCGGCGATAGCGGGCATCGAAACAGGCGACCTCGCCCATCGACCGGGTGCCCCGCAACAACAGCCAGACCATGACCCAGGCGGCGATTGTGGTGCCGATGGCCGCCCCCAGAAATCCGATCACCATGGCCAGCCCAACGGCCACCACCGCATTCACCCCCATCGCCACCACCGCATAGCGAAACGGAGATCGCGTATCCTCGCGGGCGAAATAAAGCGGTTGCAGGACTTTTTGCAGCACGAAAGCGGGCAGGCCCGCGCCATAGGCCGTGAGCGCCAGGGCGGCGGCGGCCACATCATCGGGGCCGAAGGCGCCGCGCCCGAACAGAACCGAGACCAGCGGGATCGGGATCACCATCAGCGCCACGGCGGCCGGGATCGTCAGGGCCATGGATATCTCTGCCGCACGGCTCAACGCGTCTTGCCCGCCTGCATCATCCCCGGCCCGCAACCGGCGCGAGAGATCGGGCAACAGCACGATGCCGATCGCAATGCCGACCACACCCAGAGGCAGTTGATACAGCCGGTCCGCAACGCTTAGCCACACGATGGCGCCGTCAAAAAAGCTGGCCACCTGACGGCCCACCAGCAGATTGATCTGGACCACGCCACCGGCCAGCATTGCGGGGGCCGCGATAATCGCCAGCCGCTTCAGATCAGGCGACAGGCGCGGCATCTGGACCCGCATCCGAAACCCGGCCCGGGCCGCCGCCGTCCAGACCAGAGCCATCTGCGCGACCCCGGCAAGCAGCACACCCCAGACCAGCATGCGGCCGGTGTAAAGATGGCTGACCCCGTCAATCCGGACGGTATCGGCCCCGATCACATTTTCCAGCAAACCGGATTGCGCCAGAACCAGCACTCCGATCAGGATGATGTTCAGCAATACCGGGGCGGCGGCAGCGGCGGCAAACCGGCCCGTGGCGTTCAGCACCCCGGACAGAAGTGCTGCCAGCGAGATGAACAGGATATAGCCAAACGCGACCCGCCCGTAAGAGACCGCCAGATCAAACCGCAGATCACCGGCAAACCCCGAGGCCATGGCCAGAACCATCCAGGGCATGATCAGCTGCGCCAGCAATGTGAAGAGGATCAGAACCGTGGCCAGCCCCGCAAAGGCCTCCCGCGCGAAGCCAAGCGCATCTTCCTCCGCTTCCAGCTTCTTGGAAAACAGCGGCACGAAAGCGGTGTTGAACGCGCCCTCGGCAAAGAAGCGGCGGAACATGTTGGGCAGGGAAAAGGCGATCAGAAACGCTTCGGCCACCGGGCCTGCGCCCAATATGCCGGTGATCAGAATATCGCGGGCAAAGCCGAAGACGCGGCTGAGAAGGGTCCATATCCCGACGGTCAGAAACCCGCTGATCAGCCGGATCGGGCGCGCCGCCGCCACCCGGCTCAGGCCCCGGCCCGTTCGGCAACCCGCGCAATCGCATCGCGCAGCTTGCGGTCCAGGCCATCCTGTTTCGATTTCGTGTGCAGTTTCAGCCCGAACATGTCTTTCACATAGAATGTATCGACCACCTGCGCGCCATAGGTCGCGATGACCGCGCTGGCGATATAGATATTGGCCGCGGCCAGGGTTTTGGTCAGATCGTAAAGCAGGCCCGGACGGTCCCGGGTGTCGACCTCGATGATCGTGTAGATTTCCGAGCCGTCATTGTCGAAGGTGATATTGGTCGGCACATCAAAGGGCCGCTCGCGCTTCTTGATCTTGTCGCGGTTTTCCAGCGCTTCGCTGGCCACGACCTCCCCTTTCAGGATCTTGCCGATCATGCCCTTCAGACGCGGCAGGCGTGCCTCTTCATAGGGGTTGCCATCCGCATCCTGCACCCAGAACACCGCCGTCGCGAAGCCGTCTTTCGATGTATAGGTCCGCGCATCCACCACATTCGCGCCCACCAGGCTCAACGCGCCGGACAGGCGGCTGAAAATGCCCGGGTGATCGGTCAGGGCGAAACAGACCCGCGTGGCATCCCGGTCGATATCGCGTCTGGTGTCGATCTTGATCCTGTCATTGTCCAGATCGCGCAACATCTTGGCGAATGTGATCTGGCTGGCCAGATCAAGACCCTGCCAATAGGGGCCGTAATGGCGGTTGATCTCGGCTTTCAGCGCCGGTTTCTCCCACCCGCTCAGCGCCTCGCGCAGGGCGCGTTTGGCCTCGCTTTCCAGTTTGTCGCGGTTCAGATCCTCAAGCCCGGTTTCCAGCGCCATCGCCGTGGCCCGGTACAAGCCTCTCAGCAGCGTTGCCTTCCAGTTGTTCCAGATCTCGGGTCCGACACCCCTGATATCGCAGACCGTCAGCACGGTCAGCAGATCCAGCCGGTCCTTGGTTTTCACCGCCTTGGCAAAATCCCTGACCGTGCGCGGGTCTGAAATGTCGCGTTTCTGCGCCATGTCCGACATCAGCAGATGATAGCGCACCAGCCATTCGACGGTTTCGCATTCCGCCGGTTTCAGCCCCAGACGGGGGCACAGGCTGCGTGCGATCCGGGCGCCAAGGATTGCGTGATCCTCCTTCCGGCCCTTGCCGATATCATGCAGCAGGCAGGCCACATACAGCACCTTGCGGTTCACGCCCCGGTCCAGAATACCTGAGGCGACGGGCAGTTCCTCGATCAACTCCCCCCGTTCGATCTGTGCCAGGGTCGAGATGACCTGGATCGTATGTTCATCCACCGTGTAGCTGTGATACATATTGAACTGCATCATCGCCACGATCTCGGCGAATTCGGGGATGAACGCGCCCAGCACGCCCACTTCGTTCATCCGTCGCAGGCTGCGTTCCGGGTTGCCGTGTTTCAGCATCAGATCAAGGAATATCCGGTTCGCCTCTGAGGTGCGGCGCAGGTCGTCGTCGATCAGGTCCCGATGGGCCGCGGCCATGCGCATCACGTCGGGATGCAGCAGATACCCGGTGCGCAACCCTTCCTCGAACAGGCGCAGCATATTCAGCCGGTCACCCAGAAACGCCGTCTCATCCGCGACACTCAACCGGTTCTGTTTCACCACATAGCCCGGTTTCAGCGCCTTGCGCCGTGCGCGCCCCCGAAACCGTCTCCACAATCCCGGCTCCTGTTTGACATGGCTGGCCTCCAGCGCGGTCAGGAAGATCCGGGTCAGCTCCCCCACGCGGGTGGCATGGCGGAAATAATCCTGCATGAAATGTTCCACCGCCCGGCGCCCGCCATGGTCGGTATAGCCCATGCGCGCGGCCACCTGCACCTGCATGTCAAAGGTCAGCTGGTCCTGCGCCCGGCCGGCGATCAGATGCAGATGGCAGCGCACCGACCACTGGAACCGCTCGGCCGCGTCGAAGGCGTTGAATTCCTCGGCCGAGAAAACGCCCAGCCCCACCAGTTCCGGGGCCAGTTGCACCCCGTGCAGATATTTTGCGATCCAGTAGAGTGTTTGCAGGTCGCGCAACCCGCCTTTGCCCTCTTTCACATTGGGTTCCAGCATATAGCGCTGACCGCCCTGCTTGCGGTGGCGGGTGGCGCGTTCGGCCAGTTTGGCCTCGATGAATTCCGGCGCCGTGCCGTTGAAAAGCTGGCTTTGCAATGTGTCCTGCAACTCGGCCGCCAGGGCCGCATCCCCATCCAGATGGCGCATTTCCAGAAAGGTGGTGCGGATCGTGAAATCCTCTTTGCCCAGGCGCAGGCAATCCCTGATGGTGCGGCTGGCATGGCCGACCTTCAGCCGCAGATCCCAAAGCATATACAGGGTCGATTCGATGATGCTTTCGATTTTCCCGGTCATTTTCCACGGGGTCACGAACAGCAGGTCAACATCGGAATAGGGTGCCATCTCCCCCCGGCCATAGCCGCCCACCGCCATCACCGCGACCCGTTCCGCATCGGTCGGGTTGGGGTTGGGATGCAGGCGGGTGACGGCCACATGCAACACTTCATGCAGCAGGGCATCGGTCAGATAGGCATAGGCGCGCAGCACCCGGCGTGCGCTGGTGGGATCGGCGGCAAAGGCCTCGGCAATCCGGGCGCGTCCGGCTTCCTGTGCGGCAGACAGATGGGTGACCACAGCGGCGCGGATCTGGCGCGCCCCGGTTAGATCGCGCGTGGCTTCCTTGATCTGCCGGCGCAGTGCTGCGGTGTCGCAAATCTCAACCGCCGGGCAGATCAGATCCGCCGCCCCCGACACTTCACACGGGATCGGCGGCGCGGGGTCAGAACCCGGCAGGTCCAAGGCGTCTTGGGGCAGGGTCAATCACGGTCACCTGGTTGTTTTGCACTTGCGCAATGGCCATGGCCCGCTGGTTGGTGCCATCGCTTCTGAGGCGGAATACCCCGTTCGCCCCGTTAAAGCCAGAGGATGCAGTCAGATCCGCCGCACCCAGACGCCCCTGACTGGCGGCGGTCTCGGCCACCGCCCGCATCGCGTCATAGCCGATCGCGGCCAGAACATGGGGCGGGTCCCCGTTCGCGGCGGCATAGCGCGCCTCGAAACCGGCGGCGGCTGCAGGGTCGGGCAGGGCAAACCAGCCGCCCTGCAGGCCCGACAGTTCCAGGGTCTGCGGCGGTGCATCCCACCGTGCCAGCCCGATCACCCGGGTCTCTTCCGTATCCAGCCCGTTTTCGGGCAGAAGCTGCGAGAAAAGCGGCAGGGCGCCGGATGCATCGGCGGTCAGGATCAGCGCATTGGTGTCGGTGGAGCGGATCGCGCTCATCACCTCCGGCAGGGCATCAACCACGCCGTTCTGGGAAAACTCATACCCCACACGTCCGGTGATGGTGACACCGGTACTGAAAACAGCACGTTCAACGGCTTCGCGCGCGACTTCGCCTGCCAGATTGCGCGCATGCAGGATCAACACCCGGTTGCGCCCCTGAGAGGCCGCATAGCCGACGACCCTTGCAGCGGTATTGTCATAGGTATGCCCCAGAACAAAGACATTGCCGCCCGCGATCTCGGTGTTGTTGGAAAAGCTGAGCACGTTGATATTGGCGCGGGCCACGGCCACGCCGACCGCGGCAGCAGCGTCTGAACGCAGCGGCCCGAGGATCACATCGGCCCCCGCGTTCACCGCCTGCTGCGCGACCGAGGCCGCCTGCGAGGCGCTGGCGGCGGTGTTATAGACGGTCAGGTTGATGTCGACACCCTGCACCTCTGTGAGCGCCATGCGCGCGGCATTTTCCAGGCTGCGCGCCACCAGATCGTCACCGGCATTGGCCGAGCCATAAGGCAACAGCATCGCCACCTCGATGGTCTGGCCCGAGACCCTGGGGCCGCTTGGCCCGCCTGAGGGGACACCCATCTGGCAACCCGCCAGAAATCCTGTCAGGGTGAAAACGGAAAGCAGCCGGAACGGCTTGCGGAAGCGACGCAAAGCAGAGATCATGAGGGTCCTTGTCTCCCTTGGGGCGGCAGTCATCAACGCGGGCAAGCCTAGTGCGTTCAGCACGGCAAGTAAACGCCGCCGGAGCCTTTGACGATGCCCGATTTCCCCGCCGGTCCCGGCCCCGCCGTCTATAACACCGCCGCCAGCCCCGCGCGCCATGTCCGGCTGTCGCCGGGGTTGTATTTTGTGGCGACCCCGATCGGGGCCGCGCGCGATATCACCCTGCGGGGACTGGATATTCTGCTCAGCGCCGATGTGATCGCGGCCGAAGATACGCGCACGGCCCGCAAGCTGATGGACTTGCATGGGGTGCCCCTTGGCGACAGGCCGCTTATCGCCTATCACGACCATAACGGACCGGCGCAGCGCCCGCGCCTGCTGGCGGCGCTGGGCGACGGGAAATCGGTGGCCTATGTTTCCGAGGCCGGAACGCCGCTGGTCGCCGATCCGGGCTATCAGCTGGGCCGTGCGGCGATTGAAGACGGGGTTTCGGTCATGGCCGCACCGGGACCATCGGCAGCACTTGCAGCGCTGACCGTGTCGGGGCTGCCAAGCGACCGGTTTCTTTTTGCAGGGTTCCCGCCCGGCCCGGGCGCGGCGCAAAAACGGTTTCTGGAAGGCCTGAAAGAGATCGACGCGACGCTTGTGCTTTATGAAAGCCCCAAACGTGTTCACCGATTGTTAGATGTTTTGGATCATGTTCTGGGGGCAGATCGGCAGATTGCCCTGTGCCGCGAACTGACCAAACGCTTTGAAGAGGTGATCCGCGGCACCATCACATCCGTGCAGGAGGCGATCGCAGATCGGGTATTGAAAGGTGAAATCGTGCTGGTGATCGGGCGGGGACAGCCCGTGCAAGCCAGCGCAGAGGAGATTGAGACCGCCTTGCGGGCGGCGCTGAAGACTCTGCGGGTCAGGGATGCCGCAACCGAAGTTGCGGAGGCGCTGGGTCTGCCGCGGCGCGTGGTCTATCAGGCGGCCCTCAAACTTGGAGATGACGGATGAATGGACGGATCAATAATCTTGCGGGCAAAGCCGCCGAGGAACAGGTGGCGGCGCAATATGTGCGGTCCGGCCATGTGATTCTGTCGCGCCGCTGGCGCGGACGGGCCGGTGAAATTGATCTGGTGACCACGAAAGATGGCGAAACGATTTTCGTGGAGGTCAAGAAAAGCCGCAGTTTTGCCCGTGCTGCAGAGCGGCTGTCGCGGCGGCAGATGCGCCGGATCTATAGCAGCGCATCAGACTATCTTGGTCATCTGCCCCGGGGGCAGAACAGTGATGCCCGGTTTGATGTGGCATTGGTGAATGATCTGGGCGCAATAGAGATTATCGAAAACGCCCTTTGCGCCTGATCCGCGATTTCGCCCTCCGTGATTTCGCCCATTGCAAGCCCGCCTCTGCCGCGCCATGTAAGCGGAACCCTTGGGGTTTTGGCATATACGGGACGGAGTGCGGCAATGGCCCTGAAAATCGCCTTTCAGATGGATCCGATTGACCGGGTCGATATCAATGCCGACAGCAGTTTTCGCCTTGCGGAAGAGGCACAGGCGCGCGGGCATGCGTTGTTTTTCTACACGCCGGACCGGCTTGCCTATCAGGAAGGCCGGGTTACCGCGCGTGGATGGCCATTGTGGGTGCAGCGCGTTCAGGGGGATCATTTTTCTCTTGGCGAAGAGGTTGAGATTGATCTGGCCGATTGGGATGTGATCTGGCTGCGTCAGGATCCGCCTTTCGACATGGGCTATATCACCACCACACATCTGCTGGACCGGGTTCATCCGGGCACATTGGTGGTGAATGACCCGTTCTGGGTGCGGAATTATCCTGAAAAGCTGCTGGTGCTGGATTTCCCCGATCTGACGCCGCCCACAACCATCGCCCGGGATCTGGAGACGCTGAAAGCCTTCAAGGCGCGCCATGGCGACATCATCCTGAAACCGCTTTACGGCAATGGTGGCGCCGGGGTGTTTCGCCTGACACCGGAAGACCGGAACCTCAATTCCCTGCATGAGCTGTTTTCCGGCATCAACCGGGAGCCATTGATCGCCCAGAAATTCCTGCCCGATGTCAGCGCCGGGGATAAACGGATCATTCTGGTGGATGGTGAACCTGTGGGTGGCATCAACCGGGTGCCTGCCGCAGGGGAGACACGTTCGAACATGCATGTGGGCGGGCGACCCGAGAAAACCGGACTGACCGAGCGGGAGCTGGAAATCTGTGCCCGGATCGGGCCGCTCCTGCGCGAGAAGGGGCAGGTTTTTGTGGGCATCGACGTGATCGGCGGCTGGCTGACCGAGATCAATGTGACCTCCCCCACCGGCATTCAGGAGCTGGAGCGATTCGACGGGATGAATATCGCCGAGAAGATCTGGCAGGCGATCGAGGCCAGATGCGCCGCGGAGTAGGGTGGCGAGGTGCTGTGCCAGCCTCTGCAAACGGGTCTCCTGCGTCGGAATAGGTTACAAACAAGCCCGATATCGCGAATTTTTGTAACCTTTCCTGTGATGTCTGCACATCACTCCCCGGTTCCGATCAGCCGGAAACCGATGGCCTCGGCGATATGTGGTGCGCCCACATCCTTATCGCCGTCCAGATCGGCAATGGTGCGGGCCACCCGGCGGATGCGGTGATATCCGCGCGCCGAAAGATGAAAGTGCTCTGCCGCTTTGGCAAGCAGGTCTTTCCCCTCAACATCCGGTGTCGCGATCGCGTCCAGCAGATCCCCCTCGGCATCCGCATTGCAGCGGGCCGCAACGCCAAGGGCGGCAAAGCGGGTTTCCTGCCGGGTCCGCGCCGTGGCGATGCGCTTGGCGATTGTGGCGCTGTCTTCGCCGGAGGGTGGCAGATCCAGATCGGCATAACCCACGGGCGGAACTTCCAGCCGCAGATCGAACCGGTCCATCAGCGGGCCGGAGATTTTGCCAAGATAATCGTCACCACAAAGTGGTGCCCGTCCGCAGGCCTGATTGGCATCGTAAAGATGCCCGCAGCGGCAGGGATTGGCGGCGGCGATCAGCAGGAACCGGCAGGGATAGGTGACATGGGCATTGGCGCGGGCAACGACCACATCGCCGGTTTCAATCGGCTGGCGCAGGGTTTCCAGCACCGTGCGGGGATATTCCGGGAACTCGTCAAGAAACAGAACGCCGTTATGAGCCAGGCTGATCTCGCCGGGTTTCGCACCGCGCCCGCCGCCGACAATGGCGGCCATCGAGGCGGTGTGATGCGGCGCGCGATAGGGGCGGCTGCGGGAGATGCCACCCTCGTCCAGTAGACCCGCCAGCGACTGGATCATTGAGGTTTCCAGCGCCTCGGCGGCAGAAAGAGGCGGCAAAAGCCCCGGCAGGCGCGCGGCCAGCATGGATTTGCCCGACCCGGGCGGGCCAACCATCAACAGGTGGTGACGCCCTGCGGCCGCAATTTCAAGCGCACGTTTGGCGCGTTCCTGGCCCCGGACTTCGCGCAGGTCTTTTGGTGAGCTCTCCTGCCTGATCTCTCCCGGCGTGGCGGGGGAAAGCGGGCTGCGGTCGGTCAGATGGGCAATCATCCGGGCAAGCGATGCGGCGGCGAAAACCGGTGTGGCCCCGACCCAGGCGGCCTCTGCCCCGCAGGCGGCGGGGCAGAGCAGTGCCCTGTTATCTTCCCCTGCGGCAAGGGCCGCTGGCAGCGCGCCGATCACGCCCACAAGCGTGCCGTCCAGCGACAATTCACCAAGGGCCACGGCCTCTTCCACGGTTTCGCGGGGCACGATACCCAGGGCGGCGAGCACGGCCAGGGCAATCGGCAGGTCGAAATGAGACCCCTCTTTCGGCAGGTCCGCAGGCGACAGGTTGATGGTGATCCGTTTCGACGGCAGGGCGATGGCCATGGCGGAAAGCGCTGTGCGCACCCGTTCACGGGCTTCCGAGACCGCCTTGTCCGGCAGGCCGACAATGGCGAATGCGGGCAGGCCGGGGGTGACGGCGCACTGAACCTCGACACGCTTTGCCTCAAGCCCTTCAAAAGCAACGGTATGGGTTTTGGCAAGCGTGTCGGGGCGGGCGGTGTCCAGCATGATCAACCGCTAAGGGCACAGGGTTAGCAAAGCGTTAATGCGAACAGGCTTCAAGGACACACCCCACAGCCGCCCCGGTCTGTTCTTAACCCGGCATGCGGTGTTTCAGGCCAACCGCAAACCTGTTCAGGCGGGCATCGGGAACGGGCAGCGGGGCAGGTTCATCTCGTAATGGGATTGTTCCGGCCCATCGGTGAACCCGGCCTCATACCAGCTGCGGAAGGCCGGGTGGCTGAGATGATGGACGACATAGGCCCGTGCCTGGTCTGACACGGGCAGATCATAGGTCACAATCCGCGTGGCCACCGGGGCAAAGACCACATCGGCCAGAGAATAGGCGCCGCAGAGCCATGGGCCACTATGGGCGACGAGGGCTTCGGACCAGATCGTTTCCAGTCGTTTCAGATCGGTGCGCACTGCGTCAGATGGCTCAAACCCGACCCATCCGGTGCGCAGGTTCATCGGGCAGGCCCCGCGCAGCGCGGTGAAGCCCGCATGCATTTCCGATATCAGGCTCAAGGCCCGGGCGCGGGCGGCAGGGGCATCGGGCAGAAGGCCCCGGTCGGGAAAGGCTTCGGCCAGATACCAGGCGATGGCCATGCTGTCGGTCAAAAGCCCGCCTTCGGGGGTACGCACCACAGGCACGGTGCGCCCGGGTGCAAATTCGGCCACATCCCGGGCAAACCGGTCATCATAAAGCCGGGTGACCGAAACCTCGACCGGGATGTCAAAGGCGGCGAAAGGAAGCCAGCCACGCAGGGACCAGCTTGAATAGGAACGATCAGCGATCAGAAGGGAATATGTCATATACTCATTGGGACCGGCTTGCCCCGGTTGGTCAATCGGCAATTTCTGATCCGGGTCATCACGGGGTGTGATTGATCTGCCCCAGCTGCCAGCCATCCGGCCCGTGCCGCAGGGTGGTGACGGAAAGATTGTCGATCTTGTGGCTCAGAACCTCTGCCGGGGTTGCGCCCGAGGCCATGGCGATCTGGGTCATGATCACCCCGATATGGGCGACCGCGACAATGTCATGGCCCGCATGTTCTGCGGTGAATGCGCTGACCACCGGGGCGACGCGGGCCGCAAGCTGATGCCAGCTTTCCCCCTCTGGCGGGGCGATATCGCCCGGGGCTTCCCAGAATATGCGGCTAAGCTCCGGGTCGCTTGCGGTGACATCATTGAAGGGCATCCCGTCCCAGAGACCGAAATTGAATTCTCTCAAACCCGGATGCGCGGGCAGACGGGTACGCCCAGCTGCCAGAACATCCGCCGTTGCGCTGGCCCGGACAAGATCGGAGGAGATCAGCAGCGCCTTCTGCGGCAGAAAGGCGTTCAGCCGTGCGATCCGCGCGTGGTCGGACAGATCGGCGGGCAGATCGCGCCAGCCGGTAAATCCGGTTGCATGGGTCGGCCCGTGGCGCACCCACCACCAGCGGGTCACCATGGGGTATCCAGGCCCGGCAGCGCGCCTTTCAGGACATGGGGCAATCCGACGGTGACCTGCACCACCAGCCCGGCCTTTGCGGCCATGTGCTGGTTCATGCGCCCTTGCGCATCGCGAAAGTCGCGGCCAAGGCGGGTGTCGGGCACAATGCCCTGACCGACCTCGTTGCTGACCACAACCACCGGCGCCTCGGTTTGCAGCATCACCTCGATCAGCTGATCGGCCTGATCCGCCCAGTCCAGCCCTGCCAGCATCACATTGCTGAGCCAGAGCGTGGCGCAATCGACCAGTGCGATCTCTTCGGTTTCCAGTGTGGCCAGGGCCGGGGCGACCTCAAGCGGGGCCTCGACCGTGCGCCAGCCCTGACCGGCGCGCGCCTTGCGATGTGCCTCGATCCTGGCCTGCATATCTGCGTCAAACGCCTGTGCGGTGGCCAGATAGACCTTGGCCAGATCACTGTGCCGGACCAGACGTTCGGCAAAGGCGGATTTGCCCGAAGACGCGCCCCCGATGACAAGGCTGAGAGAAGGCAGAGGCAATTATATGTCCCTTCCGGTGAACCAGTTGGCGGTTTGCATCGTAACACTCATAGAGCCGCAAAAACATGCGGTCCAATATCAAAGATGCAGCGGAGGGAAAGTCATGGCTTTGGATATGGTTGGAAATCCGTCATTCATGCGCCGCGCGATGCGGGCGGAACTGCTGGATGCGGATACGGAATTGCGTCTGGCCTATGCCTGGCGGGACCACCGGGATGAAGCGGCACTGCACCGGCTGATCACAGCCTATATGCGGCTGGCAATCTCGATGGCGGCGAAATTCAAACGCTACGGCGCCCCGATGAATGATCTGGTGCAGGAGGCCGGTCTGGGCCTGATGAAGGCGGCGGAACGGTTTGACCCCGATCGCGGTGTGCGGTTTTCGACCTATGCGGTCTGGTGGATCAAAGCTTCGGTCCAGGATTATGTGATGCGCAACTGGTCGATGGTCAGGACCGGATCGACCAGCAGCCAGAAATCCCTGTTTTTCAACATGCGCCGGGTGCAGGCCCGGCTGGAACGCGAGGCCATGGCTGCCGGTCAGCCATTGGACAAACATCAGTTGCGGCAGATGATCTCGACCGAGGTGGGGGTGCCGCTCAACGATGTGGAGATGATGGAGGGCCGCCTGTCGGGGTCTGATTATTCCCTGAATGCGACGCAATCCGCCGAGGATGAGGGGCGGGAATGGATCGACGCGCTGGAGGATGACAGTGCGCAGGCCGCAGAACTGGTGGAACATGCCCATGATACCAAACAGCTGCGCGACTGGCTGATCACCGCGATGAATGCCCTGAACGAGCGGGAGCGCTATATCGTGCGGGAACGGAAATTGCGCGACAAGCCGCGGACTTTGGAAAGCCTGGGTGATGAGATGGGCCTGTCGAAGGAACGTGTGCGCCAGCTGGAGACGGCGGCCTTTGGCAAGATGCGCAAAACCCTGGAAGCACAGTCGACAGAGGTTCTGTCTTTCTTCGCCGCGTGAGGGTTTATATGTCCGGGTGCTGAAGGTGTGCCGCGTTGACCTTGACCGTCTGGCCTGCCTAACCTGCGCCAGCGCATAAGGAAAACCGGATATGCTGACGGGCAAACGTATTTTATTGATCATCGGGGGTGGCATCGCGGCCTATAAGTCGCTGGATCTGATCCGGCGATTGCGGGATCAGGGGGCCGATGTGGTGCCGGTTCTGACCAAGGCGGCAGAACAGTTCGTGACGCCTTTGAGCGTGTCGGCGCTGGCGGCGCAGAAAGTGTATCGGGACCTGTTCGATCTGACCGATGAGGCGGAGATGGGACATATTGAGCTGTCCCGCGCCGCCGATCTGGTGGTTGTGGCCCCTGCCACCGCTGATCTGATGGCGAAAATGGCGGGGGGGCATGCGAATGATCTGGCCTCGACCCTGCTGATGGCCACGGATAAGTGCGTGCTGATCGCGCCAGCGATGAATGTGCGGATGTGGGAGCATCCGGCGACAAGGCGCAATCTGGCGGTGTTGCGGGGCGATGACGTGCTGGTTGTGGGGCCTGATGAGGGCCATATGGCCTGTGGCGAGTTCGGGCCGGGGCGGATGTCGGAGGTGCCTGATATCGTGGCCGCCATCGGTGCCGCCCTGGGGGAGGGGCCTCTGAAAGGCCGCCATGTGATCGTGACCTCGGGCCCGACCCATGAACCGATTGACCCGGTGCGCTATATCGCCAACCGGTCCTCCGGTGCGCAGGGCGCGGCGCTGGCGGTGGCATTGCGCGATCTGGGCGCGCAGGTAAGTTTTGTCACCGGACCGGCAGCGGTTGCGCCGCCTGACGGCGTCGCGGTGGCGCAGGTGGAGACGGCGCGCGAGATGGACCAGGCGGTGCGCGCGGCCCTGCCAGCGGATGCAGCGGTTTTTGCCGCTGCGGTGGCGGATTGGCGGGTGGAAAACGCGGCGGATCAGAAGATGAAGAAAGGGGCCGGCGGGATGCCGGTGCTGGAATTTGCCGAGAACCCGGACATTCTGGCCGGGGTGGCGCAGATGTCAAAGGGGCGACCTGCGCTGGTTGTGGGCTTTGCGGCGGAGACCGAGGATGTGGTGGCTTTCGCACAGGCGAAGCTGGCGCGGAAAGGTTGTGACTGGATCGTGGCCAATGATGTCTCACCCGGGACCGGGATCATGGGCGGGGCGGAAAATGCGGTGCATCTGATCACCGCAGATGGTGTCGAGGAGTGGCCGCGTATGGCCAAGGGGGCGGTTGCGGCGCGGCTGGCGGCGCGGATTGCCGAGGCGTTGGGGGCGGGGTGAGACCGTCGGAGCCTCCGGCGGAAGTATTTGACAAGATAGAGAAGCAGGGGCGGATGGGCGTTGATGTTCAGGTGATGCGGGAAGACTGGGCCGATGCCGGGGTGGCCTTGCCCGATTATGCGACGGCGGGGGCGGCGGGCGCGGATTTGCGGGCCAATTTTGCCGAGGCGGAGCGGGCGCAGGGGATGATCCTGCAGCCGATGGAGCGGCGGATCGTGCCCACCGGATTGCGGGTGGCCCTGCCTGCGGGGTTCGAGATGCAGATCCGGCCCCGGTCGGGGCTGGCGCTGAAACACGGGATCAGCCTGCCCAACACCCCGGGGACGATTGACAGCGATTATCGCGGACCCCTTGGGGTGTTGCTGGTGAATTTCGGCGACCGGGCGTTTGCGATTGCCCATGGGGACCGGATTGCCCAGGCGATCATCGCGCCGGTGGTGCAGGCGCGGTTTCAGCTTGTGATTGGTCTGGAGGAGACGGCACGCGGGGGTGGCGGGTTTGGCTCCACCGGCATCGGCTGATGGCGCTGGTGCTGATCCTGGCCGCTGTGATCCTTGTGATCGGTCATCTGATGGGCGCGCCCTGGCTGGCGCGCCTCTATATGCTGGGGCTGCTTTATGTGGCGGTTCTGGCCTTGCAGATTATGTTGCCGGATGGGCATCCGCTGCGCATGGCCACGGGCGAGAGCCCCGCGCTTTGGCTGATCCTCGGCGGTGCTGTTCTGATGATCCTGGGGTATCGCGCGGTGCTGGGCCGGTTGCGGGCCCGGGCAGAGCTGGTGCAGGCGGGGATGGTACAGGCCGGGCGGGCCGCCCCGGTTTCGGCCCCGTTGTTTTCCGGTGATGAACTGGAACGGTATGCCCGCCACATCACCCTGCCCGATATCGGCGGGCGCGGGCAGCGGGCGCTGAAAGAGGCAAGTGTGCTGGTTGTGGGGGCCGGGGGGCTGGGCTCGCCCGTGCTGTTATATCTGGCGGCGGCGGGGGTGGGGACCATCGGGGTGATTGATGGCGACCGGGTCGATCTGTCAAATCTGCAACGGCAGGTGATCCATACCGATCAGCGTCAGGAGATGCCGAAAGTGTTTTCGGCGGAGGTCGCGATCAGGGCGCTGAACCCGTTTGTGGAGGTCAAACCCTATCACCGGGAGCTGACGGCGCAGATCGCCGCAGGATTATTTGCGGAATATGACCTTATCCTTGACGGGACCGACAGCTATGCCAGCCGCGATATGATCAACCGCGCGGCGCGAGCAAGCGGCAGGCCGGTGCTGGCCGGGGCCATTTCTGCCTGGGAGGGGCAGGTGACACTCTATGACCCGGCGGGCGATGCGCCGTGTTTCGCCTGTGTCTTTCCCAACCCCCCCGCCCCGGAACTGGCGGCGACCTGTGCCGAGACCGGGGTGATCGGGGCATTGCCGGGGGTTGTGGGCAGTATGATGGCGCTGGAGGCGGTGAAGGAGATCACTGGCGCGGGGCAGGGTTTGCGTGGTCGGATGCTGATTTATGATGCGCTGCATGGCGAGACCCGGGTGATTTCGCTGAAACGGCGGGCGGATTGCGCAGTTTGCGGGGCGGGGTAGGCCTGTCTCCCCTTGCCCTTATGTGTCGGCACGCCATACTCGGGCGCCATAACCAAAGGGAGTACCTGACCCGATGAAACATCTGCTTGCCGCCACGGCACTTCTTGCCGCCACTGCCATCTGCGCAACCGCCCAGGACCTGCCCGATCTTGAGGGGCGCGAGGTGGTGATTGTCACCGAAAACGCCTATCCGCCCCTGCAATTTGTCGATCCCGCGACCGGGGATGCCATCGGCTGGGAATATGACGCGATGGCAGAGATTGCCGAGCGTCTGAACATGGCTGTGACCTATCAGAATATCAGTTGGGATGCGATGATCCCGGCGGTGTCCGAAGGGCAGTATGATATGGGCATGACCGGAATCACCATTCGCGAGGATCGCGCAGAACTGGTCGATTTCTCTGACCCCTATATGGTCAGCCAGATGCGCATGCTGGTGCGGGCCGATGAGACCCGGTTCGACGATGCCGAAGGATTTGCGGCGGATGAAGAGTTGCTGCTGGGCACCCAGGCCGGGATCACGCCGTTTTATGTGGGCGTCTATGAGGTGCTGGACGGGGATGAGGCCAACCCGCGGATCGTGCTGTTGGAGACCATTCCGGCGGCGGTTCAGGCATTGCTGAGTGATGACGTGGATATGGTGTTGAGCGACAGCGCCGGGGGCGAGGCCTATGTCAATGCCAACCCCGATCGGCTGAAACTGGTGGGGGCGCCGCTGGGCACCGAGGAATTCGGTTTCATTTTTCCCAAGGGCTCCGATCTGGTGGCGCCGGTCAATGCGGCCATCGCGGCAATGCGGGCCGATGGCACGCTGGATATGCTCGATCAGCGCTGGTTCGTCGATTACAGCCTCGGCCAGTAAGGCGGGGCGGGTGGCCCATATCCCTGCCTTGGCTTTGCAGCACCGGGGCAGGGGGCTGTTATGATCCCGCCCCGGGCCCGTCGGATCGGGATTTTCCCTGGTGGCTTCTGGCTGTGCTGGGCCTTGGGGCTTATGCGCTTTGGCAGGTGCTGACCGATGCGGTCTATCTGCAAGTGCTCGACACGCTGCGCCGGGGTGTTCTGATCACCATTTTCGTGACGCTGGTGGGGTTTGCGCTGGCCGCATCCCTGGGGTTGCTTCTGGCGCTGGCCAGCCTGTCGCGCCATCTGATCCTGCGCCAGATGGCCCGGTTCTATATCGAGATCATCCGCGGCATTCCGATTATCGTTCTGCTGCTATACGTGGCCTTTGTCTTCGCACCTGCGCTGGTGGCGGGCTATAACGGGTTGGCCGAAATGGCGGGGGTCGAGGCGATACGCACCCGCGATTTCCCCCTGCTCTGGCGGGCGATCATCGCGCTGGCCATCGGCTATTCGGCCTTCATCGCCGAGGTGTTTCGCGCCGGTCTGCAATCCATCGACCGGGGCCAGATTGAAGCGGCAGAGGCGCTGGGTCTGAACCGCTGGAACCGGTTTCGCCATATCATCTTTCCACAGGCGATACGGACGATCCTGCCGCCATTGGGCAATGATTTTGTCGCCATGGTGAAGGATTCGAGCCTGGTTTCGGTTCTGGGAGTGCTGGATATCACCCAATTGGGAAAGGTCACGGCGGCCAGCAATTTCCGGTATTTCGAGACCTATAATGTGGTGGCGCTGATTTATCTGACGATGACCATCACCTTGTCGATATTGCTGCGCCGGCTGGAGCAGCGGATGCGCCAGTCACAGGACCGGTAGACCTGCTGATCTTATGACTTTGACCTGCTGAATCCGGGTTTGGATGATCCGATTCCAAAGCCGTTATGCCGCGATGCAGCGAATTGACATCGACATAATATTTCCCATATATATCGCGTAACGGAATAAAATTGCCGTATCGGAATCGGGAGACATGGCCGTGACCGCTCACAAAGACCGCCCCTGGCTTATTCGCACCTATGCGGGCCATTCGACCGCCGCTGCGTCGAACGCGCTGTACCGGGGCAATCTGGCAAAGGGGCAGACCGGCCTTTCCGTGGCTTTCGATCTGCCGACGCAGACCGGATATGACAGCGATCATGACCTGGCCCGGGGGGAGGTTGGCAAGGTCGGGGTGCCGGTGGCGCATCTGGGCGATATGCGGGCCCTGTTCGATCAGATCCCGCTGGATCAGATGAATACCTCGATGACAATCAATGCAACGGCGCCCTGGCTATTGGCGCTTTATATTGCCGTGGCGGAAGAACAGGGGGCGGATATCACGGCCCTGCAGGGGACGGTTCAGAATGACCTGATCAAGGAATATCTCAGCCGTGGCACATATATCTGCCCGCCTGCGCCAAGCCTGAAGATGATCGCGGATGTGGCGGAATATTGTTATGCCAATATCCCGAAATGGAACCCGATGAATGTGTGTTCCTATCATCTGCAAGAGGCCGGCGCGACACCGGAACAGGAATTGGCTTTTGCATTGGCAACGGCGACGGCGGTTCTGGATGCGTTGCGCCCCCGGGTCGCGGCAGAGGATTTTCCGGCATTGGTCGGCCGGATTTCATTCTTTGTGAATGCGGGTATCCGGTTTGTCACCGAGATGTGCAAAATGCGCGCCTTTGTCGATTTGTGGGATGAGATATGTGCTACACGATACGGTGTCGAGGACCCGAAATACCGTCGTTTCCGATACGGGGTGCAGGTTAACTCGCTTGGGCTGACCGAACAGCAGCCCGAGAATAACGTCTATCGTATTCTGATCGAAATGCTGGCGGTGACCCTGTCGAAAAACGCGCGCGCCCGGGCGGTGCAATTGCCCGCCTGGAACGAGGCGCTTGGCCTGCCGCGGCCCTGGGATCAGCAATGGTCAATGCGGATGCAGCAAATCCTGGCGTTTGAAACCGACCTTCTGGAATATGGCGATCTGTTTGATGGCAATCCGGTGGTTTCGGCCAGGGTGGAGGCGTTGAAAGAGGGCGCGCGGGCTGAATTGTCTAATCTGGACTCGATGGGCGGGGCCATTGCCGCGATTGACTATATGAAGGGCCGGCTGGTCGAATCCAATGCAGACCGGCTGAATGGGATCGAAAGCGGCGAGACTATGGTGGTTGGCGTTAATAAATTCACCACAACAGAGCCCTCGCCCCTGATGGGATCGGATGGGGGGATCATGGTGGTGGACCCGGCGACGGAGGCCGACCAGATCGCGCGTCTGAACGGCTGGCGGGCCGAGCGGGACGCAGAGGCGGTTGACGCAGCGCTTGCCGGGCTGAAAAAGGCCGCGCAAAACGGTGAAAATATCATGCCACCGTCAATTGTGGCGGCGAAAGCAGGCGTGACCACAGGCGAATGGGCCGGTGTGATGCGCGCGGTCTTTGGCGAATATCGAGGACCGACAGGGGTCTCGCGCAGCCGGTCCAACAAAACCGATGGGCTGGAAGATATCCGCGAAGCGGTGGATGCCGTCAGTGATAAACTGGGACGGCGATTGACGTTTCTGGTGGGCAAACCGGGGCTGGATGGCCATTCAAATGGGGCCGAACAAATTGCGTTTCGCGCGCGTGATTGCGGAATGGATATCGCCTATGAGGGGATTCGCCTGACACCGCAGGAAATTGTCGCGGCGGCCCGGAAAGACGGGGCCCATGTGATTGGTTTATCGATTCTGTCAGGTAGTCATGTGCCACTTATTGAGGACGTGATGGACAGATTGCGGGCCGAAGATCTGTCTCACATTCCGGTGATTGTCGGCGGTATTATCCCCGATGATGATGTGGCAAAATTGCAGAGTTTCGGAGTTGCAAAAGTCTATACACCAAAGGATTTCGAACTGAATCGTATCATGATGGACATTGTTTATCTGGTAAATACGCTCTCTTTGGCAGCCGAGTGACCCTCGCGTAAACATATTTCAGCGTCGGTGTAAACCTGCCTAAAAGTACATGTCCTTTAACAAGTGCCTATTGCATGCTGCAGAATACCGGCATAGCAGAGAGACACCATCAGAAGGGACACATGGAATGGCTAAAAAACTGAGCGCAATGTCGCGCAATGAATTACTTGAATTGCAGAAAGAAGTGACTGCTGCGTTGAAGGACTTCGATAAGCGTAAGAAAAAAGAGGCTTTGGTTGCCGCACAGAAAGCGGCGAAAGAGCACGGGTTCTCTTTGGATGAGATCCTGGGCGGAAAATCCGGGTCTGGCCCGAAATCGCCGCCGAAATACGCCAACCCCGCCGATCCCAGTCAGACCTGGACCGGACGTGGTCGCCAGCCTGGCTGGATTAAAGAGGCGCTTACAAGTGGAAAATCGCTTGACACAATGGCGATCTGACCAACCGAGATGACCGTACATATTGGTGCAAAGCCCGGTGATATTGCCGAAACTGTCCTTATGCCAGGCGACCCGCTGCGCGCGAAATGGGCGGCAGAACGGTTTTTGGACGATCCAGTTTGTATAAATGAAGTGCGAGGTATGCTGGGCTTTACCGGGACCTGGAAAGGGAACCGGGTTACGATTCATGGCTCAGGTATGGGGATGCCCAGCCTGTCGATATATGCCAATGAGCTGATCCGGGATTACGGCGCGAAGACGCTGATCCGGATCGGCTCTGCCGGTGCGATGCAAACATATGTGAAACTGCGCGACGTGGTGCTGGCGATGACCTCAACCACGCTGTCAACGCCGTCGCGGGGTATCTTCAAAGAGCTGAACTATGCCCCCTGCGCCGATTACGGCCTGCTGCAGGCGGCCCATAAGGCGGCGGGTTCCAAAGGCTGTGATACGCATGTGGGCGGGATTTATTCGTCTGATGTGTTTTATGATGAACGCCCGGACCTGACCGAGCAGATGACCCGTCACGGTGTTCTTGCCGTCGAGATGGAGGCCGCCGAGCTGTATATACTGGCGGCCCGCCATGGCATTCGGGCGCTGGCGGTTCTGACGATATCGGATCATCTGATCACGGGGGAGGCTTTGCCGTCGGAAGACCGGCAATCGAGTTTCTCCGACATGGTGGAAATCGCTTTGGAAGCGGCTTTCACATAGGCGCTGCCCCCCGTCCGTTCAGGGGGGCGGATTTACACTACGATTACACTCCAATAAAGCGCCCGCGCCCCTTGGGGGCGGCTCAGACGCTGCCCGGCGGGGCCGCCGGGCGGGAGGGTGATGCGGGGTGATTCAGGATTTCAGGCCGAAGCTATAGAGCAGAAATCGTTTAATATGAATCAAAATTCTCTGCCTCCGGGTCAGCAAACTGTTGATCCAATGCGTTTCAACAGTAAGCCGAAACGCTATAGAACGCGAATTTTGATGAGCGGTGGTGCAGATTAAAGCACCCTGCCTTAAACTTGAATCACAAATACCCTGCCACGCTTCGCGTTCTCGGGACATTTGTGATGCGCGATGTCTCAGGTTTAAGGCAGCATGCTGTAAAACGATTTCGCTATAGCGTTCCGGGGCACATTGGTGAGATGTCATCGCTCAGGTTGAAGGCGGGGCGCTGTAGCAGAAACACACTGTCGATATCGCAAGGCGTGCCGGGCGCCTCAATACGCCCGTTCGACCATCATCTTCTTGATCTCTGCGATGGCTTTGGCGGGGTTCAGACCTTTGGGGCAGGTCTTCGTGCAGTTCATGATCGTGTGGCAGCGGTAAAGCTTGAACGGGTCTTCCAGATCGTCCAGACGTTCCCCCGTTGCCTCATCCCGGCTGTCGATGATCCAGCGATAGGCATGCAACAGCGCGGCGGGCCCGAGATAGCGGTCGCCATTCCACCAATAGCTGGGGCAGGACGTGGAGCAGGAGGCGCACATGACACATTCATAAAGCCCGTCGAGTTTTTTGCGGTCGTCGATCGACTGGCGCCATTCATGTTCGGGGCGCTGGGTTTTGGTTTCCAGCCAGGGCATGACGGCGGCGTGCTGGGCATAGAAATGCGTCAGATCCGGGATCAGGTCCTTGACCACGGGCATATGTGGCAGCGGGTAGATTTTCACATCCCCCTTGATCTCGTCCATGCCGTAGATGCAGGCCAGCGTATTGATCCCGTCGATATTCATCGCGCAGGACCCACAGATGCCTTCGCGGCAGGACCGGCGGAAGGTCAGGCTTGGGTCGATCTCGGTCTTGATCTTGATCAGTGCATCCAGAACCATGGGCCCGCAGGTGTCCATATCGACAAAATACGTGTCGACCCTTGGGTTCTCGCCATCATCGGGGCTCCAGCGATAGATGCTGAATTTCCGCACATTGCCGGCCCCGGCCGGTTTGGGCCAGGTTTTGCCGACGCGAACGCGCGAGTTTTTGGGGAGCCTCAGTTCAACCATGTCTGTCTCCGGTCTTTCCTAGGATGTCGTGGCGACCAGGTCGACGCTTTCAGGGCATCGGCTGATCCAGTTCATATCGGTTTCATACCCCAGGTCTATCAAGGCCTGGCCGTGATGTTTGGCATAGATCTCAGCCACAGAGCGGGGGAGTTTCGTGGTCCATTGTGCGGCTTCACCCGACTGGATGTGCAGCGAGACCCGGCGCGGGCGGTCAGATTTTTCTTTCATTCCACCAAAAAGGCTGTTGGCCCAGTAAATGTCGAGCATTGTGTCTTTATCCGTGCCTGTGAAGCCGAGGAAATCGAGAATATTCGCGAACATCGCGCAGTCCTGATCCTGCATCAGGTCTTCATAGCGGACCTCGTGGATATTGGGGCGGTCATAGCGCCATGCTGTCATCTGGTTGAGCGTTCTGAGATGCATATTCTGCATCTCGAACAGCATCTTCTCATGCAGGGTTTCCAGGCTTTTGAGGTGCTGCTGGTAGCTTTGGCCGTTCAGTTCCTTGCGGGGAACATGCAGGGCTTTCTCTCCAGCTTCCGGGGCAATCTGGTGATATCGCATCCCCGATATCAGCACATCGCGTGGATCGCGGATCATGTGCAGCCCACGCAGATCATCGCGCGCCAGAAGGGCATCGGAAAAGGCGCTGTCCCAGTTCACAACAACCGCCCGTCCCGTGGCCGGTATCTGGTCTTCCCTGCGCGGGCCATTCACCCGGATACGAGGTATGTTCAGTGTATCTGAGCCGATATTGAACACCCTGCGCAACCAGACCGTGCCGGTTTTGTGATGGGTGCCAACGGCAATAAGGCGAGGCGTGTCAGTCATTGCGAGTTTCCTGCAGCCGGTTGGTAGGATGGGGCTTACAGCCAAAGCGCATCGCCCTGGCATAACTCGCAAATCATGTACAATGTGCTGGTATCGGGTTGTGCCAGCATCTGTCTGGGTCGTTTCAGGGACCGGTAAAAAAAGAGGCATTCGCCCCGGGTCAGTCAGTGTGCCGGTATTGTGATGGATATCAGCACAGGTGAGGCCGTTATGGGAGGTCAGCTCAATCATCGGCTGCCCTCACAGGATCAGGGGCCGGGTTGGTCCGGCACCGGTCAGTTGACGGAAGCAGCGATCATAAACCAGTTGCGGGTCGCGCCCGGCCAGATAATCGGTGCTGATCCCGATCTCGATATTGGTGCTTGCCCCGCCTGATCCCACCCCCACCCCGATGCTGCCCGTGGGGCCAGTGGCGGCGCGGGCCCGGTCGGTGCAGGTTTCATAGGCGCGGGCGGCTGACATGGGGCCGCAGGCGGCAAGCACGAGGAGGGCTGAAAGCGAGAGCAGGGCTGCGCAGGGTCTCAAGCGAAATCCTCCAGCGATGTCAGCGCGTTTTCGGCAATGCAACGCACGGTATCGGGGCGTTGCAGAATGCCGGTGACCGTGGTGACGGTCTGATCGGTGACGCCGACAAGTGCTGCACGCGCAACGGTCAGGATTTCCTGGGCCGAGGCATTGTCGACCACGCAATCGGTGACCGGGGCGGCATTGATCCCGGGGAAGCGCTCGGCCACGATGCCATTGATCACCCCGCGCGCCTGATCGCGGGCGATGGTGTTGGCGGTGTCCTGCGCCAGATTGCAGGCTGTCAGGGTGAGAACCAGCAGGGATATGAATATGGTTCGGGTCATGGCGCGCGCATTCAGTAACCTGTCAGGGGCGTCGTGCAAAGGATGGCGGGGGCCGTAGCGTGCGGCAGGCCGGCCATTCCTCTGCTTTTGCCGGTTCCGGGATGAAACAGGTTTGATCCTTTGGGCCGCAGCCCTAGAAAGACCAGCCTGTCCGTTCCGCACATCATCAATATACCCGTTTCTTCGGGGCGATCTTTTTCAGGTCGATGCCGCCGTCTTTGGCCTTGGTCAACGGGTCCAGATGCACCGGGCGATAGCTGAGCGTGGTTTTGGTGCCTTCAACCAGGGCCAGGCTGTGCTTGCGCCATTCCTTGTCGTTGCGATCCGGGTAATCCTCATGGGCATGGGCGCCCCGGCTTTCCTTGCGCGCCTCGGCCCCGACAATGGTGGCCAGCGCGTTGGGCATCAGGTTGGTCAGTTCCAGCGTTTCCATCAGATCGGAATTCCAGATCAGGCTGCGATCGGTGACATGCAGATCGTCCAGCTTGGCGGCAACCGCCTCCATCTTCTTGACCCCTTCGGCAAGTGTCTTGTCGGCGCGGAAAACGGCGGCATCCGCCTGCATGGTCTTCTGCATTTCAAGCCGCAACTCTGCTGTGGGCGTGCCGCCATCCGCATGGCGCAACCCGTCAAACCGGTTCATGGCCTTGTCCAGTGAGGCCTGGTTAAGCGTTGGGCCCGGGGCCTCCGGGTCCACCACCTGGCCTGCCTTGATCGCGGCGGCGCGCCCAAAGACCACAAGGTCGATCAGACTGTTGGAGCCGAGACGGTTCGCGCCGTGAACGCTTGCGCATCCGGCCTCTCCCACGGCCATAAGGCCCGGCACAATTGCATCAGGGTCTTTGGCGGTCGGGTTCAGAACCTCGCCCCAGTAATTGGTGGGGACGCCCCCCATATTGTAATGGACCGTGGGCAGAACCGGGATCGGTTCCTTGGTCAGGTCCACGCCTGCGAAAATCCGGGCGCTTTCGGTGATGCCCGGCAGGCGCAGGTTCAGGGTTTCCGGCGGCAGGTGATTCAGATGCAGGTGGATATGGTCCTTCTCTGCCCCGACCCCGCGCCCTTCGCGGATTTCCAGGGTCATGCAGCGGCTGACCACATCGCGTGAGGCGAGATCCTTATAGGTGGGCGCGTAGCGTTCCATGAACCGCTCCCCCTCGGAATTGGTCAGATAACCGCCTTCGCCGCGCGCGCCTTCGGTGATCAGCGTGCCCGCGCCATAGATGCCCGTGGGGTGGAACTGCACAAACTCCATATCCTGAAGCGCCAGACCCTGACGGGTCACCATACCGCCGCCATCGCCGGTGCAGGTATGCGCCGAGGTGGCCGAGAAATAGGCGCGGCCATAGCCGCCGGTGGCCAGAACGGTGGTTTTGGCGTTGAAGACGTGAATCGTGCCATCATCCAGCTTCCAGGTGACAACGCCCTGGCACTGGCCGTCTTCGGACATCAGAAGATCAATGGCGAAATATTCGATGTAGAATTCCGCGTTGTGTTTGAGAGACTGGCCATAGAGCGTGTGCAGAATGGCATGCCCGGTGCGGTCGGCGGCGGCGCAGGTGCGCTGCACGGGCGGGCCTTCGCCGAATTCGGTGGTGTGGCCGCCAAACGGGCGCTGATAGATTTTGCCCTCTTCGGTGCGGGAAAACGGCACGCCGTAATGTTCCAGCTCATACACGGCCTTGGGGGCTTCACGGGCGAGGTATTCCATCGCATCCGTATCGCCCAGCCAGTCAGAGCCTTTGACCGTGTCATACATATGCCACTGCCAGTGGTCCGGGCCCATATTGGTCAGTGATGCGGCAATGCCGCCTTGCGCCGCCACCGTATGGGAGCGGGTCGGGAACACCTTGGAGATACAGGCGGTTTTCAGCCCCTGTTCCGCCATGCCAAGTGTCGCGCGCAGACCCGCGCCACCGGCGCCGACAACCACAACATCATAATTGTGGTAAGTGATATCGTAGGAAGCGGTCATATCTTGTAAGGCTCCTGTCTGTTCAGAGCGCGATTTTCGCGATGGCGAAAAGGCCGATGGCAGCAAGGCCATAGCTGATGAGTGTCATGGCGATGATGCTGAGTTTGCCGGCCAGACCATGCACATAATCCTCGATCAGCGTGGTGACGCCGAGGCGGAAATGATGGAAGCCGACGATCAGCATCAGGGCGGTGATGATGGCGGTGAAGGGCCGGGACAGGCCGGCGATTACCTCTTCATAAGGCGCGCCGATCAGCGCGCCGATGGTGAACACGAAGATCGGTGTCAGTATCAGCAGCGCGATGGAGGTCACGGTCATGGAATAGAAATGATGGGTGCCGCCCTTGGCAGAACCCAGGCCATCGACACGTTTGCGGTCCGTCAGAAATGTCATGTCGTTCTCCCTCTTCAGATCGCAATGACGGTGAGGAAGGTGAACACGACCGAGCCGATAATCATGCCCCAGCCCATCTTGTCGGCGGTGTCCGTATCCAGGCCATAGCCCTGATCCCAGATCAGATGCCGTATCCCGCCAAGCGTGTGATACCACAGCGCCCAGAGTGACCCGAGCATCACCAGATCGCCGAACCACGAGGTGATCAGCCCGTCCACGACGGCGAAATAGTCTGCGCCGGTTGCGGCGGCCAGCAACCACCAGACGATCACAATCGCCCCGACAAGCAAAGCATTGCCGCTGATCCGTACAAGGATCGAGGTCATGGAGTTCAGTTGTGGTCGATAGATATTCAGGTGCGGGGACAGGGGCCGATTGCCCCGGTTCACATCTGCCATGGCGAACACCCTTTCAGGTTGAGCTTGGTGTGAGTTGTATTTCCCTCATGAATAACGGGTTTTTCGGCGCTGTCACGCTCTGTGGCGTTGAAAATACGCTCAATTCTGGGTTCTAATGCCGCAGTATGGCTTGTTGTGATCACAGTTTCGTGGGGCGTGATCACAAATAACTTATGGCGAAGCCGCCCCGTCTTCTTCCCGTCTTCTCCCTGATTGCGCCTTAGTGCCGCCGTATTGGCTGCCTAACCCATCCTTAATGATATGTGAGTAGTGTTAGGAACAGATGGTGGAAGACAAACCGACTTTTGCGTTCAGTCGCGGTCATGCAGAATTGATGGAGTGGATGGTGGAATGCCCCGACCCGGATCTCTGGCATGAGATCGTGGTCGGGTCAGATCTGACCGGTGAGCTTGGTTTGGAGCCTGTGCTTTGGATCGTTCAGCAGCCAACCTGTGACATGGCCACTGCCGCCGCCGCGCTGGTTCGTCTGGAAGCCTGGGAATATGTGATTGTTCCGGTTGAAAAGAAGGCCTATGCCGATCCGCTGATCTTTGAGATTGCCAAGGTGATCTGCACCCGTTCCGAAGGGGATGGATATCAACGCAACAAGATCGGATGGGATCTTGGCCGGTTGCGCTTTTCCCCGAAAGTGATGCTGAACCATATCTACGCCTTCTGCGAACAGAAGCGGTTGGCGCGGGATGAAACCTATCTGCCGATTCCGGTCACCTTGCTGTCAGGCAATTACGCGAAGACCGTGCCGCAGCGTGAATATATGATTGATGCAGAGGGTGTGACCCACATCTCGACCCTTGATGCCGAAACGCGCAAGGCAATTGGCCACACCCTGCATTAAAGCCTTTCGAGTTTTCATTGAGACATGATCATCGCTTTTCGCGTTCGAGCCGAAGGGAGTTCGAGCCGAAGGGAGAGGCCGCGAACAAGCGATGCAATGTTAACTCGAAAGGCTATAGGGCCGTAGCTCAGACCGGCATCAGCACCCAATAATCCAGATCAAGCAGAACCTCTGGCAGATAGCGGCCATCCGCATCTTTCAGGGCACCTGCGGCGGGGCTGCCCTTGGTGGCGACCAGCCGCAGGCGCAGCGCGCCGACCCCGGGCGCGCTTGTGTCGGCCTTGTCCAGCACTTCGCTCCAGGCTTTGACGGTATCGCCTGCAAAGGCCGGGTTGGCATGGGCGCCGCCATTGATACCGGCGATCATCTGCGCATTGGCCAGCCCGTTGAAGGACAGGGTGCGGGCAAGGCTGATGATATGGCCGCCATAGATCAGGCGTTGGCCATCATCCCGGAAGGTTGCATCGAAATGGACCTTGGCGGTGTTCTGCCACAGGCGCGTGGCCATCATATGTTCGGCCTCGCTCAGCGTAACACCGTCGATATGGTCGATGATTTCACCGATCTGATATGCCGGGCAGCGATGCGGTTCTCCGGTCAGGGCGGTGTCGTAATGGGAAAAATCGAGGCCCTCTGGGATCAGCAGTGCCTCGGGCGCGACATGGGTGGCCAGATCGGGGATCACCGTGTCAGGTGCCGGTGCCTCCATATCCCGTTTGCGGACCATCACCCAGCGCACATAATCCAGCACAAGGCTGCCATGCTGGTTCAGCCCCTCGGTTCTGACATAGACCACGCCGGATTTGCCGTTTGAGTTCTGTTTCAGCCCGATCACCTTTGATCGTGCGTGCAGGGTGTCGCCGGGCCAGACGGGGAGGTGAAACCGCCCCTCCGCATAGCCCAGATTGGCGATGGCATTCAGCGAGATATCGGGAACGGTTTTGCCAAAGACCGTATGGAACGCGATCAGATCATCCAGCGGGCTGGCATGAAGGCCGCAGGCGCGGGCAAATTCATCAGAGGAATAAAGCGCGTGCCGGGACGGGTAAAGCGCATGATACATCGCCCGTTCCCCACCGGACAGGGTGCGCGGGATGGCATGGTCAATGACCTGGCCAAGCGTGTAATCCTCGAAAAAGAAGCCCGGATTGGTCTTGCTCATTCACCTGTCTCCAAGCGTGAAAGAGAGGCGGGATGCCCCGTTGGTGACTGCATCAAAGCCACAGGACAGGGCGCGAGACATCCGCATCACGACTGGAACGGGTAATAGCCCAGCCAGGCGTGGATCATCGCAACCCCCACCATCACAACCCCCCCGATCACAAGCGCTTTGCCATCGGCGGCAAGGGTCGGCTGGCCTGGCCTGTCCCATGTCGGTTCGGCCCGGTTGATCAGAATGACAGTGCCCACCGCCCAGCCCAGCATGCTGGCGAACAGGATGATCGAGGCCAGATCACCATTGACCAGCAGATGGGCCACCGCCCAGAGCTTTGCCGCCGTCAGTTGCTTGTGCCGCACCCGGGCCGAGATCGTGCCGGGCAGGGCGCTGAGCGCGAAGAACCAGAAGGCCAGCAGCATCAGCAGATTGTTGATATGGGTCAGGAAATCGGGCGGGAACCAGATATTCACATAGGCCGCGCTGCGATAGCCGATGACCATCAGCACGATACCGGCCAGAATGGCCAGGGCGACCGGGCCTTTGCCCGCCTCCCCCATGGCGGCGCGGCGGTCGGGCATCAGCCGTTTGAACCAATGCGCCGCGATGAACAGGGCAATGCCTGCGATCAGAAGGAGGTAACCCATCATGCCTGCTCCAGCCTGGCGATGACCGCCGCTTTTGCCAGAGTGGCGCGGGCGGTCTCCACATGCAAGTTTTCGACGATGCTGCCATCAACAACGGCAATCGCCTGACCCGAGGCGGTGGCGGTCTCGAACCCGGCGATCTGGCGCCTGGCCAGGTCAATTTCAGCCTCGGACGGGGCGAAAACCTGATTGGCGGCGGCCACCTGTGCCGGATGGATCAGGGTTTTGCCGTCAAAACCCATATCACGGCCCTGTTCAGATTCGCGCTGCAACCCGTCTTCATCCCTGAAACTGTTATAAACACCGTCCAGACAGACCAGCCCATGGGCGCGGGCCGCCAGCAGGCAGAGTTGGAGGGAGGTCAGCAACGGGGTACGATCCGGGTGGGTGCGGCTGTCCAGATCCTTGGCCAGATCATTGGTGCCGATGACAAACCCGGCCATGCGCGGGGCCCCGGCGATCTGATCGGCATTGAGGATGCCACGGGGGGTTTCCATCATCGCCCAGATTGTGGTGTCCGCGGTTTCCGTATGGGCATCCAGCCGGGCGGCCAGCGCTTCGATATCGGCGGCGCTGTTGACCTTGGGCAGCAGAATGGCCTCTGGGCTGGCGGCGATGATCGCCTCAAGATCGGCAGTGCCCCAGGGCGTATCGAACCCGTTGATCCGCACGATCTGTGCGCGCGGGTCATAGCCGCCCGCGCTGAGGGTCTTGGTCAGAAGCTGCCGCGCGTTCGCCTTTTCATCTATGGAAACGGCATCTTCCAGATCGAAGATGATGGCATCCACGGGCAGGGTTCTGGCTTTTTCCAAAGCGCGGGCCCTGGAGCCGGGAATATACAGAACCGAACGGTAGGGGCGCGCGCGATGGTCCATGACTGTCCTTTCCAACCGTGTCGCATCGGCAAGGACCATGCCTGCGCAGCGAACGCAAGTTCTGAAATGCCGCAGTCTGGCGACATTTTGTTGCGTCTCGCTGATGATCTGCCCGGATATGAAGCTTTATGTCAAAGCATCTGATCACTCTCCTGCATGGCGCCTGGAACCATGAGGAGAATCGCAGATATTTTCCGGCGCAGTTCTGATGTCTCAGGCGAAAAATCGCCCTGCGCCTCCTTTCGTCTGTTCTTGATAATGGGATCGTTCCCTGCCTGTTTTTATCTTGTTTCCAGAGGGTTAAATTCGCTGCGCTGCCGCATGGGGCCTTCCGCCGCGTGCGCATAGTCTTGCGCCGGACCGGGGAGGCCGCTACGCCCGTTGCCAACATCAACAGGGACTTGGAGATCACTCTCATGGCCAGACCCAAGATTGCGCTGATCGGCGCAGGACAGATCGGGGGCACGCTTGCCCATCTCGCAGCACTGAAAGAACTGGGCGACGTTGTCTTGTTCGACATCGCCGAAGGCATTCCGCAGGGCAAAGCCCTGGATATCGCCGAAAGCGGCCCGTCGGCAAAATTCGATGCCACGATGAAAGGCACCAATGATTATGCCGATATTGCCGGGGCGGATGTGTGCATCGTCACCGCCGGTGTCGCGCGCAAACCGGGGATGAGCCGGGACGATCTCTTGGGCATCAACCTGAAGGTTATGAAATCCGTGGGGGAAGGCATTGCGGCCAACGCGCCGGATGCATTTGTGATCTGCATCACCAACCCGCTGGATGCGATGGTCTGGGCGCTGCGTGAATTCAGCGGCCTGCCCCATGAAAAGGTCTGCGGCATGGCCGGTGTGCTGGATTCTGCGCGGTTCCGGCATTTCCTGGCGAAAGAATTCGACGTGTCGATGAAAGACGTCACCGCCTTTGTTCTGGGCGGCCATGGGGACACGATGGTGCCGCTGGTGCGGTATTCGACGGTTGCGGGCATCCCGCTGCCTGATCTGGTCGATATGGGCTGGACCACGCAGGAGAAACTGGATGCGATCGTGCAACGCACCCGCGATGGCGGGGCCGAGATTGTGGGCCTGTTGAAAACCGGCTCTGCTTTCTACGCGCCTGCCACCAGCGCCATTGAAATGGCCGAGGCTTATCTGAAAGACCAGAAACGCCTGTTGCCCTGCGCGGCCTATGTGGATGGCGCGCTGGGCCTGAAAGGCATGTATGTGGGCGTGCCCACGGTGATCGGTGCCGGTGGTATCGAACGTGTGGTCAATATCAAGATGACCAAGGACGAACAGGCGATGTTCGACAGTTCGGTCAGCGCGGTCAAAGGGCTTGTTGCCGCTTGTAAAGAGATCGACAGCGCGCTGGCCTAGGGCCCTGTTTCTAAGCCTTTGCGGTGTCGTAAAATATAATGGCCTGCCCCTTCATGTGGGCAGGCCATTATCCGTCTGGACCGGGGCCATTTTAATCTGAATCAAAATTCTCTGCCTCCGGGTCAGCAAGACGCTGATCCATTGCGTTTCGACTTTACATGGATACAGAGACAACGGCTTTCGCGTTTGAGCCGAAGGCGAAAGGCAGCGAAAGGCGTTTCAACAGTAAGTCGAAACGCTATAGAGCGCGAATTTTGATGAGCGGTGGTGCAGAATAAAACGATTTCGCTATAGCCTGTGGGCGCGCCGGCCCACAGATGATGCGCGGCATTGGCGACCACCAATTCCGGTGGTTCATCCATTGTGCCGACAATACCCCAGGTTGTTTTGGCCATCAGGCGTGACCGTTTTCGGTCTTGAAATCATTCATGATTTATAAGTTGCCGTGTCATTGGTCGGCGTCAATGCCTATTGCGATTCGCCTGTCCTGCCCGTTTTGTGATCACACCTTTTTCTCCTGTGATCACAAATGTCGCTTTTTGCCCGGATTCCCCCGATTGCGGCAGATTGACGTTTTCTTGACGGTTCACTGTGTGTTTAGACGAGGGGACCAATATCAAATATGGGACAGTTTCATGAACATTCATGAATACCAGGCGAAAGCATTGCTGCGTGACTATGGCGCCCCGGTCAGTGATGGCCGTGTGGTTCTGAGAGCCGAGGAAGCCAAGACAGCGGCGGGTGAGCTGGATGGCCCGCTTTGGGTGGTGAAATCGCAGATCCACGCAGGTGGTCGCGGCAAAGGCCATTTCAAAGAGGCCGATGCGGGTGACAAGGGCGGTGTGCGTCTGACCAAATCGGTGGAAGAGGCGGCTGACGAGGCCAAGAAGATGCTGGGCCGCACGCTGGTCACCCATCAGACCGGCCCGGTCGGCAAGCAGGTCAACCGGGTCTATATCGAAGATGGCTCCGGCATCGAGACGGAATTGTATCTGGCTCTGCTGGTGGACCGTCAGACCAGCCGGATTTCCTTTGTCTGCTCCACCGAGGGGGGCATGGATATCGAAGAGGTTGCCGCAGCGACACCAGAGAAAATCCTGTCGTTCAGCGTTGATCCGGCAGCCGGGTATCAGGGGTTCCATGGCCGCCGGATTGCATTCGCCCTGGGCCTTGAGGGCCAGCAGGTCAAGCAATGCGTGCGTCTGATGGGTCTGCTCTACCGGGCCTTTGTCGAAAAAGACATGGAGATGCTGGAGATCAACCCGCTGATCGTGACCGATCAGGGGGATCTGAAAGTGCTGGACGCCAAGGTCAGCTTTGATGGCAACGCGGTCTACCGCCATCCCGATGTCGCCGCCCTGCGCGACGAGACCGAGGAAGACCCCAAAGAGCTTGCCGCCTCGAAATACGACCTGAACTATATTGCGCTTGATGGTGAGATCGGCTGCATGGTCAATGGTGCGGGTCTGGCCATGGCGACGATGGATATCATCAAGCTTTACGGGTCCGAGCCCGCCAACTTCCTTGATGTGGGCGGTGGCGCCACCAAGGAAAAGGTGACCGAAGCGTTCAAGATCATCACCTCTGACCCGCAGGTGAAGGGCATTCTGGTCAACATCTTCGGCGGCATCATGCGGTGTGACATCATTGCCGAGGGTGTGATCGCCGCAGTGAAAGAGATGGGGCTGAAAGTGCCGCTTGTGGTGCGCCTGGAAGGCACGAATGTGGAGAAGGGCAAAGAGATCATCAACAGCTCCGACCTGGCCGTGATCGCGGCGGATGATCTGAAAGACGGCGCCGAGAAAATCGTGGCGGCAGTGAAAGGGTAGACCCGTGGCCAGCCCCCAACTCGCCAGCCAATTGTCTTCGATAGATCTGAGCTTTATCGTTTTTGGCGTGCCGCGCAGTGGAACTTCGGCCACCGCGCGGTTCCTGAATGCCGCCCCACAGATCCATTGCTCCCATGAACTGGTGCAACCCAGTCAGGACCATCGCGGGCTGTCCCTGCCCGGATGGGTTGTGAATGCGCCCGCGATGCAAGTGGCGGACGGGCCGCATCACAAACTGGCGGTTGAGGAATTGGCGCAGCTTGAGGCAAAGGCTGACACACTTAGGGTCGGTGGCAACAAGATGCCGCAATACTACTTTCGGCTGAAACAGGTTCTGGCAGAGATCGGAACCGGGCGGGGGATATTGTCCTGGCGGGCGCCCCGGCTGGTGATGCAGTCCTACACGATGCGGGCGCGGTCGCCGGAAGATGCCTGGCATCCCGGTCAGACCGGTCTTTTCGCCTTTGGGGAGATTCTGCGCCTTGCCCATGCGCTGCTGGAGGCAGCAGAGGGCACCAACATCCTGGTCTCGCCGATTGCGACCTTGTCGGCCCGGCCTGAATGGGTCCGTCTGCGTCTGGGGCGGCATGTGGCGCCCGGGGTTGATCTGGACTGGCCCGCCCCGGAGGCCGATTGCTGGAACCATGAGACACGCGCCCGCGGCAGGCTGGATCGCCCGGATATCTCTGCGGTTGAGCTTGACGCGCTTGAGATGCTTGAGGCCTCTGGCCTGACGGCGGTTTTTGACCGCCCCGGTCCCTTCCTGCTGCGCGACGTGATCGACCCGCTGGCCCGGGCTGTTCACCGGCTGCCATCGGACCCGGATGGCTATATCAGTGATCTTGCCACGCAACAGGCGGACCCGGACATGGCCGCGTTTCTGCCGGACTGGCTGCATGCGGGCGGGCAAAGGCAGGTCCTGCGGGGTGTGCCCCCTGAAAAGATGCGGGGTAGGGCCACGGATGAGGGCCGGGTGCGTGACCGGAAAAACCCAGAAATACAAATGGCCGTCAGGCCGACGGAACATATGTAAGGAAAGAAACACATGGCTGTTCTTGTTGATAAAAACACAAAAGTGATCTGCCAGGGCTTTACTGGCAGCCAAGGCACATTCCATTCTGAACAGGCCATCGCATATGGCACCAAAATGGTCGGAGGCGTGACGCCGGGCAAAGGCGGTATGACCCATCTGGACCTGCCGGTGTTCAATTCGGTGCATGAAGCGAAATCAGTGAGCGGGGCGAATGCGTCTGTGATCTATGTCCCGCCTCCCTTCGCGGCCGATTCGATCATGGAGGCGATTGATGCGGAGATGGAATTGATCTGCTGCATCACCGAGGGCATCCCGGTGCTTGACATGATGCGGGTAAAACGCGCGCTGGAAGGATCCAGCAGCATCCTGATCGGGCCGAACTGCCCGGGTGTCATCACGCCGGATGCCTGCAAGATCGGTATCATGCCTGGCCATATCCACAAGCGTGGCTCCTGCGGGGTGGTCAGCCGGTCGGGGACGCTGACCTATGAGGCGGTGAAACAGACCTCGGATGTGGGTCTGGGGCAATCCACCTGCGTGGGCATTGGCGGTGACCCGATCAAGGGGACGGAACATATCGACGTGCTGGAATGGTTCCTGGCTGATGAGGAAACCGAAAGCATCATCATGATCGGCGAGATCGGCGGCAGCGCCGAGGAAGAAGCCGCGCAGTTCCTGGCTGATGAGAAGAAGAAAGGCCGCTGGAAACCGACGGCGGGCTTTATCGCAGGCCGCACTGCGCCTCCGGGTCGTCGGATGGGCCATGCGGGCGCGATTGTCGCCGGTGGCAAAGGCGGCGCCGAGGACAAGATCGAAGCCATGCAAAGCGCAGGCATCGTGGTGGCCGAAAGCCCTGCGGGCCTGGGCGAGGCTGTGCTGAAAGCGATTGGGTAGGGCTGCATTGACGAAGCGTCGACCATATCTGCTAAGGGCCGCGCCTGACCTTGGGGAGGTGCAAAGCGCCTTCCCGGGGGGAAGGTCAGGCGCTGCCCGGCGGTGCCGCCGGGCTGGAGACGCATCATATGCCCGCCCTCTCATTCTCTCACAATCCGGCTCTAACCAACACGGTCCCAACCCCGATGAGGTTTCCCAATGACCGACCAATCCCCCAATGACCAGTTCCATGCCTCCAGCTTCATGCAGGGGCATAATGCGGAATATCTGGAGCAGCTTTACGCGCAATATGCCAATGATCCGACTGCGGTGGATGCGGCCTGGGCTGAGTTCTTCCGGGCGCTGGGCGATGCGGAGACGGATGTGAAGGCAGAGGCCTCGGGCCCCTCCTGGGCGCGCGATGACTGGCCGCCGCAGCCCGCCGATGAGATGACCAGCGCGCTGACCGGGGAATGGCCGATCGCGGCCGAAGAGATGAAGGGTGCGGGCAGGAAGATTGCCGAGAAAGCCGCCGAGACAGGTGTCGCGGTCACTGATGATCAGGTGCAGCGCGCGGTGCTGGATTCGATCCGGGCGCTGATGCTGATCCGCGCCTATCGGATCCGGGGCCATCTGGTGGCCGATCTGGACCCGCTGGGCATGCGCGACCAGACCCCGCACCCGGAGCTTGACCCGAAAAGCTATGGCTTTACCGAGGCCGATCTTGACCGGCCGATTTTCATCGACAATGTGCTGGGGCTGCAAATGGCCCCGATGCGGCAGATCGTGGAGATCGTGAAGCGGACCTATTGCGGCACATTTGCGCTGCAATACATGCATATCTCAAACCCGACCGAGGCTGCCTGGCTGAAAGAGCGGATCGAGGGATTCGGCAAGGAAGTTGTCTTCACCCGGGAAGGGCGCAAGGCGATCCTGAACAAGATGGTCGAGGCCGAGGGCTTCGAAAAGTTCCTGCATGTCAAATACATGGGCACCAAACGTTTCGGTCTGGATGGCGGCGAAAGCCTGATCCCTGCGATGGAACAGATCATCAAACGCGGTGGCGCCCTGGGGGTGAAGGATATCATCGTCGGCATGCCTCACCGGGGCCGGTTGAGCGTGCTGGCCAATGTGATGGCGAAACCCTACCGGGCGATTTTCAACGAGTTTCAGGGCGGCAGTTTCAAGCCCGAGGATGTGGATGGATCGGGCGATGTGAAATACCATCTGGGCGCCTCCTCGGACCGGGAGTTTGACGGCAATTCCGTCCATCTCAGCCTGACCGCCAACCCGTCCCATCTTGAGGCGGTGAACCCGGTGGTTCTGGGCAAGGCGCGCGCCAAGCAGGACCAGAATAACGACCCGGAGCGGACAAGCGTTCTGCCGATCCTGCTGCATGGCGATGCGGCCTTTGCCGGGCAGGGTGTGGTGGCCGAGGGGTTCGGCCTCAGCGGGTTGCGCGGGCACCGCACGGGCGGCACGATGCATATCGTGGTGAACAACCAGATCGGCTTTACCACGGCGCCGCATTTCAGCCGGTCCAGCCCCTATCCCACGGATATCGCGCTGATGGTGGAAGCGCCGATTTTCCACGTCAATGGCGATGACCCCGAGGCGGTTGTGCATGCCGCAAAGGTCGCGACCGAGTTCCGCCAGCTGTTCCACAAGGACGTGGTGCTGGACATTTTCTGCTATCGCCGGTTTGGCCATAACGAGGGCGATGAGCCCATGTTCACCAACCCGATCATGTATAAGAAGATCAAGAAGCAGAAAACCACGCTGCAACTCTATACCGAACGTCTGGTCAAGGACGGGCTGATCCCCGAAGGCGAGATCGAGGATATGAAAGCCGCGTTTCAGGCGCATCTGAATGAAGAGTTCGAAGCGGGCAAGGATTACAAACCCAACAAGGCGGATTGGCTGGATGGCCGCTGGTCGCATCTGGACCGCGAAGGGGAGGAATATCAGCGCGGCGAGACCGCGATCAAACCCAAAACCTTCAAAGAGGTGGGCGCGGCCCTGACCCGCGCGCCCGACGGGTTCAAGCTGCACAGAACCGTGACCCGCCTGCTGGATGCCAAGAAAGCCATGTTCGACAGTGGCAAAGGGTTCGACTGGGCCACCGCCGAAGCATTGGCCTTCGGCTCTTTGGCGACAGAAGGCTACCCGGTGCGTCTGGCCGGGCAGGACAGCACGCGCGGCACGTTCAGCCAGCGCCATTCCGGCCTGATCGAACAGGAAACGGAAGAGCGGTATTACCCGCTGAACCATATCCGCGAGGGACAGGCGCAATACGAAGTCATCGACTCGATGCTGTCGGAATACGCAGTTCTGGGCTTCGAATACGGCTATTCCCTGGCCGAGCCCAATGCGCTGGTCCTGTGGGAGGCGCAGTTTGGCGATTTCGCCAATGGCGCGCAGATCATGTTTGACCAGTTCATCAGCTCGGGCGAACGCAAATGGTTGCGCATGTCGGGTCTGGTGATGTTGCTGCCTCACGGGTTTGAAGGGCAGGGGCCCGAGCATAGCTCGGCCCGGCTGGAACGGTTCCTGCAAATGTCGGCGGAAGATAACTGGATCGTGGCCAATTGCACGACACCTGCCAATTACTTCCACATTCTGCGCCGCCAGTTGCATCGCAGCTTCCGCAAGCCGCTGGTGCTGATGACGCCGAAATCGCTGCTGCGTCATAAGCTGGCGGTCAGCAATACCGAGGATTTTGTGACCGGGTCCAGCTTTCACCGGGTGCTTTGGGATGACGCCCAGAAGGGCCATTCCGATACCAAGCTGATGGCAGATGCCAAGATCAAGCGCGTGGTGATCTGCTCGGGCAAGGTCTATTACGATCTTCTGGAAGAACGCGACGCACGCGGGATGACCGACCTCTATATCCTGCGGCTGGAACAGTTCTATCCGTTCCCGGCACTGGCCCTGATGAAAGAGCTTGAACGCTTCAAAGGCGCCGAGATCTGCTGGTGTCAGGAAGAGCCGAAAAACCAGGGTGGCTGGAGCTTTGTGGAGCCGAACCTGGAATGGGTTCTGACCCGTCTGAAAGCCAAACATACCCGCCCTGTCTATACCGGGCGTCATGCCTCGGCATCACCTGCCACGGGGCTGGCCAGTCAACATAAAGAACAACAAGCCGCGCTCGTGAATGATGCGCTGACGATCGAAGGGAACTAAGCGATGTCCGTAGAAGTGCGCGTACCCACCCTGGGCGAAAGCGTGACCGAGGCCACAGTGGCCACCTGGTTCAAGAAACCGGGCGAAGCGGTGGCGGTTGATGAAATGCTCTGCGAGCTGGAAACCGACAAGGTGACGGTGGAAGTGCCCTCCCCCTCGGCCGGGACCCTGGCCGAGATTGTCGCGGCGGAAGGAGAAACCGTGGGGGTTGATGCCCTGCTTGCCACGCTGAGCGAAGGCGCAGGCGCGGCCCCGGCGGCGGCCCCGGAAAAACCTGCGGCAGAAGAACCGGCGCGGGCCGAGGCGGCACCGGAGGCAGGCGGCGACAGCGTTGATGTGATGGTGCCTACCTTGGGCGAAAGCGTGACCGAGGCGACGGTGTCCACCTGGTTCAAGGCCGTGGGCGACAGCGTCGCGCAGGATGAGATGCTGTGCGAGTTGGAGACAGATAAAGTGTCGGTCGAGGTTCCGGCCCCGGCCGCCGGTGTCCTGACTGAAATCGCCGCACCCGAAGGAACGACCGTTGAAGCCAGCGCGAAACTGGCGGTGATCGGTGGCGCAGCGGCAGGTGTCTCGGCGGCGCCAGCGGCGGCGGCTGCACCGGCGGCGGCCCCGGCCAGCACGGGCAGGGATGTGGAAGATGCCCCTTCTGCCAAGAAGCTGATGGCCGAAAAAGGCCTTGGCGCCGATCAGGTTCAGGGGTCGGGCCGCGATGGGCGGGTCATGAAGGAAGATGTGCTGAATGCGGTCAGTGCGGCGACAGCCCCGGCGCCGTCTGCCGCGCCCGCAGCCCCCCGCGCCCCGGTGCCCGCCGATGATGCGGCGCGCGAGGAACGGGTGAAGATGACCCGCCTGCGCCAGACCATCGCCAAGCGCCTGAAAGACAGCCAGAACACCGCCGCCATGCTGACCACCTATAATGAGGTGGATATGGGTGAGGTGATGGCGCTTCGCAGCCAGTACAAGGACCAGTTCGAGAAGAAACACGGGGTGCGCCTGGGCTTCATGTCCTTCTTCACCAAGGCCTGCTGCCATGCGCTGAAAGAAGTGCCCGAGGTGAATGCGGAGATCGACGGAACCGATATCGTCTATAAGAACTTCGTGCATATGGGCGTGGCCGCAGGCACACCCACCGGGCTGGTCGTGCCGGTGATCCGCGATGCGGATGCGATGTCTTTTGCCGAGATCGAGAAAGCGATTGCCGAAAAGGGCCGCCGCGCCCGGGACGGCAAATTGTCCATGGCCGAGATGCAGGGCGGGACCTTCACGCTGTCGAATGGCGGGGTCTATGGCTCGCTGATGTCCTCACCCATCCTGAACCCGCCGCAATCGGGCATTCTGGGCATGCACAAAATCCAGGACCGCCCGATGGCGATCAATGGCGAGGTGGTGATCCGCCCGATGATGTATCTGGCATTGAGCTATGATCACCGGATCGTCGATGGCAAAGGCGCGGTGACCTTCCTGGTGCGGGTGAAAGAAGCGCTGGAGGATCCGCGCCGGTTGCTGATGGATTTGTGATGACCCCCGAACTCACCGCCCTCACATGCGCGGGCCTGCTGCAAGCGGGGCAATTCCTCCTCTATTCGGTTGCCGCCAACGCGCAGGTGGGGCCCGGAACGGCCCTTGGCCCCCGGGATAAGAGAATTGAGCTGACCGGCATTGCCGGCAGGCTTCAGCGCGCGCTGAGCAATCATTTCGAGGGGCTGACGCTTTTCACCCTTGCCGTGACCGTTGTCACCCTCTCGGACCAGTCCACGCACTTCACCGCCATCTGCGCCTGGACCTATCTGGCCGCGCGCATATTTTACGTCCCGGCCTATGCGTTCGGCTGGTCGCCCTGGCGCTCGCTGATCTGGTTCACCGGCTTTGCGGCAACACTCCTCATGCTGATCGCGGCCCTGTTATGACATTCTCTGCTTCACAAATATCCCGGGGGAGCGCGTAGCGCGGGGGCAGAGCCCCGACCCGGCCTGATGAAAGGACCAACGAAATGGCAAGTTACGATGTGATCGTCATCGGTTCCGGCCCCGGCGGCTATGTCTGTGCCATCCGCTGTGCGCAACTGGGGCTGAAAACCGCCTGTGTCGAGGGGCGCGAGACCCTGGGCGGAACCTGCCTGAATATCGGTTGCATCCCGTCCAAGGCGCTGCTGCATGCCAGCCATCAACTGCATGAGGCAGAGCATAATTTCGCCAAAATGGGCCTGAAGGGCAAAAGCCCCTCCGTCGACTGGAAACAGATGCAGGCCTATAAGGATGATGTGATCGGCCAGAACACCAAAGGCATCGAATTCCTGTTCAAGAAGAACAAGATCGACTGGCTGAAAGGCTGGGGAAGTATCCCTGCGCCGGGTCAGGTCAAGGTCGGTGACGAAACCCATGAAGCGAAACATATCATCATCGCCACCGGGTCCGAGCCCACCGCCCTGCCGGGGATCACCATTGACGAGAAGGTCGTGGTCACCTCCGAAGGTGCGCTGAGCCTGCCGAAAGTGCCGAAGAAGATGGTGGTGATCGGCGCGGGCGTGATCGGGCTGGAGCTTGGCTCGGTCTATGCGCGGCTGGGATCCGAGGTGCAGGTGATCGAGTTTCTGGACCACATCACACCGGGCATGGATGCGGAAGTGTCCAAGCAATTCCGGCGGCTGCTGTCGAAACAGGGGCTCAGCTTCACCCTTGGCGCGGCGGTGCAGAAGGTGGAGGCGACAAAGACCAAGGCCAAGGTCACCTATCAGCTGCGCAAGGATGACAGCGAGGTGGTGGTGGATGCCGATGTGGTGCTCGTCGCCACGGGGCGCAAACCCTATACCGACGGGCTGGGTCTGACGGAACTGGGTGTCGAGATGACCGACCGGGGCCAGATCAGGACCGATGCGCGTTGGGCCACGAATGTGAAAGGCATCTATGCCATCGGCGATGCGATCACCGGCCCGATGCTGGCCCATAAGGCGGAAGATGAAGGCATGGCCGCCGCCGAGGTCGTCGCGGGCAAACATGGCCATGTGAATTATGGGGTGATCCCGGGCGTCATCTATACCCATCCCGAGGTCTCCAATGTGGGTGAGACAGAGGAAAGCCTGAAAGATGCGGGCCGGGCCTATAAGGTCGGCAAGTTTTCCTTCATGGGCAATGGCCGGGCCAAGGTAAATTTCGCCGCCGACGGGTTTGTGAAAATCCTCGCGGATAAAGACACAGACCGGATTCTGGGCGCCCATATCATTGGCCCGATGGCGGGTGATCTGATCCATGAGATCTGTGTGGCGATGGAGTTCGGCGCCTCGGCCCAGGATCTGGCGATGACCTGCCACGCCCACCCCACCTATTCCGAAGCCGTGCGGGAGGCCGCCCTGGCCTGTGGCGATGGTGCGATCCACGCCTGATCGTCGGGCGTGCGTCACCAGGCCGTGGCGCGCGACCTATACCCCGGCCTTGCGTGTCAGCGCCGGGGAAGTCGTGACCCCGGGCCGTGTGGATGATGATTATCCCGGATGGCAATGGGTGGTGAGCCAGCAGGGTCTGGGCGGATGGATTCCCGTTGATCTGCTGGATGGCGACCGCATCACCGGGGATTTTGACACAACCGAACTGACCGTGATGACGGGTGAAAGGGTCACGATCCTGACCACACGGGCAGGCTGGCATTGGTGCCGGGCAGAAAACGGGCAAGAGGGCTGGGTGCCGGCCGATTGCCTGTCGCGATATAGCGTTTCCCGGTAACGTCGTATCAGCATTCGCGGCCTCTCAATCAGCAAATAAAACTTCGGCTTGAAATTCTGAACCACCCCCGCGTCACCCTCCCGCCCGGCGGCACCGCCGGGCAGCGCCTGTACCGCCCCAAGGGGCGGGCGATGGCCTCTGCGCAATGTATATGTGGTGCAGAATTTTGGTCCGAAGCTCTATAGCTTTTCAGGTTTTACACGAAACGCTTTAGCGGCTCAGCTTATCAGAAGGCGCAGGCCCTTGGTGACATCCGCGCGGACCGCAAGGCGCAATCCCGGCTCGTCCCCGGCTTGCAGGGCGGCAAGGATCAGGTTGTGATGACTGGGCGCATCGGTTTTGCCCATACGCCCGTAAAGCGCCCGCATGGTGGGCCCCAGTTGCAACCAGACGGTTTCCGCCAGGGCCAGCATCGCCGGGGCCTGGGCGCGCAGATAAAGCGTGCGGTGGAATTCCAGATTGCTGCGGATATAGCCAACCGCATCGCGCCGTATGATCGCATTGGCGATGCTGCCATTGATCACCTCCATCCGCTCGATCAGGGCCATATGGGCGCGGGGCAGGGCGCGGGTCGACAATTCCGGCTCCAGCAGGGCGCGGATGGCGGCAAGCTCTTCAATCCGCTCATTGGACAATTCCGGTGTCGACACCCGGCCCGAGGCAGACAGAAACAGTGCCCCTTCGCTGACCAGCCGTCGCACCGCTTCGCGGGCGGGTGTCATCGAGACGCCGAATTCCTTGCCAAGACCGCGCAGGGTTATGGGCTGGCCCGGGCCCACCTCTCCATGCATGATCTGTGTTCTCAAAGCGCGGTAAACCCGATCATGGGCCACTGCGGCACCGGTTTCCGTGGGGCGGGGATTGGTCAACATGGGGGCAATGTGATCACAAAACCGGGTCTTGCGGCAAGGGGTCGAACTGCCACGCCAGAAGTTGCGGGCCTTCGGTCTTCAGCCAGGCGCGCGGGGCATCGTAGCCGGGGCAGAGCCGGGCACAGACGGACCAGAACTTCGCGGAGTGGTTCATTTCCGCCAGATGTGCGACCTCATGGGCCGCGACATAGTCAAGCACATCAGGCGGTGCCATAATCAGCCGCCAGGAAAACATCAGATCCCCTTTCGAGGAACAACTGCCCCATCGGCTGCGGGGATCGCGCAGGGTCAGCCGGCCATAGCGCCGCCCAAGATCCGAGGCATAGCGGTCGCAGGCCCGGGTCAGGCGCTCGCGTGCCAGGGCCTGCAACAGGGCGCGGATGCGGGGGGGGATGCGTGGGCCATCGGGCACCTGCACCCCGCCCTCGATCAGCCGGGCCGTCCGGCCGCCCCCGCGCGTGATCTGCCGATCCACCCCGCAGATCGGGATTGTGCCGCCGATCTCGGGCCGGTTGGGGTGTGGTGCCGCAGCAAGCTGTCGTCTCAGCCATGTTTCACGGTCATGCAGAAAGGCCAGGGCATCGCTTTCTCTGGCCCAATGTGGCAGGCTCAGGCTGACGCGGCCATCGGCCCGCGACACCCGCAGCGAGAACCGCCGCGCCCGGGCAGAGCGTTTCAGGGCCACATGTACCGGCGGGTCGCCGGGCAGGATATGGGTGTCGTTGGACGGGCGGGGCATTTTCCACTCGAAGCTTGGGCCGGGCATCTGCGGTCCTGAAAGGCTTTGACACCCCTCCGACATTGTGTCAGGTGACCGCAATTCTTCGATACCGATGATTAAAGGGGGTGTCATGCCCAAAGAGGACTGGGGCGTCAAACGCGTCTGCCCGACAACCGGGAAACGGTTTTACGACCTGAACAAGAATCCGATCGTCAGCCCGTATACGGGTGATGTGGTTGTGCTGGATACCGGCAAGGGGTCACGTACCCTGGTGGCCGATAAGGCCGATAAATCCGCAACCAAGAAAGACGTCACCGATGACGCTGAAGAGGTCGTTCTGGACGATGATGACGATCTTGATATTGACGCCGATGCGGATGTCGATCTGGATGACGGCGACGATGATGATGACGTTCTGGACGATGATGACGATACGGAAACCGTCGCTCTGGACGATCTGAAGGACGTCGCGGCCAATGATGGCGACGACGACTGATCCGTGCTGAACCGAACGGCGCGGGGCGGGGATTTTTCGCTTGATCTGCCCCGCGCGACACCATAAACCGCACGTCGTTGACGCGATTGGCGGCAATGGTCTGGGGCCTTAGCTCAGCTGGGAGAGCGCCTGCATGGCATGCAGGAGGTCAGCGGTTCGATCCCGCTAGGCTCCACCAAACTTCCTTTCTGAATGGCCACATAGTTTGACCTTTCGGGGCAGTAACGCTGGCCTTCAGGCGAACGCAGTAACAGATAGCAATCGGCGCAAATCGCCTCTTGGGCGACTGATCCTGACTACGATGCGGCGATAGTACGGCCAGGCAGCGCAAGCACGCCAGCAAATGGCAAGGCAAGGGCGAGGTATGAGCCAAGCACTGTATCGTGCTTCGGAACGCCGTCGTTCAACGCCTTGGCTCTGGTCCCGTAGTAGACATCATGACCAACGGGTGGAACCAGTCCACCGGGCATTGCGATCGCCGGTATGATTGAAAAAACAAAGTAAAAATGCGCGAGAATCGGTTCATGACATGATTTGCAAATGCCACGAACCAATGGGGATGGTCGCATGGTGTGTATCCAGTCGACCTGGTTGGCATCCTCAAGATGGACCTGCCCGCGACGAAACACGAGCGCGTCAGCAAAAGGCCCCTTGTAGGTGGATTGACACTTCGAACAATGGCACCGAAACCGAAGTCTCGGCATCGCTGAAACCGCCGCTTTGGTTTGACCACATGTGCAACTGATGATCTCTCTTTTCATGGAAACCAGATTATTGATGCCAGATCGGCTTGGTCAAGCTGTAGGGGGAGGACGAAGCCGCTAACGCGGCAATGGCGCTTGTTACCGGTGTTCGGCGTTGATCCGGCGATTTTGGGATTTGGCAGACCTGTCTGACGATTGGGGTTTCTCAATTAGATGACAGGAGGCTCCCATGAAGGAGGAGAAGACCACCCCGCTGCGTGAGCGGATGATCGAAGATATGCGCATTCGCGGAATGTCCCCGAAGACGCAGCAAGGCCATATCAGAGCCGTCAGGTATTTTGCTGAGTTCATCGGGCGCTCGCCCGATACGGCGACGCCGGACGAGTTGCGCGCGTATCAGCTTCACATGACCGATACCGGGGTCTCGACCGGCGTGTTCAACGCTAGGATCGTGTCGCTGCGGTTCTTCTTCGGCATGACCTGTGGGCGCGAGGAGATGAAGCGGTACATGCAGTTCCGGCGCAAAGCGAAGAAGCTACCGGTTGTCTTGAGCGTCGAGGATGTTGGCGATCTGCTGGCGGCGGTTCCTGGACCGGGGCTGTGCATTGAGGTCGACTTCTCACTGCCAGCGGAGCGCGTTGTGCGCAGCCTGAACCAGATCATTGAATGGCGCGGCCAGCCGCACGCAATTCGCGTCGATAATGGTCCAGAATATATCAGTGGCACGCTCATGACATGGGCCGAGAAACGCAACATCCGGCTTGAATACATCCAGCCAGGCAAACCACAGCAGAACGGCTACATAGAACGTTACAACCGCACTGTTCGTGGCGAGTGGCTCGGACAATACATCTTTGAAACGATTGAGGAGGCACAAGATAAGGCGACTGAATGGCTCTGGACTTACAACAACGAGCGACCCAACATGGGTATAGGCGGCATAACACCCGCCATGAAACTGAAAACAGCCGCGTGAATTCTACGGCTGGACCCCACTAAAAATGGGGGGATTACCCCGCGGCTTCCTCCTTCCGAGATTTGTCAACGCGGGCCGCACGCCCCGCCGGAAGGAAATGTTGCACCCCGGCCCGCATCGAAAAACCTTCAGGAGACCGGACATTCAGTGCACCGATGCGAACGGCAGTTTCGTACCGTTAGAGCAGGTTGCATTTTATATGAGGCAGCGGTTTTCGAGTCAGTTCAAACGATTTCTGCTTCAAAGCTTTTTGCGTTTTCATTGAAACAGTTCGCATCAGAATTCGTGTTCGAAATCAGCTACCTGCTGATTGAGAGGCAGTGAATTCTGATTCAATGTTAACGCAAAACGCTATAGGCGTTCAACGATTGCGTTGATCTGCGTCTTTGTCACGGCCTTCATGGATTTTCCTTTCGGGAAGTATTGCCGTAGCAAGCCATTCATATTTTCGTTCGAACCGCGCTCCCAGGAATGATAGGGATGCGCAAAGAAGCTCTTTGCACCGAGGTCGCGATTGACCTTTTGGTGGTGCGAAAACTCCGGCCCATTATCATAGGTCAGTGTGTGGACGTGGTCCCGCAAAGGCCCGAGCGTGCGTGAGATGGCTTGCTGTGCCGATTTTGCCCTGCGATCTTTGACCACTACGGCCCTGCATAGGCGGGATTTGCGTTCGGTCATTGTGATCAAGGCTGCATCGTTTTTGGCGCCCTATGATCGTATCGACTTCCCAGTCTCCGATACGGGCTCTGGCATCGACGATCCGGGGGCGCTCGGAGATCCAGACGCGATCCTTGATTTGCCCGCGTCTGTTGAAGACACCGCGCCGTTTACGACGCCTCTTGTGAACCCGCAGATGGGTGTAGAGCGTGCCGCCTGCACGTTTATCGGCGTAGATGTGCTGATAAATGCGTTCATGGCTCACAGGGGCAAGGCCTTTGAGCCGCATCACACCGTTGATCTGTTCGGGGCTCCAGTCCTGACGCAGACCAGCCTCGACAATCCGCCATTGCTGCCGTGAAACCCGGCGCCGTCCAAGACGGATACGCCGCGACATGCTGAAGCGTTGGGCTTGTCTGGCGTGATATCCACGCAGGCCGGCATTGCGCCGAACTTCCCGGCTGATGGTCGACTTGTGACATCCGATCCGGCGCGCAATGCCTGCCTGGCTCTCCCCCGCTGTCAATGCTGCGTAAATCTCTATACGGTCATCTTCTGTAAGGCGGCGGTAAGCTCGCATTCTATGCTCCTTAACTTCAGTCGGTGAGCAGCATAAGAGCATCGCCGCCTTACACTGTCATAAACGTTAAGTTGCGATGGCGCGTTGAATCCAAGGGGTGCTATAGCACCGTCCCAAGGGTCAAACCATGTGGCACGCCACATCCTTGGTTTCCTTATCGTGATCCCGTCCTTGTGATGCCCCGCCCCGGAGCGCGTTACAAAGCGTCGATATGTGCCATCAATTGCGCAATCCCGGTATCCGAGATGGCAACCGGGTGAAGCGTCCCGCCCCGCAGTGGTGGAAGAGCTTCCGGGCCGTCATAATCGTAATCGGCCACCGCCACAGTGTATGTGCAGCCCGCCGCATGTGCGAAACCCATGAAATCGCTCCACCGCAGCACGCCGGATTGCAGCGTGCCCAGTTCGATCACATGGGCCTGCGGATGCGCATAAAGCAGATTGGTGAAACCTGCCCCGTGATAGGACACCATCACCTCGGCGCGCGCCATCAGGGCGATCTGTTCAAGCGGTGAGAGCTTCTCGAAATAGATCACCTCGAAACCACGTTTTTGCAGCCCTGCAATGATCTTCGGTTCCGCTTCGACGGTGCGGGCGCGTTTGCCTTCCACTGCCCGGCCAACCCAGAAACGTTTGGGCAGATGCGGGAAGTCCTGTCCTTCGATCGCGCGTAGGGCGCGTTCGCGCAGCAGGCGGAGGGACCGGGAATAGGCGTTCATCGACAGGGTCTTCATGACATCTGCGTTCGGTAATGTCGGGTCCCATTGCAGGCGTCGCCCGATCAGCGGGTCAAGCGGGGGTATTGCCCCCGGGGGGGCCTGAAACAGGTAATAATCCGGTGTGAAGGCCCCAAGCACCCGGTCATAATGGGCCGGTTCGCCCTGAAACCGCACCCTGCCGGCCAGTTCGGGGAAAAGCGCATCAAGGTAGCGGGTGATGAACCCCGAGGGTTCTGCGCCCGGGCAATGAATGTTGATCTGCCCGCTGAACCCGTCGATCTCGGCCAGAAGGCAAAGATTGCAGAAGGTTTCCTTCATGAAATGATAGTAATTATGCAGGTTCCGGGCATCCAGCGCGAAGTCTAGCCCGGTGATATCTCCGCTCCAGATCGGCACTGGTTCGGCATTGGCCTGCGCCTGTTCGTAATGTTGGCGAAGATCGGCGTTGAAATCGGCCCCTGGGTATTCAGATTTATAACTGCGACCGTATTTCGTCATAAGGCGCCCGCCGCCCGCCCCGTTCATGAACCAGCGATTGTTGAGCGCCGTAAAGGTGCGGATGAACCGGGCATCTTCAAAAAGCGCGGGCCGGGTGTTTAACTCAATGACACTGTCGAAATGCCTATGGCGGGCGATACGGCGAAGCTCGGTCTCCCACCTTGCGCGGATTTCAGGGGTCTCGGACAGCGTAAGGCTGGTGATCGTGCCGCTGCGCGCCTTGTGCCAGGCGGGGCCGGGATCAGATAGCAGATGCAACCCCGGGTGAAGGCCGGGGGTGTAAAGCGCATCGCTGGGTGGGGTGGAGAAAGTAGGTGTGTCAGGCATCGGCGGTAAAGCAGTTTGCAACTTCAACAGGTTATGGCATGGGATGGGCAGAGGGGGAATGCCTGTCATCACATGGCGGTTGTTCATCTTTAGATCGTTTAAGATGGTATGTCGTTAGGGTCAGGCCCCCTTAAATCCATACCGTCAGCACCGATTTCACGACATATCAGTGGTTTGCGGCGCGCCGGCCATAGGTGTTCTACGGTCAAGCGGCGCACGCCGCTGAGATGATGTGAAACCGGTGCCCTTCGGGTTTGGCGGATGTCCCGCGTGAGCATCGTTGCAGGCCTTTGAAATAGAACCACTATTCCGGCAGCCCTGCGCCTTGTCACGCGAAAAATCTGCCAAACTGATGGCATGGATTTAATGGGTCCTGACCCTAACTGGCGCTGCGCGCTATTTGGAAGACCGCGGTTGACCGTCTGTGGGACGTTGCGCATCTTTGACACGATGCAACGGTTTTTCTGAATCCGAACAACATGTCGCGTCACGCAATATCGGCCCAAACGTCAAGCATGTTTGACCCAGACCGGACCCGCCTTGCTTTTCGCGCCAAGGTCGGCGGTGCGGACTTTTCCGACATTCGCTGCGTCTTCGCCAACGGCTGCTTCAAGGAGGAGGTCTAGTTTATGTAAGCACTATGCAGTCTCCCTGACGCTGGACAGAGTTGTTTCAAATGCAGAATTTGCCGGTCCACTTGCCAAGGCAGCCCAGTGCTTCGAGCTTTCGAGAAACACCATCACATCCGCTGTGGGCGCTATGTCATGCTTTTCCCAACACCAATCGACCTGGTCGATTCGATCAGCCACGGCAATGTCGGCAATGCTTCTGATATCTTCCTGAGACAACGATATGCGGCGGCCATCGTACGCGAACTCGCCTGCTTCAACTGGATAACCCGCTTCCGACCGCTCTAAGCAATAGTATCCAATAATCAAGGCCTTTGCCCGCTTGGGTACCACAGTTTCGTCCATCGTAGATAGGTCAAGGATCTCGTTATCATAGCCACTCTTGGGATCAATGACGGAATGCATCAACCCCGCAATCTTCGTTTCTTCGTCGCAACCCCAATTGTCCAGATACTGGTAGGTCGATGCCAAGTGCCCCACGTGGCTGCGCTCATACAAGAAGGCCTTATCAAATCCGCCCGCCTTCAAAATGGCGACACATGGCTTATACATATTTGACACTTTGTCTAACCTCCTCATAAGAGCTTGGTGTAGTAGCCAAGCAAGTCGTCCTTTGGCACCCGGATGAACTCTCGAAATGAAGTGCTCAAGGCCAAATAGGCAGTACAAAGCAGGATAATGCTGCCAGCTACTAGCAACACACCGTTCAGTGACTGGCCGAATACTAAAATTGATGAAACCAGTAAGCCAACAGGAACACCTGCTTGAATGATGAAGAAGTGAGAGGTCTGAAAAAAGCCCCTCTCTTTCTCCGGCAATGCCATAGAGCGCCGCGCCTCCACGGTGGTGTTGTTTGTCACGATAGCCGCGCCCACGAAGAATGATATCACGGCCCAGGCGACAGGCTGGAGTAAAATCGCGTAAGCGAACATAGAAGCTCCCAGTACAGCAAGGCTCCCCAAGACAATCACGAGTTCACTAACGCGCTCAGAAACAAACCGATGTAAAAATAATGCGCTGAAGACTACACCAGCAGTAACGCTGGCTTCTAGCAGCCCCAAGTAAACCGGTGAAACATCAAACACTGTCTTTGCCGCGAATGGAATGACGAACGTTGAGAATGATACTGTTATGGCATTAATGGCAAGTGAGATTAGTGACCACTCGATTTCAAACCTGATCCTCGAAAAACGTTTGAAGCTCTTGAAGGGGCTTTCGAAAGCCGATCGAATTTGGCGAGGTGAAGGATAGGCCACACCAGAGGAGTACCAGCAGACGATTGCTGCAATGATCGTGATAATCAGCAGCACGATGGCGCTATTCAGAACTTCATAACCTAAAAAACCTACTGTCAATCCGCTTACGCGAGCAACAGATGAAATTAGAAATGAGTAGCGATAAGCGTTAGGTGCTTCGTCAGTATCAACAAGTTCGGGGACAAGTGCATTGACGCTTGGCGTAAAGTAACTTTCCACACTTCCGAAAGCGCCTGCAGCAACTAAAAGAAGAATTGGCTGCTGCCATTCAAACCCGATGGCGAACAGTGCGAACGCTGAGCAAGAAACCGTCATAAGTTGGACTATCAACCGTCTCGGTCCGACTTTGTCAGGCAGATTAGAAAAAAAGCAACCGAAGCAAGTCTTGCATAAATAAAAGACTATCGGCAGTGCGGCAGCTAGCCAGGTTTGCGCTTCAAGTGCAACCCATATGGATAAGGCCAAGGCCAGCTTTCCCAGGGTAAGGAAAAAAACCTCAAGTCCTTTCAGCCGAAGCAATCTCTTCATGCAAGTAAGTCGTTTCTTATCACCACTCTTTCGATGTCTTCAAAGATCAACCGCCCTGTTTCAGTGAATTCTGCGTTCTTCGAAACTGTTTTGTGCGTCGCAATGATCAGTTTCTTTAACTCTACTAGTCGATCAGCGACGTCTTCACCGGCGTTGGTTAGTTCAGACCTTGCAAGATCGAGTGCAATGTAGCTACGCACCATAACGAAAAGGGCATGAAACAGGCCAAACATCGGTCTCAAATCATCTCGAAGAGGAGCCTTGAACCGTTCGGTATCCTTATTCAGAACAAGTGAATCCTGTCCATTAAATGTGAATAGTACGAGATGGCTAAGTTCGTGAACAATATGTTCGATAAAGTAAGCCAGTGTTCCCTCTGGATCCGCATATATTGTCACGAGACCAAATGCGGTGTAACTGCTTCCTGATCTGACGTAATAATCCTGCGTTCTTCCAGTCAAGATAATTTCATCTATTAGAAGCGCCATTTCGTTTGAATACTTTGGAGCAGTTTTTCGTATCACGTCAATTGCTTCAAGAACTAGCACTTTAGAGATGTCGAACTGCTGTTCGGTAACCTTGCCAATCTTAACACCACTCTCGTCGCGACTCAAAATCTCCAACAGTAGCTCATTTTGCAGAGTCTCTTCATCAGGGTCAAACCTAGAAATGCGAACACTTCGGAAATTTGTGCTACTGGTAAAGTCATTGATGCGAGCCAGCAGTTGCTTTGCCTCCTCAAATTCATCCGCCTCAACCTTCCCGACCGATAAATTATATAGGGCAAAGTGAGGCCAGCAAAATCGATGGACCAGCCCCTCCAATCCCAATGCAACACTCAGATAAGTCAACGATTCGTTGTAAGGTTTCTTAATCCGCTGAAGCACTTTATTGGGGTCTGAAGAACCTTCAGTTAACTCAATATCCATTGATGCCTCCAAATACTGTTGGCGGGTGCCCGTTCACCGGGCACCCTTGTAGTCAGTCCTCGTCGCGCTTCGAGTTGACGGTCCATTCAGCGGACGCTTGTGCTTTGCTCTTCAGGAGTTTTGATTTGTCGATAGTCATGGTCTTCTCCTTTGTTGAATTGTGCTGTTTGCACGCAATTTAGGGTTGTTTGATTCGCACATCAAAGCAACTCTGAGCATATAACGAGAACTGGTTTCGGCGAAGTAACGCCCAGATCGGTTTCTCGAGCGTGGGTAAACATACTGACACGACCATAATGATCAATTTATTGGCACCAAATAATCGGCTCGTCGACTGACAATGCACAAACCTTTGGCAAAACTCCGTTTGGTTTGTCAGGTTTTTTGGCCGTACTTAAAGAAGCTGATGGGGTGGATGGCTCCTGCTCCAACCGGCGTCGCAATGCGCCATAATGCAGGTGTCTAAATCTGCTTTGAGAGGAGCCACCCCATGCAAGTTACCACAATCGGCGTTGACCTGGCCAAGAACGTTTTCCAAGTCCATGGTATCGCAGAGAACGACGATGTGTTGTTCAACAAGCCCCTGAGACGGGCGCAGTTTCTGCCGTTCTTTGCTAAATTAGAACCCTGCCTGATCGGCATGGAGTCTTGCAGCAGCGCCCATCATTGGGCCCGCGAGTTGACGGCCTTGGGCCACGAGGTGCGTTTGATCCCGCCGATGTATGTGAAGCCCTACGTCAAGCGCGGGAAGTCAGACGCGATCGACGCTGAGGCAATCTGTGAAGCAGTGACACGACCCACGATGCGCTTTGTTGCGATCAAAACGGTTGAGCAACAAGCCTTGCTATCGCTTCATCGGGCTCGCGACCTTTTGGTCCGTCAAAGGACGCAACTGATCAACGGCCTACGTGGCCTTGTTGCCGAGTTTGGCGTTTACATTCCGAGAGGGCTGGCTCGGGTGATTGGCTTCGCCGAAAACATCACCCTTGGTGAAGTGCTCGACTTGCCGGACATCGCCAACGAGGTGATCCGCAACCTGTCAGATCAGCTCATGGCTCTGCATAAGCGGGTCCGATGGTATGAAGAGCGCCTCAAGCAAGTGGCCAAAGAAGATGCGCGTGTCCGTTTGCTGCGCACGATACCCGGCGTCGGCGTGGTGACGGCCTCTGCGATCATCGCCAGCATCGGCGACGGGCATCAGTTCCGTAATGGCCGGGAGTTCGCCGCCTGGCTGGGCTTGACGCCTGCGAATAAATCCAGCGGAGGAAAGGAAAAGCTGGGGCGGATCACCAAGATGGGCGATCAATATTTGCGATCGTTGCTTGTCGTCGGCATGACATCACTGGTCCGACAAACACGGTCCCACCCCGAACGCGCCAGCAAGTGGCTGACGTCACTGCTCGAACGCAAACCTGCGCGTGTTGCAACCGTCGCCATGGCCAACAAGACCGCCCGGATCGTCTGGGCTGTCCTGACCCGCGATGAACCCTACAGCCCCCGTGCGGCAGCCTGAGAAGAAAGGAACATCGAGTTAGCAAGACCCGCGAGATGATGGTGCATAAGTCAGCCGCCAAAACCAGGACACCCCGCCGAATGTCCCGGGCGTCATAGCCCGCTAAGCTGTAAGGGACTTGGTTTGCGGAACCCATCAGGGCCAGCGGTCACAACCGCGCAAACAGGCCGGACACATGACTGCTTCTGACAAATGCACAAATCAGATCAAAAAGGACTTGCTATGCAGGAGCCATCCACACAGGACATTCGCTGCGTTGCGCTCGAACGTCCGGTTCTAGTCACCTGGAACTGTAATTCGTATCATTGTTTGAACTGAGCTTCAGGAGGTGATGCGATGGTTGGACGGGTTGCGGATGCGGTGGTGCTGAGCGATGAAGAGCGCCGCTTTCTCGAAGGTCAGGTTCGGCAGCACAAGACGCCCCGGTCTTTGTCGGATCGCTGTCGGATGATCCTGTTGTGCGCCGAGGGGCTGCCCAGCAAGGAAGTGGCTGCACAGCTTGGCGTGCACGAGCACACGGTGGGCAAATGGCGCAGGCGTTTTGCACAGGATCGGATCGAAGGCCTCACCGACGAATACCGCCCCGGTCGCCCGCGCACGGTGTCGGATGAACAGGTGGCCGAGGTGATCGAGCGCACGCTGAACACCATGCCAAAGGACGCAACCCACTGGTCGATCCGCTCAATGGCTGCCGCGACGGGGCTGTCTCACACAACAATTCGGCGGATTTGGAACGCATTCGGGCTACAGCCACACCGCAGCGAGACTTTCAAACTCTCAACCGATCCGCTGTTCGTGGACAAGGTGCAGGATATTGTCGGGTTGTACCTGTCGCCGCCGAACCGGGCTATCGTGTTGTGCGTAGACGAGAAATCCCAGATTCAAGCGCTGGATCGGGAACAGCCGGTCCTGCCCATGGCGCCCGGCGTGGCTGAGCGGAGAACTCACACTTACATCCGCCACGGTACGACCTCGCTCTTTGCCGCTCTGGATATTGCCACCGGTGCCGTGATCGGAAAGTGCTACAAACGGCATCGTGCAACAGAGTTTCCGGACTTTCTCAAAAAGATCGACCGGCACGTGCCCGCAGGCCCCGACGTGCATATCGTCATGGACAATTATGCCACCCACAAGACGCCGAGGGTCAAGGCTTGGCTGGCGCGCCGCCCGCATTGGCACGTCCACTTCACGCCTACGTCAGCGTCATGGATCAACCAGGTGGACCGCTGGTTCGCCGAATTGACCCGCAAGCAGCTACAGCGGGGCGTGCACCGATCAACCGTAGAGTTGGAGGCCGACATTGTGGCATTCATCGAGGCCCACAACGAGAACCCAACGCCGTACAAGTGGGTCAAATCCGCAGACGAAATCCTCGCATCCGTCAAACGGTTCTGCCAGCAAACTCAGCAAACCTTATGCCGCGAACTTTAGATACAGGTGACTAGGGCGTAGACCTATAAATGGCGATGTGCTTCAAGATGTGAAATCTGGGAGGTTTCATGTCGTCGAATTTCCGGCTCACCGAAGAACAGTTCAATAAAATCAGTCCTTTGCTGCCAAACAAGCCCCGAGGCGTGCCACGGGTGGATGATCGTCGTGTCTTGTCCGGGATCATTTTCTGTATCCAGCGAGGCTATCGCTGGTCCGATGTGCCGCCCGAATATGGCCCGGCAAAGACGCTCTACAACCGCTGGAAACGTTGGTCCGAGGCAGGCGTTTTCGAACGTGTCTTTGACGCGCTGGCGCGCGAGACGGCCGACCTGTCGACACTCATGATCGATGCGAGCCATGTCAAAACGCATCGGATCGCAGCGAACGGTGTCAAAAAAACAGCCCGGGCGGACGGAGCATCGGCAAGACCAAAGGCGGGCTGAATTCGAAGCTGCATCTGGTTTGCGACGGTGGCGGTTGCCCGGTTCACTTGGGGCTGACTGCGGGAAATCGGGCCGATATTTCCCAAGCACGCCAGTGCCTTGAACCCTATGTCGCCAAAGGCTGCACCGTCATCGCGGACCGTGGCTATGACGCCAATCACCTGCGTGACTGGCTGACCAAGGCAGAGGCAACAGCCTGCATCCCGCCCCGCAAAAACCGCAAGGTGCAGTTTGAATATGACGCAGATCTCTACAAAACCCGCAATATCGTAGAGCGCATGTTCAATCGCCTGAAAGACTGGCGACAACTCAGCCTGCGCACATTCCGATGCCCCAACACCTTCCTCGCGGCCGCCCACATCGCCGCTACAGTGATTTGGTTCTTATGAGTCTACGCCCTAGGTGATTGGCTCAGTTTTTGACGCGAAGGCCAAAGTTATCTAACGTCCAACAACGTCTCTGCACCCTCTTAGTCCTCGTCGGGAGACTGCTGGCTGTTCGGCGCATTATTCATATGTGCCGGCCTTGCATTTTGCGTTACAGCGTTTCGAACCCCTGTTGAAATACAGCTGGTCACAGGACCCGAGAGCACGCGCATGTTTCTGAGCATCTTTGACATCTTCAAGATCGGGATCGGCCCGTCCTCGTCTCACACCATGGGCCCGATGAGCGCGGCGGCGCGGTTTCTGGACGATCTGCGCGGCGGCCGCGAGAAAGAGCCGGGGGCCGGTGATCCGGCGCGGCTGGCCTGTTCGCTGCATGGGTCACTGGCCTTTACCGGCAAGGGCCATGCGACGGATCGGGCGGTGATCCTCGGGCTTTGCGGGCTGACCCCCGCCACGCTGGACCCGGATCAGGCGGAAACACTGGAGGCTGAGCTGCGGGCCAGGGGCCAGGTCACGCCGCCGGGTCTGCCGCAGATGCGGTTCGATCCGGCCACGGATCTGGTCTTCGACTATGAGACAATCCTGCCGGGCCATGCCAACGGGATGATCCTGCGGGCTTTTGACACAAACGGAAACCTCCATATGGAGGAAACCTATTATTCCATCGGCGGCGGGTTTGTGATGACGGCGGCGGAACTGGCGGCGCAGGAACAGGGCCGCGCGGGTCAACTGCATGCGGAGCAGGAGCATGTGGACTATCCCTATCCGTTCGGGTCCGCGGCTGAGATGCTGGCGATGGGCCGGGCCTCCGGCAAGTCCATTGTCGAGATGAAATGGGCCAATGAGACAGCGGGGCGCGGTCGGACAGAGGTGGCCGGGCAGCTTGATACCCTGCGGACCGCAATGGAGGCCTGCCTGGATCGCGGGCTGCGTATGGATGGCGAGTTGCCCGGCGGCTTGCGGGTGAAGCGTCGTGCCAGGGCAATTCATGACCAGTTGCAGGCCGAGGCGGGCAGCAACATCGCGCAGCCGCATGTGGTGAATGACTGGTTGAGCGTCTATGCCATGGCCGTGAATGAAGAGAATGCCGCAGGCGCGCGTGTGGTCACCGCACCAACCAACGGGGCGGCAGGCGTGATCCCGGCGGTTTTGCGCTATTACCGCAGCCATTGTATCGGCGCGACGGAGCACGGCAGCACGGATTTTCTGATGGCGGCAGCAGCGATCGGCGGTTTGATCAAGTACAATGCCTCAATCTCGGGGGCCGAGGTTGGATGCCAGGGTGAGGTCGGCTCGGCTGCGGCGATGGCGGCGGCAGGTCTCTGCGCGGCTTTGGGGGGCACGAATGAGCAGGTGGAAAATGCGGCAGAGATCGCTTTGGAGCATCATCTGGGGATGACCTGCGACCCGGTGGGCGGTCTGGTGCAGGTGCCCTGTATCGAACGCAACGGGCTGGGTGCGATCAAGGCGGTGTCGGCGGCGTCACTGGCCCTGCGCGGCGATGGTACGCATTTCATGCCGCTGGACAATTGTATCGAGACGATGCGCCAGACCGGGCTGGACATGAACACCAGATATAAAGAGACCAGCCAGGGCGGTCTGGCGGTGAACCTGCCGGAATGCTGATCCCCGGCCGACGGGTGTTTCAGGCCCGTGGGCGAACGGTTTCACCTTCAAGGAATGTCGGTTCCAGTGCGATCAGCGCGTCTGACAGGGCATTGGCGGCAATCAGTTCGGCGGCCTTCGCGCCGATCTCGGTCCGGCAACTGTCCATCGTGGCGATCCGCATCGGCAACCCGTCCAGCACATCGAAAGAATTGAACCCGGCCAGCCCGATATCATCTGGAATACGCATTCCGTTTTCCAGACAGTAGAGCAACCCGCCGGCGGCGTTCATATCGGTGTTGTAATAGAGAAAATCGAGATCCGGCAGGCGGGTCAGCATCTCTGCGGTCATTTTACGACCGGTGCCAAAGCCCGACATGCCTTCATAGAAACAACTGTCGGCAAGCGCGACCCCGGCCTCGTCCAGACCTTTGCGGAACCCTTCAAGGCGCTTGCGGGCGCGATGATCCCCGCCCGAGCCAGAGCCGAGATAGCCGATCCGGCGATAGCCCCGGGCGATGATCTCACGGGCCATATCCTGACCCGCCCTGATATGTGAAATCCCCACCGCCGCGGCAACCGGGTCACCATCGACATCCATCACCTCGACTACGGGAATGCCGGCATTGCGCATCATCGCCCGCGCCGCAGTTGTGTGTTCCAGCCCCGCGACGATCAGGCCCGAGGGCCGCCAGGAGAGCATCTCATAGATGACTTTTTCTTCGGTATCGGGGTCGTAATGCGAGGTGCCGATGACCGGTTGCAGCGGTGTGTCATCCAGCATCTTGCCGATGCCGCCCAGGATATCAGGGAATACCATATTGGACAAAGACGGGATCACCACACCCACCAGATTGACCCGGTTCGAGGCCAGCGCCCCGGCAATCTTGTTAGGCACATAGCCCAGTTCGCGCGCGGCCTCGAACACCCTGACGCGGGTGCGATCAGACACATCACCCCTGTTGCGCAGCACACGGCTGACGGTCATTTCCGACACACCTGCCGCCTCGGCGACATCGCGGAGGGTCAGTTGAGGTTTGCCGTCAAAAGGGTTGCGTCCGCGCAAAATGCCGTTCCGTTTTTTGTGTCTGCCCTTGTGTTGATACGCGGTCCGGTTTTGCTTGTCCAAGGGAATGGCGATGCTTGCACCGCCTGTCAAAATCGCCCAGAAACGAAACGCACGGCCCCGTGGCTCAACTGGATAGAGCAGCCCCCTCCTAAGGGGCAGGTTGCAGGTTCGAATCCTGCCGGGGTCGCCAAAAACACCTGAAAAATATGACTTATTTTCAGCCTGTTGTGCAGAAGCGTGCAGAAACGCCCGTTTCGTTTTCCGCCAAATTCTCCGAAAACGACCGAAATCTCGTACAAAACCTGTACAAAATTCGCACGTCCGTGCGGCTTTTGGGGCGTTCTCGTGAGCTGGCGGGTGGCAAATGCGTGCGCCGAGCGGAAATTCGGAAGTGCCACGCGCAAGCAGATCATCATGTTCCTGGCGGACAAGGCGTCGGATGATGGTTCGGGTATCTGGTGCTCGAAAGGCACGATCCAGCGGCATACGGAGTTGGGGGAGACGACGGTCAAACGGACGATCCGGGAGTTCCTGAAGGAAGGCATCCTGGTCGAGACCGGCGCGCGGGGGTGCAAGAACGGATTCACGGTCGTATATCGGATCGACCTCGCCCGGATCGATGCGCTGGAACTGACTGCCGAGCCCGATATCGAGACGGGGGCCACAGTGGACCCCGTCCAGACTGGACCCGGAACGGGGGCCACAGTGGCCGGGGTACCGTGGCCACCACGGCCCCCAAACCATCCTAAAACCATCCATAAACCACCTACGCGTGAACGCGGGGCGGGGGCGGATGAAGAGGCTGAGAAGGTGTTGGCAGCCTATCCGCCCGACCGTCTGCGCGGTAAGGCTGAGTGCTTCAACCGGATCAGGGACACCCTGGATTCAGGGACGGAGGCGGAGGACCTGTTGCAGGCAGTGACGGCCTACGCCACGGAGAGCGCGGGCTTTACCCGCTCGAAGGTCTGTTTCTCGGACAACTGGTTCAAGTCGGGGCGATGGCGCGTCTATGTCGAGGACATTGCCAAGAACCGCGAAGCGACGACGGCCAAGAAAGCCGAGATGTTGGCAGGCTTGGCAAACTGGGTCACAGATCGCCATCCGCTTTGCCGCCACATCACGCCCGGTCAGATCGATGCACTCTTGGCCGCAGAGCTGGTGACGCAGGCCCAAATCCAAGCCGCAGGTCTCAGATCATGACCGCAACCGATCCGACCGAAGAGCAATCAGCAAGGCGACCCATGTCATACGCTGACGCTGCTGACACGGGACCTTGCGAGGGGCGGCAAGCCTCCCCTTCGAACCCCACCGGCGCGGGCACAGCCCGCGCCAAAGAGCCGCTGAGCGAGACCTTCGTCTTCCGCTGCACCGCGGCAGAGAAGGCCCAGTTGCGCGCCAAGGCCGAGGCCGCTGGCCTGCCTGCCGCGACGCTTCTACGCGAGGCGCTTGGCCTCACCGAGGCCCGTCGCCGCAAGCCGGTCCCGCGTGTCGATCCGGCGCTGGTGCTCGCCGTCGGGCGTATCGGCGGCAACCTTAATCAGATCGCCCGCTGGCTGAACCATGCCATGAAAGTTGGCCGCGCCGATCTCGACACGCTGACCGTCGCGCGTCGCCTTGTGGTGATCGAACGCCAGCTCGCCGCGCTCCTCGATGACCCGCGCGCAAGGACGGGACGAGCTGCACTCCTGGATACAGGACCAGATCGACATTGGCCTGATCACCGACCGCGCGACGATGATCGACGCCCTCACCGACGCGGGCTTCGACCTGCCGCGCATCGGCAAGGCCTACATCACTGCCCGCGATCCCGAAACCGGCGAACGCTGGCGGTTGAAAGGAGAGATTTTCCATGAAGACTGGCAAGCCGACCCGGCTGAGCGAGAAGTTGAACGCGGAGCTCGACACGATCAGGCAGGAACACGTCGCCTCGATCTCATCCCAACTCAAGAGCTTCAGGATCGATTTGAAGAACATTGCGGGCGCCGCGCAGCATACCATCGCGAGCGATACGCGCCGCTTTCAGACCGAGACGGCGAGCATCTTCGAGACGCGGCTGAGATCGATCCGCCTTTGGCTGACGATCTCGCCCTGGCTGATCGCGGCGATGGTGCTGACGGGGATCGCCTCGATGGTGGCCGCGAGCTTTTTTTGGACGGTGCACCTGACGCGCTCGGAGCTGACAGAGATGGGTCTGACGCGGATCGAGCGTCCCGAGGGGACCTGGCTGATCCTGGACCCATCGAAGACACGCCTACGTACCTGCACGATGGGCGAGAGACACGTCACCTGCATTCGGATCGAGGAGGACTATAGCATGCTGCCTTAAACCTGAGACATCGCTTATCACAAATGTCCCGGGAACGCGAAGCGTGGCAGGGTGTTTGTGATTCAAGTTTCAGGCAGGGTGCTTTAGATGACCCAACTGACAGCCTTGGAACGCGACTTGCTCGCCTGCGTCGAGCGGTTGGTGACGGCCTCAGAAGCCTCCGCGAAGGATTTGACCGCCTTGGAGACACGCTCGACCGGCAGGATCGAGAGGGAACTGGCTGGCTTGAAAGACTGCGTGGCCTTGCTCATTCGGTCACAAACCGCATCCATGAAGGCCTTGAGCGGATTGCTGAACGACGTGGAGAGCTACAAGACGCTGGACGAGAGCTTGCAACAAAGCTTGACCTTAGCGAGGGCCGCCGCCGAGAGATTGAGGGACAGCTAGACAGCCAGGAGGCCCATGCAGAGCGGGGGTTGCGGCATTAGTCTCGATCAATTCCAATCGCAGTAATTTGGGCTGACTCCAAGTATTGGGTCGCCGTCCGACCACATCCGCCAAACATAAATGCCATCTTCAGTCGACTTTTTTCGGATTAGTCGCGCGCTGTTATTTGAGAAGTTGATGCCTAATGGTCGCCCATCTCGGAACTCGACATCATCAAAATAGTAGAAGTCGTTGGTTCCCAAACCGTCATTGGAACCGTCAGACAGAACCGCTTGTACCACCATTAGGTTATCTGACCAGCTAGGATCGCGACCAAACATTTCTCGAAAACTCTCACAGAAATTTATGCCGGCAGAGTTGACGCCATCTCCTCCGCTGGCTTCTTCAACATCTACAGGAGCCGAGCAACCATATACGCTTTCTGACACTTTGTTCCCATTCACATCCGTGTAGACGAAGTTGCCTTCGGGGAAAATGCCCGTAACCGACTGCTTATCAAAGCTATACACTTGCCCTGAGCATTCGATGTCGAAGAGCACAGTGGTTGATGAAACATCGACTATCCGACCAAAATACGTGGTATTCTGGACGGATATTGCATCACTGAATGCAAGATTCGGTGCGCTGAGCATTGGGACCAGCAAACCCGCCAGACACCATTGCAAAAATGTCCTTGTTCGTAATTCCAACATTAAAAAGCTCCACTTTTGGCGTGCCAAGAACGACGGGAGGCGCAAAGAATGCAGTTAGGCAGCGGACTCATAAAACTGGCACCATAGCCTGACGGATGCGAGTTTGATCATCGCCAAGAAGTTGGCAGATGTCTTTTCGTATCGGGTGGCTATACGGCGGAAGGAAGCTTTGAGGCGGCCAAAGAACCGCTCGATCTTGTTGCGCTCGCGATAGATATCGACGTCGAACTCGGCGGGCAGTTTGCGGTTGGATTTGGACGGGATGACGTCGATGGCGCCCTGTTCCCAGATCATCTTGCGGATCGAATCCGCGTCATATGCCTTGTCAGCCAGAACGTATTGGCCAGGTTGCAGCCCGTCCAAAAGCTGTTCGCATGGGGGTGCATCGTGGGCTTGGCCCGGCGTCAGTTCATAGCGGATCGGCAACCCGTCCTGATTGGTAAGTGCATGTATTTTCGTGGTTAACCCACCCCGCGACCGGCCCATGCAACGACGCGGGTCGTTTTTTTGAGCGTCGCTGCAGAATGGTGAACCCGAACCGATGTGCCATCCACCATCACGGTGTCGATATTGTGCGCATCGGCGACCGCCTCCATTACCCGATCCCAAATGCCCGCATAAGTCCATCGGTTGAAACGGTTGTAGATCGTTGTGTAGGGGCCGTATTGATCGGGCAAATCGCGCCACGGGATGCCTGTGCGCAAGACATAGAAGATGCCATTGATCACACGCCGATCATCGACACGCTTAACCCCTCGGCTGTTATTTGGGAGCACTGCTTTGATGAACTCCCACTCCAAATCGCTCAAATCTGACCGCGCCATTCCACTGCTCCGCATATTGTCTTGCGGGAAATGAATCATAACAGGCTGGAAACGTGAAGCTCTTTGTAAGTACGCTGCCTAGAAGTCCAAATATGTTACATCTTGATGTCATGATTTGTGACATCTGAATGTCACCGATGCTTGCCAAGGACGCGCGCTTTCAGATTCAACTCGTAGACGTTAGCGCGCCCTTGACCCTTCCTTGTGATCTTGATGAAGCCCTTGTCAGCCAATTCCTGCACATGGCGATTGACAGTACCACGCGCGATGCCGATGTGATCAGCTAGCGTATCCTGGCCAGGAAAACAGAAGTCATTGTTCCATGCGTACGACAGGAGCAGGGCGTAGACGAGCTTTGCTCTTGGCGAGATGGCGTTACTTTTCAAAATGGCATTGGGGTAATCCCCCATTTTTAGTGGGGTCCAGCCGTAGAATTCACGCGGCTGTTTTCAATTTCATGGCGGGTGTTATGCCGCCGATACCCATGTTGGGTCGCTCGTTGTTGTAAGTCCAGAGCCATTCAGTCTGAGCTACCCCCCGAAATTTGGACACTGACGTAAGCTATGATTTGCTGTCTGCTGATCTCCGACGAAGAGGAGATCAGAGATGTCGAAACGGAAGAACCACAGCGCTGAGTTCAAGGCGAAAGTTGCGCTTGAAGCTTTGAAGGGGGAACGCACTGTTGCTGAGCTGTCGAGCCAGTTTGGCGTCCATCCCACGATGATCCACAGTTGGAAGCGGGCGCTGTTGGAAGGCGCGTCAGGCGTGTTTGAGCGGGGTGGAAAGAAAGCCCCAGAGATCGACGAAGAACAGGTCAAAGAGCTGCACGCAAAGATTGGGGAGCGGGCGGTGGCCAACGATTTTTTGTCACGAAAGCTCAAGCCCTGGGGCCTGAAGTGAGGCGCGGCATGGTCGAGAAGGACAATCCCAATTTGTCGATTGGCAAGCAGTGCAATCTGCTGTCGATCTCGCGGTCGTCGTTTTACTACCAGCCCAAAGGCGAGACGGCGATGAACCTGATGTTGATGCGCCAGATCGACGAGCAGTTCCTGGAAACGCCGTTCTTTGGTGTTCGCCAAATGACCTGGCATCTGCGCAACGACGGTCATTTGGTCAATGAAAAGCGGATCGGGCGTCTGATGCGGCTCATGGGCTTGATGCCGATCTACCAGACCCGCCAAGGTAAGGGATGGTGACGTGCAGTGTCTTCTGACGGCGACACAAAGTGCTGAAGTCCGGCACTTTCCAGTCGAGCCTGGCCAGCCGCAGCAGGCTTTCGACAAACCCAGTCGTCTGCCGAAGCGGCATGCCAAAAAGGACCTTCATCGTGAGGCAGACCCGGATGGCCGCATCACTGAACTCCGGTTGACGGCCGCGCTTGCCAGTCGCAGGCGCGCGCCAGCGCATCTCGGGATCAAACCAGATTGCAAGAGAACCGCGCTGCTTCAGCGCTCTGTTGTACGAAGCCCAGTTCCTGGTCTTGTACTCGTAGGGGACCAACTGCTCATGACTGCCAGCTATCACGCTGGACGCAAACAGTGAAGCTCTCAAACATTCGTACAACAAGGCCCTCCGTTACCTCAATCCAGATGCCGCTTAGGATGGCGGATAGGCCTCAATCGAGCATGACGCGGGTCTCGATCCGGTCGATCAGGGTGCCGCCTCGTTCCAGGGTCAGGTCGCCCAGATAGGGGCCTGCCTGCCATCCCTGGGGCGGTGTCCGGCGGCCCGAGGCGCGGAAAAGCTGTATCTGTGTCCGCTCAAGCGTTGTCGTCTGGCTATGTATCACCGCCCCATCCGGGCCGGTGATGGACAGCCTGACCTGATCCCCGGCCTGCCCGCCGAACAGAAACCCCCAGACCACCAGAGCCGGGGCCTGCCGGGCAGAGAGGCTGGCGGCATCCGCTGTGCCCGCCTTGATCGCATCGTAATCGGGTATCGCATCGGCAAAGCCTGCGGAGATGAACCCGCCCATCTGCGGGGTGATCGGGTCGGCCCAAAGCTGCGCGGCACCGCCGCCGCAACTGGCGGTGTCAGAGGGATCGAACGGGTCGATCACCCGACCCTCATGGCGCAGCGTCAGATGCAGATGGGGGAATTCCGTATTGCCGGAAAACCCGATCAGGCCAAGCGGTGTTCCGGCTTCGACCCTATCGCCATGGGCCACCGCGACACTGTTCATGCGCAGGTGGCAATATTGTGTTTCCCATCCGTCGCCATGGGTGATCGCAACGCCGTTCCCGCAATCCTGCCCCTCGGGCATGGCCGCGCGGCCCAGATCGGGCACCCCGTCGCGGGTGGCCCGGACCGTGCCGGGGGCGGCGGCGATGACACTCACGCCAGCCTCCATCGCTTCCAGATCGGTCACGCGGATATCGCTGCCCTGATGGGTGTCATAGCTGAGCGGGCCGCAGGTGAAATCACGCGCGCCGGGGCCCGGGTCCCGATCCACGAATTGTTGCAGAAAACAGGTTTCACCAAGCGTGCAATCCACCGGAAAGACCAGCAGCGGTGCATCGGCCCGGGCGGCAGATGCAAGAAAGGCGGCCCCGGTCAGGGCCGCCTTGATCCATGCCGATCTTTGTCGGGTCATTCCGCTGTCAGAAGCGGTGGCTTTTTCGATCCGATCCGGGGGCTGCCCGGCTCTTCGATACGCAGGTCGATCTCTCCGTCTTTCAGGCCGACCTGAACATTGCCGCCTTTGGCCAGTTTGCCGAACAGAAGCTCTTCGGCGAGGGGCTTTTTGATATGTTCCTGGATCACCCGGCCAAGCGGGCGGGCGCCCATTTTGTCGTCATAGCCTTTATCGGCCAGCCATTCTGCTGCGGGGCGGGTCAGTTCAATGGTCACGTTGCGATCCAGAAGCTGCGCCTCAAGCTGCAACACGAATTTTTCGACCACCTGCAGGATCGTTTCTTTCGGCAGGGGCTGGAAGCTGATCACCGCATCCAGACGGTTGCGGAATTCCGGTGTGAAGGTCCGTTCAATCGCGGCGGTGTCTTCGCCTTCGCGCCGGTCGCGGCCAAAACCGATGGCGGCCTTGGCCTGTTCCGTGGCCCCGGCATTCGAGGTCATGATCAGAACCACATTGCGGAAATCGACCGACCGGCCATTATGGTCGGTCAGGGTGCCGTGATCCATCACCTGCAACAGGATGTTGAACACATCCGGGTGTGCTTTTTCGATTTCATCGAGCAGCAGCACACAATGGGGATGTTGATCCACCCCATCGGTCAACAGCCCGCCCTGATCAAAGCCGACATATCCCGGCGGCGCGCCGATCAGCCGGGATACGGCGTGTTTCTCCATATATTCCGACATGTCGAAGCGCAGAAGTTCCACGCCAAGCGTATCGGCCAGTTGTTTGGCGACCTCGGTCTTGCCAACACCGGTGGGGCCGGCGAACAGGTAATTGCCGATGGGTTTTTCCGGTTCACGCAGGCCGGCGCGGGCCAGTTTGATCGCGGAGGACAGGGCGTCGATGGCTTTATCCTGCCCGAAGACCACGCGTTTCAGGGTGACATCCAGATCTTTCAGCACCTCGGCATCGTCTTTCGAGACGCTTTTGGGGGTATCCGCGCAATCTTGGCGACCACGGCTTCAATCTCTTTGGTGCCGATGGTTTTGCGGCGTTTGCTTTCCACCACCAGATGTTGTGCGGCCCCGGCCTCGTCAATCACGTCGATGGCCTTGTCCGGCAATTTGCGGTCATTGATATAGCGCGCCGACAGTTCCACGGCGGTTTTGATCGCATCATTGGTGTATTTGATGTCGTGATGATCCTCGAAATAGGGTTTGAGACCGCGCAGGATTTTCACCGCATCTTCCACCGAGGGTTCATTCACGTCGATTTTCTGGAACCGGCGGCTGAGCGCGCGGTCCTTCTCGAAATGCTGGCGAAACTCCTTGTAGGTGGTGGAGCCCATGCAGCGCAGTTTTCCGCCCTGAAGCGCGGGTTTCAGCAGGTTCGAGGCATCCATCGCACCGCCGCTGGTGGCGCCCGCGCCGATCACCGTGTGAATTTCGTCGATGAACAGCACCGCATCGGGGTGATCTTCCAATTCGTTGACCACGGCTTTCAGCCGTTCCTCGAAATCGCCGCGATAGCGTGTTCCGGCCAGCAGGGCCCCCATGTCGAGCGAATAGATCGTGGCCCCCGACAGCACCTCGGGCGTTTCGCCCGAGACGATCTTCCGCGCCAGACCTTCGGCGATGGCGGTTTTCCCCACGCCCGGATCCCCCACCAGAAGCGGGTTGTTCTTGCGGCGGCGGCACAGCACCTGAATGCAGCGTTCTACCTCGTGATCGCGGCCGATCAGGGGGTCCACATCGCCTTTCTCGGCCTTGTCGTTCAGATCGACGCAATATTTTGTCAGCGCTGATTCCTTCTGCTCACCGTCGTCACCTGCATCCCGACCGGACTGGCTTGCGTCTTCTTCCATCTCGGTCGCGCCGGATACGGGCCGGGCTTCGCCATAGGACGGGTCCTTGGCAACCCCGTGGGCGATGAAATTCACCGCGTCATAGCGGGTCATATCCTGCTCTTGCAGGAAATAGGCGGCGTTCGATTCGCGTTCTGCAAAGATCGCAACCAGTACATTTGCCCCGGTCACTTCGGTCCGGCCCGAGGACTGGACATGGATCGCGGCGCGCTGGATCACACGCTGGAAAGCAGCGGTTGGCACAGCCTCGGACCCTTCCACATCGGTTTCCAGGGTCGAAAGATCCTCATCAATGAAATTCACCAATGTATTGCGCAGGGCGTCGATATCGACGCTGCAGGCCTTCATGACCTTGGCGGCATCGGGTTCATCCAGCAATGCCAGTAAAAGGTGCTCCAATGTTGCCAATTCATGACGGCGCGCATTGGCCTGCGCCAGCGCTGCGTGAATGGCCTGCTCAAGGGTGTTCGAAAACGACGGCACGTGTGGTGCTCCTTTTCCTATGCGGCGGGGCATGGCTGGCCCGCTGACTGTGGCCTCATCATATTAAGCTTCGGTTTTTACGGGCGGGTTTCAAGGCATTTTTGATGAAACATTGGGTTGCAGAATGGTAACTTTGGCAATAGAGGCCTTTTTTCTATGGTCATAAGCATGGTGCCTTGTTTTCAGGCGTTTTTTGTCGGCTTGATCAGTACCTGTCTTTTTGGACACGTATTTCTGCAAAAACATCTTTTGCGCTCTCGCCCTGCATTCCGATCCCGGCTTTCAGATTCTCCAGATCGGCGCGCAGGAATGGGTTTGTGGCCAGTTCTTCGGCCAATGTGCTGGGAACGGTGGGAATGTTCGCGGAGCGCGCCTGTCTGATCCGCTCGACCCGAGAGATAAGCTCTGGGTTGCGGGGTTCAATACTCAGGGCGAATTTTGCGTTGGACGCCGTATATTCATGACCCGAGCAGACCAGCGTGTCATCGGGCAGGGCGGCAAGCTTCTGCAGACTGTCCCACATCTGGGCCGGGCTGCCCTCGAACAGGCGCCCGCAGCCAAGCGCCATCAGACTGTCGGCGGTGAAGACGGCATGGACCTGGGGGAAATGGAAGGCGATATGACCGATTGTATGGCCGGGCACGTCAATCACCGTGCCGGTCAGGCCGCCGATCTGCACCTTGTCCCCTTCGGCCAGCGGATGATCAAGCGGGGGCAGGCGCGCCGCATCCGCCGCCGCACCCCAGACACGGGCGCCGGTTGCGGTGCGCAACGCCTCCACCCCGTCGATATGGTCATAATGGTGATGGGTGATCAGAATATCGCTGAGCGTCCAGCCGCGCGCTTTCAGTTCGGCCAGAATCGGGGCGGCTTCCGGGGCGTCGATCAGGGCGGTTCGGCCGCTGTCAGGATCATGCAGCAGGAAGGCATAATTGTCGCTGAGGCAGGGGATGGTGACGATCTGGGCGATCTCGGCCATGGTAATCTCCGACTCTGCGGCTAAGGTGCCTGCACAGCGTCGCGCACCGGCAAGGGGTTTGCAATGCATCTCGATGTTCTGGACCTGCGTCAATTCTATTACCGCACCCGCCTTGGGCGGATCGCGCAGAAAGCCGTGCGCGATCAGATGCTGACGTTCTGGCCCGACGGCAAGGGCCTGACAATGGCGGGATTCGGGTTTGCGGTGCCGCTTCTGCGCCCCTATCTGCCCGATGCGCGCCGGGTGATCGGATTGATGCCTGCCGAACAGGGTGTGATGCCCTGGCCGGCGGGGGCCGAAAATGTCTCGGTCCTGTGCCGCGAGGGGCAATGGCCGTTACAGACCGGATTTGCGGATCGGGTGGTCTGCCTGCACGGGCTGGAAACTTCGGAACATCCTGCCGCGGTGCTGGAGGAATGCGCCCGGGTGCTGGGCCCCGGCGGGCGGGCGTTGTTCATTGTGCCCAACCGGTCAGGCCTGTGGGCGCGGCGCGATGCAACGCCGTTCGGTTTTGGCCGCCCCTATAGTCTGAGCCAGCTTGAGGCGCAGTTGAAACGCCATGGGTTTGTGCCGGAACGTCACGCCGCCGCCCTGTTCGCGCCGCCCAGCAATCGCCGCGCCTGGCTGAGATCCGCAGAGATGGTGGAAAAGATGGGGCGCAAACTGTCGTCCTATTACGCTGGCGGGGTGATCCTGGTGGAGGCCACGAAACAGGCCTATGCCCCCACACGGCCCGGTCTGGCAGAACAGTTGCGCCGCCCGTTACGGGTGCTTGACGGGGTGCCGCAGCCTGCCGGGCTGTCCGGCGGCGGCTTTCCCATGGACTCCCAGAATCGCTGATTTCCCGATAGAAACTGTCTATCGAGCCAAGCTTCAAAGCGTCGCAGTTGCGGGCCTGACCTGCAAAGCCTTGAAAACAAAGCCAACGCATGAATTTCGCAGATGAGTCGTGGCTGTTGCAGCAGGCCAACCCCTCTGCTAGATCAGGCGCGATTTTGGGGAAACGCGGGCGCTCCATCCGCATGAACACGCGAACTGCCCGGGTGCCAGCCTCGCACGGCCCGGGCGAGACGATATAAACTGAAAGGGTGGACGTGTCCGAACCTGCTTCGATTTCAACCGGAATTGCTGCGCGCTACGCGACCGCGATGTTTGAACTGGCCAGTGAAGCGAACCTGCTTGATGCGCTGGAGGCCGATGTGACCGCAGTGGAAGCGGCCCTGGCCGAGAGCGAGGATTTGCGCGATCTGATCATCTCGCCCATCTACAGCCGGGATGAAACCCAGGCTGCAATCGGTGCCGTTGCCGACGGGATGGGCCTGAACGCAATGACCGGCAACACCCTGCGCCTGATGGCGGGCAAACGCCGCCTTTTTGCCCTGCCTGCCCTGTTGCGCGCGCTGCACGAGAAAATCGCCGAGCATAAAGGCGAGGTGACCGCCGATGTCGTATCGGCCAAACCGCTTACCAAAACCCAAGCCGGCAATCTCGCCAAAGCGCTGAAAGCCTCTGTCGGCAAGGATGTGAACCTGAATGCGACCGTTGATGAAAGCCTCATCGGCGGTCTTGTTGTCAAAGTTGGCTCGAAAATGATCGACAGCTCGATCCGTTCCAAGCTCAACGCCCTGCAAAACACTATGAAAGAGGTCGGATAACATGGCGATCCAAGCAGCAGAGATTTCTGCGATCCTGAAAGAACAGATCAAGAGTTTCGGACAGGATGCCGAAGTGGCCGAGGTGGGCCGGGTTCTTTCAGTCGGTGACGGGATCGCCCGGGTCTACGGTCTGGACAATGTGCAGGCCGGGGAGATGGTCGAATTTCCCGGCGGCATCCAGGGCATGGCCCTGAACCTTGAAGCCGATAATGTGGGTGTCGTGATCTTCGGGTCTGACCAGGCCATCAAGGAAGGCGACACCGTCAAACGCACCAATTCCATCGTGGATGTGCCCGTGGGCGAGGGCCTGCTGGGCCGGGTGCTGGATGGCCTTGGCAACCCGCTGGATGGCAAGGGGGCGATCAAATCCGCCGAACGCCGGGTGGCGGATGTGAAAGCGCCGGGCATCATCCCGCGCAAATCCGTGCATGAGCCGATGGCCACCGGCCTGAAAGCCATCGACGCGATGATCCCGATCGGCCGTGGCCAGCGTGAGTTGATCATTGGCGACCGTCAGACCGGCAAGACCGCCGTGGCGCTGGACACGATCCTGAACCAGAAAGCCTATAACGACGCGGCCGGGGATGACGAAAGCAAGAAGCTTTATTGTGTCTATGTGGCCGTGGGGCAGAAACGTTCCACCGTGGCGCAACTGGTCAAGAAGCTGGAAGAAAGCGGGGCCATCGAATACACCACCGTGATCGCCGCCACCGCGTCCGACCCCGCGCCGATGCAGTTTCTGGCACCCTATGCCGCGACCGCCATGGCCGAATATTTTCGCGACAACGGCAAACATGCGCTGATCATCTATGATGATCTGTCGAAACAGGCGGTGTCTTATCGCCAGATGTCCCTGCTGTTGCGCCGCCCGCCGGGGCGTGAAGCCTATCCGGGCGATGTGTTCTATCTTCATTCGCGCCTGCTGGAGCGTTCGGCCAAGCTGAACGAAGACCATGGGGCCGGTTCCCTGACCGCGCTGCCGATCATCGAAACCCAGGGTGGCGACGTGTCGGCCTTTATTCCGACCAATGTGATCTCGATCACCGATGGCCAGATCTTCCTTGAGACCGAATTGTTCTTCCAGGGCATCCGCCCGGCGGTGAATACCGGCCTGTCAGTGTCTCGTGTCGGATCATCGGCGCAGACCAATTCGATGAAATCGGTTGCGGGCCCGGTGAAACTGGAACTGGCGCAATACCGCGAAATGGCGGCCTTTGCGCAATTCGGGTCTGATCTTGATGCCTCGACGCAGCGCCTGCTGAACCGGGGTGCGCGCCTGACCGAACTGATGAAACAACCGCAATATGCGCCGCTGACCAATGCGGAAATCGTGGTTGTGATCTTCGCGGGCACCGAAGGGTATCTGGATGCGGTCGATGTGAAGGATGTGGGCCGGTTCGAACAGGGCCTGCTGGCCCATATGCGGTCCAAACACGGCGATGTGCTGGATTGGCTGACCAATGAAGACCCGAAAATCAAAGGCGATGCCGCAGACCGCCTGAAGGCCGTTCTGGACGAATTCGCCGCTGATTTCTCGTAAGGGGACCAGGCAATGCCAAGTCTCAAGGACTTAAAAAACCGGATCGAGTCGGTTAAATCGACCCGCAAGATCACCAAGGCGATGCAGATGGTCGCCGCCGCGAAATTGCGCCGGGCGCAGGAAGCGGCGGAAATGGCCCGCCCCTATGCTGAGAAGATGGATGATGTGATGGGCGGTCTGGCGGCTTCGGTCGGCTCTTCGGCGGGGGCCCCGCGCCTTTTGGCGGGCACCGGTGCCGATCAGACCCATCTGCTGGTTGTGATGACCTCGGAACGCGGTCTGTGTGGCGGCTTCAACTCCACCATTGTGCGGCTGGCCCGTACCCGGATTGCAGAGCTTCTGGGCAAGGGCAAGACGGTGAAAATCGTCACTGTCGGCAAGAAGGGCCGCGAACAGTTGAAGCGCGACTATGCCGATCACATGATCCATCATGTGGACCTGACCGAGGTGAAGCGTGTCGGCTATGCCAACGCGGTTGAGATCGCGGGCGATGTGCTGAGCCGGTTCGACGCGGGCGAATTTGATGTTGCCACGCTCTATTTCAACCGGTTCCAGTCGGTGATCAGCCAGATCCCGACCGCGCAGCAGGTGATCCCGGCGGTGTTCGATGCCTCCGAAGAGGCGGGCGAAAGCACGCTTTACGACTATGAACCCTCGGAAGAGGCGGTTCTGGAAGACCTGTTGCCGCGCGGCGTCGCCACCCAGGTTTTCACCGCGCTTCTGGAAAATGCCGCCTCGGAGCAGGGCGCACGGATGTCCGCCATGGACAACGCCACCCGCAACGCAGGCGAGATGATCGACAAGCTGACCATCGAGTTCAACCGGTCGCGTCAGGCGGTCATCACCAATGAACTGATTGAAATTATTTCGGGCGCCGAAGCGCTTTAACGACAACGCTGGAGACAACCATATGGCAAATGCAAAAGGCAAGATCACGCAGGTCATCGGCGCCGTCGTTGACGTGCAGTTTGAAGATCACCTGCCGGAGATCCTGAACGCGCTGACAACGGATAACAACGGCAAGACGCTGGTCCTCGAAGTGGCGCAGCATCTGGGTGAAAATACCGTGCGCGCCATCGCGATGGATGCGACCGAGGGGCTTGTCCGTGGTCAGGATGTCACGGATACCGCAGGTCAGATTTCGGTTCCCGTGGGCGATGCGACCCTGGGCCGGATCATGAATGTGGTCGGCGAACCGGTGGATGAAAAAGGCCCGATCGGCGCCAGCGACTCCCGGTCGATCCATGCGGATGCGCCGGAATTCATCGAACAATCCACCGCGTCGGAAGTCCTTGTGACCGGGATCAAGGTGATCGACCTGCTGGCGCCTTATGCGAAGGGCGGCAAGATCGGCCTGTTCGGCGGTGCCGGTGTGGGCAAGACGGTTCTTATTCAAGAACTGATCAACAATATCGCCAAGGTGCATTCGGGCTATTCGGTCTTCGCAGGCGTGGGAGAGCGGACCCGCGAGGGCAACGACCTTTATTACGAATTCATCGAATCCGGCGTGATCGACGCCGAAGACCTGACCAAATCGAAAGTGGCGCTGGTCTATGGCCAGATGAACGAGCCTCCGGGTGCGCGGATGCGGGTTGCCCTGTCGGGCCTGACCATGGCGGAAAGCTTCCGTGACCAGTCGGGCACTGATGTTCTGTTCTTCGTCGATAATATCTTCCGCTTCACCCAGGCGGGTTCGGAAGTGTCTGCGCTTCTGGGTCGTATCCCCTCTGCCGTGGGGTATCAGCCGACGCTGGCCACGGATATGGGGGCGATGCAGGAACGCATTACGTCAACCAAGAACGGGTCGATCACCTCGGTGCAGGCGATCTATGTGCCTGCGGATGATCTGACCGACCCGGCACCCGCCACGTCCTTTGCGCATCTTGATGCGACCACGGTTCTCAACCGCGCGATTTCCGAGCTGGGTATCTATCCGGCTGTGGACCCGCTTGATTCCTCCTCGCGTCTGATGGACCCGGCCGTTGTGGGCGAGGAACATTACACTGTCGCCTTCGATGTTCAGGGGATCCTGCAGCGCTATAAGTCCTTGCAGGACATCATCGCCATTCTCGGCATGGACGAGTTGAGCGAAGAGGACAAACTGACCGTGGCCCGCGCCCGGAAAATCCAGCGTTTCCTTAGCCAGCCGTTCGATGTGGCGAAAGTGTTCACCGGTTCGGATGGTGTGCAGGTTCCGCTGGAGGAAACGATTGCGTCCTTCAAGGCCGTGGTTGCCGGCGAATATGATCACCTGCCCGAAGCGGCCTTCTATATGGTCGGCGGGATTGACGAAGTGGTTGCCAAAGCCGAGCGGATGGCTGCGGAAGCCGCGTAAGGAGGGGCTGAGACATGGCCGATATGATGCAGTTCGATCTGGTCTCGCCCGAACGCCGTCTGGCCTCGGTGCAGGCCAAATCGGTTCAGATTCCGGGTGCAGACGGGGACATGACGGCAATGCCCGATCATGCCCCCACGATCACCACGCTGCGCCCCGGTGTGCTGACCGTCGACGGGCCTGACGGGATGGTGCAGTTTGCCGTCACCGGTGGTTTCGCCGATGTGTCCGGCCCGGCGACAACGATTCTGGCCGAACGCGCCCTGCCGTTGTCGGAGGTGACCGGAGAGATCATGGCGGAGCTTGTCGCCGAGGCAGAAGCCAAACGTGACGCCGCCAGCGATACGGGCGCCGATATGGCGGCCAAACTGGTGGCGGATATGATCGCCCTGCGTGATCAGGTCAACGCAGGCTGATCCGACCATTTTCAAGGATTCTGCCCCGTCCGGCTGACCTGGGCGGGGTTTTTTACATTTATTGCCACATTTTCCCTTTTTTTGATCATTTTGCCGCTGGGATACTTGCCAAGGCTGGGTCGATGTATGTTTGGCTCATACCGAAGCGCGCTTTCCGGCGGATCAACCGTAACGGGCAGGGGATGCGTTTCATCAAGGTGCGGCAGTTTGAATACACATAAGGTGTATGTATGAGTGACGAGTAGGAAAGACAGGTAATGAAACGGCTCAGAAATCATCTGATCGGGGTTGATCAAGGCTCCCGCATATTGTTCTCGGATTTTGAGGATGGGGGGCAGATGTGGACCGGTGAAGGTCCGCGAGAGGCGCGTTTCAGGACAGATTTTTCGCAATCCTTCAAGACCCTGCCGGTGGTCCATGTCTCCCTGACCATGTGGGATATGGAAAGCAACAGTAATCAGCGCGCGGATTTGCGCGCCGAAAACATCAGTTTGAGCGGTTTTGATATTGTCTTTCGCACATGGGGTGACAGCCGTGTCGCCCGTGTCCGTGCCAGCTGGATGGCCTTGGGGGAGATTCAGGGCGAGGATGAGTGGGACGTCTGTTAAGGCGGCCTGCACGGCCCGCGCGGGGCAACGGAAAACTCCAGTTTTCCACGTGGAATTCTTGAGAATTCCAGCGTGTCTTGTTACCGCCCGTGCATTCCTTTGGGATAGAGACCCTCATAAATCGGGATCAGGGTGTCGGTGTCAAACAGGGATGAGACGCTGGTGCCGTTCCAGATATTCAGGATGGCCTGGGCAAACATCGGGGCCGTGGGGCAGATGCGGATGTTTTTACAGGCTGTGACCTCTGCTGTCGCCTCGATCGTATCGGTGATGACCAGGGATTTCAGAACCGATTTGGTGATCCGCTCCACCGCCGGGCCGCTCAACACCCCGTGGGTGGTATAGGCGTGAACCTCGGTCGCACCTGCGGCCAGCAGCACATCGGCAGCCTTGCACAGCGTTCCGGCCGTGTCGCAGATATCATCCACGATCACGCATTTCTTGCCGGTGACATCGCCGATCACGGTCATTTCCGCCACTTCGCCGGCCTTTTCCCGCCGTTTATCGACGATCGAAAGCGGTGCGCCGATCCGCTGCGCCAGTTCCCGCGCCCGGGTTACGCCGCCCACATCGGGAGAGACGATCATGACATCAGACATATCACCATCAAACTGATGCAGGATATCCAGGGCAAAAACCGGTGAGGCATAGAGGTTGTCCACCGGGATATCGAAGAACCCCTGAATCTGTGCCGCGTGCAGGTCCATCGTCAAAACCCGTTCCAACCCGCCCTTGGCGATCATGTTCGACACCAGCTTGGCCGAGATCGGCGTGCGCGCCTTGGTGCGGCGATCCTGCCTTGCATAGCCGAAATAGGGGATGACGGCCGTGATCCGCGCGGCAGAGGACCGCCGCAGGGCATCGGCCATGATCAGCAGTTCCATCAGATTGTCATTCGCCGGTTTCGAGGTCGGCTGGATGATGAACATATCCTCGCCGCGCACATTCTCGTAAACCTCGACGAAAATCTCCTGATCGTTGAACCGTTCAACCCGTGCGTCCACCAGCCCTACCTGCATGCCCCGGTGCATCGACATCCGCCGTGCAATGGCATCGGCCAGTTTGCGGTTGGCATTGCCGGATATCAGTTTCGGATCGGTGGCAGGCATGTGAAAGATGTCCCCTGGTGCGGGCCGTTTCCCGGCCCTTGATGCGTTGACACCCCCTAGCATCCGACTACGCTTCGCGCAAAGCCAAAACCGGAGGCAGAGATGGCCCATATCGACTTCTACTTCGCAACGATTTCCCCTTTCACCTATCTGTCCGCCGGTCCGCTGGAGGCGATCGCCGCCAAACATGGTGCGACGATCACCTACAAGCCTCTGGATATCATGGCGCTGTTTGCGCGTACCGGGGGTGTCCCGCCGAAAGACCGGCACCCGTCGCGTCAGGCCTATCGGTTGCAGGATATGGACCGGCGCGCCAGAAAACTGGGCCGTGCGCTGAACCCGAAGCCGGCCTTCTGGCCGACCAACCCGGCGCCATCCTCCTATGCGCTGATCGCGGCGCAAAAGGCCGGGGGCGGGGATCTGGGCAAGCTGCTGCTGTCGCTCACCTCTGCCGTCTGGGCGGGGGAGAAGAACATCGCCGAGGATGATGTGGTGCGCGCGGCCCTGACCGAGGCCGGGTTTGACCCGGCGCTGGCCGATAGCGGTCTTTTGCAGGGGGCCGAGGAATATGCCCGCAATCTGGAAGAGGCGATTGCCGATAATGTCTTTGGCGCGCCGTTCTTCGTGGTGGATGGCAAGGCGCATTTCTGGGGCAGGACCGGTTGGAAGATCTGGACCTGCATCTTGCCGGGCAGCTTTGAGCGGCTATGCAAGGCATTGGGGGCAGGGGGCGGCACCTGCCCTGCTGCTGCATTGCTCGCTTGCGTCTTCCGGGGCCTGGGATGGGGTCGCACGGGCCCTGGCCGATCACCTGAGCGCCACCGCGCCTGATCTGATTGGCCATGGCCGCGGGCCGGATTGGGACGGGCAGCAGGATTTCCATGATCAGAATACGGAATATGCGGCCCGGTTTCTGCCGGAAGGCCGCTGCCATCTGATCGGGCACAGTTTCGGGGCAACCATTGCGCTGCGTCTGGCCGAGGAACATCCGCAGGGGATCGCCAGCCTGACCCTGATCGAACCGGTGCTGTTCGCCGCCGCCCGGGGGCGGCCAGGGCATGCGGCGCATGAACAGGCGCTGGCCGGGCTTGACCCGGCTTTCCGCGCCGATGACAGGGCGGCTGCCGCGCGGGTGTTCCTGTCGGTTTGGGGGGAGGGCCCGGAGTTCGACGATCTGTCAGACCCGCAGCAGCGCAATATTCTGGACCGGATTCACCTGATCGCGGCCAGCAACGGGGCCCTGCATGACGATACGGCCCGGATTTTGCCCCGGCTTGGGCAGGTCACCGCGCCGACGCTGTTGCTGGCAGGCGGGGATTGCGCGCCGGTGATCCCCGATATTCTGGACCATCTAGAGGCGGGTTTGCCAGACGCCACTCGCGCCAGCGTGAGTGGGGCCGGTCATATGCTGCCGATCACCCACCCGGCCCAGGTGGCCGCTGAAATCGCGGCGCATATCACTGCGCACCCTGTCTGAACAGATCCAGAAGCTGTTCAACCCGCTCCGATGTGCAGGACCAGTCACAGACCAGCCGGCACAGAAGCGGGGTTTCATCGGGCCCGTCCAGTGCTTTATCCGCGCCGATGAGCGTATAAAGCGCGCCTGCTGCTTTCGCCTGCCTGTGAAGGGCGCGGGGCAGCGCGACAAAGATCATATTGCCCTCGGGCTCATGGACAAGCCGTGCCTCGGGGAGGGCACGCAGCCCCCGGGCCAGATCCGCACAGGCCGCATTCGCTGCCCCGGCCAGGCGCAGCCACAGCCCGTCTGTCACATAGGCCTCCATCTGGGCGGAAAGATAGCGATGCTTGGAGAACAGATGCCCGCCGCGTTTACGCCTGATCTCACATTCCCAGGCCTGCGCCGGATCGAAGAAGATCACCGCCTCAACACCCAGACAGCCGTTTTTTGTGCCGCCGAAACTGACCGCATCCACACCCGCTTTCCAGGTCATCTCTGCCGGGGTGCAGCCAAGCGCGGCGCAGGCATTTGAAAACCGCGCCCCGTCCAGATGGACCGGCAGATCATGGGCTTTGGCAATCTCTGTCAGCGCCTTGATCTGGTCGATGGCATACAGCGTGCCTGCCTCGGTCACATTGGTCAGTGTGACCGGCCCGCGCTGCACGGAATGGACATCACCCTGAGCGGTGCCGGTGATTGCTTCTGTCAGGGCTTCAGGCGGTATCCTGCCGTCCTCCCCGTCGATCAGGGACAGTTTTGCGCCCCCGGAATAAAACTCCGGCGCGCCGCATTCATCAATCGCCACATGAGACTCCCGGTGGCAGAAAATTGTCTGCCAGGGTTTTGCCATCACCGACAGGGCCAGTGCATTGGCCGCCGTGCCTGTGGGCACCAGATGAACAGAGGCGTCAGGCGCCTCGAACAGGGTGCGCAGCTTCTGGGTGGTGCGGTCCATGACCGGGTCATTGCCATAGGGCATGGTATACCCGTCATTGGCGGCGATCATCGCGGCCATAATCTCGGGCGCGGCAGGCCCGGTATTGTCAGAGACAAAGTTCATGTACCTGGTTCCTCGATAATATAATTGTCCCAGTCTTCCTCAGACACCTCGAATTCGGGCACGGTGATCCCGCGCATCGAGATACCGGCCTCATGAACCGTTGCCGGATCGCCCGAGATCAGATGATGCCACCAGTAAAGCGGTTTGCCTTCATAGAGTAGACGATAGGCGCAGGTTTCCGGCATGAAATAGGCCACATCGCCCATGGTTTGCGGGGTCAGGCGGATGCAATCGGGGACCAGCGTCTTGCGGATGTCATATTGCCCGCAACGGCAGGTGCTGTCATCCAGCAGGCGGCAGGCGACCCGGGTCAGGGCAACCTCGCCCGTGTCTTCATCTTCCAGCTTGTTCAGGCAGCATTTGCCACATCCATCGCACAGCGCCTCCCATTCCTCAGGCGTCATCCTGTGCAAGGGCACATGATCCCAGAACCTCTTTCTCACAGCTTGGCCAGAAGGCTGCGGGCCTGTGCGCTGTCGGCATCCATCTGGGTGATCAGCCTGTCGATCCCGTCGAAATTTTCCTCTGGCCGCAGGAATTCGATCAGCCCCACCGACAGATCAGCGCCGTAAAGATCACCTTTGAAATCGAAGAGATAGCTTTCCAGATTGGGCTCTTCACCGCCGAACATCGGGCGTACGCCAAGCGAGGCGACACCGTGATAGCTGCCCTGATGGGCGCCATCCAGCACGTCAATGATCACCGCATACACGCCCAGTTTCGGCACATGCAGCCCCGCCAGAGACATGTTCGCCGTGGGATAGCCCAGTTCCCGTCCGCGTTTTTCACCATGCAGCACCGGCCCCTCGATCCGGTGCCAATGGCCCAGCATCGCGGCGGCATCGCGCGGGCGTCCATCGCTCAGCGCGTTGCGGATATTGGTGGAGGAAACCGCGCCAAGATTGCCCTGCATGATCGGGGCAATGGTCACCTCAAACCCGTAACGCGCGCCAAATTCCTGCAAGGCGTGCGCGGTTCCGGCCCGCCCCTTGCCGAAACAGAAATCGGCGCCGACCACCACATGGGTCAGGCCCAGCCCCTCGGCCAGCACCTCCCGGGCGAAGGTTTCGGCCTCCAGACTGGCCAGGGCTTTGTTGAAAGACAGCTCATACAGCAGCTCAACCCCGAGTTTTTGCAGACGGTTTTCGCGCGCTTCCGCATTCATCAACCGGAAAGAGGCGGCATCGGGGGCAAAGAATTCGCGTGGGTGGGGTTCAAACGTCAGGATGCCAAGCGGGGCGGCGGGGATGCGGGCCAGATCCATCACATGCTGGTGGCCCAGATGCACACCATCAAAATTGCCGATGGCGACAGAGGCCCCCCGGTCATCCGCTGAAACATACTGATAATCGCGCACCGTCCGCATGACCCCGGATTAGCCTTGCGGCGCGGGAAGGGCAAGGCGGCGGGCAGGGGTGGTTTTCGCCCGCGTTGCCACATGGTCCGCAGGCGGGGGCCATTGCACAAGGCTGATATGGATCAGCGCCCCTTTTTGCGCCGTGGCTTGCCCGCGCGTTGCCCCGGCCGGCCTGCGGTTGACCGCCCGCTCATCTTATTGGCTGTGCTGACCGCCTGATCCACCGCAGTCTGCCGTGCCAGCGGATCATCGGACACCACCATATCCACGGTTTCCAGCCGTTTGACCTCATCCCTCAGCCGGGCGGCCTCTTCGAATTCCAGATTTTCCGCCGCCTTGCGCATATCCGCGCGCAACCCGTTCAGCACCGCCTCCAGATTGGCACCATGAAGCGGTTTTTCGACCTTGGCGGTCACCCGGTTCATATCCACATCGCCCTTGTAGAGACCGGCCAGAATATCCTCGACATTCTTCTTCACGGTTTCAGGCGTGATCCCATTTTCGGTGTTATAGGCGATCTGCTTGGCGCGCCGCCGGTCGGTTTCGCGCATCGCGCGTTCCATCGAGCCGGTGATGCGGTCGGCATACATGATCACCCGGCCCTCGGCGTTGCGCGCCGCGCGCCCGATGGTCTGCACCAGCGAGGTTTCCGAGCGCAGAAACCCCTCTTTATCCGCATCCAGAATGGCCACCAGCCCGCATTCGGGAATGTCGAGCCCCTCGCGCAGCAGGTTGATCCCGATCAGCACGTCGAAGGCGCCAAGGCGCAGGTCGCGCAGAATCTCGATCCGTTCCAGCGTGTCGATATCGGAATGCATGTAGCGGACCTTGATGCCCTGTTCATGCATGTATTCGCTCAGGTCTTCGGCCATGCGTTTGGTCAGCGTGGTGACCAGTGTGCGGAACCCATCGGCGGTGACGCGGCGCACCTCATCCAGCAGATCATCGACCTGCATCCCGACGGGTCGGATTTCAACCATCGGGTCCAGCAGGCCGGTGGGGCGGATCACCTGTTCGGTGAAGACGCCGCCGGATTGGTCCAGTTCCCAGGATTGCGGGGTGGCGGACACGAACACCGATTGCGGGCGCATCGCATCCCATTCCTCGAATTTCAGAGGCCGGTTATCCATGCAGGAGGGCAGGCGGAACCCGTGTTCGGCCAGGGTGAATTTGCGCCGATAGTCCCCGCGATACATACCGCCGATCTGCGGCACCGAGACATGGGATTCATCGGCAAAGACAATCGCATTATCGGGGATGTATTCAAAAAGCGTGGGGGGCGGTTCGCCGGGCGCCCGGCCGGTCAGGTAGCGGGAATAATTCTCGATCCCGTTGCAGACGCCGGTGGCCTCCAGCATCTCAAGATCGAAATTCGTGCGCTGCTCCAGTCGCTGGGCCTCCAGCAGTTTGCCATCGCCGACCAGTTGATCAAGGCGAGTCTGCAATTCGGATTTGATGCCCTTGATCGCCTGCTGCATGGTCGGGCGCGGGGTTACATAGTGAGAATTCGCATAGATACGGACCTTTTCGAACGTGTCGGTCTTCTCTCCGGTCAGGGGGTCGAATTCGGTGATGCTTTCCAGCTCCTCGCCAAAAAAGCTGAGCTTCCAGGCGCGGTCATCCAGATGGGCGGGCCAGATTTCCAGACTGTCGCCCCGGACCCGGAAACTGCCCCGCTGAAACGCGGCGTCGTTGCGGCGGTATTGCTGGGCAATCAGATCGGCCATGACCTTGCGCTGGTCATATTCCGTGCCTGAAATCAGGTCTTGCGTCATCGCGCCATAGGTCTCGACCGAGCCGATGCCGTAGATGCAGGAGACCGAGGCGACAATGATCACGTCATCGCGTTCCAGAAGCGCGCGGGTGGCCGAATGGCGCATCCGGTCGATCTGTTCGTTGATCTGGCTTTCTTTCTCGATATAGGTGTCGGACCGGGCCACATAGGCCTCGGGCTGGTAGTAGTCATAATAGCTGACGAAATATTCCACCGCGTTCTCGGGGAAGAAGCCTTTGAACTCGCCGTAAAGTTGTGCTGCCAATGTCTTGTTCGGGGCCAGAATGATGGCGGGGCGCTGGGTTTCTTCAATCACCTTGGCCATGGTGAAGGTCTTGCCGGTGCCGGTTGCGCCCAACAGCACCTGATTCTGATCACCTTCACGAATCCCTCCGGTCAGTTCCGCGATGGCCGCCGGCTGGTCACCGGCGGGGTCAAATTCCGTGTGCAGAATGAAGCTTTTACCCCCTTCCAGCTTGGCGCGCGCGCGGATTTCATCAACCGAGCGATTCAGGACGGGCATCTGTTCGGGGGAGTTGTTGTGCATCTCGGACCTCGTGGAACCTCTCTAAAATGATCTTATTTTGTTCTTGTTCAAGGCTTTGCGGGGAATGGGCTGGAAACCCCCTGACAGGTCTTGCCAAAAGATCACCGGAACCATTCGCATTTTAGGCAAATACATACAACTTTAAGGGGAGTTTTGTGTTGCAGTGGAGGCATCCCGGACCTACCTTTGATGGGCAAGCAGCAGAAGCGGTTGCCAACCGGGTTCGTACACCCACCCCACCCCTCTCGCTCCGTCGAGCCGGGTTGGCAACCCACTCTCCCCCTTTCAGATAATGCGATGTTCCCTGCTCAAAGCTTCTGGCTTGCCGCATGTCATCTCCGCCTTTTGTCATCGGGCGAAAGCCGACAGGCCGAGATGACTGGTTCATTTCATAAGCAAACCGTTTTAGGCTTTCGCGGATGATCCTGATGGAGTGTCACCTGCGATGCGTCTGATCCTTGCCCTTGCCCTGTTGTTGCCCGGTCTCGCGCTGGCCGATGCCGACCCGCCGCGCCCGGTGCCGCCGCCCGCCACAGGGCCGGCGCTGGAGGTGGCAGGTGCGGCAGAGGTGGTTTTCGACTGGACCACGGATCGCTGTTACGAAGAACAGATCCCCGATCTGCCGGTGCGCGCCTATCGTGACGCCGAAGGGCAGGTGAACCTTATACTCAGCCATACATCCGCCCATCGGATGCGGGGCCCGGATTTTGACTCTCTGCTGCTGGATTGCAGTGTCCTTATGGGGTCTGCCCATGACCCGGACCCGTCGCATTTCGCCAATCATGAATGGATCGCGTCTGTCTATACCGAAGACGGGATCATTGTGCATGCGCTGATCCATAACGAGTTTCAGGGCAACCGCTATCCGCAGCTTTGCCCGTCGGGGGAGTATTTCCGCTGCTGGTACAACACCATCACCTATGCCCGATCCACCGATGGCGGGGCCAGTTTTGCGCGCCCCATCGCACCCCCCGATCATCTGGCGGCGGCGCTGACCACGCCTTATGCGCCTGACGAGGGGATTTTCGGGGCGTTCAGCCCGTCGAACATCATCGCGTATGAAGGTGCATTCTATGCGTTCTTCAAGGTGCAGACCTATCCGCTGGAAACCCAATATGTCTGCCTGATGCGCACCGAAACACTGGCGGACCCGGAGAGCTGGCGGTTCTGGAACGGGGTCGGGTTTACCGGTGTCTTCGCCGATCCTTACCGCGATGATTTGCAGGCGATGCGGGCCACGAATTGCAGCCCCGTGGGCCTATCTGACATCGCGCAGATGTATGAAAATGTCACCTGGAACACCCATCTGAACCGTTTTGTGATGATCGGCACCAGCAGTGACCCGGCCCGCGACCCAAATCTGTTCGGCTTTTATTATGCCCTGTCCGAAGACCTGATCCACTGGACGCCGCGCCACCCCCTGCTGGAGGCACGCCTGCCTTGGCGCGCGACGGGCAATCAGACGGTTTACCTTTATCCCACGCTGATCGACCCGGAAAGCGACAGCCGGAATTTTGAAACCACCGGGGCAGAGGCCTGGCTGTATTTCACCCGGCTGAATTATGGCTCCGGTCATCTGGATCGCGATCTGTTGCGGGTTCCCGTCCGGTTTCGCGCGGCGGAGTGAAGATGGCGTATTGCGCGCTGCTGCCGAATTGCCGATAAGAAAGACGGAGAGTTCAAAGGTCAGAGCCCATGCGCGCACGCATTTACCAACCCGCCAAGACCGCCATGTCATCGGGCACGGCCAAGACCAAAGACTGGGTGCTGGAATTTGCCCCCAGCTCGGCCCGGGGGGTCGACCCGCTGATGGGCTGGACCAGTTCGGACGATATGAACAGCCAGGTGCGTCTGCATTTCGAAACGCTGGAGGCAGCCCGAGACTACGCCGAGGAGAATGGCATTGATGCCATCGTGATGCAGCCGAAAAAGCGCAAAACCAATATCCGGCCACGCGGATATGGCGAAAACTTTGCGACTGACCGGCGGGGTGCCTGGACCCATTAGGGCGTCATTTCTGCCGAAGTTCTGCTAATATAGTATCTGTGAGTGTTGTAAGTCGTGAGGTAAATGCAGAATGTGGGGCTGGCTTCGTGGTCGAACTCATAAGATAAGCAGGACCAAAAACCCGATGCGCGTCGCCTCGATTACGCCTGCGAAAGATGAAGGCCCGTTTATTCTGGAATGGGTGGCCTATCACCGCCTGATCGGTGTCACGGATATACTGATCTTCAGCAATGATTGCACGGATGGGTCTGATCTGCTGCTGGACCGGCTGGATGAGATGGGGTTGATCCGCCATTACGCCAACCCGTCGATGATCATGGAGATGGAACGCCACCATCTGGCGGTGATCAAGTATAGCAACACCCTGTCACGGCTGAAACGGGTCGATTGGATCGTCTCTCTGGATATGGATGAGTTCATCTGCGTGAACACCGGAGAGGGCAGGCTGGCTGATCTGTTTTCAGCCTGCGACGGCGCGGATGTGATCAGTATCAACCAGTTGAATTTCGGCTGTGCAGGGCGTCGGGATTTTACCGAAGAGTTGCAGATGAACCGGTTCGACCAGTGTCAGTTCTACGAGGGCAGCCGCAACCCCCGCAATCCGCGCCGGGGTGTGAAATCCTTCACCCGGGTGGGCGCGCCGGTGGACCGGATTACCAATCATTCGCCCCGGCCCATCGAAGGGCGCGGGGATGAATTGCGCTGGGTGAACGCGGCCAACCAGCCGCTGCCGGATGATCTGAAAATCCGCGAGATCAAGTCGCTGGAGGAGGGCGTTTTCAGTTACGATCTGGCGCAGCTGAATCATTATGCGTTGCGGTCCATGGACAGTTTTCTGACCCAGGTCGCGCGCGGCAATGCCAATCATGCCGACCGGTCTGCCGATCTGTCTTACTGGCGCCGCTATAATATCAACGATCAGCAGGATCACCGGATCACCCGCTGGTCTGACCGGGTCGCAGAGACCATGGCAGAGATGCTGGAAGATGCGGAACTGGCTGACCTGCACGCTGCCTGCGTTGCTGCCCATCGCACCAAGATCGGCGTGCTGTATGAAAACGATGATTTCGTTGATCTCAGACGCCGGATTGAAGGCGCGCATCGGCGTGGTTGGGAGCAGACACCCGATGCGACCTGACCCTAGACCTCTGCGGGACAAGACGGTAACTGACCCATAGCGGTCCCGTAGCTCAACTGGATAGAGCACCTGACTTCTAATCAGGATGTTGAGGGTTCGAGTCCTTCCGGGATCGCCAGTCATTCATGCAGAGGGTTTCGGGGGCCCAGGCACCCGAATCACAGAACAGTGAATGGGTCGGCCCAGACCAATCCGGTGGCGGCAGATCGCCCATCAACGGCGATTTCCCCGTCCAAACAGGGCGATACAGGGTGAGTTTTGCTTTTCTGGCGTGGCTTTTCAGTTCCGCACGGCGGTCATTGGGCTTATAGTCGGACAGAACCGATATACACCGCCTGGGAGGGACAGGATGATACGCTCGGAGCTGATCATTAAGCTTGCGGAAGAAAACCCGCATCTCTACCAGCGCGATGTTGAGCGCATTGTAAATGCGATTTTCGAAGAGATTATCGAGGCGATGGCCAATGGTGACCGGGTCGAATTGCGTGGTTTTGGCGCGTTCTCGGTCAAAAAGCGCGATGCCCGTATCGGCCGCAATCCGCGCACCGGTGAAAGTGTCGCGGTGGAAGAAAAACATGTGCCTTTCTTCAAGGCGGGCAAATTGTTACGGGATCGTCTGAACGGGCATGACAGCTGAAAGGCGCACACCGTGATCCGCTATCTGAAATATGCGTTTCTGGCGCTTGTTGCCCTTGGACTTGTGGTTCTTGCGCTGGCCAATCGCGCGCCGATGACGCTTGAGCTTCTGCCAGAGGGTCTGGCGGTCTGGATCGGGTGGTCCTATGCGATTGAAATGCCGGTATTCCTGGTGATTTTCGGCGGTGTGATCATGGGGTTGCTGATCGGCTTTGTCTGGGAATGGCTGCGCGAACATCGCCACCGGGCCGATGCCAGTCGCCAGCGTCGCGACAAACAGCGGCTTGAGCGTGAGGTTCAGGGCCTGAAAGGGCGTGTGAACGAAGGCAAGGATGATGTGCTGGCGCTGCTTGAGGATACCGGCACCGCGCGTTGAAATGGCCTGATGCCATTTGGACATGCAATAAGACATATTGCGTTTCATGTAAGACAGAACACATTAAAAACTGCATTTGGCCTAAAGGCGAAAAACAGCGGCTTTGACCTGAAATAAATGCAAAATGCTATAGATTACCCAATCATGAATACGGCCATTAAATTCTGCGGGTTGAAAACGCCTTCTGATATTGCCGCTGCCGCGGATGCAGGCGCGCGATATGTCGGATTTGTATTTTTCCCGAAATCGCCTCGGGCCGTGAGTGTGGAGGAGGCCCGGGCGCTGGCGCTGATGGTGCCGGCGGGCATCGCCAAGGTGGGTTTGGTGGTGGATGCAGAGGATGCGATGCTGGATGAGATCGTGGCCGGGGTGCCGCTGGATATGCTGCAATTACACGGGGCCGAAACCCCGGATCGGGTGACCCGGATCAAGGCACGGTATGGTTTGCCGGTGATGAAGGCGGTGGGGATTGCCGGGGCCGGGGACCTGCCTGATCTTGAGATATATGGGCGTGTTGCGGATCAGCTTCTGGTCGATGCCAAACCGTCCGAAGAGGCGGATTTGCCCGGAGGCAACGGGCTTGCCTTTGACTGGAGACTGATTGCCGGGCGTCGCTGGCCGGTGCCCTGGATGCTGGCCGGAGGGCTGACAGCCGAAACTGTGGCCCTGGCGGTTCAGATGACCGGTGCGACACAGGTGGATGTCAGCTCCGGGGTTGAGGCCGCGCCGGGTGTGAAAGATGCAAACAGGATTGCGGCCTTCGCGCAGGCCGTACGATGAGGGGTTTCGCCGCGCTGCGCGCGCCGACCCGGCGGGGGGCGTTGCCCCCGGACCCCCCCGGGATATTTGCGAAGCAGAGAAGGCGGAGCGGGATGGTCTTTATCCGGCAGCCACGGGAAACAAGGGATCTGGGCCATGCCTGATGATATTCTGAACAGTTTCATGACCGGCCCCGATGAGAGCGGCAGGTTCGGTGATTTCGGGGGGCGGTTTGTATCGGAAACACTGATGCCGCTGATCCTGGAGCTGGAGGCGCAATATGAGTTCGCCAAGACCGATCAGAGTTTCTGGGATGAGATGCAGGATCTCTGGACCCATTATGTGGGCCGCCCCTCGCCGCTGTATTTCGCGGACCGGCTGACCAATCATCTGGGCGGGGCGAAGATCTATCTCAAGCGCGATGAGCTGAACCATACAGGCGCCCATAAGATCAACAATGTGCTGGGGCAGATCATTCTGGCGCGGCGGATGGGCAAGACACGCATCATTGCGGAGACAGGCGCGGGCCAGCACGGGGTGGCGACCGCAACGGTTTGTGCCAAATTCGGTTTGAAATGCGTGGTTTATATGGGTGCCCATGATGTGGAGCGGCAGGCGCCGAACGTGTTTCGCATGCGATTGCTTGGGGCCGAGGTGATCCCGGTGACCAGCGGGCGGGGCACGCTGAAAGACGCGATGAATGATGCGTTGCGCGATTGGGTGACCAATGTGCGCGATACGTTTTACTGCATCGGTACGGTGGCGGGGCCGCATCCCTATCCGGCGATGGTGCGCGACTTCCAGGCGATCATCGGCAAGGAAGCGAAAGAGCAGATGATGGCGGCCGAGGGCCGGTTGCCCGATACGATCATTGCGGCCATTGGCGGCGGGTCAAACGCGATGGGGCTGTTCTTTCCGTTCCTGGATGACAAGGAGGTGCAGATCATCGGTGTTGAGGCGGGCGGCAAGGGTGTGAACGCAAAGATGGAGCATTGCGCCTCGCTGACCGGTGGCCGGCCGGGGGTGTTGCATGGCAACCGGACCTATCTTTTGCAGGATGAGGATGGGCAGATCCTGGAAGGGTATTCCATCTCGGCGGGGCTGGATTATCCCGGCATCGGGCCGGAACATTCCTGGCTGCATGAGATCGGGCGGGCGCAATATGTCTCGATCACCGATGTTGAGGCATTGGAGGCCTTTCAGCTTTGCTGTGAGCAGGAAGGGATTATCCCCGCGCTGGAGCCATCCCACGCGCTGGCCCATGTGATGAAACTCGCGCCGGACCTGCCGAAGGATCACCTGATCGTCATGAACATGTGCGGCCGGGGCGACAAGGATATCTTCACCGTCGCGCGCGCGCTTGGGTTCGAGATGGGCGGCTTCTGAGCGGTCACGGCTGGTTCAGTCGCCCTGATCCGCATCATAAAGCTGCAGGACACAGAGCGGCACAATCTCAAGGGCGGCCTGATGGGTTGCGGCCAGCCTGACCTGTGGCGCGGCCCCGTCTTCATGGGCCTGCAGGAACCGCCCGGCGCAGAGGCACCATTGATCCCCCGGTTTCAAACCTGAAAACCCGTATTCCGGGCGCGGTGTGCTCAGGTCATTGCCGATATATTTCGAGAAGGCCAGAAACTCCGCGGTCATCACTGCGCAAACCGTGTGGGAGCCGTGATCCTCCGGCCCGGTATCGCAGCATCCGTTTCGGAAGAAACCGGTGACCGGGTCTGTGGAGCAGCCTTGCAACCCCTCGCCCAGTACATTCAGCGATGGTGCCATCTCGCGCCCCATATCCGTATGCCTCCGTTGTCAGTGTAGGGGGTGCAGATGCGAATGCAATGATCAAAGCTGCCAGTCGATCCAGCGACCATGGAAATCGACACGTCCGGCGGGGATTTCGGTGCCATCGGGCCATATCTTCAGGGTCAGTGCCGCGCCTTTGGCCCGGCCATCTGCCTCCATCGAGAAATGGGCAAGGGGTGCGTCCGGGGTTGCGGTTTGGCCTGCGCTTTCAAGGGCTTCTGTGCAGGCAGATTGCGTTTCGGGCGGGAAATACTGCCAGGCGATGGTGTGATAGATCAGATGGGTTGTGCCGGGATGCGGGGTTGCAAGACGCTGTTTCAGCCAGCCTGCCGCATCGCCCGTATCGGGCTTTGTGTCGGCCAGTTCCATGGCCGCGCGGGTCAGGCGCAGCCGGTCGGGCTGATCCGGCCAGAGATAGGCCAGAAGCCGCAGCGCCTGATCGGGCCGGGTGACATCCAGCGGGTTCAGATCGACACCCGCGCGCCCTGTGACCTGCAGTGGCAGATCGGGGGGAAGGGCGCCGGACCAGTCGGGCGCAAGGCAAACGGGGCTTTCTGCCGGGCCCCGCATCTCATCACCGATCATCAGCCCATAGCGGTCAAAGCCCAGGTTCAGCCCCGCACTTGCCCCCAGTTCCGAGATTGTCAGGGGCAGGCCAAACCGGTCCGTCAGGTGCAGCGCGGCGGGGATCAGGGCCACGCTGCGCCTGACCTCATTGGTCTGGGGTGGCAGATCAAGCCAATCCATCAGCCGGGCCTCATGATGCTCGAAAACGCGCAAAATCCCGGCCCATAAATCCGTATCGCTGGCTGTATTCGGTGGGTAGACAGCGGCCAGCCCCGTGTCGCTGCCATCCAGCACCAGCCCATGCAAACTGCCAGCGATACGCAGCGGAACCGATTGCGCGGCAGGGCCGACATCGCCCGGCCAGCCCAGCAACCTGTCCGCGACGGCGCTGCCGGGGGAAAGACGCTCTGCAAACAGGGTCATCAGCCGCCCCATGAAGGGGGAGCCCAACATCTCACAGCTTTTGGCCTGAAAATGGAAAGCCTGGCGCAGCGCGTCCGTCATTTGAATTTATCCATCAGTTTTTGCAGCGGATTGCGGGTATCCGGTTGCGGGTCTGGTTGTGCCGCCGGTGCCGGCACCGGTGTTTCGGCTTTTGGGGTCGTGGCCGATGACCGGGGCGGGGCGGTGCGCAGGGCGACCGCGTTCATGAACCGGCCTGCATCGCCGCCCGCCAGATCCGCGGCCCCTTCGCTCAACCCTTGCAGAAGGTCGCTCAGCCAGCTTTCCCGTTCAACCTTGGCAAAATCCGAGAGCACATGGGCCGACACCCGGTCTTTATGGCCCGGATGGCCGATGCCCATGCGCACACGCGTGAAATCCGGCCCGATATGCCCGTTGATCGAGCGGAGCCCGTTATGCCCGGCCAGCCCGCCGCCGGTCTTCACCCGCAGCTTGCCGGGGGCGAGGTCCAGTTCATCGTAGAACACAGTCACGTCTTCCGGTGCCAGCTTGTAGAAACGCATCGCTTCGCCCACGGACTGGCCGGACAGGTTCATGAAGGTCTCGGGCTTCAGCAGCATGATCTTTTCCGCATCCAGCCGACCCTCGGCGATCACACCCTGAAATTTCGACCGCCAAGGGCCAAACCCGTGATCTTCGGCGATCCGGTCCACGGCCATATACCCGATATTGTGGCGGTTCCCGGCATATTTGCCGCCCGGATTGCCAAGTCCGACGAAGAGGCGCATCGCATATCGCTCCTGCTCTGGTGGATGGGCTGGTGATGCCAGTCTGGCGTCGTTTTGCCAAGCTGGAATGCTATAGCGCCGGGTTGAAATTCTGAACCACCCCGCATCACCCTCCCGCCCGGCGGCAGCGCCCGAACCGCCCCCACGGGGCGGGCGCTTCGCTTCCTGCCCCTCGGTTCGGGCGCTTCGCTTCCTGCCCCTCGGTTCGGGCGCTGCCCTCTGCAAAATGTATATGTGATGCAGAATTTCAGTCCGGCGCTATAGGGGTGGCTTTGGCTGCACCTACCGGGCAGGGCGCTCTGTTCTGTGCCGGTACATATCTGCCCGCTTGCATCAAAGCAGATTGCAGGGAAAGGTATTCCTCTGATCGGCCCGAAACCGGGACATACCCGTGCCGGTCCCGAACGAAGGAAATGCCAATGACCACCGCCGGTTTTGCCACAACGCCTTTGAAATCCTCATATGACGTGGTGATCGTGGGTGGCGCGATGCTTGGGTCGTCAACTGCGTGGTTCCTGACCGAAATGTCTGATTTCGATGGCTCAATCCTGATTGTCGAACGTGACCCAAGCTATGAAAACTCTGCCACGGCCCACACCAACTCCTGTATGCGGCAGCAATTCAGCAGTGCCCTGAACGTGAAAATCTCGCAGTTTGCGGCCGATTTCGTCAATAATTTCCCGCAGTATATGGGGGATGACCCGCGTGTGCCGGAACTGGGCATCCAGAATTACGGGTATATGTATCTGGCCGATACCGACGCCTTTGCCGACACACTGCGTGAAAGCCATAAGGTGCAGATCGCCGAAGGTGCGGGCACAAAGCTGATGACGCCTGATGAGATCAAGGCAGCCTATCCGTTTTACAGCGTGGATGATCTGGTGCTGGGCAGCATCAACACGGTTGATGAAGGGTATTGGGACGGCGGCACCGTGTTTGAATGGTGGCGCCGGTCAGCCCGCGAACGTGGTGTGGACTTCGTGGCGGGTGAGGTTGTGGCGATGACGCGCAACAGCACGGGCACGAAAGTGGACAGTGTGACACTGGCCTCGGGCGCGGTGATTGCCTGCGGGCAGGTGGTGAATGCGTCCGGCACAAGGGGCGCGCGGACGGCGGCGATGGCGGGTATCGACATCCCGGTTGAACCCCGCAAACGCTACACTTGGATATTCTCGGCGGAACAGCCTCTGGATCGTGAACTGCCGCTGACCATCGACCCGTCAGGCGTTCATTTCCGTCAGGACGGTCCCAAAACCTATATGGCGGGCGGGCATTCCCATATTGACCCTGCGGTTGACCCGGATGATTTCGCGATGGATCACGGGATCTGGGAAAGCGATATCTGGCCTGTCATCGCCACCCGCATCCCGCAATTCGAGGCGATCCGCGTGGTCACCGAATGGGCAGGCCATTACGACATGAACACTTTGGATCATAACGCGATCATCGGGCCGCATCCCAAGATCGGGAATTTCTTCTTTCTCAACGGGCTTTCCGGCCACGGGTTACAGCAATCCCCGGCCATGGGGCGGGGCACTGCTGAATATCTGACCTATGGCGGCTATCGCAGTCTGGATCTGACCCCGTTCCATTATGATCGGATTGCGCTTGGCGCCCCCTTTATTGAAAAAGCGGTGATCTGAAGACGCGGCTTGGGTTTTCTATTGCATGTGTCCGACACGTTTCAGGCGGCGTTTCGGATGGTGCTTTTACCCAACAAGTCAGTCACTTTCCGGCGCGTTTGCTCTGCCGCCTTCTCCCGGACGGGCCCATAGCCCCGAATGTCCATGGGCGCGGACAGGATCGCTTCCAGTGTCTTTTCATCATGGCTTCCGGCCTGCGCGGGCAGATCCCGCATCAGGGTTTCGAACCAGTCCAGCAGGTCACGATCAAGCCGCCGGTCAGCGCTGAACCGGAATGGGTCCAGTCTTGTGCCCCGCAGGCGCCGCAGACGGGCGAGACCGGCAAAGGCGACGCCCATCCAGGTGCCGAATGCGCGCTTTTCCGGTCGTCCGCGCCCGTCGCGGCGCGTGTTCAGGATCGGCGGGGCAAGGTGATAATTCAGGCGGTAATCGCCCTCGAACTCCGCCGCGATGCTCTGGTGAAAACCGCTGTCCCGGTGCAGCCGTGCGACCTCGTATTCATCCTTGATGGCCATCAGCTTGAACAGCGATCTGGCGGTTGCCGCATGCAGAGCATCGGACCAGACCGGCATGGAGGCCGCAAAGCGATCAAGGCGGTGGCGATAGCGCGCGGCATAATCCGCATTCTGATATTGGGTCAGAAACCCCGCACGGCGGGTGATGATATCCTCCACCGTTTCCGTCTTGTCATCTTTCGGGGGCAGCACCTTTGCCAGATAATCCGGGGCCGCAGCCATCAATCGACCTGCGGCAAAACCCATCCGGTTTTTCTCAAGCGATACGGCATTTAATTCCAATGCCCGATCCAGTGCCGCCAGGCCGACAGGCACCAGCCCGCGCTGCCAGGCAAAACCCATCAGAATGACATTGGCATAGACTGTATCGCCCAACAGGGCCTCGGACAGGGTGTTTGCATCCAGCGTATCAAGATTGCCCGCGCCAATGGCCCCGGCAATCGCCGCAACACGTGTCTCAATCCGCAGATCGGCATCCCGGTTCAGCACCAGATCACCGGTGGGCATTTCCGCAAGGTTCAGCACCATATGCGTGTTGGCATTGTAATGGACCGAGGCTTTGGGGGAGGAGGAGACAACCGCATCGCAGCCGATCACAGCCCTGGCCGCACCCTCTTCGATCCGCACCTGATGGATATCTTCTGGCGTGGCGGCAATGCGGATATAGCTGAGGACGGTTCCGAATTTCTGCGCAAACCCGGTGAAATCCAGAACACTTGCGCCATGCCCTTCCAGATGCGCCGCCATGGTGATCACGGCGCCCACGGTGATCACGCCGGTGCCACCGACACCGGTGACCAGAAGGTCAAAGGGCCGGTCCAGCCTTGGCAGATCGGGCAGGGGCAGATCCGCCGCCAGCGCGACGGTATCAAGGCCCGCACCGGTTTTGCGGCGGCGGGTGGCACCTTCAACCGTCACGAAACTGGGGCAGAACCCGTTCAGGCATGAAAAATCCTTGTTGCAGCTTGACAGGTTGATCTGTCGTTTGACCCCAATGGGTGTCTGTTTCGGCTCCACACTCAGGCAATTGCTTTCGACCGAACAATCGCCGCAGCCTTCGCAGACCAGATCATTGATCACCACAAACCGGGCCGGGTCTTCGATCTGGCCGCGTTTGCGTTTGCGGCGTTTTTCGGTGGCACAGGCCTGTTCATAGATCAGCATGGTCACGCCGGGGATCTCGCGCAGGTCACGCTGAACGGCGTCCAGCCGGGCGCGATGTTCGAACCGGGTTCCCGGGGGGAAATCGGCAGGGGTGAACTTGCCCGGATCATCGCTGACCAGCGCGATCTGCCCGACGCCCTCGGCATGGCTGGACCAGGCGATGGCGGCAGGGGAAATCGGGCCGTCAACCGGTTGCCCGCCGGTCATCGCCACCGCGTCATTGAACAGCAGTTTGAAGGTGATGTTGGTCTTTGCCGCCACCGCCTGACGGATCGCCAGAGAGCCGGAATGATACCAGGTGCCCTCGCCGATATTCTGGAAGATATGCTTGCCGCCATTGAACCGCGATGTGGCGGTCCATGGCACGCCCTCGCCCCCCATCTGGGCAAAGCCGGTGGTCTCCCGGTCCATCCAGCTTGCCATCACATGGCAACCGATGCCCGAGGCCGCCTGACTGCCCTCGGGCAGTTTGGTGGAGCTGTTATGCGGGCAGCCCGAGCAGAAATAAGGCGTGCGCGCCGCGCCTGCGACCTGCAAAACCGGGGGCGTTTGTCGGGTCAGTGCGCGGGCACGGGCTGTCAAGTTCAGATCCGGGAACATGCGGTCCAGCCGTGCGGCCAGTATCGGCACCAGTTTCAGCGGGCTCAATTCCCCGGTCCAGGGGATCAGCGGCTGCATCTCTTCGTCATGCTTGCCGACCATGCGGGCGGGTTTGTCCCCCGGCCAGTCATAGAAATGTTCCTTGAACTGGCTTTCAACGATGCCGCGTTTTTCCTCGACGACCAGAAGCTCCTGCTTGCCGCGCGCAAACCGCAGCGCATCACGGCGGGCCAGTGGCCAGACCATCCCGACCTTGTAGATATCAAGCCCAAGATCGCGGCAGCGGGCGGCATCCAGCCCCAGCAGGCGCAGGGCCTCCATCACGTCCAGATGGGCCTTGCCGGTGGTGACAATGCCGTAACGCGCCTGCGGCAGATCATAAAGCGCATGGTCGATCGGGTTGGCCCGGACGAAAGCGTCAACCGCCTCCAGCTTGGCGCCGATCCGGGCCTCGATCCCGGCGCTTGACAGATCGCCCAACCGCACATGCAGGCCGCCCGGCGGCGCGGTGTAATCAGGCTGTACAAACACCCGGTCCGGGGTCAGGGTGACCGATTGCGCGGATTCCACCGTTTCCGAGATGGCTTTGAACCCCACCCAACTGCCCGAGAATCGCGAAAGCGCGATGCCGTATTCCCCGAACGCCTGATATTCGGTCACCGAGGCCGGGTTCAGGCTGGGCATGAACCAGGTCATGAAGGCGACATCGGATTGGTGCGGCATCGACGAGGACACGCAGCCATGATCGTCACCGGCCACCACCAGAACACCGCCCTTCGGTGCGGAGCCATAGGCGTTGCCATGGCGGAGCGCATCGCCCGACCGGTCGACGCCGGGGCCTTTACCATACCACATGGAAAACACACCCTCGACCGTCGCATGGGGGTCAAGACTGGCCTGTTGTGCGCCCAGAATGGCGGTGGCCCCCAGATCTTCGTTGATTGCGGGTTGAAAGGTGATGCGGTTCTCTTCCAGCCGGGGACCAAGACCCCAAAGCGCCTTGTCGACCCCGCCAAGGGGCGACCCGCGATAGCCCGAGACAAAACCGGCGGTCTTCCATCCGGCCTGACGGTCGCGCCGCGCCTGATCGATCATGATCCGCACAAGCGCCTGGGTGCCGGTCATGAACACCCGCCCGTCCAGACGGTCATAACAATCGTCCAGCGCGTATGACCTGTCCATCATCAGGTGTCGTGTCATGTGCCCCATATCCCTGATACCGGATTATTTTACCGGGGAGCGTGTGAAATATCTTGTCTATCATCTCGGGAATATGGAATAATTTGGTAGAGTATGCCGAATTTTGATATAAACTCGAAAATACATGCCAGATATGATTGAACAACGGGATTTGTTGCTGCTGCATCTGCTGCAAGACAATGCCCGGCTTTCGAATGCCGAACTGGCGGATCAGACGGCAATGTCCACCTCGTCCTGCTGGCGCCGGGTGAAGGCGCTGGAAGATCAGGGGGTGATCTCCAGATACACCGCTGTCATCGACCCCCCAAGCATGGGGTTACGGTTCGAGGCGATCGTACATATCCAGTTGAACCGCCATGACCGCGCGGGTGTCGATCTGTTCATGGAGACGGTGCTGCAACGGGGGGAGGTGGTGGATTGTGTCGCGACAACAGGGACTGCCGATTATCATCTGCGCGTCATCTGCCGGGATATCGAGGCCTATAACAGTTTTCTGGAAGAGGTGCTGTTTGCCATGCCATGCCTCAGAAGCGCGCAGACCAACATGGTTCTGAAGCGAATCAAGACAAACGGGCCCGTTCAGGCCTGAGCGGGCCGGATGGCCGCTTCAGAAAATGCCGTTCTCTTTTGCCATCAGGGCGGCCTGCGTGCGGTTGCTGACGCCCAGCTTGGCCAGAATATTCTTCACATGAAGTTTGACCGTCACCTCCTGCAGGCCAAGTTCGCGCGCGACTTCCTTGTTGGACTGACCCTGGCAGAGCTTTTCCAGCGTCTGCATCTCGCGCGGGGACAGGCCCATGAACCCGCCGGGGGCCTGACGCTCAGGGGCTTCGCTGGTAAAGCCAACGGGGAAATACCGCTCTCCCGACAGGATGAATTTGATGGCATTGACCATGGAACTGGCTGCCGCCGATTTGGGGAAAAACCCCTGTGCGCCAAGCTCCATCGCCTCATTCGCCACATCCGGCGTTGCAATCCCCGACATCAGGGTGACCTTGATATGGGGGTAACGGCTTGTGATATGTTCAAGACCTTTCAGGCCGTTCATGCCGGGCATGTTATAATCCAGAATGACAAGATCTATCGGGATCTCTCCGGCAATGACCTTGACGGCTTCATCCAGCGTTGCCGCGGTGAGAACGGAAAACTCCTCCACCTGGCCAAGATACGCAGCGATTGTGTCACGCACCAGATCGTGGTCATCGGCAATCAGAATATTCGGCATGGCAATACTCATCTGATTTGTCTGGACTGAATTTCAGCACTCATATCAAGCAATGAGAGGCAGAACCTATACCAAAGTATAGGAACCTACCCCGATGATCTGAATCTGATGCCGATCTGCATGCTAACTGCTGTGCATCCTATAACTTTTATACCTACGCGAGGTTCATCAATGCTAAATCGTTTCACATGCCTGTCGGCAGCCACAGGTCTTTTGGGCCTCTTTGCAACTTCAGTTCTGGCGCAGGAGGGAATGATCCTGCAGGTTTCCGCCGATGGCGGAGCACAGCAGACAGATTTGAACCTGGAAGCACTTGATGCATTGCCGCAGGTTGAATTCACCACCACAACCATCTGGACCGATGACCCGGTCACCTTCAGCGGTGTGCCGCTCAGCGACATTCTGGAGGCCGGCGATGTGGACGGCACCACCCTGACAATGACCGCCCTGAACGATTATGCGGTTGAAATGCCGGTGGCGGAGATCGGCGATATGTATCCGATCATTGCAACCCGGATGGACGGGCAGACCATGTCGGTGCGCGACAAAGGGCCGTTCTGGGTGGTCTATCCCTATGACAGTGATCCGGACTTTCAGACCGAAACCATCTATTCCCGCAGTATTTGGCAGCTGAACCGCCTGTCTGTGATGGATTGATCAGCCGTTGCGTTCTAAGCTTCGCACCAGAGGTAGCAACGCAGCGGACCAAGGCATGACTGGCAAAAGATTCGTTGTTCTGATTGCGACCGGCCTGCTGATGATGTGGTTCGGGATCCTTGGGATCAATGTTCTGCTTGAACTGCGCTATCTGTCCACTGCCAGCAATGACAATATGCAGTGGACGATCCTGCAGGTGGAAACCGAGATTGCCAACCTGAACGCTGTTCTGTCCGATCAGATTGCTGCCGAACAGCCCGATATCGGGGTTGTGCGGCTGAGGGCCGATATCGCTCTCAGCCGTGTGGCGCTGATCGACAGTGGACGTACGGGCCAAGCCTTTGTCGAAGACCCTGAAACCGCACGTCTGCGACAGGGGCTTGAGGTTTTTTCGGACCGCGCCATCGAGATACTGGACAATTCCGGGGAACTGGGGCGCACGCAACTGCTTGAACTGCGGGCGCTGACCCATGAAATCCGGCCCGATGTCAGGCAATTGGCGCTTTTGGGGCTGGAACGTGGTGTCGAACGCTCGGAAGCGCAGCGGGAAGAATTTGCGCGGCAATTGCGGCTGACCGGGATAAGCGCCATCGCACTGATCATCGGGTTGACGGTTCTGCTGCTGATCCTTGACCGGATGCTGGCCCGGGCGCGTGAACGCGATGCCCAGCTTCTTGCCTCCAGCGACCGGCTTACCTCAACCGTGGCGGCATCGCTTGATGCGATTGTCACCTCCAATGAACAGGGTGAGATCGTCGATTTCAATGCTTCGGCGGAAACCATCTTTGGCTGGTCCCGGGCGGATATTCTGGGCCAGAAGATGGAGGATACCATCGTCCCCCATCGCTATCGCGCCGCCCATGCCGCCGGGATGGAGCGGTATCTGACAACCGGCACGCCCAGGGTTGTCGATGGCGGGCGGGTGGAGTTGAGCGGGCTTCGCAAATCCGGCGAGGAATTTCCGATCGAATTGAACATCACCTCGGCGCAGGGCAATCACGGGGAGCTGTTCATCGCCTATCTGCGCGATATCAGCGACCGCAAGATCGCCGAGCAGAAGCTGATTGATGCGCGCGACCGGGCGGAACGGATGGACCGGGCGAAATCCCAGTTTCTGGCGGTGATGAGCCATGAAATGCGGACACCGCTGAACGGTATCCTGGGCGTTCTTGACCTGATGCGCACCACTGATCTGACCTCCCGGCAGGAACGGTATGTCCGCGTTGCATCCGCGTCGGGCGAGATCTTGCTGGAACATGTCAATGAGGCGCTGGATATCACCCGGATCGAAATCGGTACGATGAAACTGGCCCCCAGCCCCTTTAATCTGGATGTGGTGGTGCAATCCATCGTGGATGTGTTGACCCCGCTGGCGCATGAGAAAAACCTGAGCCTCAATCTGCAATTCGACCCGGGCATGGCCCGCCCGTTTCTGGCCGATGGCGGGCGGATCGGGCAGATTCTGACCAATCTGATCGGCAATGCGATCAAGTTCACCAATAGCGGGAGCATCACGGTGGCGGTTGGCGGGGTCCATGGGGCGGATATGACCGCGGCGTCGATCTCGGTCACGGATACGGGTGCGGGTATTCCACCGGAGTCGCTTGAGGATATTTTCGAGGATTTTGTCGCGCTGACCCATGCGGAGGGGCGGCAGTCGCGCGGAGACGGGCTGGGCCTGTCGATCTCGCGCAAAATCGCGCGTCTGATGGGCGGGGATCTGACCGTGCAAAGCGTGGTGGGGCAGGGCAGCAGCTTTACCCTGTCCCTGTCGCTGGAAAGATCGACAGCGGAAGATATTCAGGCCACCCATGATGATGGAACCGGCGGGGTCATCATTGATCCACCCTCGGCGCAGCAGGTTCTGATTGTCGAGGATAATGCGATCAACCGCTCGGTGCTGAGGGATATGCTGGAAGGGCTTGGGCATAAGGTGACCGAGGCCTGCGACGGCGCCGAAGGGGTGGAGGCGGCCCAGAAACGGCGCGTCGATCTGATCATCATGGATATCAACATGCCGGTCATGGACGGGATCGAGGCCGTGCGCCGGATACGGGAAATGGCAGGCCCGAACCAGCGGACCTATGTCCTGGGGCTGACCGCTCATGGCCGCGAGGAATACCTTGCCAAGGCCGAAGCGGCGGGGATGGACGGGTTTTGCACCAAACCCATTCGCCTTTATGCGTTGCAGGATATCCTTGCGGGGATTGGCGGGGCAGAAGCCTCTTCTGCCGGTGACATTGTGGCGGATTCCGAGCAGATAGACAGCGCCACGCTGACGGAACTTGTCGGTGCATTGGGGGCCGAGAAAACAACCGCGACGGTGGACCGGTTCTTTGAAGAGCTTGAGACAACGCTTGCGCGACTGGTCGGGCTGACCGTGGGCGCGGATGCCGAGGATATCTCGGCCGAGACCCATAAACTGCGGGGCTCGGCCGCCCTTCTTGGGCTGACCGCCCTTGTTGCAGAGGTTGATCTGATCGCCGCGGCCAGCAAACAGGGTGTGGCCCCGGCCTATGCCGACGGGATCGAATCCCTCCGACAGATGGCCGCAGAAAGCCGTGATCTGATCAGACAAAAGATTGCGAACATCGCTCAGGCAGACCTGTAGGGGCGGGGGGTATGGGCTTATTTCCCCCTGGAATCCATGCCCAGCATTCTTGTGGGCCATAAGGCGGAACAGATGGAAAAGGCAACCGTTATGGACATTGTCCCCAGGTGGGCCAGTCGGGTTGCGTAGAGTGAACTTACCAAAATGAGAGCAGAGGGCAGAGCCCGAACCGAGGGGCAGGAAGCAAAGCGCCCGCCCCGTGGGGGCGGCTCAGACGCTGCCCGGCGGTGCCGCCGGGCGGGCGGATGCGGCCCTCAGGTCCCACGATACCAAAATACCGTCAGTCCGAGACAGGCACCAAACCAATGTTGATGCCTGCCCCATTTACGTGCCTCAGTTCGGGATGTCGCCGGTGATGCCTTCAATGTAGAAATCCATACCCGCCAATGTGCCATCATCGGCCGTTTCACCCTCGGCCAGCCAGGCGCTGCCATCCTGCCGGTTCAGCGGGCCGGTGAAGGCATGGTAACTGCCATCAGCAATCGAATCCGCCAGCGCCTGGGCTGAAACGCGGACCTCTTCGGGGATGGCATCGGACATCTCGCCCAGTTCAACCATGCCCGCGCCGATCCCGTCCCAGGTATCGGCCTGTTCCCAGGTGCCGTCCATCACCGCCTGTGTCCGGGCGATATAATAGGGCGCCCAGTTGTCGATGATCGAGGCGACACGGGGAAACGGGGCAAACTGCTCCATATCCGAGGCCTGACCAAAGGCCACGGCGCCTGCTTCGGCCGCCACGGTCATCGGCGCGGTCGAATCCGTGTGCTGCATGATCACATCGGCGCCCTGATCAATCAGCGCCTGGGCGGCATCGGCCTCTTGCGCGGGGTCAAACCATGTATAGACCCAGACCACACGAAACTCGACATCCGGGTTCACCGCATGGGCATGGTGATAGGCCGAATTGATGCCCCGGATCACTTCGGGGATAGGGTAGGAGGCGATATAGCCGACGATATTCGATTCAGTCATCTGGCCCGCGATATGGCCGATCACCGCGCGGCCTTCATAGAACCGCGCAGAATAGGTCGAGACATTCGGGTGATCGCGCCGATAGCCGGTGGCATGTTCGAAATACACCTCCGGGAACTGTTCGGCCACTGCATTGGTCGGGTCCATATAGCCGAAAGAGGTGGTGAAGATCAGATCGGCGCCGCTTAGCACCATCTGCGTCATCACCCGTTCCGCATCGGCCCCTTCGGGCACGTTTTCCACATAGGTGGTTTCAACCGCGTCACCGAAATGCGCCTCGACCGCCAGACGCGACTGATCATGTTCATAGGTCCAGCCCAGATCGCCGATCGACCCGACATAGACAAAGCCAACCTGCAATGGGTCATCCTGAGCCATCGCGGGGGCTGCCAGCCCAAGACACAGCGCAGCGCTGGCCAGATATTTCAGTGTCAGATTCATTTTTTAATCTCCTTGTTGGACATGTTTTTCGTATTTGATCCGGGCGGTGATTCTACTCCGAACTTATCCGCTTCCAGAAGGGCGGTTGTGATAATCGCTGCCGGACCGGCCACAATGCCCAAACCGATGAACAGCATCAGTGTGGTGAAAAGCCGCCCGCCAAGCGTGATCGGCACCAGATCGCCATACCCCACCGTGGTCAGGGACGCGACTGCCCACCACAGCGACATCGGGATCGAGGTGAAGGCCTCGGGCTGGACCGGGTGTTCGAAAACATAAATCCCCACCGCCGAGACATAAAGCATCATCGCGGCCAGCGCGCCAAAGACGGTCAATTCGCCCCTGACCGCCCGAAAGGCCCGCGACATCCGGTCGAGCGCAAGCGAGGTGTGGAAGAGTTTCAGCAGACGGATCAACCGCAGCAGGCGCAGAATCCGCACCGCCGTCCATTGCGGTTGCAACAGCGCCAGAAGCGGCAGGATCGCAAGCAGGTCGATCAGCCCCCAGAAGCTGAAGATGTAGCGCAGAGGGCGCGGTGAACAGATCACCCGGGTCAGATATTCCAGCGCGAAGACAAGCAGCACGGTGATTTCGAACCAGCCGAGAAAATCCTGTGCCCGGTCCGGCAGGTCCGGCATGGTCTCCACCGCGATTGCGATCGCCGACAGCAGGATCAGCCCGTTCAGCGCAAAGGTCACCGATCGACCATTGCGTGGATGTCTCCCGTCGAGCAGCTGGATGATCCCGGCGCGGCGCATGACCATGACCCCTTTTAACCGCTTGCATGGAATACCTTGCCAAGTGCTGCGGGCGCGTTCAATGCAGCACGTCCCCTGTCTGAGGAAATAATGACCAGAACAAGGATTGTCACCAGATAGGGAGACATATCCAGAACCATGACCGGGATGTTGATCTCGGCCGCCTGCAGGCGCAGTTGCAGGGCGGCAATCCCGCCAAACAGATATGCCCCGATCAGGGCGCGCCAGGGTTTCCAGCTTGCAAAAACCACGATGGCCAGGGCAATCCAGCCTGCGCCCGCGGTCATGCCTTCGGTCCAGCTTGGCACCCGGACAAGGGACAGATAGGCGCCCCCAAGCCCGGCACAGGCCCCGCCGAACAGGATGATATAGATGCGGATGCGGATGACCTTATAGCCAAGCGCATGGGCCGCTTCATGGCTTTCGCCCACCGCGCGCAGGATCAGGCCCATACGTGTATGCCGCAGCATGTACCAGGTGCCCGCGACCAGCAAAACCGACAGGTAGACAATCAGATCATGGCCGAAAAGGATCGGCCCGATCACGGGGATGTCGCGCAGGGCTGCGGGGAAAAGATCGGCGGTCAGGGGCGGGTTGATGCCGGAATAGGCCTCGCCCATCAAGGAAGACAGGCCCAGACCGAACAGCGTCAGCGCCAGCCCGGTCGCCACCTGATTGGACAACAGATACTGGGTCAGAAGCGCGAAGATCAGCGACAGAACCGCGCCCCCGAACGCCCCGGCCACAAAGCCCAGCCAGGGCGACCCGGTATTGACCGCGATGATGAAGCCCGAGATCGCACCGACAATCATCATCCCTTCAACGCCCAGGTTCAGGACGCCGGATTTCTCCACCACAAGCTCGCCGATTGCGGCCAGCAGGATCGGGGTCGAGGCCCCGATAAGCGCGACAATCAGGCTGACCGGATCAATACCCATCATGAGGTCACCTCTGCGCGTTTCAGCCGGATCCGGTAATTCGACAGGACATCCAGCGCCAGCAGGAAGAACAACAACATCCCCTGAAACGCCTGAATGGCCGAGGCGGGCAGGCCCAGCATCAGTTGCGCAAGTTCGCCACCGATATAGGTCAGCGCCATCAGCAACCCGGCCAGCAGAATGCCCACCGGGTGCAACCGGCCCAGAAACGCGACGATGATTGCGGTGAACCCATAGCCGACATTGAAATCAATGCTGATCTGCCCGGCCGGGCCTGCGGCCTCGAACAGGCCCGCCATGCCCGCCAACGCGCCCGAGGCACCCAGACACACCACAATCAACCGGGTCGGGTTCACACCTGCAAACCGTGCGGCGCGCGGCGCCTGACCAGCCAGCTTGATCTGATAGCCAAGCAGGTGACGGTTAAAAAGCACATAGGCAAAGATCACCGCGACAAAGGCCGCGACCACCCCCCAATGCATGCCGGTGCCGGCAATCAGTTCCGGGTTTTCGGTGCCCGGATGCTGGCTCAGATTGCGCGAGCCGGGAAAACCATGCCCGTCCGGGTTGCGCAGAAAACCGGTGGCCGCAGAGGCGAGAATGGCCTCGGCCACATAGACCAGCAAAAGCGACACCAGTATCTCATTGGTCCGAAACCGGGTGCGCAATATCGCCGGGATCATCGCCCAGGCCCAGCCCCCAAGCGCGCCCGCGATCACCATCCCCGGCAGGATCAGCAGGTTTTCCGACGGGTAAAGGGCCAGCCCGAACCCGGCCCCGCATATCGCGCCGATGATATATTGCCCCTCGGCGCCGATATTCCAGATGCCTGCCCGAAACCCAAGCGACAGGCCGATCGCGATCAGGATCAGCGGCCCGGCCTTCACCAGAATCTGCGGGCGCGAGAATGCGGCAAACCGGTCATCGAACAGCGGGTCCAGAAAGATGATCCGAATGGCCTCCACCGGGTCCTGGCCCAGAACGGCAAACATGATCCCGCCAGCGATCATTGTCAGGATCACGGCGACAATCGGCGTCGCCACGATCCAGACGCGAGACGGGGTGGGGCGCTTTTCAAGCCGGATCATGGGGTTGCCTCCGGCGTCACATGTTCCGGCAGGGCCTCTGGCGCGATATCATGCATGTCATGGGCCCCGCCCAGCATCAGCCCGATTTCCTCCATGCTCAACCCGCGCGCGGGCCGGGGGGCTGAAAGCCGCCCCTCGTTCAGCGCGCAGAACCGGTCGGAAATTTCCAGCAATTCATCGAGATCCTGACTGATGCAGATCACCGCCGCCCCGCCATGGGCGAGGTTCAGAAGCGCCTGCCGGATATCGGCGGCAGCACTGGCATCCACCCCCCAGGTCGGCTGGTTCACAACCAGCACGCGCGGGGTCTGCAAAATCTCCCGCCCGATGACGAATTTCTGCAAATTCCCGCCTGACAGCGCCCGGGCCGCCACATGGGTGCCCGGTGTGCGGACATCAAATTCCGCGATCACCGTTTCGGCGAATCCGGTGGCGCCGGGCCAGTTCAGAAACCCGTTCCGGTCCAGCCCTTGTCGCAGCCGCGCGGTCAGAACCGCGTTTTCGGTCAGGCTCATATCCGGGGCCGCCGCATGGCCCAGCCGTTCCTCGGGCGCGCAAAGCAGGCCCAGAACGCGCCGTTCATTCGGGCCCAGATCGCCCACCGGCGCGCCTTCGAACAGGATCGCCCCGGGTCGTGAGCGTGCCTCCCCCGACAGGGCGGCCAGCAATTCATCCTGCCCGTTGCCCGCCACCCCGCCGATGCCCAGAACCTCGCCTGCGCGCAATTCCAGCCCAATATGGCGCAAGGGGGTGCCGAACGGCGTGGCCGGGTCCAGCGAAAGCCCCGCCACTTCCAGCAGAACCGCACCCGGTTCCGTGGCTTCCCGTGCCGGTGCGGCCAGCGATTTGCCCACCATCAACTCGGCCATATGCGCGGCAGAGACCTCGCGCGGGGTGCATTCGGCCACCACCTTGCCAAGCCGCAACACCGTGGCTTCGTCACAGAGCGCACGGATTTCCTCAAGCTTGTGAGAGATATAGAGAATGGCCGTGCCCTCGGCGCTGAGCTTGCGCAGGGTGTGGAACAGAATCTCCACCTCCTGCGGGGTCAGAACGCTGGTCGGCTCATCCATGATCAGCAGTTTGGGGTCCTGCAACAGACAGCGGATGATCTCCACCCGCTGACGTTCTCCCGCGCTCAGATCTCCCACCAGACGGTCCGGGTCCAGCGGCAGGCCATAGGTCTCGGACACCTCGCGGATCTGCGCCGCCAGATCGCGCGGGCGGGGCGGGTTTTCCATGCCAAGGGCAATGTTTTCGGCCACATTCAGCGCTTCAAACAGCGAGAAATGCTGAAACACCATGGCCACGCCTGCGGCGCGCGCGGCGCGTGGTTCCGCCGGGGTATAGGGCGCGCCCATCAGCGTCATCGCCCCGGCATCCGGGCGCACCAGCCCATAGATCATCTTGACCAATGTGGATTTTCCGGCACCGTTCTCGCCCAGCAGCGCATGCACCTCACCGGGCTGTATCTGAAAGGAAACGGCTGCGTTGGCCACCACGCCCGGATAGGCTTTGGTCAGCCCGTCAATGGTCAAAAGCGCGGTCACGCACGCATTCCTGTCCGCAGGGACTCTGTCGCTGAATCATTGAGCATCTGCCTTGAAAGTAGGTCTGCGGCCACCCCCACGGCAATGGTTTGTGGGTGTTTGCCAAGATGCGGGGCCCCGATCGGGCAGGTAATGCGCGAAATTTGGGCATCTTCGTGCCGCAGATCGCGCAATCGGGAGCGGAACCGCATCTTCTTGGTGGCAGAGCCGATCAACCCGCAGCTCTGGAAGGGCTGGCCAAGGACGGTATGGCAAAGGGCGAAATCCATTTCGTGATCATAGGTCATGATCAGATGATGCGCCGCGGCTGGCGCATGTCGCATCGCCAGTTCGGGTTTCGCGGCGGGCAGCGCCGTCACCCTGTCGGGCAGCGGGTCCGGGAAGCGCCCGGGGGTGGTATCGACCCAGGTGATGGCAAAATCCGGGAGGGGGGCCATGATATCGACCACGGCGCGCCCCACATGGCCCGCGCCATATATCCAAAGCGATTGGCGCGGCTGGGCCAGGGGTTCGATGAACCAATCCGCGATATGAAGCGGCGCTTCGACGCCCCGGGCGATGGCACGGGTCACTGCGTCAGGCCGGCCAGAATGGGCCATGACCGGATGGGCATGGGGGAACTTTTCGGGCAGATGGTCGGGCATGAACCGCTCAAAGGACAGGGTCACCGCGCCGCCGCAACATTGGCCCAGCGCCGGGCCAAGCGCGAAGGTTCTGGCGGAATGCGTGATCTCACGGTCGAGGTTTTTGCGCGCCATGGCGGCGGCATCGAATTCCAGCCGACCCCCGCCGATAGTGCCCGATTGCCCGCCGGGCCAGACCAGCATCGCGGTCCCCACATCGCGCGGGGTGGAGCCCTTTACGGCGACGATCACAACGCGGCACACGGCACCATGCGCCGCAACAGCGCGTTGCAAGCCTGTCAGGTCAAAGCTCATGCCCGCGCCCTTCCGACGGCGCGCAACACCTCTTCCGCCGTCGCGGGCGCCTGCAAATCGGGATAGCCGGGTCCGCAAGCCGCGCAGGCCTGCGACAGGGCCGCCAATACGGAAATTCCCAGCATCAGCGGCGGTTCCCCCACGGCTTTGGAGCGGTAAATCGTTTCTTCCCGGTTCGGTGCGTCCCAAAGCGCGACATTGAATATATCGGGCCGGTCCGAACAGGCCGGGATCTTGTAGGTGGAAGGCGCATGGGTTTTCAGCGCGCCCCTTGCATCCCAGACCAGCTCTTCCGTGGTCAGCCAGCCTGCGCCCTGCACAAACCCGCCCTCGATCTGGCCGATATCCAGCGCCGGGTTCAGGGACGCCCCCGCATCATGCAGGATATCGGTGCGCAAAATCCGGTTCTCTCCGGTCAGGGTGTCAATCACCACCTCTGAACAGGCCACACCATAGGCGAAATAGAAAAACGGCCGCCCATGCCCGGCGATCCGGTCCCAGTCCAGCCCCGGTGTTTTGTAAAATCCGGTCGCGCTCAACGAAACGCGCGCCATATAAGTTTTTTCCACCGCCTGTTCGAATGGCATCGAGGCCGCGCCCGCGCGCACCATCCCGCCTTCAAACACCACCGCTTCAGGCACGGCCTGCAATTCTGCGGCCACAACCCCGGCAATCCGGCCCTTGATCTCCTCACAGGCCACCTGCACCGCCATCCCGTTCAGATCGGTCCCCGATGACGCCGCCGTGGCCGAGGTGTTCGGCACCTTGCCCGTATCCGTGGCGGTGATCTTCACCTGATCCACAGGCACCCCGAACGCGGCTGCCGCCACCTGCGCCACTTTCTGGAACAGGCCCTGACCCATCTCGGTCCCGCCATGGTTCAGGTGGATTGATCCATCCTGATACAGATGCACAAGCGCGCCCGCCTGATTCAGATGGGTGAGCGTGAAGGAAATCCCGAATTTCACCGGCGTCAGGGCGATCCCCTTTTTCAACAGCGGTTCCCGTGCGTTCCAATCCGCCACCGCTGCCTGCCTTGCCGCATAATCACAGCGCTCGCTCAGGACATCGGTCATCTCATGAAGAATGAAATCCTCCACCTCCATCCCATAGGGCGTGGTATTCTCCCCCCTGCCGGACACTGGCGAATGGGCCCCGCCAAATTGGACCCCGCCAAATCGCCGCGCCCCGCCTGACCCGCTTTCAAGCTTCACCGATCCGCGCCCGGCGAGGTCATCGCTGTCCAGCCCCTTCCCCTTCTTTATCTCGAAAATACTTCCGCCGGAGGCCTCGGCCCCCTCCGCATCCGCCGCGCGGTAATAATTGACCCGCCGCACCTCCAGCGGGTCGCGGCCCAGGGTATGGGCGATATGGTCCATGACCCGTTCAATCCCCAGCATTCCCTGCGGTCCGCCAAAGCCGCGAAAGGCGGTGGCGCTCTGGGTGTTGGTCCGCAACCGGTGCGAGGTGATCCGGCAGGCAGGCAGCAGATAGGCATTATCCGCATGCAGCATCGCCCGGTCCGCCACCGGCAGGCTCAAATCCATCGACCAGCCGCAGCGCGCATATTGGGTGAAATCGACGCCTGCGATCCGGCCCCGGTCATCAAACCCCACGCGGTAGGAGATTCGGAAATCATGCCGTTTGCCGGTGATCAGAAAATCATCATCCCGGTCATAGCGCATCTTGCAGGGCCGCCCGGTACGTGCGGCGGCCAGGGCGCAGGCAATCGCCAGATGGTTGCCCTGGCTTTCCTTGCCGCCAAACCCGCCTCCCATGCGCCGCAGCTCGACCCGCACCCCGTGCTGGGGCAGGCCAAGCGCATGGGCGACCTTGTGCTGTATTTCGCTTGGATGCTGGGAGGAGGAATGGACAAGCATATCGCCCCCCTCCTGGGGCAGGGTCAGGGCGGCCTGTCCTTCAAGATAGAAATGTTCCTGCCCGCCAATCTCGATCTGGCCGTCCAGATGATGTGGGGCTGCGGGTATGGCGGCCTCCACATCGCCCTTGCTGTAAATCCGCGGACCATCTTCAAAGATCGTGCCTGCGGCCAAAGCCTCCTCAATCGTCAGGACCGGCGGGGCCTCATCATAGGATATCTCTGCCAAAGCGGCGGCTTTTCGGGCGGCCAGATGGCTTTCTGCCAGCACCAGAAACAGGGGCTGACCCAGATAATGGACCTGCCCGTCGCTCAGCAAAGGCTCATCATGGGCTGAAGGGGAGCAATCGGGTATCTCCTCAAAATCCGCGCCCGACAGAACCGCAACCACACCCGGCGTGGCGCGCACCGCTGTCAAATCCATTGCGGTCACGGTTCCGGCGGCAATGGAACTGATCCCGAAGGCCAGATGCAGGCAGCCCGCAGGGGTCGGGATGTCATCCACATAGCGCGCGGCGCCGGTGACATGCAGGGCGGCGGCGTCATGGGGCAGGGGGCGGGCCACACTCATGGCGCGACCTCCAGCACATTCGCGGCCACGCCCTGATCCTCATGGAAATAGCGCAGCAACATGTTCTGCGCCGCCGCCATACGATAGTGGGCGGAGGCACGCATATCACTCATCGGGTCATAATCGGCCTCGAACCCGGCCATCGCGGTCTGCACGCTGGCTTCTGTCCAGGGCTGTCCGATCAAACCGGCCTCTACGGTCGGGGCGCGTTTCGGGGTGCCCGCCATGCCGCCAAAGGCGATCCGCGCGGTCTGCACGATATTATCTTCTGCAAGAATATAAAAGCAGCCGCAGACCGCCGAGATATCCTGATCAAACCGTTTGCTCAGCTTGTAGCAGCGCAGGCGGTCCGGCTGCACCGGCACCGATACGGCTTCCACAAACTCGCCGGGCTTCCGATCCTGCTTGCCATAGGCGATGAAGAAATCCTCCAACGGGATGTCTCGGCGTTTCTCCCCCTGTCTGAGGTGCAGGGTTGCCCCAAGCGCGATCAGGGCTGGCGGGCTGTCCCCGATGGGGGAGCCATTGGCGATATTTCCGCCCACCGTCGCCGCATTGCGCACCTGAACCGAGCCGTAGCGGCGGATCATCTCGGCAAAGCCCGGATGCCGGTCGGCAATCGCCTCGCCCAGTGCTGTCAGGCTGGTCATGGCGCCGATGTGAATTGTGTTTGCGTCAGACGTGACCCCGCGCAGGTCCGCGCATTGGTTCAGAAAGGCCACCGGGTGCAGATCGCGCAACTGTTTGGTCACCCAGAGACCCACATCGGTTGCGCCGGCAATCAGCGTGGCTTCCGGGTTGTTTACATACCACCCGGCCAGTTCATCGGCAGAGCGGGGCATGAAAGGCGTCTGATCCTGCGCCACGGGTGCAGGATCACCCGGCGCGCCGTCCAGCGCCCAAAGATCCAACGCCTCCGCATCCTCCATCATCCAACCCGGCACGGGCGCCTCTGCTGCGGCGTCTGCCGCGCGCACAATCGGCGCATACCCTGTGCAGCGGCACAGGTTTCCGGCCAGGTGATCATCGAAATCCTGCCGTCCGTTCAGATGCGCCACCGCCATCGAGACAACAAAACCCGGTGTGCAGAACCCGCATTGGGAGCCGTGATGCGCCACCATCGCGGTCTGAACCGGGTGCAACTGCCCCTCGGGCCCTGCGATCCCTTCCACGGTGCGCACGGCGCAGCCTTCCAGTTGCGGCAGAAACAGAATGCAGGCGTTCAGCGCCTTTGCGCCCTCACCATCCTGCACCATCACCGTGCAGGCGCCGCAATCCCCTTCGTTGCATCCCTCTTTGGTTCCGGTCAGTCCGCGATATTCCCGCAGCCAATCCAGCAAGGTTGTGGTCGCGGAGGCGTCAACCTCCACCGGGTCTCCATTCAAAAGAAACCGAATGCCCATGCCATATGCCTGCCGCGTTACCTTTTATACGGGTGGTCTCCGTCCTTCGATGCGGCGTAGAAGGCGGCCCGTTTCCCTGTTGACCATTGGGTAGAAAAGCCGGGAACACAGCATATTGCAAGCTTTCAGATATTCGTCGCTGCACAGAGGGCGGGCAAATGCCCGCGCTTTGGGCATTTGGGCCGGATGCGTCGCCGTCCTGCCCGCCATGCGGGCCTGCCCTTTCCACTCAGGTCTCTGCGCATGGTGGCAGGAAAAACATCAGATGGTGTCTTCCCCTCATCAAAGCCCCCAAATAGGCTATGGGTATGAGCAGCTCTCCCCGATTCATCCATCTTCGTCTCCATACCGAATATTCGCTGCTGGAAGGCGCGATGCGGGTCAAGAAACTGCCGGGCATGGTGGCCGATGCAGGCATGCCCGCCGTGGCGGTGACCGACAGCAACAATATGTTCTGTGCGCTGGAGTTTTCAGAAATCGCTGCCAAGGCGGGTGTGCAGCCGATCATCGGCTGCCAGATTGATCTGGAATATGAAACCGCCGCACCGGGTGACAGGGCCCGCCCGCCCGCTGCCATCGTGCTGCTGGCCCAGAATGCCACGGGCTATGCCAATCTGATGAAGCTCAACTCTGCGCTCTACCTGCGCGGTGATGGTGCGCTGCCCCATGTCACAATGGCGGATCTGGCACAGCATGGCGCCGGTCTGATCTGTCTGACCGGTGGCCCCGACGGGCCCCTTGGCTGTCTTTTGCAGGACGGTTTGACAACCCGCGCCGCCGCCGTTCTGGCCAGCCTCAAAGACATCTATGCCGACCGTCTGTATATCGAATTGCAACGCCATCCGCGCGATGATGCCAGCCCGCCTGAGGCCGAACGCCTGACCGAGGCATGGTGCGTCGAAACCGCCTATGCGCAGGGGATACCCCTGGTGGCCACAAATGATACCTATTTCCCGAAACCCGATATGTACGAGGCCCATGATGCGCTGATCTGCATCGCCCAGGGTGCCTATGTGGACCAGCAGGAACCGCGCCGCCGCCTGACCCCGCAGCATTATTTCAAAACCCCTGACGAGATGGCGGTTCTGTTTGCGGACCTCCCGGAGGCCCTTGAAAACACGGTGGAAATTGCCCGGCGCTGTGCCTTTCGCGCCCGCACACATGACCCTATTCTGCCGAAATTCGCCGAAAATGAGGTTGAGGAACTGCGCCGTCAGTCCCGTGAGGGGCTGGAAAAGCGGCTGAGCATCATCGCGCCCGCCACCTCGGTTGACGAGTATGAAAAGCGCCTTGAGTTTGAGCTTGATATCATCGAGGGCATGGGTTTCCCCGGGTATTTCCTGATCGTGGCCGATTTCATCAAATGGGCGAAGGAAAATGCCATTCCCGTCGGTCCCGGCCGTGGGTCCGGCGCGGGCAGTCTTGTCGCCTATGCGCTGACCATCACCGATCTTGACCCGCTGCGCTATTCGCTTCTGTTTGAACGTTTCCTGAACCCGGAACGGGTGTCGATGCCCGATTTCGACATTGATTTCTGCATGGACCGGCGGGAAGAGGTGATCCGCTACGTGCAGGAGAAATATGGCCGCGACAAGGTGGGCCAGATCATCACCTTCGGCGCGCTTTTGTCCAAGGCGGCGGTGCGTGATGTGGGCCGGGTTCTGCAGATGCCCTTCATGCAGGTCGACCGACTGTCAAAAATGATCCCGGTTGAGGGGGTCAAACCGGTTTCCATCGAAAAGGCGCTGGCCGATGAACCCCGCCTGCGGGAAATGGCGAAGGAGGAAGAGGTTGTTGAGCGTCTTCTGACCTATGGCCAACAGGTTGAAGGGCTTTTGCGCAACGCCTCCACCCATGCGGCCGGTGTTGTGATCGGTGACCGTCCGCTGGACGAGCTGGTGCCGCTTTATCAGGACCCGCGTTCAGACATGCCCGCGACCCAGTTCAACATGAAATGGGTCGAACCGGCGGGTCTGGTGAAATTCGATTTTCTGGGTCTGAAAACCCTGACCGTGGTGCAGAATGCCGTTGATCTTCTACAGGAACGGGGGGTTCAGATTGATCCGGGCCTGATCCCTCTGGATGATGAAAAGACCTATAAGCTTTACGCTTCTGCCAAAACCGTCGCTGTGTTTCAGGTGGAAAGCTCGGGCATGATGGACGCGCTGCGGCGCATGAAACCGGACTGTATCGAGGATATCATCGCCCTTGTGGCGCTGTACCGCCCCGGCCCGATGGAAAACATCCCGAAATTCTGTGAGGTGAAAAACAACCTTTCGGACCGGGAGCTTCTGCACCCCACCATCGACCATATTCTGGACGAGACCCAGGGCATTATCGTCTATCAGGAACAGGTGATGCAGATTGCGCAAGAGATGGCGGGCTACAGCCTTGGCGGCGCCGACCTGCTGCGCCGGGCCATGGGCAAGAAAATTCAGGAGGCGATGGATGCCGAACGCCCGAAATTCCTGAAAGGCGCGGCAGAAAACGGGGTGGACGAGAAGACAGCGATCGAAGTCTGGAACCTTCTCGACAAATTCGCAAATTACGGATTCAACAAATCCCACGCCGCCGCCTATGCGGTGGTCAGCTATCAGACCGCCTGGCTGAAGGCCAACCATCCGGTTGAATTCATGGCGGCCGTGATGAATTGCGATATTCATCTGACAGATAAACTCAGCGTTTATAAACAAGAGATTGACCGGCTTGACATCGAAACGGTCCCGCCTTGTGTCAACCGGTCTGCGGCTAGTTTCACGGTGAAAGAGGGTCAGGTTGTCTATGCCCTTGGTGGTCTGAAGAACGTCGGCGTTGAGGCCATGAAACTTATAGAAGACTCCCGTGCTGAGACAGCTTTCGCCACCCTGTTCGACCTTGCCCGCCGGGTTGACCTGAAACGGATCGGCAAGCGCAGCCTGGAAATGCTGGCCCGCGCCGGGGCTTTCGATGATCTTGACCGCAATCGCGCCCGGGTTTTCGACAGCCTTGATGCGCTGACCGCCTATTCCGCCGTGATCCATGACCAACGTGCCTCTGATCAGGTGTCGCTGTTCGGGGAGGCGGGGGAGGATCTGCCCGAACCGCGCTTGCCCGACCGCGATGACTGGCTGCCCAATGAACGCTTGGCCAATGAACATATGGCCATCGGTTTCTATTTCTCCGGCCATCCGCTTGACGATTATATGCCCAGCCTCAAACGTAAGGGCTGCCTGACGCTGGCAGAGGTTGAAGACCGGGTTCAGGGCGGCGCTTTTGTGGCCAGAATGGCCGGGGCTGTATCAGGCCGACAGGAACGCAAAAGCCAGCGGGGCAATCGGTTTGCCTTTGTGCAACTCTCTGATCCCACAGGGCTTTTTGAGGTCACCATGTTCAGCGATGTGCTGGAGGTTGCCCGCGACCATCTGGATACCGGCGCCAATGTGGTGTTGCAGGTCGAGGCGACACAGGAAGGCGACAGCCTGAAGCTGCTGGCCCGCGGCGTGGAGCCGATTGATGACAGCGTGGCCAGCGAGATCGGCAAGGGCTTGCGTATTTTTGTAGAAGAACCTGACGCGATTTCCATGGTCTCGGGCCTGCTGGCCCGTGCAAAGGGGGAGGGCAAACTGAAAGGCCGCGGTCCGGTCCATCTCTGCCTCATGGACCCCGATCTGCCGGGCGAGGTTGAGGTGCTTCTGGGCGAGGATTTCCCTGTGAACCCACAAATCAAAGGCGCGCTGAAAAGCCTTGGCGGGGTGATGACGGTGGAGGAGGTTTGATCGAGATCGTCGATATAGATATATGTGTTTTTTGGAGTGTGACATGGCGCCAAGCTTTACAAAGGCTACCGTAGACAGTCTTGCAAAAAGAGCCTCGTTTATCTGTTCAAACCCGGACTGCCGAGCAAATACAGTCGGTCCTCATTCTGAACCAACCAAATCGATGACAATTGGCGTAGCTGCACATATCTCCACAACTACAGCATGCTGCCTTAAACCTGAGACATCGCGCATCACAAATGTCCCGGGAACGCGAAGCGTGGCAGGGTATTTGTGAGTCAAGTTTCAGGCAGGGTGCTTTAGCCCGGGAGGCCTGAGGTGCTCCTAGATTTGTAGACGCTTTGCCCCCTAACTTTGAGGCAAGGATGCCGACATGGGGACAAGCAATTACAGCGACGAGTTCAAGCGTGACGCGGTGTATCAAATCACGGCTCTCGGATATCCGGTCTGCGCGACCAGGGCGAACGCATCTCCGAGAACCGGGTCGCCCGCCCGGCTGTCATCGCTGGCCGGGATCGCCGCACAGATAGGCGACAGGCGCCGTCGTCCGGGTCGCTATGGTGGCAAACCAGCCATCGTGGCTGAGAACAGGCTTGAGCAGCAGTTCCATGCCTCTCAGCCCGACCGTGTTTGGGTGACCGACATCACCTATATCAAGACCCACGAGGGCTGGCTGTATCTCTGCGTTGTCATCGACCTGTTCTCGCGCCGTGTGGTCGGCTGGTCGGCACAATCGCGCATGACAACCGACCTCGCCTTGCAGGCCCTACTGATGGCCGTCTGGCGGAGAAAGCCAGACCGGAAGGTCACGGTGCATTCAGATCAAGGTTCTCAATTCACCAGCCGAGAATGGCAGACGTTTCTCCACCAGCACAATCTGGAGCCCAACATGAGCAGGCGCGGGAATTACCACGACAACGCCGTCGCCGAAAGCTTCTTCCAACTTCTAAAACGAGAACGGGTCAGGCGACGGACCTATTCCACCCGCGAGAGCGCAAGGCAGGATGTGTTCGAATACATAGAGGTGTTCTACAACCCAAAACGCAAGCACACCAACAACGGCATACTGTCGCCCGTTGACTTCGAAACCAGACAACTCAATCTGAAAAAGGCAGGGGTCCTGACCCTAAAGGTTTCTTAACCCCGCAGGACGCATAATCGGGGCTGATTGCCTTACCCGGAAAGGACCGCATAGATGGCGGAGCCTGCCAGCCCTTCTGTCCTGCAACGCATGGCCCGACGCGCCCGCGCGACACCCTGTGCCGATCGCGGGGCGGGCCTGCGCCGGGCGTTTCAGCGGGCCTTGCGGCGCGCGGGCGCCCCCTTTCCGGGGTTGGAGCCGGAACCGGGGCAGGAGGATATGACCTGGTCCATGCTGGTGGGCGATCTGTTGACCGGGCTGCCCGATGGCGGGTTGCTGGTGGGGCTGGACGGGCCTCATGGTGCCCGTGGCCTGTGCCTTTTGCAACAATCGGTGGTCGATGCGCTGATCGAGGTGCAGACCACTGGCCGGGTGGACCCGGTAGAAGGCCCGGCGCGCCCTTTCACCAAAATCGACATCGCCCTGACACGGGATTTCATTGATCTGCTGCTGTCGGCCTTCTCGGCAGAGCTGGACGGGGTGCAGGGTGTTGACTGGCCCCGGCGGATGAGCTTTGGCGGCCCGCTGGCAGATCGTCGGCAATTGCCGCTGCTGATCCCCGACGGGCTATATCACCAATTCGCGGTTGACCTTGCTTTCGGTGATGGCGCCAAGACGGGCAGGGTTCTTCTGGCGGTACCGGTAGAGGCCGGGTCGGGTGCCCTCACCGACAAGGCCGGGCAGGCGGCGGCTGATCCGGCCTGGCAGGCCGGGTTGCGGCAGGCGCTCTTCGCCGCAGAGGTTGTTTTTGATGTGACGCTGATTCGCCAGATGCGCAGCCTGGCCGAACTGGAACAGCTGGCGCCGGGCGATCTGATTCCGTTTGACGCGGCCGATCTGGCCAATGTGATGCTGGAGGATGCCAGAGGCCGGAATGTTCTGAGGGGGCGTTTGGGACAGCAGGGCGGCAAACGCGCCGTGTGTCTGACCACGGGCCCCGTGGCGCAGACCCCAAAACCGCCTTCGGCGCCGATGCCTGACACCGCCCCGATGGATGCCGCGCCGCCAGAATCTGCACCCATTGGCAGCGATGCGACAGCCGCGGCCCCAACAGGCTCAGAGCAGATGGCGGGGGTGCCACCAACTCCGGTTTCTGCCTGCTAGGTGTGAGCTTTCAGTAGGTTGTCCATTCGATCCGAACCGAGGGGCAGGAAGCGAAGCGCCCGCGCCCCGTGGGGGCGGCTCAGACGCTGCCCGGCGGGGCCGCCGGGCGGAAGGGTGGTGCGGGGTGGCGCGGAATTTCAGTCCAAATCTATAAAGCCTCTCATCGGCAATTGCATTCCCCGGGTGATCCCGGCAGGGTCACCCGGGAACATTCCCCCACGTCCTGCCCTGTGCAAACCGTAGGCTGGCCGGGCCGCACGACCTGACCTGAGGATGAGACGATGAAATTTCTGCGATATGGCCCGCCGGGTGCCGAAAAGCCCGGTGTTCTGGATGCACAGGGGCAATTGCGGGATTTGTCGGGTCAGGTGGATGATCTGGGCGGCGATGGTCTGACCCGTCTGGACGGGCTGACCGCAGATGGGCCGGTGGTCGAGGGCAATCCGCGTATCGGGCCGCCGGTGGCGGGCACCGGCAAGATCATCTGTATCGGCATGAATTATGCGGATCACGCGGCGGAAACCGGCTCCACCCCGCCGCCGGAGCCGATGATCTTCATGAAGGCAACCTCGGCCATCACCGGGCCGAATGACATAATCTATATCCCCCGTGGCTCCGTCAAAACCGATTGGGAGGTGGAACTGGGCGTGGTCATCGGCACCGCCGCCAAACATGTGACCGAGGCCGAAGCGCTGACCCATGTGGCCGGCTATGTGGCGCTGAATGATGTGTCGGAACGGGATTATCAGAAATTCCGCTCAGGCCAGTTTACCAAGGGCAAAAGCTGCGACAGTTTTGCGCCGCTTGGCCCCTGGCTGGTCACCCCTGACGAGGTGGCGGACCCGCAGAACCTGGGGCTGCGCCTGTCGGTCAACGGCCAGATGCGTCAGAACGGCACCACGGCACAGATGATCTTTGGCGTCAGGCATCTGATTTCCTATCTCAGCGGGTTCTTCACGCTTTATCCCGGCGACATCATCGGCACCGGCACACCGCCGGGTGTCGGGCTGGGCATGACGCCCGAGACCTATCTTGCCCCGGGGGATGAGGTGGTTCTGGAAATTGACGGGCTGGGACAGCAGCGGATGGATGTGGCCCAGGGGTAAAGCCCGCTGGCAGGGCCTGATCGCGCCATATTTAAGGCTTTATTCATCATCAAATGGCCCCGGCCTTGTGCCGGTCTCTTCGCATTCTGGCCCATATTTGCGGACAAGTTTGCATGCATCACCCCTGAAATGCCCGCTACAGATATGGGCAGGAGGAAAAGCATGACCCGTTTGATCTCTTTGGCCCTTCTTGGCATGGCGCTGGCTGTCTCGGCCTGTTCCACACCCGGCGCTGTCAGCCGAAACGCCCCCCTTGATCTGGCGCCTGAGCAGGCGGTGCAATCTGCCCAACCCGCCCTTCCGGCGCAAAGCTGGCATGTGACCGCACTGCATGTCGATGTGCCCGAAACGCTGACGGTATCCGAGGCCAATACCATCAAGCCACGGGCCGATATCGTCTGGCGCGAAGACCCTCTGGGCAACCGCCATCAGCAGGTCGCCAATGTGATGACGCCGCCCCTGGAAGAGGCATTTGCGCGTCTTGACGGGCCGGTGCCGGTAGAAATTCAGCTGACGGTGACCCGGTTTCACGCGTTGACCGATCGCACACGCTATGCCTTTCGCGGCAAACATGAGATCGAGTTCGATCTGCTGATCCGTGATGCCGAGAGCGGTGCGCTTCTTCATGGTCCCGAACATGTGGATCTGACCTTTGACGCGCTTGGCGGGGCCGAGGCGATTGCGGCTGAGCGTCAGGGTATCTATCAGCGTGATCGCATTCAGACCCGATTGAGCGACTGGCTGGCCGAGGCATTTGAAGGCACGACCCCCGGTATGCAGGTGGCGCTGGCCAACTGATCTCTTTTCGGCAGTCCTGAAGCAGGGTAGAGGGGGCGCATGATGACGCCCCCTTCCGCCTTGCCCAACATACGTCTGAAACCCAAATCCGATGCCCGGCGCATCCGCCATGGCGCCCCCTGGGCCTGGGCCGATGAACTGGTGCTCGACCGGCGCACGCGCGGGCTGCGCCCCGGGTCTCTGGCAATTCTGGAAGATGCGGACAGGCGGCCCCTGGGCCTTGGCATAGCCACGGTTGCGACGAAAATCGCCTTTCGCATGCTGGACCGGGATGCGGATGCGGTGATTGACGCGGGCTGGTTCGCCGCCCGGATCGGTGCGGCCCTGACCCTGCGCAATCAGTGTTTCGACACCCCTTTCTACCGCCTGATCCATGCCGAAGGCGATGCGCTGCCGGGGCTGATCGTCGACCGGTTCGGTGACACGCTGGTGGTGCAGCCCAATGCGATCTGGCTGGAGGAACGGCTGGACCTGTTGACCGCCTGTCTGCGGGATCTGACGGGGTGCAATACGATCATCAAGAATGGCAGCGGCCGGGCGCGCGCGGCTGAGGGGCTGGCCGATGAGATGACGGTTCTGACCGGCACAGCGCCGGGTGGCCCGATTGCGGTGCAGATGAACGGGGCGACATATCTGGCCGATGTGATGGGCGGGCAGAAAACCGGGCTGTTCTATGATCAGCGCCCCAACCACGCCTTTGCCGCCTCTTTGGCGCGGGACGGTCAGGTGCTGGATGTGTTTTCCCATGCCGGCGGTTTTGCCTTGGCAACCCTGGCCGCTGGCGCGGCGGGTGCGCTGGCGGTCGATGCCTCGGCCCCGGCGCTGGACCTGGCAGAGGGCGGGGCAAAGGCGATGGGGATCGGCACGTGCCTGACCACGCGCCGGGGTGATGCTTTTGCGGTGATGGAGGACCTGGCGGGTGAAGGGGCGGGTTTTGATCTGGTGATCGCCGACCCGCCGGCCTTTGCACCCTCGAAACCGGCGCTGGACAAAGGCCTGCGGGCCTATGAACGGGTGGCGCGGCTGGCGGCACCGCTGGTGACCCCGGGCGGTGTCCTGATCCTCTGCTCCTGTTCCCATGCCGCCGATCTGACCAGGTTCCGCGCCGCCTGCCTGCGCGGCATCGGTCGGGCGGGCCGGGTGCCGCGTCTGATCCATACGGGGTTTGCCGGGCCTGACCATCCGCAGCATCCTGACCTGACCGAAACCGGCTATCTGAAAGTTTTGGCCTTCCGGCTGCTGCCATGAAGGCCTGCCTCGATGCCTGCGTGCTTTACCCCACGGTGCTGCGCGAGATTCTCATCGGCGTGGCCCGCGCGGGGCTGATCACGCCGCTTTGGTCGGCGCGGATACTGGAGGAATGGGCCCGGGCCGCCGCGCGGCGCAACCCGGGCGATGAGGTGATCGCGCGTGGTGAGATCGCGGCGTTGCGCGCGGCCTGGCCCGGGGCGGAAACCGCGGCCAACCCGGCGCTTGAAGCGCAGTTATGGCTGCCGGATACAGGCGATCTGCATGTGCTGGCCACGGCGATTTCAGGCGGGGCAGAGGCCATCATCACCCTCAATCTGAAAGATTTCCCGGCGCGGGAATTGAACGCTCACAACCTGCGCGCGGAACATCCCGACGCGGTGCTGCGCAGGCTTTGGGCCGCTCATCCCGACCCGGTGGCACAGGTGGTGCATAAGGTCCATCACCGGGCCGAAACCCTGTCTGGCGGGCCCCTTGACCTGCGCAGGCTGATGAAACGGGCCCGGCTGCCCCGTTTGGGCAAGGCCCTGGCCGACTAGCGCCGCGACCCGGTTCAGTCCGCTGGCAATTCCTGCCGCCACCGATTTTCCAGCGCCTCGATCGCCGCGATCCGGTCACTGGTCTTCGGATGGCTCATCAGCCAGGCGGGCATGCCGCGCCCACCCATTCCGGTCAGGCGTTCCAGCTTGGAAAACAGGGATTTCTGCGGCCCGGTTCCGATCCCCGATTTGATCAGCAGGGCCGAGGCATAGGCATCCGCCTCATATTCATCCTGCCGGCTCAGCCGGGCCATCAGAAGCGAGGCAAGCCCATTGGCGATCCAGACGCCGACACCGGGGATGATCCGGCCCAGAACCGTGGCCAGCGCCACGCGCACCGCGTTCTGGCCGGAAAAATCAATCATCCGGCGGCGGGTATGGCCAAGCGCCACATGGCCCAGTTCATGGGCAATGACGCTGGATAATTCCTCAACCGTCACCTCGCCCAGACGGTATTTGTCAAAGAATCCCCGGGTGATGAAAATACGCCCGTCGGGCGCGGCCAACCCGTTCACCGGCGCGATCTCATAAAGATGGACCCTGATGTGATCCACGCCCAAAGCCCCGGCCATGCGGTCGGTCAGTGCGCGCAGGTCGGGATCGGCCAACTCCGCCGATTTTCTGTCCAGCTCCCGCCGGGTCCGCCAGGCCGAAAACTGATACATCACCAGCGCATAAAGGATCGCCAGAAGAATGGGGGTCGCTGCCAACATGGGATTGATATGGGGCAGGCCGGGGGCAACAACAATGGGGCCGCATCACTGCAGCCCACCCCTTCTCTATCTCAAAAATACTTCGGGGGGCCGAAGGCGGGGGCAGCGCCCCCTCAACCACTTCCAGAAACAGCTACCGGCTCAACGCCCGCATGCCGCGATCCAGCCCTTCCAGGGTCATCGGCACCATCTGCCCCTGAAAAATCTCGGCGATCATTGCGGTCGACCGGGTATAGCGCCACTGCCTCTCGGGGGCCGGGTTGATCCAGAGAAAATCGGGCCATTGGCTGCAGGCGCGCTCCAGCCAGACCTGACCGGCCTCCGCATTCCAATGCTCATTCGCGCCGCCGGCAAAGGCGATCTCATAGGGGGACATTGCCGCGTCTCCGACAAAAATACATTTGTAATCAGGCCCGTAGGTGTTCAACACATCCCATGTCGGGGTCTGTTCGCTCCACCGGCGGCGATTGTCGCGCCAGACGCTTTCATAGAGGCAATTGTGGAAATAGTAATGTTCCAGATGCTTGAATTCCGATTTCGCGGCGCTGAACAATTCCTCAACCACCTGCACATGGTCATCCATTGACCCGCCCACATCCAGAAACAGCAGCACCTTCACCGCGTTGCGGCGTTCAGGCCGGGTTTTCACGTCCAGATACCCGTGTTCGGCGGTGGCCCGGATCGTGCCATCCAGATCCAGCTCATCCGTCGCGCCGGTCCGCGCCCATTGCCGCAGGCGTTTCAGAGCCACCTTGATGTTGCGGGTGCCCAGTTCCACATCGCCGTCAAGATTCCTGAAATCGCGTTTGTCCCAGACTTTCACCGCCCTCCGGTGGCGCGAGCTGTCCTGCCCGATCCGCACGCCTTCGGGGTTGTAGCCATAGGCCCCAAAGGGCGAGGTTCCGGCAGTGCCGATCCATTTATTGCCGCCCTGATGGCGGTTTTCCTGCTCTTTCAGCCGCTCGCGCAAGGTCTCCATCAGCTTGTCAAAGCCGCCCAGGGCCTCGATCTCGGCGCGTTCCTCCTCACTCAGGTGCTTTTCGGCCAGTTTCTCCAGCCAGTCCCGTGGGATATCGGTTGCCTCCAGCACCTGTTCGGCACTGATCTGTTCCAACCCGCCAAAGGCATGGGCAAAGGCGCGGTCGAACCGGTCCAGATGGCGTTCATCCTTCACCATCGCGGCCCGGGCGAGGTAATAGAACCCATCCACATCATAGGTCACCAGACCGGCAGAGACGCCTTCGAGAAAGCTTAAGTATTCCCGCAGGCTGACCGGGATACGGGCCATGCGGAGGGTTTCGAAAAACGGCAGGAACATGGGTGTAAGCCTGTCACGCGGGGGCAGGGATCACAAGCATTGCAAATGCGCCGATCAGGAAACCGATCAGCCCGAAAATCGTGGCGTAATGCAACAGATCCAGCCGGTTGCCGCCCCGTCGTCTTGCCGTCCAGAGGCCCAGAAGAATACCCAGGCCAAAGCCGATGAAATGTAGCATATCTGCCCCCTGGGGTCAGGCGTCAGGGCTGAGCGCCGCAACCTCGGTCATCCGGGCCCGAACGGCCTCGGTCCGGCCAAAGCCATATCGCCCCCAGCGCAGACTGTCGAGACGAACCGCACGCGCCTCGGACGGGCGGCCGGACAGGTCCAGCGCTTCGGCGCGGATCATCAGAAGCGTGGCCAGAAGGCTGGCATTTTCCGCCCGCGTGGCGGCGGGCATGGCGGCACCCGTCAGAGCCAGCGCCTGGTCCGCCTGACCGGATGACAATGCGAAGGCGGCAAGCTGCATATTGACATGGGCCTCCTGAATGCCGCCCGGCGCGATCCGGCTGTAAATCCGGCCTGCGGTCAGGAATGAGGCAAGCGAAAGCTCAGGGTCCCGAACCAGGGTCAGACGGCCAAGCGCGAAATAGGAAAATGCCAGGCGGTTGTCCTGCCAGCCCCGGGACTGGGCCAGGCTCAGGGCCATCCGCGCGGCCCCGATGCGCCTTGGTCCGCTGGTGTTGCGCCCCAGGGCGGTTTCAATTGCGCTGATCCAGGCCCGGGGGCTGTGGTCTGTGGTCCCTCTGCCCGGGTAATTGCCGCGGGGGTTCAGCCGGGACAGCAACCCGGGCAGGGTGGCGGCAGCCTGGGCCCGTGTCATCCCCGATCTCCAGTCAGAATTATTATAGACACGCAGCACCAGCATATCGAATCCGGTCAGAACCGCGTTGAAATTGTCGTCATTGAATACGCTGTCAGACAGGCGGTAGAGGTCGTTCAGCGGGCCTATGGCCTGGCCGATTTCTTCATGCAGGCAATCGCGGATTTCCTGCGGGGCGACATCGGACGGAATGAAGACCGCGACCCGTTCGCGGGTGGTCAGGGTGGTCCAGTCCAGGCTTTGACTGTTGCGGGAATGGCGGAATTCATCCCAGCTGGATTGGCGCGGCACAACAAAACACGCGGCCTTTGGCACCACGCGCTGCATCCGGCTGCGCGGCAGCGTCTCGATGGTGATCGAGGCGGAGGTCTCCCCGCCGGGCGCCACGCGGGTGATGTCAATACGGGCCTCGCGGCGCAGACGGTTCAAAAGCCGGTCCAGATCCGGGCCAAGCGAGGCAGGCGCGCCGGGGGCCACAGTGACGGTGATCGGCCCTTCAAAACGGCTGAGATGGGTGATGGGCCGCCCGCTTTCCATCATGAAGCTCAGATCAAGAATATCCTGCGCAATCGCGGTGTTCGACCGGGTGGTGGCCCGTGCGGCGCGGGTGGAAAATTGTGCCATTGGCGGCAGGGCGGAGTGCGATTGCGAGTTGGCGTCGCGACGCTCGGGCATCTCGTTGAATTGGGATGGGTTGCAGGCGGTCAGGACCATAAGCCCGATTATCGAAAAAAGACGCAAAAAGATTAACTCCGGGAATACTTCATGAAATTGGTTGGGGTGGCGACCCGGTCGTAAAGGGCGCGGGCCGGGGTGTTGTCGGTTTGGGTCAGCCAGTATACCGCGCCGCGACCGGCGGCATCGGCCTGTGCATAGACCGTTTCGATCAGGGCGCGGGCCACGCCTTTGCCACGGGCGGCCTGCGTGGTGAAAAGATCCTGCAGATAGGTCACCGGTTCGGTTTTCCAGCCATGGGAATGGGCAATCGCATGGACCAGCCCGACAGCGCTGGTGCCGGTCCATGCCAGCCAGCCCTGCATGTCATCCCGCGCGGGGTCGGTATAGCGGTCAAATGTCAGGGTATATTGTTCTTCCGGCAGCGCGGTTTCGTAAAACGCCAGATAATCCCGCCAAAGCGGTGCCCAAACGGACTTATCCCCGGGGCCAAGCGGGCGGATGGAAATGTCGAATGTCACGTCTTGTGCTGTCTGATCCGGTTCGCGCTGTCGTAATAGGGAAACTGTGACACAGATTCCCCCCGTTGCCAAAAGCAGTTTGCAGTCTGGCGGTCAATATCGCGAGAGAAATGGCAGATGGAAAACCTGAAGCCGGAACTGCCCGAATGCAAGGCACACTTGGTCATCAGCGCCGGAAAACCCGGCAGGATCGACAGGGTGTTGCGGCATCCCGCCTGTCCCCGATGGCACAGAGTATAGCCGATACGCTGCGGGTGCGGCAGGATGCCCGCGATTAACGGTCAGGACGGGGTGGTTCAGCGCTGGCCGCGCGCCATGAAGGCCAGCCGTTCAAAGAGCGCCACATCCTGTTCGTTCTTGAGCAGCGCACCATGCAGTTTCGGCAACGCATTGGCCCCCTCCCGGCGCAAATCCTCCGGGTCCATATCCTCGGCCAGAAGCAGTTTCAGCCAGTCCAGAACCTCCGAGGTCGAGGGCTTTTTCTTCAACCCCTGCTGATCGCGAATCTCATAGAACCGGGTCAGCGCCGTGGTCAGCAGCGCCTGCTTGATGCCGGGGTGATGCACCTCGACAATCTGCTTCATCACCTCCATCTCGGGGAAACGGATATAGTGGAAGAAACAGCGGCGCAGAAACGCATCCGGCAGCTCTTTTTCATTGTTTGAGGTGATGATGACGATGGGACGCTGGCGGGCGCTTATGGTCTCTCCGGTCTCATAGACAAAAAATTCCATACGATCCAGCTCTTGTAGAAGATCATTCGGAAACTCGATATCGGCCTTGTCCACCTCGTCAATCAGCAACACCACCCGACCCTCGGCCTGAAACGCCTGCCACAGCTTGCCGCGTTTGATGTAATTGGCCACATCATGCACACGTTCATCGCCCAGCTGGCTGTCCCGCAACCGGCTGACCGCATCATATTCATACAGGCCCTGCTGTGCCCTTGTGGTTGATTTGATGTGCCATTCGATGATCGGCAGGTCCAGCGCACCGGCCACCTGACGGGCCAGTTCGGTTTTGCCCGTGCCCGGCTCGCCCTTGACCAGAAGCGGACGCTCCAGCGTCACCGCCGCGTTGACCGCAACCGTCAGATCCTCGGTTGCCACATAGTTCCTTGTCCCGCTGAATTTCATGCAACCCTCTCAAAACTCTGGCGCTTCACTGGAATCCGAGTGCGGGATCCCTTGCGTTGGCCTTACCGGCACATTAGACGCGTGACAAGACACAGACATTCGGATAATCGGGCCTTGGAAATGGCCGGATGGATGCAGAACCAAGAATGCAAAATCATTTCGGCTCCGATAAGGGGAATGACATGAAAGTCGAAGTCTTTCTGCCTGAAGACTATCGTCCCGCCGAGGACGAACCGTTTATGAACGAGCGCCAGGTGGAGTATTTCCGCCGCAAGCTGAACACCTGGAAAGAAGATCTTCTGGCGGGCAGTCGGGATACGGTCGCGGGTCTGCAGGATGGAACACGGAACATTCCCGATGTGGCGGATCGCGCATCGGAAGAAACCGACAGGGCGCTGGAACTGCGCACACGTGACCGCCAGCGCAAGCTGATCGCCAAGATTGATGCGGCCCTGCGCCGGATCGAAGAGGGCGAATATGGTTATTGCGAAGACACCGGTGAGCCGATTTCTCTGAAACGTCTGGATGCACGGCCGATCGCAACCATGAGCCTGGAAGCCCAGGAACGCCATGAACGGCGCGAAAAGGTCCATCGCGACGATTGATCCCTTGCGGGGCCGGGGCTGGAACAGAGCAAAAGGGCATCCCCGTCGGGTGCCCTTTTTCAGTTGAGGATACGGGATGCTGATCGGACGCGAGATTACGGTTCTGGGGGGCGGGATTGCCGGGCTTGCGGCAGCCACGGCCCTGGCGCAGCGCGGTGCGCAGGTGCGTGTGCTGGAACAAAGCCCGCAGATTGCCGAACTGGGCGCCGGGCTCCAGATCAGCCCGAATGGCGCCACCGTGCTGCATGCGCTTGGTCTGGGCGCGGGTCTGTCAGAGGCCGCGTCTCTGGCACAGGCGGTTTCTCTCAGGGATTTCCGCCGCGGGGCCGAGGTGTTCCGCCTGCCGCTCACCCGCCCCGACCGGCCTTATCATTTCATCCACCGCGCCGATCTGATCGGGATGCTGCACCAGGGCGCCCTAAGCGCCGGTGTCACCATAAAGCTTGATCATGCGGTGGAGAAAGTCACCGAAGGGGCAGGGGCGATGACCCTGCATTTCGCGGATGGAGGGGCAGAGACCACCCCCTGCCTCATCGCAGCCGACGGCCTGCATTCCCCCACCCGCGCCGCGCTCAACCCCCGGAGCCAGCCGTTTTTCACGGGTCAGGTCGCCTGGCGCTGCATCCTCCCGCTGACGGGCGCCACCCCGCCGCCCGCCGAGGCACAGGTCTTCATGGGCCCCGGGCGTCATCTGGTGCGCTATCCCCTGCGCAAGGGCACTGTCCTGAATGTGGTCGCGGTCGAGGAACGCGATGCCTGGGCCACTGAGGGCTGGCATCACCGGGATGACCCGACATATCTGCGCCGTGCCTTCCGCGATTTCGCGCCTGAAATCCGGCAGATGCTGGACCGGGCGACAGAGGTCTATCTCTGGGGCCTGTTCCGCCACCCGCTGGCGCGCCACTGGCATAGTGACCACGCCGCGCTGATCGGCGATGCCGCCCATCCCACATTGCCCTTCCTCGCCCAGGGGGCGAATATGGCGCTTGAAGATGCCTGGGTGCTGGCCGACAGTCTGGCGCAGGAGGCCGACCTGCCCACGGGCTTTGCCCGCTATGAGGCCCGCCGCCGCCGCCGCTGCGCCAGAATCGTCGATGCGGCCTCAAAAAATGCCGAAAACTACCATCTGCGCCCCGGCCCCTACCGGTTTGCCGCCCATACCGCCCTGCGCATGGCCAGCCGTTTTGCCCCGCATCTCGCCTCAAACCGGTTTGAATGGCTCTACGGGCATGACGTCACCAGACCCTGATCCGCTCTCCCGTTTTCTCTGCTTGTCAAATATCCCCGCCGGAGGCTCCTCAAGGCCCGATCCGGAAACAGGTCTTGCCGGTCAGAACCGCGCTTGCCAAAACCCCGGGGCGCCGCCCGCCCTGTCAGTCCAGCGAATAAGGCGGAAGGCTTTGAAACGCCTCCCGCAGCGCTTCGCCCCAGCTGGAGGAAATCATCTCGAAATAGGGATCACCCCGCTCGATCCGGCGCAACTGCCCGTGGCGGAATGTGTCGGTTTCATACAGATGCAGATCCAGCGGCAGATCCACTGACAGGTTCGCCTTGATGGTCGAATCGAAACTCAGCATCAACAGCTTCACCGCATCCTCGAAGCTCATCTCCGGGTCATAGGCCCGCACCAGAATCGGCTTGCCGTATTTCGTCTCGCCGATCTGGAAAAACGGCGTGTCTTTGCTGGCCTCGACGAAATTGCCCTCAGGGTAGATCATGAACAGGCGCGGGTCACTGCCACGGACCTGACCGGCCAGTATCAGGGTCGCGGCAAACGGGCTGTCGGCTTCCTGACCGCTTTGCCCGGACTGGTCGGCAATCACCTCGCGCAGGGTGGCCCCGATCAGCCGCGCGATCTGGAACATCGACGGCGCCACAAGTATCGAGGGCGCGCCCCGTTCCTCAACCGGTTTTGCCCGTTCGCTCAGCAGGCTGACCAGCGCCTGGGTCGTTGCCAGATTGCCCGCTGTCATCAATGTGATCGAGCGTTCGCCCTCAGCCTCCCAGGTGAACATCTTCTTGAAAACACTGATATTATCCACGCCCGCATTGGTGCGTGTATCCGACATCATCACCAGGCCGCGGTTCAGCCGCAATCCCACGCAATAGGTCATGCCCGTTCTATCCCTCTGTATCTGCCGTCTGCGCCCCCCGGGGCCTCGCGGCTATTGTTGCTGCACCTGTATATCCACCATCATCGCCTCTCCGGCCTTGCCATAGCGCAGGCCCGAGATTGGCGCGGCCTCGGCATAATCCAGCCCGGTGGCCACCCGCACATATCTGGGATCGGGCGATATCCCGTTCGAGATATCGAACCCCACCCAGCCAAGCGGCGCCACATGCACCTCGGCCCAGGCATGGCTGGCATCCTGATGCACCCGGTCATCCATCATCAGATAACCCGAAACATAGCGCGCCGGATAGCCCATGGCCCGGGCCGCCGCGATGAAGATATGGGCGTGATCCTGACATACACCGCAGCCGATCTCGATCGCCTCTTCGGCGGTGGTTTCCGCCCCCGTGGCCCCGATTTCATAGCGCACCGCCTCGGATATCCGGGCCGACAGCGCATGCAGCCGGGGAATATCCGCGTCATACTCATCCTTCAGCCCCCGGATCAGCTGGCGCACATGATTGCCCGCGCGGGTCAGATCCGTGGCGCGTTCAAACAGCCATAGCGGCGCAAACCCGCCATGTTTGCCGATCACGCCGCCCTGATCATGGGTGTCCACATCCCCGATGCAGCGCACCACAATCGAGGTTGCGCTGTCATCGAAAGAGATCAGCGAGACCTGGTTCTGATGGTGATCGGTGAATCTGGTCTGCTCTGTGCCGCCCTCGATCTCCATCTGCCAGGTCAACACATCCTGCCCGGGGCGGCTTTTGGGGATCAGCCGCAATTGTTGCAGCCCGTAGGCGGTGGGATGATCGAAATGATAGGTCGTGGTGTGGTGAATATTCAGCCGCATAGCCTATCCCAGAAACCGGTAATCGCTGTTGACCTGGGCCCCCAGCTGCCCCAGATCGCGCAGGAAATCGACGATATATTCATGCAACCCCTCGTCAAACACCTGTTCGATCGTGGTGCGCGACAGACGCCCGGCCAGATCCTCGACCATGTCATGGGCCCTGTGTCGGGCGTCATATTCCCGTTCCAGATAGCCCAGATTGGTGGCCAGTTTGCCGATGGTGAATTTCAGGCTGCGCGGCATCCGCCCGTCAAAGATCAGGAAATTGGCAATGCCCATCGGGCTCGATTCGCCGCCACTGATCCAGCGATAGGCCCGTTGCCCGGCAACCGAGCGCAAAATGGTCTCCCATTGCACATTGTCCAGGTTTGAGCCGATCTGACTGATCGACGGCAGCAGCACGTAATATTTCACATCCAGAATGCGCGCGGTGTTGTCGGCGCGTTCCAGAAATGTGCCGATGCGGCAGAAATCAAACATGTCATTGCGCAGCATCGTGCCATGGGTTGCACCGCGCACCAGCGCCGATTGCTGGCGGATCATGCCCAGAACCTCGGGCAGGTTGCGCGGCGCTACCGGCCGCGCCAGCGTCTGTTTCAGGATCATATAGGTGTCATTCACCGCTTCCCACACCTCGCGGGTGATGGCGGTGCGCACCAGCCGCGCATTCTGCCGGGCGGCGGCTATGGCCGACATCACCGATGACGGGTTGGCCGTATCGCGCAGCAGGAAATTGATCACCCGGGCGGCATCCATCCCGTCATGTCCGGCATGGTAGAGATCGGCGACCCCGGCGGTTTTCAACACGCTGGCCCATTCATCATCGGCCCCGTCCGGGCGGGTCAGGGCAATGCGGAACCCGGCCTGGATCAGGCGGGCGGTGTTTTCCGATCGCTCCAGATAGCGGAACATCCAGAACAGGCCGCCTGCGGTTTTGCCCAGCATCGCTCCTATTCCTCCAGAACCCAGGTGTCTTTGGTACCGCCGCCCTGGCTTGAATTGACCACCAGAGACCCCTGTTTCAGGGCGACGCGGGTCAACCCGCCCGGCGTGATGTCAATCCGGTCGGGAGAGACCAGCACAAAGGGTCGCAAATCCACATGGCGCGGGGCAAGTCCCTTTTGTGTGAGGATCGGAACCGTTGACAGCGCCAGCGTGGGCTGGGCGATGTAATTGCCCGGCTTCGCCTTCAGCTTGGCGCGGAACGCGGCCAGTTCCTTTTTCGAGGCGGCAGGCCCCACCAGCATGCCATAGCCGCCCGAGCCATGGACCTCTTTCACCACCAGATCCTGCAGATTGTCCAGCACATAGGACAGCGCCTCCGCCTCGGAACAGCGCCAGGTGGGCACGTTTTTCAGAATGGCCTTTTCGCCTGTGTAAAACTCCACGATATCAGGCATGTAGCTGTATATTGCCTTGTCATCCGCAATGCCGGTGCCCGGCGCATTGGCAATGGTGATCCCGCCCGCGCGATAGACATCCATGATACCCGGCACCCCCAGCATCGAGTCCGGGTTGAAGTTCAGCGGATCCATAAAATCATCATCAACCCGGCGATAGAGCACATCAATTGCCTGATAGCCGCGCGTCGTTCGCATGGCGATGCGCCCGTCGATCACCCGCAGGTCGCTGCCCTCGACCAGTTCAACGCCCATATGATCGGCCAGAAAGGCATGTTCGAAATAGGCCGAATTATGGATGCCGGGCGTCAGCACCGCCGCACAGCAGCCGCCCTTTGCCGCAGGCGGGGCGCAGGCGGTCAGGGACCGGCGCAGTTGCACGGGGTAATCCTGCACCTCGCGCACCTTGATCCGGCTGAACAGTTCCGGGAACATCTGCATCATCGTCTCGCGGTTCTCCAGCATGTAGGAGACACCCGAAGGCGTGCGCGCATTGTCTTCCAGCACGAAGAAATCATCTTCGCCGGTACGCACCAGATCGACACCGACGATATGGGTGTAGATATTGCCCGGCGGGGTCACGCCCAGCATCTGCGGCAGGAACGCATCGTTGCGGGCAATCAGCTCGGGCGGCACCCGCCCGGCGCGCAAAATCTCCTGCCGGTGATAGATGTCATGGAGAAAGGCGTTGATCGCGCGCACCCGCTGCTCGATGCCTTTGGTCAGACGGGCCCATTCGCGGCCCGATATGATCCGGGGGACAATATCGAACGGGATCAGGCGTTCATCCGCCTCGTCCTGGCCATAGACGTTGAAGGTGATGCCAGTGCGGCGGAAAAACCGCTCGGCCTCGGTGGATTTCTTGCGCAGATCGCGCAGATCCTCGCTTTGGAACCATGTCTCATAGGGTTGGTATGCAGGGCGCGCGGCGTCGGCTCCGCCGGTCATCTCGTCGAAGAAATCAGGCTTGTCCTTCATGATATCCACCCTATCGGCTGGGTCTCGGACTGCAAGCATTTGCCGGATTTATGGGCGGAAGCCCCTATTTTACATAAGGCTTTCTGACATCTGCCCAATAATTAAGCGGTTTGATTGGTGTCGAGCCAGATTGTGACGGGCCCATCATTGGTCAGCGTGACCGCCATATCAGCCCCGAAGGCGCCGGTCTCGACGGGGATGCCAAGATCGGCGAGGGCGCGTGCAAAATGCTGGTACAGGCGGTCGCCGTCTGCAGGCGGGGCAGCGGCTGAAAACCCGGGCCGGTTGCCGCGGGACGTGTCGGCGGCCAGGGTAAACTGGCTGACAACCAGGGCGCCGCCGCCGGTATCTGTCAGGCTGCGGTTCATCTTGCCTGCCTGATCGCTGAAAATGCGCAGTTTGGAGATTTTGGCGGCCATGCTGTCTGCCTCGGCCTCTGTGTCGCCCTGCATGGCGCAGATCAGAACCAGAAGGCCCGGCCCGATCTCTCCGATCACCGCATGTTCCACCGAGACACGGGCCGCGCTGACCCGCTGGATCAGTGCCCTCATATGGCAACATCCTCGCGCTGCGGCGGGTTGGCCCCGGCGCGCGATACGGTCACGGCCGCTGCCGCCACGCCAAGGCTCAGCGCTGTTGTCAGAACCGCCTTGTCCAGCCCCTTGGCGATGGCGGCTTTGGTCAGCATCCCGGCCTCGGACAGCCCGGCCAGAAACCCCGCATTGAATGTATCGCCCGCGCCGACCGTATCGACGACCTCGACCGCCTGCGCGGGCACCTGCACCGCGCCGCTGGCGGAATAGGCGGTCACACCGTCCCTGCCTTCGGTGATCAAAACCAGTTTCGGGCCCTTGTCCAGCAATCCCCGGGCGAGGGAAGCAAGATCGCCGTCACCTTCCAGCCAGATCAGATCCTCATCGGAAAGCTTCACCACATCGGCAACCGCCAGCATCCGCGCCAGCCGGGCGCGATACCTCTCTGCATCGGCGATGAAATCGGGGCGGATATTGGGGTCGATCATGATCAGCTGTGCCTCCGGCGCGCGCAGGCACAGCGCTTCATAGGCATCGGCGCAGGGTTCCACCGCCAGGCTGATCCCGCCGAAAAACAGCGCCTCGACCCCGGTCAGATCCTGCGGCAGATCGGCCTGGGCCAGCAGACGTCCGGCGGTGTTTTCATCATAAAACGCATATTCGGCCTGACCGTCTGTCAGGGTGACGAAGGCCAGTGTCGTGGGCCGGTCGGACCGGGCAATCCGGTCGCTGTTCACAGCATTCAGCCGCAGAACATTCTCCAGCCGCTGGCCGAACAGATCACGGGAGAGGCCGGTGAACAGCCCGGTTTCCGCCCCAAGCCGGGCCAGGGCCAGGGCGGTATTGAAGACCGCGCCGCCGGGATAGGGTGCAAAACCCGCCGCGCCATCCTCGGTCTTGCGTGGCAACATGTCGATCAGCGCCTCGCCGCAGCACAGGATCATTGGCGTCCCTTTCCTATGGGTGTGTTATTTCGTGCCCGGGCCAAAGCCGCCCCGGGGCAGCAATTGCCCGCTGCCACCTTCGCCATAGACGCTGTAGAGATAGACGCCAAGGGCGATCACGATCACGGCGCCCAGAACCGCAAAGGCAATTTTCCACGCCGAATAGGGGCGTTCACCCTGCACCTTGCCGGATTGACCGTTGACCACAAAGCGATAGCTTTTGCCGCGATATTTATATGCTGCCAGCCAGACCGGCAGCAGCACATGTTTGAAGGTCACATCGGCGATATCCGTCTCGACCTGGTCAATCCTTTGCATATCCCCGCCGATATCGGCCCGGATGTCCCGGGTGATCTGCGCATCCATGATCCGGCGGGCCTCATCCATCCCGCCTTCCAGATCGACCGTATAGCCTTCGGCCCGGAACCCGGCCAGAAATTCAGGCGTGTAGGGGGCAAGCGCCGTCAGGTCCCAGGGCGCCAGTCGGTCCGTATAGCGTTTCGGCAAGGAGGTTGAGGCCAGAACCAGCACATCGTCAAAGAACCGCGCCACCCGGCCGGATACCCGGCGCCAGCGGATTTTCTGCACCTGCCTTGTGCCGCCCTTGCCATCGCTGCGGGTCTCGAAATAGACCGTGCCGCGCTGCCCGCGATAGCGGCTATGCGTGTCCGCATCGAAGGTCCAGTAGGGGGTGTACATCCCGTCAAGCCTGCGGCCCTTGCGGGCATATTCCTGCAATCCGTTCGGTGCGAACCAGAGCTTGCCCAGCCAGCGGGTCATCGCATCGCGGGCGGCGTGTTCATCCAGTTTGAAGGGCAGAACCGCCTTGGGTTTGATCTGTCTCTGCTGCCCGGTATCGGTGACCACGGGGGTGGCGCAGAACGGGCATTCCTTTGCGTGGATCTCGGGCAAGAATTCCACCTGCGCGCCGCAATTGGGGCAGGAAGTGACCCGTTTCTCCTCCATCTCCTGGGCGGGCAGCAGGTCGCGCAGGGCGGTCTGAAAATCCAGCTCGCGGATTGCGCTGCCGGCCCAGGGGCCATCCCCCTCGATCACACGTTCATTGCCGCAATGATCGCATACCAGTTTGCCCTGATCCGGGTCAAAGCGGAAATCGGCACCGCAATTGTCACAGGGAAAGCGGTGTTCCTCGATCGGGGTGTCAGGGATGGCATCTGCCATGAGAAAAGGGCCTCCGGCGGGGATATTTATGAAGCATAGAAGACCCGCGCCTTACCCGGCAGGAGGCGGTGGCGGCGGGGGCATCACCGTGAAGAGCTGTGCCAGTTCCTGCACATCCTCGGCGGTTTTCCATCCGTCCTGGCCCTGGGTCCAGACATGGGTTTCGCGGGTCAGGCTGCCATCGCTGGCCATCCGGCCCAGATCGGCCCTGGAGAACGGGCCCGTGGTCTGACCGTTCTCGGCGATGTGCCAGACATGTTCCACCGGCGGGGGAGGCGGGGCTGCGGGGGCCGCTGCGGGTTGTGCCTGCTGTGGCGGGGCGCCGCCGCCCCAGGGTCCGGCCTGGGCCATCTGATTGGCCATCGCCATGCCCATGCCCATGCCAAGGCCCGCGCCCATCCCGCCCCCGCCACCGGGGTTTTCAGCGGCGGCGCGCATCGCCTCGGCGGTCTGGAACTGCTGGTATTTGTTCAGGTCGCCCACCACGCCCATGGAGGTGCGTTTGTCCAGCGCCTCTTCCACCGCGGGCGGCAGCGAGATGTTTTCGATATAAAGCTCCGGCAGGACCAGCCCGTACTGGTCGATGGTTTCCGAGATTTTCGAGGCCAGAAGCCCGCCCATCTCGCCGGTATTGGCGGCCATGTCCAGCACCGGAATGCCGGAGCCTGCAACCACGCTGGAAAACTGCTGCACGATGATGTTGCGGATCTGGAAACTCACCTCATCCTTGGTGAATTCGCCGTCGGTGCCGACAATCTCGGTCATGAAGCGGGCGGCATCCTTGACCTTGACCGTATAGGTGCCGAAGGCGCGGATGCGGGTGGGGCCGAATTCGGGATCGCGCAGCATGATCGGGTTTTTCGTGCCCCATTTCAGATCGGTGAACCGGTTGGTGCTGACGAAATAGATCTCGGATTTGAACGGGGATTTGAAACCATGTGACCAGTTTTGCAACGTGGTCATGATCGGCATGTTGTTGGTTTCCAGCATATAGAGGCCGGGGGTGAACACATCGGCCAGCTGGCCTTCATGAATGAAAACGGCGGTCTGGCCCTCGCGCACGGTCAGTTTGGCGCCGTATTTGATTTCATGGCCATGGCGTTCAAACCGCCAGACCATGGTGTCGCGGGTATCATCGGTCCATTCGATGACGTCGATGAACTGACCGGACAGGAAATCGAAAATCGGCATATGAAGTCTCCTTTGAAATCAAATCTTGGCGGTTCAACTTGATCCGCCAAGCAACTCGCTGGCGATGACCTGCACGACGGGCCGGGCCTCGGCCGGTTCCATGCCCGGGCGCAGGCGCGGGTCATAGAGGATTTCCAGCAAAAGCTCGTCATGGCGGGTCAGCAGCGCAAATTCCTCATCATCATTGAAGATCGAGGGGCGCGCCACCGGGCTGTCATTGGGCAGGCCAAGGCCCTGGGCGACCTCTTCATGCACGCAGGACCGGCGCAGGAGATCGGGATGTTCGGTGCGGATGATGGCAATCGCGGTCACATAGTTCGGCGTCGCGCCGGTGGCCGAAAACGCATAGACCGAGCAGAAGGTGAAACGCGGCAGGCTGGTGATTTCCTGAACCGTTTCCTCCCCGATGCTGGGCAGAAGCCGGCGCAACAGCGGCCCTGCGTCCCGTTGTTCGTCGCGGTTCAGATAAAGAACATGGAAATTCCCGCCACCGGTCACCTGCCGGATCGGGTGACCGGTGACCCGGGCCAGCCTTGTGGCATAGGTGCCCAGGATCGACCGGTCGCGATCCCGTTCCTCCGCCGGGACGGAGGCGCCGAAATGGGCCTGCAGCCGGACCGGCCCCCGCCAGCGGCGCAGGCGCGAGGGGGTCTGTTGCTGGACAAACCGGCCATTGGTCAGCGCGTATTCGTCAAACAGGGCGATCCGTTCGAAATTGGCCACCAGATTGCGGTTTGTGATCGGTGTATCCGGTCCGCCGCCATCGGTGCGCAGCAACCCGTTTGCAATCAGGCGCTGCTGCACAGTGGCATAATAGCGCGCATATGACTGGCTTTCGGCGGAGGGTTCGGGCACCGCATCTGCCTGTGGCGCGCTGCGCGGGGCAGGGCGGGTCGCGGGCGCGCCCGGGGCAAACAGATCGCAGCCGGTCACGATAAACGCAACCGCCAGCAGCCCGGCCCAGATCCGACCCTTGCTTTGCCTCATGTCCCGGTTCCTATTCCCGCCATCCGACATGTATAGCATTCTGCACGTCCCGCGACTTGAAAGACGCTGTCTTTCGATATGCCCTGTTTCAGACAAAACACAAAATGCTCTGTCACTCTGACGGAACGGATTCACCGACATTGCTGCCGGTGCCATCACCCCGGGCGCTGGCCGCTGACAGGGTGTCGCGCAATTCGGTTTCCATCTTCTGCATCTCTTCTTCGGCGGCGGCGCGGCGGGCCTTGCCCTCATCGGCGATGGCCAGACTTTCCTCGATCGTCGCGATCAGATCCGCATTGGCCTGTTTCACGGCTTCGATATCGAACACGCCACGCTCCATTTCCTCGCGCACCATGCGGTTGCTGGTCCGCAGATTGGCGGCGTTTGAGGTCAACAGCTCATTGGTCAGATCATTGGCTTCCCGCACGGCGGCCGCAGCCTCGGTCGAGCGCTGGATCGTCACGGCCTGGGCCAGTTGCGTTTCCCACAGCGGTACGGTGTTCACCAGGGTCGAGTTGATCTTGGTCACCAGGGATTTGTCATTTTCCTGCACCAGCCGGATCGAGGGCAGCGATTGCATGGTCACCTGACGGGTCAGTTTCAGGTCATGGACCCGGCGCTCCAGATCGTCGCGGGCGGCGCGCAGATCCCTGAGTTCCTGGGCTTTCATCACCTGATCCTCTTCCGGTGCGGCGTCAACTTCGGCCGCTTTGGCGGGTATGTCCTGTTCGTCCAGAAGCGTCAGCTTTTCCTCACCCGCGGTGATGTAAAGCGCCAGTTCCTCATAGAAGGCCAGGGTCTTGTCATAGAGATGGTCGAGCGATTTGATGTCTTTCATCAGGGTGTGCTCATGGGCCAGAAGCTCATCGGTGATCTTGTCGATCTGGCCCTGCACATCTTCATATTTGGCCATGAAATTGTGGATCGGCCTGGCCTTGCCAAACAGACGTTCCCACCAGCTTTGCTTGCGGTTCGGGTCCAGCTCATCCACCGAAAATCCGCGGATCGTGCCAACGATATCGCGCAGGCTGTTGCCTGCCGGGCCGACATCCTTGTTCTTCACGCCTTGCAGCATGGCTTGCGAAATCGTCTGCAATTCGGCTTGCGCGTTCGACCCGAAACTCACGATAGAGTTTGTGTCGGTCATGTCGATCTCGGCCATCCGAGAGCGAATCTCTTCCGCCGTGGGGGCTCGGCATCGGCCAGCGGCACCAGTTCCGTCGAGGGGTCTGGCAGCACGATGGCATTCAGTTCATCAACCATTTTTGCGGCGGTTTCGGCTTGCTGCCGGACGGTCTCAGTCATGGTGTATGTCCTTGCTTGTAATGTGCAGATTGTCGCGGTTCAAACGGTCCCTGAGGACCTCGATTTCCACATCCAGATCACCGCGATCATCAATCAGCATTTTCTGGGTGCGGGCGGAAAAATTGGTTTCAAGATCGTCCAGAAGCTGAACGTAATCGGCGCGCACGTCCGGGTCACGGTTGCGGCCATAAAGATCGGCGAATTTCACCGTCGCGTCGCGTGCGCCCTGCAGATAGACGCCCAGATATCTGCGGGCGTCGGTCAGGTCGCGCGGGTCTTCCTCCACGGTGCGGAACATCTGCCGGACCGTGGCCTGAAACCCGTCAACCCGGGTTTCAAGCTGCCGGTCGCGGGCGCGCAGGATCGCGTCTTTCATCGCTTCAAGCAGGGTTTCGGCCTCTTCCACCTTGCGGGCGACCCGGTTGGTCTGGAAATTATCGACCCCGTCCAGCCCTTTGTCTTTCATCGGGTCGGGTTCGAAAATGAACAGATGCAATGCGCCGGCAACGGCCCCGGCGATCACGGCTGTGACAAGGTTCCACTGCCCGCCAAAAACCAGCAATCCTACCCCCGCGGCGGTCAGGGCGCTTGCGAAAATCTTGCGCGGGATCGCCGGGCGCCGGGCCACCTTGCGTTCATTATAGGCATCTTCGGCGCGTATCCCGTCGCGCAGCAGCCAGGCCGCCAGAAGCAGCACCGCCCCACCCGCCAGATCCGTGGCCATTGCCACGGTCGGTTGAAAAAACGCCGTCAGGAACACGCCCAGAGGGGCGATGAACAACAGGTTTATCTTGGCCCCGTGGCGGGCCGGGCTGCGGCCTTTGAAACTGGCCTCAAGCGGGGGCGGGACCGGGGCGGTCACACGGTCCCGCGCGGTGGCATCATTGCCGGTATCTGCGGGGCTGAATTCTCCCCCATAGCGCTTGGCCATCTCAAAGGGCTCCGAAGCCGCCGAAAACGGCCATCAGAATGATCACAAAGAGCGCTGCAAACGCCACGCCGCGTATGGTGTTGGAGGTCATCGTCGCTCCATCTTTTTGCTACCCTCTACGATAGGCATTCTTGCAGATAAAACCAGACATAGCAGGGCTTTTGCCATGTTTGGGCCAGTGGTCGCAGATCATATCCCCTCTAATCCAAGGGATTGTCCGCGCCAAGAGGGGACGTGGCGTCGCATTTTCCCCGTCAGTTGCGTTTGAAAAGCCGGTCCTGCGCAGCCTTGCCATGGGTTTCCTGTCGCCGGTCTGCGGCGACCGCGCGGCCTTTCTGCACAGCAGGGCGGTTGCCGACCGTCTTCAGCCAGCGCGCCAGATGCGGTTTATCCTCCAGTGTCTGCTGCTGACCTTCCCACAGGCTGGCCCAGGGCCAGATCGCCATATCGGCTATGGAATAGAAATCGCCCGCGACATATTCATTCCCGGCCAACTGCCTGTCCAGCACGCCATAGAGCCGCCCGGCCTCGGCCCGATAGCGATCCTTGGCATAGGGCAGGTCATTTGGCGGGTCCATATTTGGGGCGTATTTCAGGAAATGATGCGCCTGACCCGCCATCGGGCCCAGACCGCCCATCTGCCACATCAGCCATTGGTCAACCGCGATCCGGTCGCGTTCCGTGGGGCCGCCGAACTGCCCGGTTTTCCGCGCCAGATATTGCAGGATCGCGCCGGATTCGAAGATCGAAACCGGCGGCCCGTCCGGTCCGTCTGGATCGGTGATCGCGGGCATCCGGTTGTTGGGCGATATTTTCAGAAACCCCGGATCAAACTGATCGCCCGCGCCGATATCAATCAGGTGAAGCTTATAGGGCAGGCCCATTTCTTCCAGCGCGATGGTGATTTTCCAGCCATTCGGCGTGGGCCAGTAATAAAGATCAATCATGGCGGCGCTCCCGTTGCGGTCTGCGGGCACTGTCAGCCAGATGGTTGTGCGGAACAAGAGATAAGGATCAGGGCTGCGCGGTGCCGGAAAACCGGGTTCGGATATCGGCGAACCGGCTGAGGCTTGATCTCCGCTTTTGTGACGGTCCGGCAGGCAGGGCCATGCGAAGCCGGTCGAACAAGGCCGTCTGGCCGGGATCGAAAAACCCGCGATAAAGTGCAAACATCCCGGGTCTGAGATACCCGGACCAGTGGCAGACCCGGGTGACGGGTTGGCGGGTGGCAAAGCCAAGCCGGGTCAGCGCCGCGCGATCAGGGCCTGCATCAATCGCCAGATCAATCCAGCGCGGCGATGCCTGGCCCAGACCGGCGGCCAATGGGCGGTCAAACAGCTGCGGGGCCGGAACCAGCGTACGGAACAGCCCGTCGAACAGGGCGTTTTCGCCACTGGTGACATTCAGCACCTGCAGCCGCCGCCCGGCCATGGCGCGGGCCGCAAGGCTGCGATATTCAGCGCCCGATAGCAGGATCATCCGGGCCACATCATCGGGGTCAAGACGGGGCAGGGCGGCCAGCGCCACCCTTGCGCCAAGCGAATGGGCCAGAATGTTGATCTGCAGATCAGGCCGGGTGTCACGGGTCAGGCGAATGGCCCCGGCCAGTGCCGCACCCGCGGCAAAGGCCCGGTTCGCAACCCTGGCCAGACGACCCATGGCGGGCCAGCCAAAACCGATGCCAAGCCCGGCACCGGGACGGTCCAGATGCAGGTGCCGGGGCCAGCTGATCGCCTTCCAGCAGCTGCTGTCGGGCCGGGGCGACAGGATATGGCGATGTGGGCTGTTTTCCGGCGAATGCGGGCAAAAACGGTAGCCATGGATCATGAAACTTGCGCTGCTGCCAAAGGGCAGGGCCGTCAGCGCCGCAACCAGCGCATCAGGCGCGTCGATCTGGCTGCATCTGGCCGTCACGGGCAAAACGGGCATCATGCCATCCCCACTTGGTCTGGGGTGTGGATAAGTCCGTTCCACAACATTTGGGTGACGCCTGCGCAAAATCCCGGTAACGGCCCTGTAACAGGTCAGTGACAGTGACCCGATTGCCGCTTGACCTGCGCGTGGCGCAGGCCTAACCACGCGGATGTGGCGATTTGTTACCGGATTGCGGGCCACGGAAAATATTCCGCTAAAGAGGTCGAAGGTGCTGACCCTTATGCGCGCCCCGGCCATTCCTTTGGTCCGGGGTATTTTTATGCCCGGCCGCGTATGGAGATAATACGATGACGCAGACCCCACCCAAACCCTGGCACAAGCGCACCCGCGCCGTGCATTCCGGCACAAGGCGCAGCCAGTATGGCGAAGTCAGCGAGGCGCTGTTTCTGACCCAGGGCTTTGTCTATGACACCGCCGAGGCCGCCGAAGCACGGTTTATCGAGGCCGGGCCCGATGAGTTCATCTACGCCCGTTATGGCAACCCCACCGTGCGGATGTTCGAGGATCGGATCGCCGCGCTGGAAGGCACCGAGGATGCGTTTGCCACCGCCAGCGGGATGGCGGCGGTCAATGGCGCGCTGACCTCCCTGTTGCAGGCAGGTGATCATGTGGTCAGCGCGAAGGCTCTGTTCGGCTCCTGCCTCTATATTCTGGAGGATGTCCTGCCGCGCTATGGCGTGGAGGTGAGCTTTGTCGACGGCACCGATCTGGATCAGTGGAAAGCCGCGTTGCGGCCCGATACCAAAGCCGTGTTTTTCGAGTCGATCTCGAACCCGGTGCTGGAGGTGATCGACATCGCCGCCGTGGCCGATCTGGCCCATGGGGTGGGCGCACTGGTGATCGTGGACAATGTCTTTGCCACCCCGGTGTTTCAGGACAGTATCGCGCTTGGCGCCGATGTGGTGGTCTATTCCGCCACCAAACATATCGACGGGCAGGGCCGGGTGCTGGGCGGTGTGATCTGCGGCACGCAGGATTTCATCCGCAACACGGCAGAACCCTATCTGAAACATACCGGTGGCTCGATGTCGCCCTTCAACGCCTGGGTGATGCTGAAAGCCCTGGAAACCGTCGATCTGCGCTGCCGGGCCCAGGCCGAGACGGCCTTGGTTCTGGCCCGGGGGCTGGAAGGTGCCAGCGGCCTGCGCCGGGTGATCTATCCGGGGCTGGCCAGCCACCCGCAGCATGATCTGGCGCTCCGCCAGATGGAAAAGGGCGGCACCATGATCGCGCTGGAGGTGGCAGGCGGGCGCGCCGCGGCCTTCCGTCTGCTGAACGCGCTGGAGATCATCACGATCTCGAACAATCTGGGTGATGCGAAATCCCTTGTCACCCATCCGGCAACCACCACCCATCAGCGCCTGACAGAAGCGCAGCGCGACGCCCTTGGGATCAGCGAAGGCATGCTGCGGCTGAGTGTGGGGCTGGAAGATGCAGGCGATCTGCTGGCGGATCTGCAACAGGCCCTTGCCCGGGTATGAAACCGTTTCTGATCATCCAGTTGCGGCCCGAAGATGCGGCCGCTGACGAGGAATATGCCGCGCTTCTGGCAGAGCAGGTCACCGTGCGGGCAAAAATGCCGGGGGCATTCGTGGCCCGCTATCGCAGCTAGGGTCAGGCCCTAACCCCTTCATCTCAGGCAGTTTCGTGCCGCAATTGTGATCTGATGTGACGGTGTGCGCGTATCTTTTGGGCAGGTCAGGCATTTGAATGACGCCGATTTTGTCCCATATTGGGGTTCGACGCTGCGCAGAGAGGGTCTATTATGAACGTCCATGTGTCACAGACGTCAGAAGCGCCAAGCCGTGATGACGCGGCAGAAGCGCTGAAAATGCTGAAAGCCTGGGCAGAAACCGCCACGGCAAGTGAGATCAGCGCGCTGCACCCGGCGGCCTCCCGGCTGCTGGCAGAGCAGGCCCCGAAAGAACTGGCGCGCGACTATCCCGATGATTTCACCGTGGATGCGGCCTATAAAGCGTCGCTGCCCGATTTGCAGAATGGTCCGGCCTCGCTGATCAAGGGGGCGAACCGGCAGATTCAGCATGTGGGCATTTCGAATTTCCGCCTGCCGATCCGCTATCACACCCGGGACAATGGCGATCTGACCCTGGAAACCTCGGTCACCGGCACGGTCAGCCTTGAGGCCGAGAAAAAGGGCATCAACATGTCCCGGATCATGCGGTCCTTCTATGCCCATGCGGACCGGACCTTCAGCTTCGAGGTGATCGAGGCGGCGCTGGATGATTACAAGACCGATCTGGAAAGTTTCGATGCCCGCATTCAGATGCGGTTGAGCTTCCCGATGAAGGTGACCAGCCTGCGCTCGGGTCTCAGCGGATACCAGTATTACGATATCGCGCTGGAACTGGTGGAACAGGGCGGCGTGCGCAAAAAGATCGTGCATCTGGATTATGTCTATTCCTCCACCTGCCCGTGTTCTCTGGAACTGTCTGAACATGCCCGCAATACAAGGGGGCAGTTGGCGACGCCGCATTCGCAGCGTTCCGTCGCGCGGCTGTCGGTGGAGGTCAATTGCGCCGCCGATTGCCTGTGGTTCGAGGATCTGATCGACATGGCCCGCGCCGCTGTGCCGACCGAGACCCAGGTGATGGTCAAACGCGAGGATGAACAGGCCTTTGCAGAGTTGAACGCGGTCAATCCGATCTTTGTCGAGGATGCTGCCCGCCTGTTTGCAGAGCAGTTGCAGGCCGATGGGCGGATCAATGATTTCCGCGTTGTCGCCAGCCATCAGGAAAGTCTGCACAGCCATGACGCGGTCAGCGTGTTGACCGAAGGGAAAACCTTTGCCGCCGACAGTCTGGACCCGAAACTGTTCGCAACCCTGTTCCATGTCGGCTGACCAGGGGCAGGTTGCGGTCTATAGCGGTTTGCGTTTGATCTTTATCGAAAACCGCTGCCTCTCGCCTTCGGCTCGAACGCGGTTTTCGATGGGGCTGCCTCATATAAACCGCAAACCGCTTTATGTCGTGCGCCCTGGCGAGTGAAACGAAAACCGTTACCGCCCGCGCCCCTGACCGGAAGGGTCTGTGATCGGGCCGTTATCGGAATCTGTGATCCCTGTATAATATCCGCGCCGTCCGCCCCGGCCATTCCCCGCCGGGTCTGTGATCGGGCCATTATCGGAATCGGTAATCCCGGAACTGACAGGTGTGAAACCACCACCGCCACCGCGGCCATAGCCCCCGGCATCGGTGATCGGTCCGTTATCCGCATCGGTAAGACCGGTGCGCACAGACCTGCGCCCGCCACGCCCGTTTCCGCCCGCATCGGTGATCGGCCCGTTATCGGAATCGGTCATTCCGGTGCCAGTGGTGGCGGGCACCACGCAGCCGCTGAGCCCAAGACCAATGGTGCCGAGGCCCATGCCGCGCAGCAATCGACGCCGGTTCAACCCGCGTGTGGTTTCAATGTCCCCATCGCTGAGGCTGTTCTTATCAGAGCGTTTCGGTTTCTGGTCATCACACATAAAAATCACCTTTCGTCATTCAAATGTACTGAATCTCCCAGCCTCGCCGGTCAGAATCAGGGCATGAAAATGCAAATGGAGTGCTGGCTGTTATGCCAACACCCCGATAATGTCAGTCAGCCGCGGCCATTGCCGCCGGGGTCTGAACAAGCGCCCTGATCAATATCAGTCAATCCGCTGGCCACATTGCGGGGGGCTCCACGACCGGCGCCGCCCGGATCCGTCCAGGACCCGTTATCGCTGTCCGTATACCCGCCGCGTTGCTGGTTGCCATCCCCGCGGCCATTGCCGCCCGGGTCTCTCCAGCTGCCGTTGTCCTGATCCGTCGCACCAGAGCTATAGGCCCGGCAATAGCCGCGACCGGCGCCACCCGCATCGGTGATCGGGCCGTTGTCACTGTCGGTTCCGGCCTGGGCACGACCGGTTGCAACACCGGCGATGGTGACACCAAGTGCTGTGGTTCCCGCGCCGCGCAATATGCCGCGACGATCAACTGAGGTGGAAATATCGGAATCTGATAGGGACGTTTTACCGTCCTGCCTGTCGCTCATATTTAACTCCCATTGGCGAATGCGCGACCGTGAAGGCCCCGGGTGGCTATGAAGTGTTGCGGCTATGTTCCGCCTGAAAAGTAATCAGAAGCTGGTAACTTGTGAACACGCTAGCCTGACTGACCGGTTGACTCAATAGATATGGGCGCGTCCTGCCCGGGTTTTTCATGCTGCGGTTGCGAAGGAATCGGACCCGTGCGCTTGACACGCAGAGCCTGGCGCGCCAACGCTCCACCCCATGTTTGATCTGCGCCCCGTGGGCTATGTTCTGGGACTTCTGGTGTCGGTGCTGGGCGCGACGATGCTGCTGCCTATGGCTGTCGATCTCTATCTGCAGAACGGCCACTGGCAGCGATTTGCGGAAAGCGCGCTGGTCACGATGGGCATTGGTGGCTTCCTCACGCTTGCCTGCGCAAATGCTGTGACCCGGGGGCTGGGCCTGCAACAGACCTTCATGCTGACCACGGGTGTGTGGCTGGTGCTGCCGGTCTTCGGGGCATTGCCCTTCATGCTGGGGGCGACCGGCGCAAGTTGGACCGATGCGTTTTTCGAGGCGATGTCCGGGCTGACAACCACCGGGTCGACCGTGTTCAGCGGGCTGGATGATCTGCCAGCGGGGCTGTTGTTATGGCGCGGGTTGCTGCAATGGTTCGGCGGTATCGGGATCATTGTCGTGGCCATGGTGTTTCTGCCTGAACTGCGGGTCGGCGGTATGCAGGTATTCCGCTCGGAAGCCTTTGATACAATGGGTAAAATTCTGCCCCGCGCCACCGAGATCGCAAACCGGATTTCAGTGATTTATCTGATCCTGACAGTGATGTGCGCGCTGACATATGCCGCTTTGGGCATGCCGGTCTTCGATGCGGTCGTGCATGCGATGACGTCGCTCTCGACCGGGGGGTTTTCCACCCATGATGCCTCATTCGGGGCGTTTCAGGGGCCAATGGAATATGCCGCCGCTGTCTTCATGATTTTGGCAAGCCTGCCGTTTGTGCGGTATATCCAGCTGGTCGCAGGCACCGCGCGCCCGATCTTTCGTGACAGCCAGATACGCGCCTATCTGGTCACAATCCTGACCCTGACCCTGGTGACAACCGTTTACCGTATGGTGGTCAATGGCGATCATCTGGAACACGGGTTTCGCGAGGGGATTTTCAATGTCACCTCGATCATCAGCGGCACCGGGTATGCCAGTGTGGATTATCAGCTATGGGGCAGTTTTCCGGTGGTCCTGTTCTTTTTCATCGGCCTGATCGGGGGCTGCGCCGGCTCGACTTCCTGCTCGATCAAGGTGTTCCGCTACCAGATGCTGATGGCTTCGATCTCGACCCAGGTGAAACGGCTTTATGCCCCCCATGGAGTGTTTGAGCCGCGGTTTGAGGGCCGCCCGGTATCCGAGGATGTGCTGAATTCGGTGATGGCCTTTTTTGTGCTGTTCTTCGTGACGCTGGGGGTGGTGGCGGTGTTGCTGGGTCTGACCGGGCTGGATTTCGTCACCGCCGTTTCGGGCGCGGCAACCGCTGTGGGCAATATCGGCCCGGGGCTGGGCCCCGAGATCGGCCCGGCGGGCAATTTCGCGGGGCTGAATGATACGGCGAAATGGATTTTATCGGCGGCGATGCTGATCGGACGGCTGGAACTGATGCTGGTTTTCGTTCTGTTCACCGCAGCGTTCTGGCGCGCCTGATCCGGGCGAAGCGGCATGGCTGGGGGCAGAGCATGCCATGGCGCCGGACTGAAATTCTGAACCGCATATACATTGCGCAGAGGGCATCGCCCGAACCGAGGGGAGGGCGAGAAGCGCCCGCGCCCCGTGGGGGCGGCTCAGACGCTGCCCGGCGGTGCCGCCGGGCGGGAAGGTGGTGTGGGCTGGCGTCGGAATGTTAGCCCGAGGCCCTATCGCTGCGCCTCAATCGCGCGTCCGGCTGCCACGCCCGAGGCCCAGGCCCATTGGAAATTATAGCCCCCCAGCCATCCGGTCACATCCACAACCTCGCCAATGAGATAGAGGCCCGGCACCTGACCGGAGGCCATGGTTTTTGAGTTGATCTGATCGGTGGCCACACCGCCAAGCGTGACCTCCGCCGTGCGGTAGCCTTCGGAGGAGGTTGGCGTCATCTCCCACCTGGTCAAATGATCGGTCAACCGGCGCAGGGCGCTGTCGGACAGATCGCCCAGATTGCCCGAAAGCCCCAGTTCGATCCCCAGATACCGGGCCAGTTTCTGCGGCAGAAGCTCAGCCAGGGCCGTGACCACCGCCTTGCCTCCGGCCTGATCCCGGCGGGTGTGGAGATGGGCGAAAAGATCGGTCTCCGGCCGCAGCGCGACCTGAAGCCGGTCACCTTCACGCCAGTATGACGAAATTTGCAGGATTGCGGGCCCCGACAATCCGCGATGGGTGAACAGCATCGCCTCGTCAAAGCTGCTGCCGTTGCAGGTGATCCGTGTGTCCACAGAGATGCCCGACAGGGGGGCGAGGGCGGTTTTGACCTCTTCATTAAAGGTCAGGGGCACAAGGCCCGGGCGGGTTTCGGTCAACCGGTGGCCGAACTGTTCTGCAAGACGATAGCCCAAAGCGCTGGCACCCATTTTCGGGATCGACTTGCCGCCTGTGGCCACCACCAGATTGCGGGCCGTGACCGTGACGGCCGTGCCACCCCGGTTGAGCCGCACCTGGAACCCTGTGCCGGTATGTGTCACATCCTCGACCGAACTGTTCAGCCACAGATCGGCGGGCTGCATTTCGGCCAGCAGCATCTGGATGATGTCCTTGGCGGATCGGTCGCAGAAAAGCTGCCCCAGGGTCTTTTCGTACCAGGGGATGTTGTGCCGCTCCACCAGATCAAGGAAATCCCACGGGGTGAACCGGCTGAGCGCGGATTTGGCGAAATGCGGATTTTCCGACAGGAAATTTTTGGCACTGGTGTTCAGATTGGTGAAATTACAGCGCCCGCCGCCGGAGATGCGGATCTTTTCCCCCGGGGCTTTGGCATGGTCGATGACCAGCGTGTCGGCCCCCGCATGGGCGGCACAGATAAGGCCTGCGGCACCTGCGCCGAGGATCAGGGTTGTGACACTGTGAACAGGGCGGGGCATTGGGCCTCTTGCAGGCGTGGGACGCCTCCGGCGGGCGTATTTGGGACAAGAAGAAGCCGGGGCCGGGTTTGGCCGGGATGTGGCTCAGTCTTTGAAATTGCGGCTTTCCTTGATCTGGTCCCAGGCCCAGACAACCTCTTGCAGCCGGTCTTCATCGGTGCGGTCGCCGCCATTCATATCAGGGTGCAGGATCTTGATCAGCGCCTTGTAGGATTTGCGGATTTCGGCCTTGGCCCAGTGGTCCTTGGCCTCAAGAATATCCAGCGCCCGGCGTTCCGTGGGCGGCAGTTTGCGGGTGCCGGTGATCGAGCGGCCCCGGTTCTGGGTCGCATTGCCGCCAAGCACCTGATGGGCATCATCCACCCCAAGCCGGGCCCAGGCCCGTTCTTCCGCCGATTGCTTGAAGGATTTTGTGGGCCGGTCCCAGACCCGGTCCCGGTCAAGCTGCGCTTCCATCTCGGCCTCGGTGGTGCCTTCGAAGAAATTCCATTTCAGATTGTATTCGCGCACATGTTCGCGGCAGAACCACAGGTAATCATCCAGCACATCGGGTGATCTCGGGGCGCGATACTGCCCGGCCTCGTTACAGCCCGGATGTTCACAGACCCGCTGCGAGGTTTCAAACGCACCGGACATGCCGCGCCGCCCGCCCCGGCGTTTCTTTTTGTCGGTCGAGACGCGGAGGTCGAAATTGAACGGGTCTTTTTCGGTCATCAGGGTGCCTTTTCGACTCGGAACAGCCAGTTTAGAGTGTTGGACGGTGAGGTGAAGAGGGGGCGGGCGAAAATAATGACGCGGGCAGAGAAAATCCGGTCACGGTTAAGAGAGGCATTTGATCCCGCGCTGCTGGAGGTGGTGGATGACAGCGAAAGCCATCGCGGCCATGCCGGGTATCAGGAGGGTGGCGAAAGCCATTTTCATGTGACGATTCAAAGCGATGGGTTTGAGGGGCTGAGCCGGATCGCGAAGCATCGCGCGGTACATGACGCCCTGGGCCGCGAGCTGCTGGCAGAGATTCACGCCCTGTCCTTGGATATCCGCAGTTAAAGCACCCTGCCTGAAACTTGACTCACAAATACCCTGCCACGCTTCGCGTTCCCAGGGTATTTGTGATGCGCGATGTCTCAGATTTAAGGCAGGGTACTCTAGGTCACGCGCAGGTCTGCCGGGGCTTCCACCGGGGTCTCCGGCTCTGCGGGATCGCCCCCGGGCTGCTCCTCAGGGGGCGTCTCTGGCGCGGGGTCCGGCGCAACCGGGGCGGCGATAAGGATCGGGGTCTCGGCGGATGCCGTGGCCTCTTCTTCCAGAATACGGCGGAAAATCAGGATGTTGCGATAGATCTTCTGACTGCCGGTCAGCCCCGCCCGTTCCGTCGCGGGGAGTGTATCGGCGCGCAGATATTCCCAACCCTCGGCACCAAGCGCGTTCATCAGGGTTTCCAGCGTATGGGCAAACCGCGCGGCACCGGGTTTCACACCCTTGGCCTTCACCGCTTTTTCGGGCGCCGGAACAACCTTGTATTCATATATCTGCATGGGATCCCCGCGAGGCCTGTGACGCGCGGCAGCATAGGCAAAACCGGCGCCGGGGCAAGGCCGGTCGGGGCGGAAATCGGGGTGTGCGGAGGTATGGGCCGGTTATTCGGCGGGGTGGTCCTGGCGGCTTTGTTCAAGCTTCCGGTCAAGGGCTTTGCCACTGACATGCGCCCATATGATACCGGCGCCTGCCAGTGCGAGGGCCATGAATGGCACGGCGATCTCAATCGACATGATCGGCCTCCTTTTTCAGATATCCTATAGCTTCGGTCTGAAATTCTGAAGCACCCCACATCACCCTTCCGCCCGGCGGCAGCGCCGGGCAGCGTCTGAGCCGCCTCCACGGGGCGCGGGCGCTTCTCGCCCTCCCCTCGGTTCGGGCGATGCCCTCCGCGCAATGCATATGTGATGCAGGATTGCAAAGCCGATCATACCAAGCGAAACGGCATTCAGGAAACTATAGCGTTTCGGGACATACCTGGATCACTTGTTCGCTGCCTTTCGCCTGCGGCTCAAACGCGAAAAGTGATATTCGGTGTCTCAGGGTTTCCCGAAACGCTTTAGCCAGCAGTTTCAGCCGTTCGTTTCGTATCAGCAGATCGTCGCGGATATGCGGCATGGTCACAGGCCCAGCTTATCGCTCACGATCTGGTTCACCGCTTTCGGGTTGGCCTTGCCGCCGGTGGCTTTCATCACCTGACCCACAAACCAGCCCGCGAGTTTCGGGTTCTGTTTGGCTTTCTCGACCTGTGCCGGATTGGTGGCGATGATCTCGTCCACCGCGGCCTCGATCGCGCCGGTATCGGTGACCTGTTTCATGCCGCGCGCCTCGACGATTTCCGCCGGGTCGCCGCCTTCGGTATAGACAATCTCGAACAGGTCCTTGGCGATCTTGCCCGAGATGTCACCGGCGGTGATCAGGGTGATGATACCGGCCAGCTGCGCCGGGCTGACGGGCGATGCGGTGATATCGTGATCTTCCTTTTTCAGCCTGCCGAACAATTCATTGGTCACCCAGTTGGCGGCCAGCTTGCCGTCGCTTTCGGCGGCCACTGCCTCAAAATAGGCGGCGGAATCCGTGTCGGCGGTCAGCACCGAGGCGTCATAATCGCTGAGCCCGAAATCATCTATGAAACGGGCCTTCCTGGCATCGGGAAGCTCTGGCAGGGAGGCTTCGATCTCATCAACCCAGGCCTGTTCAATCTCCAGCGGCAGCAGATCGGGGCAGGGGAAATAGCGATAGTCATGCGCCTCTTCCTTGGAGCGCATGGACCGGGTTTCGCCCTTGTCCGGGTCGTAGAGACGGGTTTCCTGATCAATCTTGCCGCCTGCCTCCAGTATCGCGATCTGGCGTTTGGCCTCCACCTCGATGGCCTGCTGGATGAACCGCAGGGAGTTCATGTTCTTGATTTCGCAGCGTGTGCCCAGATGATCGAAATCCTGGGTCGCCTGATATTTTTCATACTGGCCGGGGGCGCAGACAGAGACATTCACATCGGCGCGCAGATTGCCGTTTTGCATATTGCCGTCACAGGTGCCCAGATAACGCAGGATCTGCCGCAGTTTGGTGACATAGGCCGCCGCCTCTTCCGGGCCGCGGATGTCAGGGCGGGAGACGATCTCCATCAGTGCCACACCGGTGCGGTTCAGATCGACAAAGGACATGGCCGGGTCCATGTCATGGATCAGTTTGCCCGCATCCTGTTCCAGATGAATCCGCTCGATCCGCACAGGACGCGCGGTGCCATCGCCCATCTCGACCAGCACATCGCCTTCGCCCACGATCGGATGATAAAGCTGGCTGATCTGATAGCCCTGGGGCAGGTCGGGATAGAAATAATTCTTGCGGTCGAAGGCCGAGCGCAGGTGGATCTCTGCATTCAGGCCAAGGCCGGTGCGCACCGCCTGTTCGACGCAGAATTCATTGATCACCGGCAACATGCCGGGCATGCCCGCATCGACAAAGGCCACATTGGAATTGGGTTCGGCCCCGAATGAGGTGGAGGCGCCGGAAAACAGCTTGGCGTCGGAGGCAACCTGGGCGTGAACCTCCATCCCGATCACAAGTTCCCAATCCTGCCTGGCACCGGAGATGGTTTTGGGTTTGGGCAGATCATAGGTCAAATCAAGCATCGGGGCCTCCGTCATGGGACGGAACGGGTTTAGGTGAGCGGGGCGGGGGGGGCAAGGGGCGGCAAGCGGGATCCTGGTCAAATATTGGCGGCGGAAAGCCGGGTTTTAGCGCCTTCTGAGCGGCGATTTGCCCATGTCTGTTTTGACCACTTGCACTGCGCGGCACTGTCCGGCATGAGGCGCCGTCTGCGATATTGTTTCTGATTTGGGGGTCAGTTTATGCATCGTTTCCTGTGTGGGATCGTCTTATCCATAAGTCTTGCGGGGCTGGCCGGATGTGTGGCCGCGACGCCGGATATGTCGTCAAGCAATATGAGCCCGCCAATGCGCTGGGATTTCCGCCCCGAAGGCGCGTTATGGACCGAGGCGTCGATGGAGATGCTGGAGGGGGATGCCGCCGTGCTGACCCGGATTGTGCCCAATGATATCCGCACCTGGTGCCCGGCATATCCCGAGGCCAGCGTGCAGGAGCGGGCGGCGTTCTGGGCCGGGCTGTTATCGGCTCTGGCCCATCACGAAAGCACCTGGCGCCCCGAGGCGGTTGGCGGCGGTGGCCGCTGGTTCGGTCTGGTGCAGATCGCGCCTGCAACAGCAAGGGGATATGGTTGTTCCGCGCGCAGTGGCGCGGCCCTTCAGGAGGGGTCGGCGAACCTGCAATGTGCGCTTCGGATCTGGTCAACCACGGTGCCGCGGGATGGGGTGATCTCCGCCGGTGGTGACGGGATCGCGGCCGATTGGGGGCCGATGGTGATGCGTTCGAAACGCGAAGAAATGCAGACATGGACCCGTCAGCAAAGCTATTGCCAGGGCTGAACCTGTCCGGCTTGGCCTGATGGGCGTTGCGCAGGCTCGGTTCCGACGGGGCATTTGTGGCATGTGAGCGGGTTTTGGATACTGTCGCTGCGCCCGGATAGCGCTTGTTTGCGCGCGATACATATTCGGGGCAGAGGCGGTAAACCGCCCCTGTGGACAGCTTGGTGGATTGTTTCGTGAATCCCGCGATATCTGGGCTTGCTGAATGGTTAACAAAGCGTCACCCTGAACGGCGAAGCATCTGGGGGGAGGCTGCGCATGGGGTGGCGCGATACGTTTTACGTGATTTTTCTTGGGGTTTTGCCCGGGGTCACCCTTGCTCAGGATGCACCGGTGATTGCCCCGGATCTGGCCGCGTCTGATCTGGTCATCGGTTCCATGACGCTGTCCACCCCGTCCGAGCCTTTTGATGAGATCAGCGCGCTTGCACCGGGTCTCAGCCCCCTGCCCATGGCGCGTGAGGATTGGACGCTTCCGGCCTTGGCCTGGGATGGGCAACCCGATGGCCCGGGGTGGAGCCTGGCAGTGATGTCAGCCCTGCGCGGGCCGGGGGCCGAGCTGATGGATGTGGTGCCCGGCGATATCACAAGCTGGTGCCCGGGATATGAGGCCGGCGACCGGGCGCAACGGGCCGCGTTCTGGGCCGGGCTGGTATCGGCACTGGCCTGGCATGAAAGTTCCTGGCGACCCCGCGCTGTCGGCGGGGGCGGACGCTGGTTCGGGCTGGTGCAGATTGCGCCGGGCACTGCGCGCTGGCGCAATTGCGAGGTCAGGTCGGGGCAGGCGCTTCTGGACGGGCCTGCCAACCTGCGCTGTGGCATCACGATTATGGCGGCCACGGTGACCCGGGATCGGGTGATCTCTGAAGGGATGCGCGGGCTGGCGGTCGATTGGGGGCCGTTCCATTCCCGCCGCAAACAGGAAGAGATGCAAAGCTGGGTGCGGCGGCAGGCCTATTGCCGCCCGCCGACACGGCCGCATATCCGGCCTGCAGGGCTGGTGCCAAGGCCGGTGACGCCGCTGCCCCGACCGGATCAGGGCCACGCAGTTCCAAACGCTGTCGTCGACTAAAGCATGCTGCCTTAAACCTGAGACATCGCGCATCACAAATGTCCCGGGAACGCGAAGCGTGGCAGGGTATTTGTGATTCAAGTTTCAGGCAGGGTGCTTTAAAGCGTTTCGACTTACTGTTGAAATGCCTTTCGCTGCCTTTCGCCTTCGGCTCAAACGCGAAAGCCGTTCTACTGCTTCAATGTAAAGTCGAAACGCTATAAAGGCAGGGCGCTTAAAGCGCCCGTACGGGGATGCCGCGATCCGTGGCCTCGCGGATCAGCACAAGCGGCGCGGGCATGGCCTGTTCGGGCACGCCCACATGGGACCCGTCGGTCATCACAATGGTGCAGCGCGCCGGGCCGTCATGGTCACAGACCCGCAGATGGGCAATGGATTTGATCGGCAGGATGTGATCATCGGGGCCGTCATAGACATACCAGACATCGCGCGACAGATGCAGGCCATAGACCGGGGTCACGATCATCTGCCACAGGCAGCCTGCCAGGGCCGGGATCAACAGCAACAGCACAAAACCGGGGATCAGATGCCACAGAAAAGCGGTAAGCAGGGCCAGCCCGGCAAAGGCCGTGGCGCTGAGCACAAGCCCGCCGGGCCGGGTGCGATAGCTGAAGTCACATGTCATGGGGATTGAGCTACGGGGTCATTGCGCCCGCAATGTGGCGCAGATTGGGAAAGCTCAGGTCGAACTCTGGCCAAAGACGGGACGGCAGGCCCGGGTCAGCGAAACAGCAGGCATGTGGCCTGCCAGCGCCAGAGTATAGTTGCGCAACTGAACGATCGCCTCGGCGCTGTCACAGGCCAGTTCACCGGGTGGAACGGGCCGGCCGATGGTGACACGAAAGGGCTGGCGGGCCTTGTTCAGGGTCTCATGGAACAGCGTGATGTCGCGCAGGGTGGGGTGGAGCGCATCAAAGGCATAGAACAGGGCTGAATTGCGGGCGCGGATATGCACCGGGATAACGCTCAGGTCGAATTTCCGCGCGATCATCGCCGCCGAACGCATCCAGGGGCGTTCATGCAGCCGCAGGCCCCGGCGTTTGGCAAGCCTGCCCGCAGGGAAGATCACCCCGATCCGGCCTGTATCCAGGGCGCGATGAAGGCCCTGCATCGTGCCCCGGGTTTTCGCATGCCCGCGCCTTTCGGGCCGCCATTCAACGGGCAGGATCAACTCTTCCATCTGCGGCAGGACCCGCAGGATATCGGCATTGGCCATAATGAAGGCATCCGGCCGCCGCTTGCAGATCAGGTGATGCAGGATAATGCCATCGGCGATGCCGGTGGGGTGATTGGCCACAATCAGCGCCGGGCCGGTTACGGGGATATGGGCGAGGCCACGGGCGGTGACATTCTGGGCGATCATCTGTGCCAGATGGTCCATGATCTGTGGCATCGGCAATGTGGTGAGCGCATCGCCAAGCCGGAGCGTGCGGTGATAGCCCAGAATATGGTTGAGCGCTGCGCGGGCAAAGGCGGTCCCGGGCCGCCCGGAAAACAGCCAGGGCGCGCGCTCGGCGATCAGCGGGTCGGTGCGGGCTGCGATATTCATGACTGTCTGGATGGGTGCTCTGTGTAACAGGGATAAGACGCCCACCTGATCCGTGCGCGGATTTCTGCGCCAGGGGGGTGGCATGGGCGCGGCTTGGCGTTAGGCTGGCCCCGGAACACAGGTGGAGGCGCGGGATGCGACCGGGGCGATAGCAGGGCCGACAGGGCGGATTATGGCGCTGGATCTGGCGCGGAGCGCGGCCCTGCTGGGGATGATCCTCTATCATTTCACCTTCGATCTGGCGCTGTTCGGGTATCTGCCGCCTGACACGGCCATCACCGGTGTCTGGGCGGCATTTGCCAAACTGGTGGCGGGGAGCTTTCTGTTTCTGGCGGGGGGGAGCCTGTGGCTGGCCCATGGGCGCGGGCTGCTCTGGCCCGCTTTCCGGCGGCGGCTGGCGATGGTGGGCGGCGCGGCGGCGCTGATCACGGTTGCGACTTATGTGGCGATGCCGCAAAGCTTTATTTTCTTTGGCATTTTACACTCCATCGCAATGTGCAGTGTGATCGGTCTGGCCTTTCTGCGCCTGCCGGGGTTGCTGACACTGGGATGTGCCCTGGGGGTGCTGCTGCTGCCGCAATATGCGCGGTTCGAGCTGTTCAATACGCCCTGGTTCTGGTGGACGGGCCTTGGCACCATCTGGCCCCCGACGATGGATTATGAGCCGATCTTTCCCTGGGCGGCGCCGTTTCTGGCAGGGCTGGGCGTGGCGCGGATGCTGGACCGGTCCGGCTGGCTGCCGCGCCCGGCGGTGCCCGGGGCGGTGCAGCGGGTGCTGGCCTGGCCGGGGCGGCATTCTCTGGCGGTCTATCTGGTTCACCAGCCGGTGCTGATCGGCCTGCTGTGGCTGGTGACACAGGGGACCGGCAAGGTGCCGTAGGCCACCAACTCATAAACGCGCAACCAGATGCGAGCGGCGGCGTGCCTGACGAGGGCGCGGAAGGTCGCGTCATGTTTCTCGTCTCCGGTCGCGACCGCCCTGTATGTCTTGAGCTTTGAGAAGGCAGCATGGGTTTTCATGGTCAGACCCACGAGGTTCAGGACCAAAACTCTGCAGCACATATGTATTGTACGAAGGGCAGCGCCTGATCCGTCCCCATGGGCCGCTCACAAACCGCTTTAACGCAGCGAAGGAATATCCCGGCTCGCTCTATTCTGCCGGTTCTTTGCAGAACTCGAACCCTTTGGCCGCCATATCCGTGGGCCTGACCGGGTAGTCGCCCGTGAAACAGGCGTCACAATATTGCGGGGCGTGAGTGTTGCGGCCCTTGGCCTCGCCCACGGCGCGGTAAAGACCATCCAGCGAGATGAAGCGCAGCGAATCCACATGCAGATGGGCGCGCATTTCCTCTTCCGACATGGTCGAGGCCAGCAGTTTCTCCCGCTCCGGCGTGTCGACGCCGTAGAAACAGGGCCAGGCCGTGGGCGGGCTGGCAATGCGGAAATGCACCTCGGCGGCGCCCGCATCCAGGATCATCTCCTTGATCTTCCGGCTGGTGGTGCCGCGCACCACGCTGTCATCCACCAGGATCACCCGTTTGTCGCGGATCAGCGCGCGGTTCACGTTCAGCTTCAGACGCACACCCATATTGCGGATCTGTTCGGTCGGCTCGATGAAGGTCCGGCCCATATACTGGTTGCGGATGATCCCCATCGCATAGGGGATACCGCTTTCCTGGCTGAAACCGATCGCTGCCGGTGTGCCACTGTCGGGCACGGGGCAGACCAGATCGGCGTCAACCGGGGCCTCACGGGCCAGTTCCACACCGATCTGACGGCGGGTCTCATACACCGACCGCCCGCCAAGGATGCTGTCAGGGCGGCTGAAATACACATGTTCGAAGATGCAGCTTCGCGGTTTGCGCGGCTCGAACGGCATATAGCTTTCGATGCCAGTGCCGTTGATCACCACCATTTCACCGGGTTCCACATCACGCACATACTCGGCGCCGATGATATCCAGCGCGCAGGTCTCGGAGCTGAGCACCCAACCCTCGCCCAAGCGGCCCAGAACCAGCGGCCGCACGCCAAGCGCGTCGCGCACACCGATCAGCTTGGTCCGGGTCATCGCAACGATGGAAAACGCGCCCTCGACCCGGCGCAGGGCGTCTTTCATCCGCTCAGGGATGGTTTTTTGATAGCTGCGCGCCATCAGATGGATGATGCATTCACTGTCGCTTGAGCTTTGAAAGATCGAGCCGCGCCCGATCAGCTCGCGGCGCAATTCCTCGGCATTGACGATATTGCCATTATGGGCAATGGCAGCCCCGCCCATGGCGAACTCTCCGAAAAACGGCTGCACGTCACGGATCGCGGTGTTGCCCTTGGACCCGGTGGTGGAATAGCGCACATGACCGATGGCAAGCGGCCCGGGCAGGGTTTCCATCACCTTGTGGGAGGTGAAATTGTCCCGCACATAGCCAAATCGCCGGGCGGAGTTGAAGCCGTGATCGGGGTGGTGGGCGACGATCCCGCCGGCCTCTTGCCCGCGATGTTGCAGCGCATGCAGGCCAAGGGCGACGAAATTGGCTGCGTCAGTCAGGCCGATCACGCCGAAAACGCCGCATTCCTCGTGCAATTTATCATCGTCGAACGGATCAAAGGGATGGGCGGGGAAACGGGCGTCAGCGGCGCCGGTCGGGTGGCTCATTCAGTCGCTCCTGTGGCAGCAGGTGAGGTCCGAATCCGAGGGTGGTTCGAGTGTTGTGTAGGGTGTCTGACCCGCTCTGTCACGCGTCGGTTCTCCAACCTGTCACAATTGTTGCGGTCCTGCCCTAATTGTCGGTGGCCACCGGGGGTGTTTCGACCGGTGCTGCCTCTTCGGTGGCGGCATCGGTGGAGTTGATCAACTCGTCATACCGGTCCAGAATCCAGCCCGGGGCATCACTTGGAATCTGCGCTTCGATCCGATCTTTCAGCCGGGCGAAAATCTGTGCCGTCCGGCTGTCATCAACCATCGGCACCGCCTGATCGCCTGCAACCCGGTCGTAGACAACCAGCGCCACGACCACCAGCAACACCCCGCGCGCGACCCCGAACAGAAACCCCAGCCCGGCATCCAGCCCCCCCAGAACCGACCGCTGGATCGCGGTGGAGAACAGCGGTGTGAAAATCGACACGATCACCAGGGCGATTGCAAAGACACCGGCAAAGGCGACGATGATCCCAAGTTCGTTGCTGTCCCCGATGAAATCCCCCACATACGGAATTTCACGGACCAGGGGAAAGGCATTCGGGGCAAAGATGAAGGCGACAATCGCGGCGATGACCCATCCGGCGATGGCCATGATTTCGCGCACGAAGCCACGGGAATAGGCCAGAATGGCCGAGATCACGATAACGGCTGCAACAACGCCGTCGATGATTGTGAAGCCGTCCATGGCTGCCCTCGTCTGTTTCTACATATACGCGCGTCCGTTGACGCAGTGATTTCGCAACGCTGTTTTACGCGGCCCCGAACACATCGCCCACAAAACGGGTCAGATCGGCCATGGGCATCAGGTCCATCCCGGCCCCGTCGCCGGTTTTACACCCCTCGGGCACCATGGCCTGTGAAAAACCAAGTTTCCGGGCCTCTTTCAACCTGTTTTCCGCCTGAGCCACCGGACGCAGCGCGCCAGAGAGACTCAGTTCCCCGAATACCACACAATGTGGCGGAATTGCGGCATCCTCCCGGGCGGACAGAAGGGCGGCGGCAACGGCCAGATCGGCCGCCGGTTCGGAGACCCGCATGCCGCCGGCGATATTCAGATAGACATCAAGCCCCTGAAACGAGATGCCGACACGCGCCTCAAGCACTGCCAGGATCATCGACAGGCGGCCACTGTCCCAGCCCACCACCGCCCGGCGCGGCTGGCTGAGAGAGGAGGGCGCCACAAGCGCCTGAATTTCCACCAGAACCGGGCGGGTGCCTTCGATACCGGCAAACACCACCGAACCGGGGGCGGGTTTGTCACGGTCTGACAGGAACAGGGCTGACGGGTTTGGCACCTCGGCCAGACCTGTGCCGGTCATCTCGAAAACGCCGATCTCATCAGCCGGGCCGAACCGGTTTTTCACCGCGCGCAGGATGCGAAACTGATGGCCGCGTTCGCCTTCGAAATACAGCACCGTGTCGACCATATGTTCAACCACACGCGGCCCCGCGATCTGGCCTTCCTTGGTCACATGGCCCACCAGCATCACCGCCACACCGCGTTTCTTGGCAAAGGTGACCAGTTCATGGGCCGCCGCGCGCACCTGGCTGACCGAGCCGGGGGCGCTTTCCACCGTGTCCAGCCACATGGTCTGGATCGAATCGATGATCACCAGATCCGGGCGTTCCGCATCCAGCGTGGTCAGGATGTCGCGCAGATTGGTTTCAGCGGCAAGTTTTACAGCGGCGTCGGACAGGCCAAGCCGCTGAGCGCGCATCCGCACCTGGGCTGTGGCCTCTTCCCCCGAGACATAGATGACCTTCAGCCCGGTCCGCGCGAAACTGGCCGCCGCCTGCAACAGCAGCGTTGATTTCCCGATCCCCGGGTCGCCGCCCACCAGACAGGCCGAGGCCGGAACCAGCCCGCCGCCCAGCACCCGGTCCAACTCGGCCATGGCCGCGCTCTGGCGGGGGGGTGGTGCTTCTTCGGTGGTCAGATCGCTTAGCACCATGGCCCGGCCCTTGACCACACCAAGGGATTTGCCCGGCCCGGCGGAAAGCGGCGCTTCCTCGGCGATGGTATTCCATTCGCCACAGTTTTCGCAGCGCCCGGCCCATTTCTGGGTGACGCTGCCACAGGCGGAACAGACAAAACGGGTGACGGGTTTGGCCATGGGAAGGGCTTAGCCGAGCCGGCCCTGCTTGACCAGATGGCTGGTCCACAGGCTGACCGCCAGCGAGGCCAGAATGCAGCCGGTGAACAGCCAGAGCCCCCAGGCGGTTTCCACCCGGCCGACGCTGACCCCTTTGGCCAGCACGATATAAAGCGCGATCAGAAACACATCTGCCATGGCCAGCTTGCCAAGCGCCGCGGTCAACGGCAGCCAGCGTTCGGCCAGACGCCCCGCATGGATGAATGCCAGTGCGATGGTCTTGCTGATCGGCGCCACCAGGGCGAAAAACACCACCAGTATGGCCAACAGCGTTTCATCCTCCCAAAGGGCGCCAATGCCGGACAGGACCGAGATTTCATCCAGCCCGAACAGCGGCAGCAGACCCGCCCGCATCAATGGTGCAAACCACGAGATCGGGAACAGGATCAGCAGGAACAGATTGACGATAAGCAACACGCGCATGGGCGATCCTGATATGTGACGGGCCACGGCCCTGACATGACCCAAGGCATGCGGGATGCGCAAGTCTTTGCCCATCAGCGGTGCCTGGTGATTGATTATATGTTCCCTATATGTTCTTATTTACCATCAGGCAAGCTGTAAGAGAGTTTCATGACAGATCACCGGGCCTCTTCAATGGAATTTGACATTCGCCCCGCCGATTGGGCCGGGTTCAGCGCCGTGATGGGCGAGAAAGGCGGCTGTGGCGGGTGCTGGTGCATGATCTGGCGGCTGTCGAAATCCGAGATGGATGCCGGTCTGGGGGATGGCAACCGCAGGGCGATGAAGGCGCTGTTTGCGGCGGGTGAGGTGCCGGGGCTTGTGGCCTATCACAACGCTGTTGCCATTGGCTGGATACAGGTGGACAGGCGCGCCGCCTTCCCAAGGCTTGACCGGTCGCGGGTGTTGAAACCGGTTGATGACCTGCCGGTCTGGAGTGTGTCCTGCTTTCTGGTGGACAAGCGGTTTCGGCGCAAGGGTCTGTCGACCGCCCTGCTGAACGCGGCCTGCGATTTTGCCAAAGGGCAGGGGGCCAGGATGATCGAAGGGTATCCGATCGACAGCCCGAAAAAGAGCTACCCGCCGGTCTATGCCTGGACCGGGTTCATGGGCACCTATCGCAAGGCGGGCTTTGTGGAGGTCGCACGGCGATCAGACACACGGCCGATCATGCGCAAACCGCTGGCCTGAGGGTCGTAATGATGGCTTTTCGGGGTCAACCTGAAACGGGTCATATCGAAAAAGCACTGGAGCGGATGGCGAGAGAGGCAGTGGTTTGCGGGCCAGATCAAAGGTGAACCGCTTTCGGGCGGAATTCTCCAGAATTCCCCGTGGAAAACTGGAGTTTTCCACCCCTCGGTTCGGGCACTGCCCTCAGAACTGGTGGAGGCGCGTTTCCGAATTACTTTATACCCCAAAGCCTTCAGGCAAATTGCCGGTGCCAGATCACCGCCGCCGAGATCACGATTGCCAGTGCCAGTTTGCCTGCTTCAAACCGCCAGCGCGTCTCGCGCATCTCGTTGAGCGATTGATGCACCCCAAAGCCCAACCCGGCCGGGAACAGCAATGCGATGATCACAACAACCGATGGCAACCCGATCACCGCCCCGACCATGACCACCACCACCAGCGCAATCATCACCGGCACCAGATTGGCCAGCAATCCGGTCACAGAAGCGATATGCTGGCCGCGTTCGCTTTGAAACACGCGCAGCCCCCAATCCGCCAGACCCAGCCCGGCATAGACCCAAAGCCCGGTTGCGATCACCTCGATCGTGGCAATGGGGCTCATGGGGCAAGCAGCCAAAGCAGCGCCATGATCACCGGCAGGGATATCACACTCAGCGCAACCGCAATGGCCGCAAGCCGGGGGCGCCAGCCGGTCGCCTTTGTGCCGCGCCAGAAATCCAGCAGGGTCCAGGCCCAGAGAAAGACCAGCGTGAATTCCAGAATATTCTCGGATCGCAGCGTTGCGGGAACCGCGCGGGGCAGATAGATGACCCATGATGTGGTCAGCCCCGTCAGACCGGAAGAGATCACCGCAAAGGCAAACTGGGCCTTCTGTTCAGGTGTCACCCGCAGGTTCAGCACGGCAAAGACACATGCCAGAAACGGCACCAGAACCAGCATCAGATTGAACAGCAGATAAAACCCGCCCCAGACAGGCGGCAGGTCACCGGGCAGGGGTATCGCTATCGGGGGAAGGGTTTCGCGGCCCATCTAGCGCACCGCCTCGATCGGCCCCTCCGCCGCGCCGGTGATGAACTGGTGCAGATAAGGGTCAGGTGCCGCATCCATCCCGGCCACCGGGCCTTCCCATTTCACCACCCCGTCATGGAGCATCGCAACCCGGTCGGCGATGGCACGCACCGATGACATGTCATGGGTGATGGTCATCGCCGTGGCGCCCATCTCGACCACGATCTCACGGATCAGCGCGTTGATGACACCGGCCATGATCGGGTCAAGCCCGGTGGTCGGTTCGTCAAAGAAAATCACATCCGGTTCCGCGGCGATGGCGCGCGCCAGCCCAACCCGTTTCTGCATGCCGCCGGACAATTCAGACGGGAACAGCTCTGCCACATCCGGGTTCAGCCCCACGCGGCGCAGTTTCTCAACCGCAATCTCGCGGGCCTCGGCCACCGGTCGCTTCAAAGAGCCGCGCAACAGCCGGAAGGCCACATTCTGCCAGACCGTCAGACTGTCAAACAGCGCGGCGCCCTGAAACAGCATCCCGAAACGCGCCAGAAACGCATCGCGGTCGGTCTTGCGGATATCCTCACCCTCGAAACGGATCGTGCCGCTGTCATGGCGGATCAGGCCAAGGATGGATTTCAGCAGAACCGATTTGCCGGTGCCGGACCCGCCGATGATCACCAGGCTCTGGCCGCGCACAAGGCTCAGGTCGACGCCGCGCAGCACCTGCTTGGCGCCAAAGGATTTATGAACATCGTCAAGCTCGATCATCCGGTGAAAAACAGCTCCGTCAGCAGGTAATTGGCCGCCAGGATCATGATCGAGGCCGACACAACCGCATTGGTCGTGGCCCGCCCCACGCCGCGCGCGCCCCGGCCCGAATGCATCCCGTGATAGCAGCCCATCAGCGCCACGATGAACCCGAAAACCGCCCCTTTCACAAGGCCCGACAACACATCCCACAGTTCCAGAAAATCGACCGTGTTGTCGAGATAGATGGCCGGGTTGAAGCCAAGCCGTGTTGTGCCCACCAGATAACCGCCGAAAATGCCGATGATATCGCCCACCGCCACCAGCAGCGGCAGGGTCAGCACCGCGGCCAGAACCCGCGGCACGGTCAGGTATTTCATCGGATGGGTCGACAGCGTGACCAGCGCGTCAATCTGTTCGGTCACTTTCATGGTGCCGATCTCGGCGGCAATCGCGGCGGCCACACGACCGGCCACCATCAACCCGCCCAGAACCGGGCCAAGCTCGCGCACCATGCCGATGGCGACGATCGAGGGCACAACGGATTCCGCGTTGAACCGGGACCCGCCCGCATAGATCTGCAAGGCCAGCGCGCCCCCGGTGAAAAGCGCCGTCAGCCCCACCACCGGCAGGCTGAGCCAGCCGATCTGCATCAGCGCATGGGCAAATTCACGCGGGTAGAATGGTGGCCGGACCAGATGGCTGAGCGTCTGCGCGGCATAAAGTGCGATCCGCCCGATAACGCCCAGCATGCCAAGGGTCGCCCGGCCTGTCGCAGCAAGGGGGGAGAGCAGGATCATGACGGCCCCCCGCTATAGTGACGCTCATACCGCGCGCCAAGCGATGTCAGTATTTCATAGCCGATGGTGCCTGCGGCCTCGGCCAGGGCATCCACATTCTGGGCCGGGCACATAATATCCAGCATCTCGGGCATGTGGGGCAGATCGGTCACATCCACCCCGATCATATCCATCGACACGCGACCGACCACGGGGCAGGGCGTATCGCCCGCAAACAGCCGGGCCCGCCCGCTCAGCGCCCGGATCAACCCGTCGGCATAGCCGCCTGAAACCGTGGCGATCTTCCGGGGCGAGGGCGCGCAATACGTGCCGCCATAGCCCACGGTCTCCCCCGGGGCGATGTCGCGTGTCTGGATCACCGGCAGCGACAGGCGCAGGGCCGGGCGGGCCGCCGCAAAAGGCAGGCCGCCATAAAGGCCGATCCCCGGGCGTGTCAGATCAAAATGATACTCAGGCCCCAGCAGGATACCGCCCGTCGCACTCAGCGATCTGGGAGCGTGAAGCCCCTCGGTCATCGCAATGAATTGCGCCAGTTGCGCGGCGTTTTGCGGGTGTTCCGGCGTGTCGGCGCAGGCCAGATGGCTCATCACCAGGGTCAGCGGCCCGGCCTCAAGCCCGGCGCGCAGTTCGGCCCATTCATCGGCCTCCATCCCCAGACGGTTCATGCCGGTGTCAAGCTGTACCCCGTAAGGCGCATCGGGCAGGGCCTCACGATGGCGCGCCACCTGCGCCGCACTGTTCAGCATCGGGGTCAGACCCGCGCCACGGATTATGGCCGTATCTGTCACCATATGGCCGGAAAAGACATTTATTTCAACATTTTCTCCAAGGGCCTTGCGCAGGGTGGCGCCTTCCTCGGCGACCGCCACGAAGAAGCGTCTGGCCCCCGCCGAGGCCAGCGCCCGGGTCACCTCCACCAGGCCAAGCCCATAGCCATCGGCCTTTACCACGGCACCGGTCTCTCCGGCTGAAAGACGGTCCAGCGCGCGCCAGTTGGCGCAGAGCGCATCAAGGTCGATATGCAGGATTCCGGTTGCCATATGTCTCTGTCGGGTCTGTGGCCCGGAGCGTCAAGAGGGTGTCTTGGCGTCGGTGAGGGTCATGCCGGGGGCGGGATGGGTGCGATAATGCGCCAGCCGCGAGGCCAGATCGCCCTCGTGAAGCTCCAGTTTATGGCCATCGGGATCAAGGAAATAAAGCGATGCGCCCTCGCTGCGATTGTCTTTCCACAGGCGCGCGGAGGCGGCGATTTTCCTGGCCAGATCGGCGAAACCTCCGGGGCTGCAGGATAGGGCGATATGGCTGTCATCGCCGCGTGGCGACATCTCGGTGCTCACTTCCAGACAGAGCCAGAGCGTGCCAAGCTCCAGATAGGCGCCCCGGGGCCATATGGCGGCCCGGCGCGCGCCCAGAACATCCTCGTAAAACTGCAAGGACCGGCTCAGGTCGGACACGGCCAATGTGATGTGATTGACCCCCGAGATTGCCATCAGAACCCGTCCGAATTGCCCGCCTGCCAGGGTTTGACCAGATTGCCGAACCGGGTGAACTGCCCCTCAAAGCTCAGATCAAGCGAGCCGACGGGCCCGTGCCGCTGCTTGCCGATGATCACCTCGGCCTTGCCGTGAAGCTGTTCCATCTCCTGCTGCCATTTCGCCATGGCTTCCAGATTGTCTTCGCCCGGCTTTTCACGCTCTTTGTAATATTCACCGCGATAGACAAACATCACCACATCCGCATCCTGCTCGATCGAGCCGGATTCACGCAAATCGCTCAATTGCGGGCGCTTGTCCTCGCGCTGTTCAACCTGGCGCGAAAGCTGCGACAGGGCAATCACCGGGATGTTCAGCTCTTTCGCGATGGCCTTCAGGCCCTGGGTGATTTCCGAGACCTCATTCACCCGGTTCTCGGATTTCCCCGACCCGCGCAGAAGCTGCAGATAGTCGATGATCAGCAGGTCCAGCCCCTGGGGGAGCGTTTCAGCCGCCGGGCCCGGGCCGCCAGCTGGCTGATCGGCAGAGCAGGCGTGTCGTCGATATAAAGCGGGCAGCTTTCAAGATCCTGCGCCGCCCGCAGATACCGTTGAAATTCCTGCTCATTCAGATCGCCCTTGCGGATCAGTTCCGAGGGCACTTCTGCCGCCTCGGACAACACCCGCTGCGCCAGCTGCGCCGCCGACATCTCAAGCGAGAAAAACCCCACAACCCCGCCATCGACCGTGCCGTCGCTGCCATCGGGTTTCGCGCCCCGTTTCCAGGCCCTGGCCACGTTGAAGGCAATATTGGTGGCCAGGGATGTCTTGCCCATGGAGGGACGACCGGCAAGGATCAGAAGATCGGAATTGTGCAAGCCGCCCAGCATCTTGTCCATATCTGTCAGGCCGGTCGATATCCCGGCCAGACCGCCGCCCCGGTTATAGGCCGCATTGGCGATATCCACCGCGTCGGTCAGGGCCCGCAGGAAGCTTTGAAACCCGCGCGAGGTGGTGCCGGAGGAGGCGAGTTTGAACAAATCCGCTTCGGCCTCGACAATCTGTTCATCCGGTGTGGCCTCATCGCGGACGGTCTGGGCGCGGTCGGCGATGGTGCGCCCCAGATCAATCAATTCGCGCCTGAGCGCCAGATCATGGATCAGTTGCGCATAATCGCGCGCCGCCGATGTGGCGATGGCGGACAGTTGCAGGCGCAGCAGATATTCCGCCCCGCCCAGGTCTTTCAGTCCCGGATGATCGGCCAGAAAATTCTTCAGCGTGGTGGCGTCGGTTTGCAGCCCCTTGGTGATCCGGCTGGCGGCGGTGGCGAAAATCTCCCCATGGACGGGGTCATAGAAATGGTCGGGTTTGACCAGGTCATCCACCCGGTCCAGCACATCATTGGAGGACAGGATCGCGCCCAGAAGCTGTTGTTCCGCTTCGATGTTATGGGGCAGCTCTGCGGCGGCTTCCAACGCGTCGCCGGTCGGATTGATGGCCTGTACCTCATTCATGTCGCCGTCCCTTATTGTGCTTTTGCCGCCCTGGTCCCCACCTTTGGATCGGGCCTACAGGAGCAGGCGCAGACCGGTCAATCTGGATAAGCTGTGGATAGGCTGTGGGTCGAAATCGGACCTGTATATTGCCTTTTTTATGGGGCAGACGTCAACATCTGGTGGTTTTGCGCCATGTCCGTGGCCAAATAAACACGCGGGGGATTTATTCGCAGGCGGCCTCGGGTCAGCCGCCGCCGCGGGCCGCGCGCCAGGCGTCGGGGCCGGCAAGGAATCGCTCCACCTCGGTCAGGGTTTCCTCATCGAAATCGCCCGCCCGCCGCGCCTCGGCCACCACATCGGCCCAGGTGCACAGGTAATGCAGGGTGATGCCTTCGGCCGCCAGATCGGGCAGCGTATCGGCAAAGATGTCATAGAAGAAAATCACCGCTGTGTCGCCGCAAAGGGCCCCGGTCTTGCGGATCGCCTCGACAAATTTCAGTTTCGAGCCGCCATCGGTGGTCAGATCCTCCACCAGCAGCACCCGCTCGCCTGCGTTCATCTGGCCCTCGATCTGGGCATCCCGGCCATAGCCTTTGGGCTTCTTTCTGACATAGGTCATCGGCAGCGCCATACGCTCGGCAACCAGCGCGGCAAAGGGGATGCCGGCGGTTTCGCCCCCGGCGATATTGTCGAAAGCCTCCAGCCCGGCATTGCGCATCACCGTGCAGGTCAGAAAATCCATCAGCGTCGCGCGGATGCGCGGGTAGGAGATGAGTTTTCGGCAGTCGATATAGGTTGGCGCCTGTTTGCCCGAGGAATGGGTGAACGGCTCTGCCGCATTGAAATGAACGGCCTTGATGTCCAGCAACATGCGGGCAGTCATCTGCGCCATGGTGTGTGGGTCGGGATAGGTGGCAGGGATCATCTGGTGCCTCATATGGCGGGTATTGTGGTGGGCCGGGAATGCCTCCGGCGGGGATATTTATCAAGCAGAGAAGATCAGGTCACCTGCCAGAACAGCGGATGGCCGGGATCGAACAGGGTGACGGGGCCTTCATCGGTGGCGATCTGGGTCGGGTAGGGGACGGGGCTGGCCTGTTTGGTCAGGGTGAGTGTGGCGTCATTGGGGGGCAGGCCGTAATGGGCCGGGCCGTGGAGCGAGGTGAAGCCTTCCAGCCGGTCAAGCGCCTCTTCCTCCTCGAACACATGGGCGAGGCAGGACAGCGTGTTGGTTGCGGTGAAGCAGCCCGCGCAGCCGCAGGCCGAAAGTTTGTTCGGGTCCGTATGCGGCGCACTGTCCGTGCCCAGAAAGAAGCGCGGATTGCCCGAGGTCGCGGCCCGGCGCAGGGCCTGTTGATGGGTGTTTCGTTTGGCCACGGGCAGGCAGTAATAATGCGGTCTGATACCGCCTGCCAGAATATGGTTGCGGTTGATCATCAGGTGATGCGTGGTGATGGTGCCTGCGATTTTTCCTGTGGCGTCAGAGACATAGTCGATGCCATGGCTTGTGGTGATATGTTCCAGAGTGACCGTCAGGCCGGGGGTGGCGCGGCGCAGCGGGTCAAGCACGGTGTCCAGAAAAACCTGTTCCCGGTCGAAGATATCGACCTCGGGGCTGGTGACTTCCCCATGGATGCAGAGCGGCAGGCCGATCTCGGCCATCCTGTCCAGCACGCCACGCACCTTGTCGAAATCGGTCACGCCCGAGGCGGAATTTGTGGTGGCGCCTGCCGGGTAGAGTTTCACGGCGGTGATCAGCCCGCTTGCATGGGCGGCGGCCACATCATCCGGGTCGGTGTCTTCGGTCAGATACAGCGTCATCAGCGGGGTAAAAGGGCTGCCCTTGGGCAGGGCGGCGAGGATGCGCGCGCGATAGGCGGCGGCATCCGTGCCGCGCACCACCGGCGGCACCAGATTGGGCATGATGATCGCCCGGGCGAAATGGCGGGTGGTTTCCGGCAGAACGGCGGCCAGCATCGCGCCATCGCGCAGATGCAGGTGCCAGTCATCGGGGCGGCGCAGGGTCAGCGTGGTCATGGGCCTAGCGCTACACCGGGGGGCGGGAACTGCCAAGGGGGAAGGCGCAGGGCGGGGGATATATGGGCCATGCCGGATTTTTGCGCCGATCTGCCTAAATATTGTGCGAATTGCAATGCGAAGATGGGGGCAGGCCCGGGGGTCGCTTGTCTTGGCGGGGGTGGCTTGCAAGAGTCGGTCCATGTTTGATGCCGCCGCTCCCGTTCTTCCCCTGCAACGCACCCATGGGCGGGCCCATGTTGCCATCGCGGGCAGGCGGCTGACCCATCTGCATCAGGAAGGCGCCGCCAAGGCGATGCTGCCGCGCATGCATGGGCGCGTGCCCGAACTGGTGTTTCTGAACACCGCGGGCGGGGTCACCGGCGGGGACCGGTTGCAGTATGAGGTTGATCTGGGTGCAGACAGTGCGGCGGTTGTCACCACCCAGACGGCGGAGCGGGCCTATCGCAGCGCCGGCGGGCGGGCCCGGGTGGCCACCCGTCTGACCCTGGGGCCCGGGGCGGTTCTGCATTGGCTGCCGCAGGAGCTGATCCTGTTTGACGGGGCCGCGCTGGAGCGGGATTTTCAGGTTGATATGGCCGCCGATGCCACCTTGATTGCTCTGGAAACACTGGTTCTGGGGCGTGCAGCCATGGGCGAGGTGCTGGCCCGGGTCGATTTGCGGGATCACCGGGCCGTGCGCCGGGCCGGGCGGTTGATGATGGTGGAACCGGTGCGGCTGAACACCGCTGATCTGACCCGGGCGGGATGCGCGGGCCTGAACGGGGCCGGGGCGCTGGCCAGTCTGACGATGATCGCGCCCGGTGCAGAGGACCGGCTGGCGGCCCTGCGCCGGGTTTTGCCCGCCGAAGGCGTGGTGGCCGCAGCCTCGGCCTGGGGCGGGCGGATCACCGCCCGTTTCATGGCCACTGACGCCTATCCGCTGCGCCGTGCCGTGGGCCGCGCCATAGAGGTATTGAGCGGTCAGCCCCTGCCGCGGGTCTGGCAGATGTGAGCCCAGGCAAAGATGTGACCACAACCAAGGATATCCGATGAACCTTACCCCCCGGGAAAAAGACAAATTGCTGATCAGCCTGGCCGCGATGGTGGCGCGGGGCCGTCTGGACCGTGGTGTCAGGCTGAACCATCCCGAAGCCATTGCGCTGATCACGGATTTCGTTGTCGAGGGCGCGCGCGACGGGCGCAGTGTGGCGGAACTGATGACCGCCGGTGCGCAGGTGATCACCGCAGATCAATGCATGGCGGGGATTGCCGAGATGATCCATGATGTGCAGGTGGAGGCAACTTTTCCCGACGGCACCAAACTGGTGACTGTCCACCATCCGATCCGCTAGGGTCGTATGCGTATCTGTGGAATCATCTGTGCCGATCCGTTTGGGCGATTGCCCCGTGAGACAAAGGATGGCGGGGCAGGCCCCGCGTTTCATACCAATCTTCCGTGCCAAAGGAGTGAACCGAGATGTTGCTGAACCTGGTCCTGGGGGCGATCGCCGGGTATCTGACCCCGATTGCCGCCCCGCATATCAAACGGGTGCTGGAGGATACCTTTCAGGTCAAACCTCCTCCGGGGGAGGTTGACTATGACATGCTGAGCCTGGTCACGCTGTTGCTGGCGGCGGCGATACTGGTCTGGCTGTTCGGCCTCAACAGCATGGCCTTTCCGCTGGTTCTGGGCGCGCTGTCGGGGCTGTTTGGCAAGCAGATTTACCAGATGATCATGACGCCTGAGACGGCGGCGGAGGATTTGGCCCCGGCAGATGAGGCCCCACCGGACGACGCAGAGCAGGTTGAGGCGGCGGCGGAACCCGCCGAGGCCGCAGCGGAGGCCGAAACACCGCCACCGGCCAGCGCCAAACCCCGCAAGCCGCGCAAATCCAAAAAGGCTGATGACGGATGATCCCCGGTGAGATTCTGACCGCCCCGGGAGAGATTGTGCTGAATGAGGGCCGCGCGGCGATCACCCTGACCGTGGCCAATACCGGCGACCGGCCGGTTCAGGCCGGCAGCCATTATCATTTTGCGGAAACCAATGCCGCGCTTGATTTTGACCGGGCGGCGGCCCGTGGCTATCGTCTGGATATCGCCGCAGGCACCGCCGTGCGCTTTGAGCCGGGCCAGACCCGGGAGGTGCAACTGGTGCCATTTGGCGGTGATCGGGTGGTTTACGGGTTCAATCAACATGTCATGGGCCCGTTGTGAGGGCCCCCGCGCAGACAGGCAGTGCTGCTCTGCGAGGAAGATATGTGGCTGAAATCCAAGCATAAAGGGTAACGGGGGGCAAACAGACCGGCACAAACCGGCATCAGGCAGACAGGGAAAGGGCTCAACCGGGCCATAAAACGGGAGACGAAGCGATGTGCGATATCTGCGTAATGAATGTGGTAAAGGATCAGATGCTGTCCAGGCGGAGCTTTTTTACCGCCGGGGTTGCAGCCACGGCTGCGGTGGCGCTGAGCACCGGGGCAACGACACCCGCGATGGCGGCCGGTCATGGCGGGGTGTTCGACATGACCCATATGATGGATGAGACATTTCCCACATATTTCGGCGAGCCGGGGATTTCCTATGATCAGGTTTTCAACTTTGCCGATAACGGGTTCAATCTGAATGTGCTGACGGTGAATGAACACACCGGCACCCATATTGATGCGCCCCTGCATTTCTCGGCGGATGGGCTTTCGGTTGATGAAATTCCGGTGGAAAATCTGGTCTGCCCGCTTTGCGTGGTCGATATCGCGGCGCGTGCGGCCGAAGATGCGGATGCGCAGGTGACGCCGGATGATCTGTCGACCTGGATCGCCGCCAATGGGGAAATCCCCGAGGGTGCCTGCGTGGCGATGCATTCGGGGTGGGGCCCGAAGGTGCAGACCGAGGCTTTCCGCAATGCCGATGGTGAAGGCGTGATGCATTTCCCAGGCTTCCATATCGAGGCGACGCAGATGCTGCTGGAAACCGGCGCGGGCGCGATTGCGGTCGATACCCTGTCGCTGGATCACGGGCCATCAGGTGATTTTGCAACCCATTATGCATGGCTGCCCAGCAACCGGTTTGGCATCGAATGCCTTGCGGGGCTGGATCAGATGCCGGCCTCCGGTGCCACGCTGGTTGTGGGCGCGCCGAAAACCGGGCGCGGCACCGGCGGCCCGGCGCGCATTTTCGGGATGGTCTGAATGGGAACCGTTCCGCTTTTGTCAGATGAGGAGGTCAGCGCCGAGGCGCTGGCCGTCTTTGAGGATATCCGCGCGGTGCGTGGCACCGATTTCATCAATAATTTCTGGCGCGCGCTGGCCCATGACCCTGTGACGCTGAAAGCGACATGGGAGCGGTTGAAAAAGGTGATGGGGTCGGGGGCTTTGGACCCGCTGGTGAAAGAGATGCTTTATGTGGCGGTCTCCACCGCGAATGGCTGCTCCTATTGCGTGCATTCCCATACGGCAGCGGCGAAGGCCCGTGGGATGACGGCAGAGCAGCACGGGGAACTTCTGGCCGTGATCGGGATGGCGATGCAGACCAACGGGTTGGTGACGGGGTTGCAGGTTGACGTGGATGAGGTGTTCAGGGCGTGAAGGCTGTGGCGGAACAGAGGGCAGCGCCCGACCCTGGGTGGGCGCATCACAACGCAGGTGTTGAGCGTTTTACGGTGTCGCACGCATCTGTCGTTGGATTGGTTTGCAACCTTGCATGGGCGCCCTCCCGGGGGGAGGGTCGGGCGCTGCCCGGGCTGGTCGCCCGGACGGGGCGATTGGTTGAAGCATCACCACCGGCCACGCCATTGGCCGAGAATGGCCAGCAGGAAGATCGTCTCGCCGATGGCTTGGAGCCAGAATGCTGTGCTTGTCATTTGATGCCTCCGAATATGGTTGAGGCTTGGTAACTCCAACCAACTTGGTCAGGATCGAATGGACAACCTGTTGAAAGCTCACATCAAGTGAACACTTGAAATATTTGACCGGAGGAAAACCTCTTATGCCCACCCCAATCCCCCGCACCACCTATGCCGATATGTATGGCCCCACCACCGGTGACCGGGTGCGGCTGGCCGATACCGATCTGATCATCGAGGTGGAGTGCGACCTCACCACCTATGGCGAGGAGGTGAAATTCGGCGGCGGCAAAGTGATCCGCGACGGGATGGGCCAATCCCAGGTGACCCGCGCGGGCGGGGCGGTGGATACGGTCATCACCAATGCGCTGATCCTGGACCATTCCGGCATCTACAAGGCGGATGTCGGCCTGAAAGACGGGCAGATCCACGCCATCGGCAAGGCGGGCAACCCCGATACGCAGCCCGGCGTGGATATCATCATCGGACCCGGCACCGAGGCGATTGCGGGCGAGGGGCGGATTCTGACCGCAGGCGGGTTCGACGCCCATATCCATTTCATCTGCCCGCAACAGATCGAGGATGCACTGCATTCCGGCATCACCACCATGCTGGGCGGCGGCACCGGCCCGGCGCATGGAACGCTGGCCACCACCTGTACGCCGGGGGCCTGGCATATCGGGCGGATGCTGCAATCGCTTGACGCGTTCCCGATGAATTTCGGGCTCAGCTGCAAGGGCAATGCCAGCCAGCCCGGCGCGCTGGTCGAGATGGTGGAGGCCGGGGCCTGCGCGATGAAACTGCATGAGGATTGGGGCACCACTCCCGGTGCCATCGACTGCTGCCTTTCTGTCGCCGATGACATGGATGTGCAGGTGATGATCCATACCGACACGCTGAACGAAAGCGGGTTTGTGGAAAACACCCTGGCGGCGATGAAAGACCGCACGATCCATGCTTTTCATACCGAAGGGGCCGGCGGCGGCCATGCGCCCGATATCATGAAGGTTGTGGGTTTTGATCATGTGATCCCAAGCTCCACCAACCCGACCATGCCCTATACGGTGAACACGCTGGAAGAGCATCTGGATATGCTGATGGTCTGCCACCATCTGGACAAGGCGATCCCCGAGGATGTGGCCTTTGCCGAAAGCCGCATCCGCCGCGAAACCATCGCCGCCGAGGATATTCTGCATGATATGGGGGCCTTCTCGATCATCGCATCTGACAGCCAGGCCATGGGCCGGGTGGGGGAGGTGATCATCCGCACTTGGCAGACCGCCGACAAGATGAAGAAACAGCGGGGCCGCCTGCCGGAAGAAGCCGGTGAGAATGACAATGCCCGTGTCAAACGCTATGTGGCGAAATACACGATCAACCCGGCCATTGCCCATGGGATTTCAAAACATATCGGCAGTGTCGAGCCGGGCAAACGCGCCGATCTGGTGCTGTGGAACCCGGCTTTCTTTGGTGTGAAACCGGAAATGTCGCTGATCGGCGGCAGTATCGTCATGGCGCAGATGGGCGATCCCAATGCCTCGATCCCGACACCGCAGCCGGTCTATAGCAGGCCGATGTTCGGGGCGTTTGGCCGCGCGGTGGACCGCTCGGCGGTCAGTTTCGTCTCGGGCGCGGCCCAGGCTGCGGGTATCGGGGCGGCACTGGGGCTGCATAAGGAAACCCTGCCGGTGGAAAACACCCGCGGGATCGGCAAGACAGACATGATCCACAATGCGGCGACGCCCAAGGTCGATGTGCATCCCGAAACCTATGAGGTGCGCGCCGATGGCGAGCTTCTGACCTGCGAACCGGCGGCGGAACTGCCCATGGCGCAGCGCTATTTCATGTTCTGAAACATATGTAGATTGCGCAGAGGGCATCGCCCGAACCGAGGGGTGGGCGAGAAGCGCCCGCCCCGTGGGGGCGGTACGGGCGCTGCCCGGCGGTGCCGCCGGGCGGAAGGTGATGCAGGGGTCAGAATTGCACTCCACTGCTGTTAACCGCTTTGCGCTCCGTCCCGTCTGCTGCATTGCGGCTTTGCAGAAACGGCAATTGCCGCAATGCAGCAAAGCCATTATATCCGGGTCAGGGGGAGGATATACGTGTTACAATAACAGGACTTCTCAAATGGCTGCGAATACGACGAATATCAAACATCCCGGCACGATTGTTGATCTGCTCACCAAACCGTTCGTCGCTTTCGGGAATTTCATGGTCAACATCATGGAAAACAATTCCCGCTATCGCGAGGTCGAGTTTCTGCAGGCGCTCAGCGATGAGGATCTGGCCAAGCGCGGTTTGAAGCGCGATGACATTGTGCGCCATGTTTTCGGTCATCTCTTCGTCTGAATACGGGCGATTGCACCAAATTGCGATTGCGCGGCCCGTCACGCACCTTATCGTGGTCAGCGATATCTTTACCTGCTGACCACGCAAAAGGCCCCTTTCCCCGATGACTGCCGCCCATATCCATCACCGTGCCGGCACCTGGTCCGGTCCGGCCCATGACCAGCTGATGCTGGATTATCAATCCCGCTTCCTGCGCCGCAAACGGCTGGTGACAACCTCTGGTGCCGCGCTGATGGTTGATCTGGCTGAAACCGTCTCTTTCAACCATGGTGATGCGCTGGAAACCAATCTGGGCCGGATGATCGAGATATGTGCCGCCCCTGAGTCCTTGCTGAAGGTGACCGGCGATCTGACGCGACTGGCCTGGCATATCGGCAACCGTCATACCCCCTGCCAGATTGCGGCCGATCATCTGCTGATCCGCGCCGATCATGTGATGGCCGAAATGCTGAAAGTGCTGGGGGCCGGGACCACGCCGGTCATGGCGCCGTTTACACCGGAAGGCGGGGCATATGGGCATGGCCGGACCCATGCACATGCCCATTGAGACCGGCGATCTTCTGACCCTGACCCAATGGCTGTCCCCGGGTTTTCCGATCAGCGCCTATGCCTATTCCCACGGGCTTGAGACGGCGATGGCGGAGGGCAAGGTGCAGGATAGCGAAGCGGTCCGCGCCTGGATCGCCACGGTGATTGCCGCAGGCGCCGGGCGCAATGATGCAATCCTTCTGTGTCTGGCCCTGCGCGATGCCGAAGAGACCGGGGCGCTGGCCGATCTGGCCGAAGCATTGGCAGGCTCTGCCGAGCGGTGGGAGGAAACCCGCGCCCAGGGGGTGGCGTTTGCCGAAACCCTGCGCGCCATGGGCCGCGATATCCCCGATCTGCCCTATCCGGTTGTGGTCGGGCATGCCGCCCGTGATCTGGCGCTGCCGCCCAATCTGGTGGCTGAGCTGTTTCTGCATGGGTTTGCGGCCAATCTGGTCTCGGCGGCGGTGCGGTTCATGCCTTTGGGGCAGGCTGCAGGGCAGGGCGTGCTTACCGCTTTGCACCCGGTGATCCGCGACGTGGCGGCCGAGGCTGCGCTGGCCGGTGCCGATGATCTGGGCGGCGCGGCCTTTGCCGCTGATCTGGCCGCGATGACCCATGAAACCCAGGAGGTACGGCTGTTTCGCAGCTGATATGCAAAGGAAATATGTTCCATGTCTGATACCCCTCTCTCTGACACAACCGAAACCGGCCGCAAGCTTTCCGAGACGCTGAACCCGGGGATGGAGGCCGCGCTTGAGGCGCGCTATGGTGATCTCTTGCCCGGCATGGCCGAAGGGGTGGTTGATTTCGCCTATGGCCGCCAATATGCGCGCCCCGGTCTGCCGCTGCGCGACCGGCTTCTGGCGACGATTGCCGCGCTGACAGCCCTTGGCGGCCAGACCGCGCCGCAACTCAAGATCAATATCGCGGGCGGGCGCAAGGCGGGGCTGAGCCGGGAAGAGATTGCCGAGGTGATCTGGCAGATGGCACTTTATGGCGGGTTTCCAAGCGCGATCAGCGGGTTGAACGCAGCGCTTGAGGTCTTCGCTGCCGAGGATGCCGAGGATGAGGAGACAGATAGATGAGCAGCCCCAATGGCCCCCTGCGCGTGGGCATCGGCGGGCCTGTCGGCGCGGGCAAGACAACGCTGACCGAACATTTATGCCGCGCGATGGCCGCTGAGTTCTCGGTCGCTGTGATCACCAATGATATCTATACCGCCGAGGATGCGGAATATCTGCTGCGCGCCCAGGTTCTGCCGGCCGAGCGGATCAAGGGGGTGGAAACCGGCGGCTGCCCGCATACGGCGATCCGCGAAGATGCCTCGATCAATCTGGCGGCGGTGGCGGAGTTCCGGGCACGGCTGCCGGATCTGGACGTGATTTTCATCGAATCCGGTGGTGACAATCTGGCCGCGACCTTCAGCCCGGAACTGGCGGATGTGACGCTCTATGTGATCGACACCGCCGCCGGGCAGGATATTCCGCGCAAGAAGGGGCCGGGGGTCACCCGGTCTGATCTGCTGATCATCAACAAAACCGATCTGGCGCCCCATGTGGGGGTTGATCCCGATCTGTTGCAGCGTGACGCGCAGGCCGCGCGTGGCGACCTGCCCTTTGTCATGGCCAGCCTGCGGGAGGGGACAGGGGTGGCCGATGTGGTGGCGTTTCTACGTGACGCCGGCGGGCTCTGACACCTGCTCCGACGCCTTCAGCTGTTCGGCAAACCGCGGATCATCGGTAACTTTTGCGCCATGAACCGCGACCTTGCGCGCCAGATCAGGGTGCCCTTTCTCCAGGGCGCGGGTCATCAGCCGGAACAGATAGGGCGGATAGTTCCGCCGCGTGTTGCGGGTGATCTGCGCAAAGCGAAGCGGGCGCAGATTGCCCCGTGCCGTCGCCTGCACCAGCCGGTCAATCGCCCCGTCGCTTTCCAGAATCGGGTACAGGTTTATGCCGCACCAGCGCATGGGAACCCGCTGCACATTCGGCCCGCGATAAAGTGCGGCATGTGCCGCGCCAAGCGGTTCATGGGGATCATAGACAATGGTTGCCTGCTCTGCCCCTTCCAGCATGTAGGGGGCATAGCCATAGCGATCGTTGAAATTCAGCCGCCTTGCCGCGCGAAAGCGCATCTCGAACGGCGCATCCTCGCGGTCCAGCGTTGCCGCCGGGCTGAGGGAAAGCACGCGCGCGCCCGGTGAAACGACAGAATAGGCGCAGGCCGCATAGCCGCACATCGGCCCCGCGCCCAGAAAGATCACCTGGTCGAAATCATCAAAGAAATCCTCATCCACCAGCCGGTCGAAAAACCGGTAAAGATTTGCATCGCGAAACCAGCTCTGGCCGGATGCCATGATGTTCAGAAGCGACCATTCCCGCCGTTGTACGGCGTCAAAGCCCAGGGGCAGACCGTCTTTGGTCTGGCGATAGACACGGCCAGCCTCGTCAAATGTGACCAGAAGGGTGCTGCCCTCCTGCACATAAAGCGCTGAATGATGTTGACCCAAACGCTCAAAGAATCCGTGGCTGCGCCCGATCTCTGTCAGATGGTCAAGCCAGGCCTTGCGCGATTCGTAGGCGGATGGCTGGACAGTTTCACTAAACATAATTTCACTACACATAATTTACCTTTTACCAAATTTGACAGCATGTGGGAGCGTTATTACCTGCAACTAAGGCAAAGCTGCGAAACAGATATGGCTTTTCAGAGAGAAGAGGTTAACAAAATCTGAGCAGCAAGCGGAAGACCGCCTTGATGGGCCGGAGGAGGAGACAGGCCATGCAGAGTATCGACGCGGTTGCCCGCGCTTTGGCGGATCAGAAATATGTCTGCGGCCGGTCCCTGGCGACCGTGGTGTTTTTGTCCCTGAAACTGGGCCGTCCGTTGTTTCTGGAAGGCGAGGCCGGGACCGGCAAGACCGAGATTGCCAAGGCGATTGCCGCTGCTCTGGGCCGGCGTCTGATCCGCTTGCAGTGTTATGAGGGGCTGGATGCGTCCAGCGCCGTCTATGAATGGAATTTCGCGGCCCAGATGGTGGCGATTCGCGCCGCAGAGGCGCAGGGCGGGGCGGATGCGGATGCACTGACCACATCGCTGTTTTCCGATACCTATCTGATCGAACGGCCGCTGTTGCAGGCGATGCGCCCGGATGCCTCCGGCGCGCCGGTGCTGCTGATTGATGAGCTGGACCGGACCGATGAGCCGTTCGAGGCCTTCCTGCTGGAAGCCCTGTCGGATTTTCAGGTCACCATCCCGGAACTGGGCACGATCACGGCGCCGGAACCGCCGATTGTGATCCTGACCTCGAACCGCACGCGGGAGGTGCATGATGCGCTGAAACGGCGTTGTCTGTATCACTGGGTCGATTACCCGGATTTCACCCGCGAGATGGAGATCATCACGGCGCGGGTGCCCGAGGCGGCAGAGGTGCTTTCGCGTGAGGTTGTGGCCTTCGTTCAGAAGCTGCGCACCGAAGGCCTGTTCAAACGCCCCGGTGTGGCGGAAACCATCGACTGGGCGAAATGCCTGCTGGCGCTGGATGTGATCAGCCTCAGCCCCGAGGTGATTGCCGATACGCTGGGGGCGATCCTGAAATATCAGGACGATATTCAGAAGCTGGACGGGTCCGAGGCTGCACGGATATTGCAGGAGGTCCGCGCCGAGGCGGCTGCGGCATGACCCTGGCTCACCCATGCAGCGTCTCGGGTTTCGGATATATCCATGTCTGAATATGCCCCGCTGAGCATGCCCGAAGATGGCCGCCTGGCCCATAACATCACCCATTTTGCCCGGGCGCTGCGCAAAGCCGGGCTGCCGCTTGGGCCCGGGCAGGTGATCGAGGCGATCCGGGCTGTGGAACTGGCCGGGTTCACCAGCCGCACGGATTTCTACTGGGCGCTGCATGCCACATTGGTCACGCGCCCGGAACACCGGCAGGTCTTTGCGCAGGTCTTTCGCCTGTTCTGGCGCGACCCGCAATATCTGGAACATATGATGTCGCTTCTGCTGCCCGCGATGCGCGGTGTTGCCGAAGAGAGGCTGGTGAAACCGGCAGAGAAACGCGCCGCGGAGGCCCTGCTGGACGGGGCCGCGCGGGATCTGCCCGGGACCGGCGAGAGGCCAGAGGACGGCACCGAGATCGAGATGGATGCCAGATTGACCCTGTCCTCCGAGGAACGGTTGCGCCGTCTGGATTTCGAACAGATGTCGACAGCCGAAATGGCTGAGGCGAAGCGGCGTCTGTCCCGTCTGACCCTGCCGGTCCGCCCCTTGCAGAGCCGCCGGACAATGGCCGCATCGCAGGGCCTGCTGCCCGACTGGCCGCGCACGATGCGCCGCGCTATGCGCCAGGGGGGCGAAATCACCGGGTTTGAACGGAAAATGCGGCGGCTGCGCTGGCCCAATCTGGTCTGCCTCTGCGATATTTCCGGCTCGATGTCGTCCTATAGCCGGGCGGTGCTGCATTTTCTGCATGCGCTGGCCAATCAGAAACGCGCGGGCCGGGCCCGGGTGCATGCGTTCACATTCGGCACGCGCCTGACCAATATCACCCGGCATCTGGGGCAGCGGGACGTGGATGCCGCGCTGGCCGCCGCCGGCGCCGAGGCGCAGGATTGGGAAGGCGGCACACGGATCGGTGCCTGCCTGCACAGGTTCAACCGCGACTGGTCGCGCCGGGTGCTGGGCCAGGGCGCGGTGGTGCTGCTGATCACCGACGGGCTTGAACGGGAGGATGCCGGGGCCTTGTCGCGCGAGATGGAGCGGCTGCACCTGTCCTCCCGGCGGGTGATCTGGCTGAACCCGCTGCTCAGATGGGAAGGCTTTGCCCCGAAAGCCGCCGGGATCCGGGCGATCCTGCCCCATGTGGATCTGTTCCGCGCGGGCCATAATATCGCGGCTTTGGAAGGTCTGGCGGAGGCTTTGTCGCGTCCTGATGACCCGGGCGAAAAGGCCAGGCTGATGCGCTGGCTGGCGGCATAGGACATATGCCGTGATCCCCGGAACCGCTTGGCAGGGCCCGTGGTTTCGTTTGATATATACACCTGAAGGAGCAGGCGATGGCCGACAGTATGGAGCGGATGCCGGAACGGGCATTGGACTGGCACCGGGCGGGCAGGGGCGCGGTGCTGGCCACGGTTGTGGACACCTGGGGCAGTGCGCCGCGCCCGGTGGGCAGCCAGCTTGTGGTCTCCTCTGACGGCGGGATGGAGGGGTCCGTCTCGGGCGGCTGCGTTGAAGGCGCCGTGGTGGTCGAGGCGATGGAGGCGTTGGAGACCGGGGCGGCGCGGCTTCTGGAATACGGGGTCAGCGATGATGAGGCTTTCGCGGTGGGGCTGGCCTGTGGCGGTACGATCCGGGTGTTGGTCGAACCCGTGGGGCCGGTGCTGCCGGTCGGGATGCTGGAGGCGCTGGTCGCGGCCCGCGCGGCGCGCCGCCCCGTTGCCTATATCGCCGAAACCGGCACGGATACCCGCCATCTGGCCGGACCGGAGGTGGCAGAGCTGGCCGACAGGTTCCGCGAGGATCGGTCAGGCATGGAGGGCCCGCGCTATATCGGCATTCACAACCCGCCCTTGCGGATGATCGTGGTCGGCGCGGTTCATATCGCGCAGGCATTGCTGCCGATGGCGCGGATGGCCGGATATGACCCGGTGCTGGTGGACCCGCGCCCGGCCTTCGCCGCCGAGGCCCGGTTTCCCGGGGAGCGGATTGTCGAGGACTGGCCGGATCAGGCCCTGTCTGCGATCGGGCTGGACCGGCGCACCGCCGTGGTGACCCTGACCCATGATCCCAAGCTGGACGATCCGGCGATCCTGGCGGCCCTGACCGGGGATGTGTTCTATCTGGGATGCCTCGGCTCTGCCCGGACCCATGCAAAACGGGTGGACCGGTTGCAGGCCGCCGGGGTCTCGCCCGGGGATATCGGGCGGATCCATGGGCCTGTCGGGCTGCGGATCGGGGCCAAGGGCCCGGCAGAGATTGCAGTGGCGATCATGGCGGAAATCACGCAGAGGCTGCGCCAGGGATGAAATTCGGGCCGGTAGCGGTGGATGAGGCTGAAGGCAGTATTCTGGCGCATTCGCTGGCTGTGCCGGGTGGGCGGTTGCGCAAGGGGCGGGTGCTGACCGCCGGTGATCTGGATGCCCTGCACGCTGCCGGTCTGCGGCAGGTCAGCGTTGCCCGGCTGGAACCGGGGGATGTGGATGAAAACAGCGCTGCTGCCGAATTGGCCGCAGCACTGGTGCCTGTACCGGAAAAGGCCGGGCTGGTGGTGGAGGCGCCATTCACCGGCCGGGTGAATATCCGCGCTACCGGGCCGGGGATCGTGGGGCTTGAGGCCCCTGCGATCGCGGCGTTGAACGCCATCGACCCGATGATCACCCTGGCCACCCTGCCGCTTCACCAGCGGGTCAGCGCGGGCATGATGGTGGGCACGGTCAAGATCATCTCCTACGCGGTGCCGCGCGCGGCGCTGGATCAGGCGAAGACAATCGCCAAAGGCGGGCTGTGGCGGGTGCCGGTGGCCCGGCACAGCGCGGTGTTGATTGTCACGGAAGGCCCGGGCACACCCGCCAATGCCGGGGACAAGGGCGTGCGCGCCGTGGCCGGGCGGCTGGAGGCTTTGGGGGTCACGCTGAGCCGGGTGGAGATTGTGGCCCACGCCGCCCCGGCGATTGCCGCGGCACTGGTCAGGACGGGGGCGGGGGCTGATATGGCGTTGATCCTCACCGCCTCCGCCACCTCGGATGCGGGCGATGTGGCCCCTGCGGCCCTGATCGCGGCGGGCGGGCAGTTGACCCGATTCGGGATGCCGGTGGACCCGGGCAATCTGCTGTTTCTGGGGCATCTGGCGGGCAAGCCGGTGATCGGCCTGCCCGGATGTGCCCGGTCGCCCGCGCTGAACGGGGCGGACTGGGTGCTGGAACGGGTCGCCTGCGGGCTTGATGTGACCCATGAGGATATTGCGGCGATGGGGGTGGGGGGCCTGCTGAAGGAAATCCCCTCGCGGCCGCAACCGCGAGAGAGACGCCCGAAACGCGGGTAAGGTGATTTGTGTCTGCCATGAGCCATCGCCAGTGCCCCGAGGGCGGGGCAGGGTATCGGGCAGGCAGGTTCAAGGCGGAATTCTGCAGAATTCCGGGTGGAAAACTTGAGTTTTCCACCCTCCTGGCGTCTTGCAGCAGGTCCCGGGAAACATGACATATGGCCTGTCACGTACAACGTGTCGGGACATGTTTGAGACATCCGCCATGTCAGAAAATCCCCTGTGCGGCGATCATCACCACACCGGCAAGGATTGCATAGAAGCCGTCGATCAGCATCGCCGCAGTGGATTTGCGCATGAACGCCCCGGCGGACATCAGCAGCACCGCCACGGCCAGGATGGCCAGAAGTGCGGTGCCAAGCGCCTCGGTCGTGGCGGTGACGCCGATCACCAGCGCCAGCAGGAACAATCCCGCCAGTTGCAGTACCATGGCCAGCATCGGAATGCTGTCGCGATCGGCCTCACTCATCCCGCTGCCGCTGGCCCAGACCCGGCCAAAGAGCGGACCATACCAAAGCCAGCCCGCGCCAAAGGCCACGGCGGTGCCGACAATCACCGCCAGCCAGTTCAGGGTTTCAGGGATCGTCATCGCCCGGCCCCCTTATGCCAGTGCCGCGTCAAGCGCGGCAAGGATTGCGGCCCAGCCACCGGCGTGATTGTCACGGCTTTCCTCGCTGGGGAAGCGGATGTGATGCAGAGTGACCTCGGTGCCGCCCTCACTGGGTGACAGGGTCAGCGTCACGGTGCTGCCCTCGGTCGAAAACGGGCTTTCCCAGGTAAAGACCAGCCGGTTGGGGCGGTCGATCACCTGATAGGTGCCGCCATGGGGTATATCCTGTTCACCCGCGCGCATGACAATCTCGAAACGTCCGCCCTCACGCGGGTCGGTTTTGGCGCTTGGCACGGTCATGTCCGGGTTGGGCGTCATGAATCGCGTCAACAGGGCCGGGTCCAGCCAGGCATCGAACACGGCCTCGGGCGGGGCGGAAATGGTGCGGGTGGTGGTCAGTTCCAGGTCTGTTGTCTCAGTCATCTTTGGCAGCCTCCTTGGTGAAAATCCGGTCGAGCGCGTCAAGCCGTTGGGCCCAGATCGAGCGCAGATCGGCAAACCAACTGTCGATCTCCGACAGCGGGTCGGTCTGCAACTCGATATAGTGATCCCGCCATTCGGTCCGGCGGGTGACCAGACCTGCGGCTTCCAGGGTTTTGATGTGTTTGGAAACCGCATTCAGGCTCATCGCAAACTGATCCGACAGCACCGTCACCTTTTGCGGCCCATGCTGCGCAAGCAGCGTCAGGATGGCCCGGCGGGTGGGGTCGCTGGCGGCTTTGAGAATCGCCGTAAGCTGATCTGGCTCTGTTCGTTCAACCATATGGGTGAATTATAGGTGACACCGGCATCAGTCAACCAAAAAGATGAATGATGCGAGCGCACGCTGCAACAGGCCCGGCGGCGAGCCCCCGGAAAATCCCTTTTGCAATTCTGCCGATCCGTGATTGGATATGAGACATAACCGAGGGAGGATTTTGATGACCCAGGTAAGCATGACCGTGAATGGCAGCACCATGTCCGGGGATGTCGAGGGGCGGACCCTGCTGGTAGAGTTTCTGCGCGAGGGCCAGGGCCTGACCGGCACCCATGTGGGCTGCGACACAAGCCAATGCGGCGCCTGTGTGGTGCATGTGGATGGCCAGGCGGTGAAAGCCTGCACGGTTCTGGCGCTGGAACTGGAGGGCGCCGAGGTCAGAACCATCGAGGGGATGGCCAATGCGGATGGGTCGCTTGGGCGTATTCAGCAGGCCTTTCAGGACCATCACGGGTTGCAATGCGGGTTCTGCACGCCGGGCATGGTGATGTCGGCGGCAGCACTTCTGAAAGACAATCCAACGCCAAGCGAGGCGGAGATCCGGGACTATCTGGAAGGCAATATCTGCCGCTGCACGGGCTACCATAATATCGTCAAGGCGATCCTGGCGGCCAGCGGGCAGGATGTGTCCGCCATCGCGGCGGAATAACGCGGGCCCGCGCCGGAGGAGGGCGTGGGGTTTTGCGTATTTTTGACAAGAAGAAGGGGGGACACCCCCCGGATATCGCCTCAGGTGGCCCCGATGATGGCGGCGCCGGAGGAGGACAGCATAGCATAAGGGAGGGTTACCATGCCGAAAGATCATGGCATTGGCGCAAGTACCAAGCGGCGCGAGGATGTGCGGTTTCTGACCGGGCAGGGGCGCTATACCGATGATATCAATCTGAATGGTCAGGCCTATGTGCATTTCCTGCGCTCGGACATGGCCCATGGCAAGATCAACGGGATCGACACGGGTGCGGCGGCGGCCATGCCCGGGGTGTTGCGCATTTTCACCGGCGCCGATTTCGAGGGGATCGGCGGTCTGCCCTGCGGCTGGCAGGTGACCGACAAAGCGGGTCAGCCGATGCAGGAACCGGCCCATCCGGTTCTGGCCCAGGGCAAGCTGCGCCATGTGGGCGACCCGATTGCCGCCGTGGTGGCCGAAACCCGGCAGCAGGCGCGCAGCGCGGCAGAGGCGATTGTGCTGGATATCGACGAGCTTCCCGCCGTTATCGACATGAAGGCGGCGCTTGAGGGGGAGAGCCCAAAGGTCCATGACGAGCTGGACAGCAACCTGTGTTATGACTGGGGCTGGATCGAGGAGAACAAGGCGGCCACCGATGCGGCGTTTGAGGCCGCGGCCCATGTGACGGTGCTGGAGCTTGTCAATCAGCGGCTGGCCCCGAACGCAATGGAGCCGCGTGTGGCGGTGGGCGATTATGCCACCCATTCCGGCGAATCGACGCTCTATACAACCTCGCAGAACCCCCATGTGATCCGGCTCTTGATGGGCGCGTTTGTTCTGGGCATCCCTGAACACAAGCTGCGCGTGGTGGCGCCCGATGTGGGCGGCGGGTTCGGCTCGAAAATCTTCCATTACGCGGAAGAGGCGTTTTGCACCTTTGCGGCCAAGGCCCTGAAACGCCCGGTGAAATGGACCGCCAGCCGGTCCGAGGCTTTTGTGTCCGACGCCCATGGCCGGGACCATGTGACCCGGATCGAACTGGCGCTGGATGCGGAGAATATGTTCACCGGCATCCGCACCGACACGCTGGCCAATATGGGCGCCTATCTCAGCACATTCGCGCCTTCAGTGCCGACCTATCTGCATGGCATCCTGATGGCGGGCAATTACAAGACGCCGAATATCCATGTGAATGTCAGGGCGGTGTTCACCAACACCGTACCGGTGGATGCCTATCGCGGGGCGGGCCGCCCTGAGGCAACCTATCAGCTGGAACGGGTGATCGACAAGGCCGCGCGGGAGCTGGGCGTTGACCCGATTGCCCTGCGGCAGCAGAATTTCATCACCGAGTTTCCCTATGCCACGCCCGTGGCGGTGGAATATGACACCGGCGATTACAATGCGACGATGGATAAACTGCTGGAGATGATCGACCGCGACGGGTTTGAGGCCCGCCGGGATGAGAGCGCCACCCGCGGGAAGCTGCGGGGGCTTGGGGTGAACTGCTATATCGAGGCCTGCGGCATCGCGCCTTCGGCCCTGGTGGGGCAGTTGGGCGCGCGCGCCGGACTGTATGAAAGCGCGACCGTGCGGGTCAATGCCACCGGCGGTCTGGTGGTGATGACCGGCAGCCACAGCCACGGGCAGGGTCATGAGACCAGCTTTGCCCAGGTGGTGGCCGATATGATCGGCATCCCCGAGGATCAGGTGGAGATTGTCCATGGCGATACCGCCAATACGCCGATGGGCATGGGCACCTATGGCTCGCGCTCTCTGGCGGTGGGGGGCTCTGCCATGGTGCGGGCGACCGAGAAGATCATCGCCAAGGCCAAAAAGATCGCCGCCCATATGATGGAGGCCAGTGAGGGCGATATCGAGTTGAAAGATGGCCAGTTCACAGTTGCGGGAACGGATAAATCGCTTGCCTGGGGGGATGTGACACTGGCGGCCTATGTGCCCCATAACTACCCGATCGAGGAGATCGAACCGGGGCTGGAGGAGACGGCGTTTTACGACCCCGGCAACTTCACCTATCCCGCCGGCGCCTATGCCTGCGAGGTGGAGGTCGACCCGGAGACCGGCAAGGTGCAGGTCATGTCCTTTGCCGCCGCTGATGATTTCGGCAATATCGTCAACCCGATGATCGTGGATGGTCAGGTCCATGGCGGCGTGGCCCAGGGCATCGGCCAGGCGCTGCTGGAACAGGCGGTGTATGATGCGGATGGCCAGTTGGTGAACGCGTCATACATGGATTACACCATGCCGCGCGCCGATGACCTGCCGTTTTATGATGTGGATCATTCCTGTGCCACACCCTGCACCCATAACCCGCTTGGGGTGAAGGGCTGTGGCGAGGCAGGTGCCATCGGGTCGCCGCCTGCGGTGGTCAATGCGGTGGTTGATGCACTGCAACGGGGGGGTCATGCCGATGTGACCCATATCGACATGCCGCTGAGCCCGTCACGGGTCTGGGCGGCGATGCAGGGATGACGTTTCGGGCCTCTGCCCTTTGTGGAGAAGCCCGGATTTGCGTATTTGGAACAAGAAGAAGGGGGCCAGACCCTCTTTGCCAAGGAGACCGAGATGTATGATTTCGACTTTTTGCGCCCAGCCAGCATTCAGGAGGCTGTTACAGCGCTGCAAGGGGATGAGGCCCAGGCTCTGGGCGGCGGGCAGACCCTGATCCCGACCATGAAACAGCGGCTGGCGGCACCGGCCAGTCTGGTCAGCCTGACGGGTATTCCGCAGATGCAGGGTGTCTGCGTCAGCGATGCGGGTGAACTGTGTGTGGGGGGCGCCACACCCCATGCGGTGGTCGCGACCGAGGCGGCGGCGCAGTTTCCCGCGCTGGCCGCGCTTGCGGGGCGGATCGGTGACCCGGCCGTGCGCAACCGGGGCACGCTGGGCGGCAGTCTGGCCAATAACGACCCTTCGGCCTGTTACCCTGCGGCGGTGCTGGGCACCGGGGCCGTGATCACGACCAATGCCCGGGACATTGCGGCGGATGCGTTCTTTCAGGGGATGTTCACCACCGCGCTGGAGGAGGGGGAGATCATCACCGAGGTCCGGTTCCCGGTGGCGGAGCGGGCCAGTTACCAGAAATTCGTGCAGCCGGCCTCGCGTTTCGCGCTGGTGGGCGTGTTTGTGGGCAAATACGCAAGCGGCGTGCGGGTTGCGGTCACCGGTGCCTCGGATGATGGTGTGTTCCGCTGGGCCGAGGCCGAGGCGGCGCTCTCCGCCGATTTCTCTGCCGATGCGCTTGCGGAGCTGAGCCTGGGCGAGGATGGCATGATCTCGGACCTGCATGGCACGGGCGCCTATCGGGCGCATCTTGTGAAGGTGATGACCGGGCGGGCTGTGACGGCGGCCTGAACCAGCGTTGATTACAGCATGCTGCCTTAAACCTGAGACATCGCGCATCACAAATACCCTGGGAACGCGAAGCGTGGCAGGGTATTTGTGATTCAAGTTTAAGGCAGGGTGCTTTAGATTTTCCTTGGCTGTGAGAGGATCGGATAGCGATGAAAGCATCCAAATTCACAGACGCGCAGAAGGCGTTCATCATCAAACAGGGCGAGATCCGGAGGGCATGCGTTCAACCACTCATATCTTGTTACTGGCAGACTTGCTTCAACTACAAACCGGTCCTCTAGCCATAGTGTATCGGCGACATGATTCAGCGATTCAATCCTTCTGGTCAAAGCAGATAGGACAGTGTTGACGTTCAGTCTTGCGCCAAACGTGCCGGGTTGGTGGCAGTGCGATATTTGGTTTTGCAGTTCATACAAAACCGTGGCCGGGTTCCCGGCCATATCCCTGCTTTTGCCCGATCCGATGTGACAGGGACGGCCGTCGCGGGCGGGCGGGTGTGCGAAAAGCGTATCTGATGCGAAGGCCGGCTGTCTTTGCCCGGCATTGTCGGGCAGATGACAAAGCCCCGGAAATATCTGCTCTACTGTTCCAGCAGCGGTGTGAGTGCTGCTTTGGAAGGATGAGGCGGAGGCAGATATGGCGATGCCGACGGGTGAGGCCATCCTCGCCAGACTAAAGAAAAACAAGGTCACTCATGCGGTGACTGTACCCGATTGGATTCAGATCGGATTGCATCAGGCATTAAGTGCGGATGGGGATATCGACGTGGTCCCGTTCTGCACGGAAGATGAAGCGATCACAGCCGGTGCCGGCTTGCATATCGGGGGCAAACGCCCCGTTGTCATTATCCAGAACCAGGGTCTCTATGCCGGGTTGAATGCGCTTCGGGCCATTGGGCTTGATGCAGGGATGCCGCTGGTTCTGTTCATCGGTCAGTTCGGGCGGGAAATTGCGCATTTCACGCCAGATCCGGCGCAATCCGCGCGCCGTGTCGTGCGCATTCTTGAGCCGGTGCTGGACGCGGTTGAAGTGCCGCATTGGCGGGTCGAGGATCGCTCGGATCTGGGCGTCATCGATGCCGCCTTCGAGACCGCTTTCCGAGACGGCTGGCCATCCGCCGTCATCTTCGGTCAGAATCTGCCGCTTGAAGCCTGAAAGGACTGCACATGGCCGATTTCATATGCAAGGATGCTATCGCCGCAATGGCTGACCATCGCGGGTCCGGCCCGGATGAAGCGATTATCGTGGCCACGATGACCTCGATCGCGTGGATCAATCAGCTTTCGCCCAGCCCGCTGAACATCTCCTGCGTGCCGCTTATGGGTGGGGCATCGGCGCTTGGCCTTGGCATTGCCCTGGCGCAGCCGGAGCGCAAGGTTGTGGTGCTGGACGGGGATGGCTCGCTGCTTATGCAATTGGGCAGTCTGGTTTCGATCGCGGGCGCTGCGCCGAAAAACCTGCTGCATATCGTGTTCAACAATGGTGTCTGGTTCGAGAATATGGTGAACCTGCCCCTGCCCGGGACGGGGGGTACGGAATATGCGACGCTTGCCTCGGCCTCGGGGTTTCCGAAGACATACCGGTTTGATCGTCTGCAGGATTGGGTTGAGGCATTGCCCGGGGTGTTGCAGTCGGACGGTCCGATCTTTGTTGAGCTTGTGGTCACACCGCAATCAGATGCGCTTTGGACCCATAATGCCCCGCAACCCGATCTGCCAGAGGTGCAATTCACGCGGATGGGGGATGAAGGCCGCAGAATGCGCGCGGCTTTGTCGCCCTGAACCGCCATATTACGATTGCAATAAAACCTCTGCGGCCTTCAAGCCAACGGCCATGGACGCGGCATTGGTATTGGCCGAACACATTGTCGGAAAGACCGACGCATCGGCGATCCGAAGGTTTTCAACACCCCGAACCTTCAGGTCCGGGCCGACAACCGCGTCAGGGTCAGTGCCCATCCGGCATGTCCCCACCGGGTGATATGAGGTCTGCGCGCTCTGCCGCACGAAATCGAGCAGGTCTTTATCCGTTTCCATCTCTGGCCCGGGGCGCATTTCCTCAACCCCGAACCGTTGCAGGGCGGGTTGCGCTGCCACATCACGGGCAATGCGGATGGCGGCCAATGTGGTTGCGACATCGTCGGGATGTGCAAGATAATTGGCGGATATCGCCGGGCTTTCCATCGGGTCGGCAGACCGGATATGGACCGAGCCGCGGGATTTCGGGCGCAGCGGAAATGTCCCGATGGAAATGCCCGGGTGATCGTCAAGCACAAGGCTTTTGGGGTCGCGTGCATCGGGGCTGGAAAGCCAGTGCAGTTGTATCTTGATATCGGGCTGGGGAAGCTCTGCCGAGCTTTTCAGAAGTGCATGGCTGATCTGGCCCGAGCATGACATCAACCCGTTGCCCAGCAAGGCGAACCGCGCCGCCATCAGGCCCTTGCGGATCGGGTTGCGCATGATCTGGTTCAGGGTCACGGCGTCCCGGCAGCGGTAACTCAGCCTTGTGTGCAAATGATCATGGGCGTTTTCACCCACACCCGGCAGGTCATGCACCACATCAACCCCATGGGCTTTCAGCCGTGCTGCCTGACCGATACCGGATAATTCCATGATTTGCGGTGTCTGGACAGCGCCAGCGCAGAGGATCACCTCTTTACGCGCCGCAACCGTGCAGGTCTGCCCGTGGCGGGTATAGACAACCCCGGTCGCCTGCCGCCCGTCAAAGGTGACCCGCCCCACATGCGCGCCGGTCAACATCCTCAGCTTTGGTGAGCGTTGCGCGCGTTTCAGAAACGTCTCGCGCGTGCCCTGCCGCCAGCCGCGTTTCGTGTTGAATTGAAGGTATCCGACACCTTCATACCCGCCGGCATTGTAATCGGCGGTTGCCGGAATGCCGGTTGTCACGCAGGCTTCGATAAACGCGTCCATCAGCGGCGCATGGGGGGAAAATTCGGTGATGGTGACCGGCCCATCCGTGCCGCGATGGGCCGGGTTCCCGGGTGCATATGTCTCAAGCCGCCGAAACAGCGGGGCCAGATCGTCAAACCCCCAGCCGGGCAGCCCGAATGCATCGCGCCAATGGTCAAACTCGGCAGGGTCCCCATGGACCCAGATCATGCCGTTGACCGTGGAGGACCCGCCCACCACATGCCCCCGGGGCCAGAAGATATTGCGCCGGTTCATATTCGGCTCGGGCTCGGTAAAGAAGCGGGACAGGGCCCGGTCTCCGCGTAAAAGGTAAAAGACACCAGCGGGAATACGGGTCCAGATCCAGCGGTCATCCGCCCCGGATTCCAGCAGCAGAACGCTGTACCGGCCATCCTCCACCAGGGCATCCGCCAGCGCCGCACCGCCCGAGCCAGACCCGACAATGATATAGTCATAGCTTTCGTTGCTCATCGCGTGATGCCCCGGCATGATCCCGTTTGTCCGATGAGCCTACCGGCCCGGATGCACAGCAAATGTTCCGTTTGAAACAGTTCCGGCGCCCGGCCCGTCAGGGTTTGAGGGCATCCTCCTCGGGCTCGAAATCATACGGCACCGGTTCGAAGACCGGAAAGCGTTGCAGCGCCTTGCGGTGAAAGGCCGCCTGTCGCCCGCGCACGTAACGATCCTTGTCGCCTTTTCGCACTTCCAGCGCCCAGGTGTCATAGCTGGGTACGGTTTCCGTCAGGTTGCGCAATAACAGCCGCCGCGCCTGGCTTTCGATACAGGCGGCCTTGACCGCATCGGGGTCCCAGTCCTGCATCAGACGGGCATGCAATTCCGCCTGAAGCTCTGCATGGTCCGGGTGACCGGCCAGATTCTGCAACTCATCGGGGTCCGCAACCACATCATAAAGCAGCGGGTCAAGCCCCCAGGTCAGCCAGTATTTGTACCGCCCCCGGCGCAGCATCCGCGAGGGGGAGGGGTATCCGCTGCCCGCATAATCCACGATCGCCTCGTCGCGCCAGCCCTCCGTGTCGCCATGGAGAAGCGGCACAAGGCTTTCGCCATCCTGACCGGTTGCAACCGGCAAATCGGCCCCGGCAAAATCAAGCAGCGTCGGCATCAGATCGACCAGAGACACCACCGCATCCGAACGCCCCGCCGCGACACCGGGCGCGGCAATGAACAGCGGCACCCGCGCTGACCATTCATAGAAGCAATCCTTCATCCACATGCCGCGTTCGCCCAGCATCTCGCCATGATCAGAGGTGAAGATGATGACCGTGTTTTCGTCGAGCCCGGTGGCGGCCAATGCCTCCAGTATCTCGCCGACCCGGTCGTCGATATAGGACATCATTGCGTAATAGGCCCGGCGCGATGCGCGTGTACGCTCTTCATTCAGGTCGAACAGATGGGACCCCTGGGCAATATGCTTGGCCTGATCGAACGGGCCAAGCTCGTCATAGGGAACGGGCGGCACGCGCGGCATGTCGATCTCGACACCCTCATAGAGGTCCCAATGTGCCTTGTCGGCGACAAATGGCGGATGGGGCTGGGTGAAACTGACGGTCAGCAGGAAGGGACGGTCATCCGGGTCACGGGCCAGATCATAGACCTTTCTGACCGCCTGAAACCCGACCTCTTCATCGAAATCCTGTTGCAGGTTGCGGATCGCCATACCCGCATCGGTGACATTGCGGACCCGCACCCCACCGCCCTTGCGGATCGGGTTCGACCAATCGGTCGTCCATGAGAAATCGGATGGGTAGATATCGGTTGTCAGCCGGTCTTCATAGCCATGAAACTGGTCGGGGCCGATGAAATGCATCTTGCCGCAAAGGGTTGTGGAATAACCCGCCTGTTTCAGGTGATGCGCAAAGGTCGGATATTCGGAATGGAACTCGGCCCCGTTATCCCATTGCCGCATCGCAAAGGGCAGCCGCCCGGCATGCATCGAGGCGCGCGAGGGGGAGCAAAGCGGATAATTGCAATAGGCATTGTCGAAAACGACGCTGCGGGCCCCCAGGGCATCCAGAACCGGGGTGATCGCGGTCTGATTGCCATAGGTCGGCATTGCCTGGGGGGCCAGTTCATCGACCTGAATGATCAGGATATTCGGTTGCATGGGTGAATCCTTTGGTCAGATGTCGAGCGTGCGCGACAGTTCGAACATATAGAATGCCCGCTCAAGAGTCGTATCGAGGGTGATATGCAGCGGTTGTGCATCAAGGCTGTCGAATTGCCCGACCCTGAGCCATCTGCCATCCCCGGCCTGAATATCGCAATGCCAGGCCCAGACCTCCTGCGCGGCCCTGGCAAAGGCCGGGTCGCGCGTGGCGGCATGCATCCATCCCAGACCCCAGGCAACCTTGCCGTTGCTGATGATCTGGTAAATGTCATCAGCGCAATTCAGGAACAGGGCATAGGCCTTGTGACCCGCATCAAGCCAGCGTTTTTCGCCGGTGGCGAGATAGAGGCTGGCACAGGCGTTCATGGCCATGCCGATATACCAGTAAACCTGCCCCGGCGTTCCGATATCAATGCTGGAAACCATGGCGAGCCCCTGTTTGCGGTCCTCGCGGATGATCTCCCCGTCCGCGTTGCGCAGCAGATAGAACTTGCCTTTCGTGCCCGTCTGTTCATCCAGCAACCCGGCGATGAAGGCACCGCCCCGGCGCGCGGCCTCGACCCGGCCCATGGCCAGAAATGCCAGAACCGCAGACCCCGTGCTGCCAAGGCAATAGACACGCTCAGCCGGAGGTTGATTGGCAAGGGTCGCAAGCCCGCCGGTCACCGGATGCATCTGGTTTTCGACCAGCCGGCCGATCTCTGCGGCCATATCGTAGCGCCCAAGCACATGCAGGCCCCGTGCGATCCAGGCCGCGCGGTAACTGGCCAGACCCTGCGCCGTCGGATCGTCGGGCAGGGTGTTGATGTCGCCGTCTTTCAGAAAGGTCCGCCCGACGAATTGCGCCAGAACACGCGCCTCGCGGATACGTGCGCCGGTTGTCATTGCCACGATGGATTTGTAGTAGCCATTGATCAGGTTTCCCGCATCGCGAAAGCCCGTATCGGGATCGACCAGCGCCGCCGCCCAGTCCAGCGCCAGATGGCCCCGCTTCAGGTAGAATTCTGATGATGTCATAGCGCGGCCCTCCCCGACCCGACAGTGATGCGCATGATCCGGCGCAATCTTTCACCAGAGCTTAGCGGCGGTTCTGTCAGGCAATTGTCGACCCCGGCACATTTTACAGCTTCGTACTCAAATTCCGCACCAGCCACACCACCCTTCCGCCCGGCGGCACTGCCGGGCAGCGCCCGAACCGCCCCCGTGGGGCGGGCGCTGCCCTCTGCGTTGTGCAGGTATGTTGCGGAACTTTGGCCTATCGCACGAAGACATCGCCGGGCAGGAAAAAGCTGTTCTTGGCCATCGAGCCACGCTCGATCAGGGTGCGGGCAGGCCGGATCGGGCGGATCTTGAAGAACGGGCGCACATAACGTGCCATCATCACCTCAATCTCATCCTCGGCCCCGCCTGAAAGCACCAGATTGCGATCTTCCAGCGGGTCCTCTTCAAGGTTGAAAAACTGCATCGCCTCGCCGGTATCCTCATAAACCACCAGTTTGAGGGTTGCTGTGCGGAACATGGCAACGCCGTAAGCCTCGCTGATCGCAACCTCCTTGGCCACGCTTTTGCCGTCGAAGGCTGGCAGCAGCGATTGAAATTGCGAACTTGGCAGATCCGCCCCGGCAATGTCGCGGAAAGTGGTGGAAATATCAGAGAGTTCGACGATCTCGTCAATTTTTCGCGGGCCGGTGCCTCCGGGCGGGCGGATGATCATCGGCACCCGCACCGAGGGATCGTAGAACACCATCTTCTTGACCATCCGGTGTTCGCCCATCATCTCCCCATGGTCCGAGACATAGACGATCCATGTGTTGTCCAGCTGGCCTTTTTCCCGCAGCGCCTCGATGATCCGGCCCATGCTCTGGTCGATCATCATCGTGTTGGCCTGATAGGCGCGGCGGGCCTTGCGAATGGCCTCGGGCGTCATCGTATCGGTGTCGCAATAGTCCGTCAGAACCTCCAGGAAAGTGGCAAGCGGCCCGCTTTGCGGCATTTCGGGCGGCTCGAAACTGTCCGGCATGGTGATCTCGGGGGTGCCATATTCGTCAAGCGCCTCCTCGGGGGCATCCCAGGGGTCATGCGGACCGGCAAAGCAGACCTGCAGGAAAAACGGCTCTTCCCGGTCGTAATCGCGGATCCAGTCAGCGGCATAATCCCCGACCCAGACATCCTGATGCGCATGCAGGGGAAGCGGCAGCGGATCGGCATTCCAGGCTTTCGCGGCCTCCATCCCGGGGTTTTCTTCCAGCACATGTTTGTTCCGGCTGGTCAGATAGGTCCGGTACTCATCAAGCAGGCCATGTTCCTTCAGATAGTCGGTATAAAGGGAATCCACCCTCAGGCTTGCTTCCTTGCCTGCGGTCTCGTGGGTCTCTGTAAACCCGTAGTGATGCAGGATACCAGCCTGATCATTCATATGCCCGCCGGGCCAAGGCAGGTGGGTATAGAAATGCGTCTTGCCGATCTGGGCCGTGTGGTAGCCCGCGCTTTGCAACGCCTGTGCGAAGGTCGGCACCGTGTCATGAACCCGGGCGACGTTCTGAAACACGCCGTGATCGCGCACGTAACGCTCTGACAGCATCGAGGCGCGGGACGGCATGCAAAGGGGGGCCTGGCAGAAACAGTTTTCGAATTGCAGCCCCTCGGAGGCCAGCCAGTCCGTTGTCTTGGTCCGCGCGCAGGGATCGCCATAGGAGCCGAGCATGTCGGCCCGCTGCTGATCGGGCATCATGAACAGGATATTTGGCTTGCGGGTCATCTGTGACGCCTCCGTGTGCGGGGAAACTCAGAACCAGCCATTGGCGATCATCCATCGCTGCAGGACGGTTGAGGGGAAAACGATGTTCAGCGTTTGCGACAGCACCAGATAGGTGAAACACCAGATTGCCACGGCCAGGCAGGTGCCGATGATCCACCGGCCGGTCACAACCCCGATGAAGGTCACAAGAAAGATCGGCAGGGTGATATGGAACCCCACCAGCCAGACGCCGATACCAACCGCCAATGCAAGGCCGACATAATTCAGGCGCCGCCGGGTATAGGCCTTGCGCGCGTCTTCATCATGCCATTCCTCATCATTGGCCACGACCCCGGCAATCAGCCCATAAACCGTATGAAGCAATGCCAGCCCCATAATCGCGATTGATGTGGCGCCCGGCATCATGCCACCGCGGCCATAATCGCCGGACACGGCATAGGTGATCGCGGCGAAGCCCAGAATGGCCACACCAATCCACCATGTGATTGAACGAAGCGCCTTTTGCCGGACAAGTGCCATCCCTTAATCCTCGAAACTTTCGGCCGGTTTGACGGTGGTTTTCTGCTTGCGGAGCCGCGAGATCACGATGCTGGCGATGATCGCTGCGATCATCACTTCCATGATCATGACAATCGGTCGTTCCCACATGAACGCCACATCATAGCGCCGCGTCGTGATCCACAGGTTGTTTTCCAGCAACCCGCCCAGAACGAAGCCGATGATCAGCGGCACGCGCGGCCAGTCGGCATGTTTGAAGATATAGCCGACAACCCCGAAGGCGCCGAACAGGATGATATCGCCGATGCTGTTGGAGGCCATGGAGGCGCCGACAATCATGAAGCAGAAAATCGTCGGGGCGATGATTTCCGCCCGCACGAAGCAGATCAGGATCAGATAACGCTGAAGCCAGAGGCAAAGGAACGCGACGATCAGATTGGCCACCACCACCGTCCAGGTCATCTGGAAGGTGATATGCAGGTTTTCAAACAGCATCGGGGGACCGGGGCGCAGGCCGACAATCAAAAGCGCCCCCATCATCACCGCCATCGACGCATTGCCGGGGATACCAAGCGCCACGGTTGGCACGATGGCGCCGGGTTTCTGCGCGGCGGTTCCGGCTTCGGGTGCGATCACGCCCCGCACATCCCCACGCCCGAACATCGCATTGTCCCTGGCCGATTGCACAGCATGCCCATAGCTCAGCCATTCGGCCACTGTGCCGCCAAGCCCGGGGATCATCCCGGCCACGCAGCCGATAACCCCGGCCCGGAAGGTCAGCCACCGGTTGCGGATCGTGTCCTTGAACCCTTCAAGCGCCCCGGAATTGGGGTTGGAGCCTTCCGCTTTCTCGGAAATCGAGCGGCGCGACAACAGCATGTCGATCACCTCGGGCAATGCAAAGATGCCAAGCGCAATGGGCACAATCGGAATACCCGCTTCCAGATAGGGGATATCCATCGTGAAACGGTCCTGGCTGGCGAATTCGGCATAGCCGATGGTCGACAGAAGCAGGCCAAGAAACGCGACGATCAAACCGCGCGTGACCGATGTGCCCACGAGAGAGGCGGCCAGCATCAGCCCGAACAGGGAGGTCATGAAAAATTCCGGTGACGCGAAATTGTCGATCACCGCGCGCAGGACAGGAAGAAACAGGATGATGACGAAGACCGATACCAACGTGCCCCAGACGCTTGCGAAGTAAGATGCGCTTAACGCGCGCCCGGCCTCGCCGCGTTTTGCCATCGGATAGCCGTCAAGATAGGTCGCCTGTGCCGCCGATGTACCCGGCACCCCGATCAGAACCGCCGGGATCGCATCGGTCTGTGTGGTCACCGCATACATGCCCAACAGAAAGGCGATTGCGATTTCGGGCGGCTGGGTGATGGCGATGGGCAAAAGCAGGCTCATCCCGGTAAGCCCGCTGAGCCCGGGAATGAGGCCGAAGATCATGCCAAACGTAATGCCCAGCATCATGAACAGGAATGTCCGCCAGTGGAACAGCAGAACGAAGCCCTCGGCACTTGCGTTCAAGACATCCAGCATGCGGTGCATTTCCCTCCCGTCCACCAGCCTCTTACGGGCAACATGCTGAACGCAATGCCCAATCGTAAGATGACACCTGCCCATGGTCCGCATCGGCCTTGCTCTGTGCTCTTGCAGGGCAAGGTTTTTGATCGCCACCTTCAGGTTTTGCCAAGCTACGCGCGCTCTGCCGGGTGAATTGTTCTCTCCCCGACAGTTCGCATGGCTCGCCGCCTCTAGCCTTGGGGCATCACGGAAAAGCATCCCGTCATGGCAGGATTTGCGACTGATGATGGGGGACTGGTCCGCTATGGTGACGGGGGTGCCGGCAGGAATGCATGCTTTGTCGATTTTGCCCGTATAAGCAGATGTTTGGGCCCGGTTCACATCGTGCGACCGGTTTGGCGCGTTTCCGTCAATGCGTTGCGATGAAAGCAGAATACCGATAGTCCTAGGGCAGAACCGCAGACGTGGCGCTTCGGTCTCACCAACTATTTTGCGTGGCCGTTGGGGGGGAACGTGCAAAAGTCCAGACATACCGTTGCGTTATTGGCGGATCGGTTGCGTATGAACCCGACGCTGGCGAAGCTGCCGGAGGCGACACTTGCAGCCATTGCCGGGCATACGCGACTGACCCGGTTCAAAGCGAATGAGCGGCTGTTCAGCCGCGGAGATGAAATTCTCCTGGCCGGTGTGATCATTCGCGGTGGCATACGCAACTCGCTTATCGGCTATGACGGGCATGAAATGTCGATGTCGGTTCTGCGCCGCGGGGCGTTTTATGGCTGGATTGGCCTTGTCAGCCCGACGCCAAGCCCATGGGATATCTATGCCCAGGGCGAGACCGAGATTGCGTGCTTTCAGATCAGCGATTTTCGAAACCTGATGAAGCAGCATCCCGAATTGAACACGATGATTGCCGAAGCGTTGAGTGCGCGGCTTCGCAAATCATATGACCATATGTATAATCTGGTTCTGGATACATTGGATACCCGGCTTCGCCGGACGCTTGTCATGCTGACCGGGGATCGGACGATGTTTTCATCCGGGGACACACCGCACATCAAAATCACCCAGGAAACTCTTGCAAGTTTTGTGCAGTGTTCGCGCCCGACTGTGAACAAACTTCTGAAAGATCTGGAAAAGGAAGGTCTGATCCGCCTGGGATATGGGGAAATCATCATCCCCGATCTCGAAGCACTATACCCGCATGCCGAGGTTGAACAATTCCATTTGCTATAGGGTGAGATGGCTTCGGACTGAAATTCCGCACCACCCCTCACCACCATTCCGCCCGGCGGCACCGCCGGGCAGCGCCCACCCCTCGGTGCGGGCTCTGCCCTCTTTGCAATATATGTATCACGCGGAATGCCAGGCCAAGGTTTTGACCGGGGTTCGGCCAGTCTGGAAACGGCCGTTCCGGCGCGTTTGGCGCGGCTTGCGCGCGTCACCCGCTTTTACGGCAATTGTCGCCCGGTGAACAAAGCCGCTATCCTATTCGCCCTAGCCTTTCGGCCCGCAAGGGGGATGTCGGTTTGCGCCGGGTGCACAGTTTTACTCAGGGGCGCATGCCGGTTCGGTAAAAGGGAGGAAGAGATATGATGGAGAAAATGACTGTCACACGTCGCATGGCACTGGCTGGCGGGGTGTTTGCATTCGGGCTTGGCCTTTCCGGTATGGTGATCGCGCAAGAGGTCAGCTTTGAGGGTGAGACCATCGACATTATGGTGAATTTCGCAGCCGGTGGCGGGACCGATACCGCCGCAAGGCTGGTCGCACCTTTCGTTGCGCGCCATCTGCCCGGCACACCGGATGTGATCGTGACAAACCGCGCGGGCGCCGGTGGTACGGCCGCTGTGGAATATCTGATCGACTCGGTTCCGCCCGATGGCCTGCATATCGGCTATTTCGCCGGCACGCCGATCCGCTGGGCGCTGGGGTTGCAACAGGTTCCCGAAGGCTCCGGCGATCTGCCCTTTGTTGCGGCGCGCAGCGTGAACCAGATCTTCCAGGTACGGACCGATGTGGGGCTGACGGCAGAGACGTTCCACAATTACGATGGCCCGTTGTTCATTGCGGTCAACAGCCCTGACAACCATGTCTCGATCCGTGCGCGGCTTCTGGCGGATGCGATGGGTGCGGATGAATTTGAGCTGATCACCGGTTACCGGGGGCAGGGGAACATGGTGGCCGCCGCCCGCGCGCAGGAAACCGAACTGGCCCAGACCAATGATTCCTTTTTCGGCGCCAACCGCGAGGCAATCACCGGTGATGGCGTGTTGGAGGCCTTTGGGCAAATGGGGGAATATGTGGATGGTGAAATCGTGGCCCAGACCGGGCTGGAGGATATCGCCATTTTCGACCAGATGTGGCGGGACTATTCCCCAGATACGCTCGACACCCCCGCGTATCAGGCATGGGAGGCGATCCATATCGCCATGTCGATCCAGAATGTGTTCGTTCTGCCGCCCAATACGCCCGAGGCATATATTCCGGTTTGGGAAGAGGCGGTTCTTGCCGCCTATTCTGATCCGGATTATCTGGCCCAACTGGATACTGCCGGAGTGCCCAGGCCCACGGCCGTCGGGACCGATGCCGTGCTGGACCGTATGAATGTCTTGCGCGGGGTGTTCCAGGATGATGCCGTTCGCGGCGCCGTAGAGGCGGCGATTGCACGCAATAACGAATAACCTTGGCGACGGGGTCGCGGCATGGGTTCGGGGCCGCCGGGGGTCTCTCCCTTTGTGAAAGAGACCCCCACCCTTGGCGGGCGTATCGGGGATATCAAGACGAAAATCAGTCGGCGCCGCGCACCGGCAACACTGCATCTGCGGAAGGTTTGAAAATTTTCTGGATGAAGAAGATTGCCGTGGCTGCGGCGACCCCGATAAGGTCAGAAATCCACCCGCCTTCGATCATGAACAGGGCGGCGAGGATCAATGCGACGCGCAGGAACCATGCAGCGCGGCCCCCCATGAACCATCCCTGCACCCCCGATGAAAGCAGGAAGACGCCGAAGGTTGCGGTTATGCCGGCGCGGGTGATTTCGAACCAGCTGCCCTCCATCAGGATGGCGGAGTTATAGAAGAACATGAACGGCACGATGAAGGCGGCGATGCCGATCTTGAAACTGGCGACCGAGGTTTCCATCGGGTTGGCCCCGGATATGCCTGCGGCGGCATAGCTGGCCAGCGCCACGGGTGGCGTGATGGCCGAGACCACGGCGAAATAGAAGACGAAGAAATGCGCGGTCAGCATCGGGATGCCAAGCTGCACCAGGCCCGGTGCCACAACCGAGGCGGCGACCGCATAGGCGGCTGTGGTGGGCATGCCCATCCCCAGAAGGATGGCAATGCACATGGCGAAGATCAGGGCAAGCAGTTGATTGGCATCCGCGATGCTCAGCAGCACAGAAGAAAACCGCGCGCCGACACCGGTCAGGCTGATCACGCCGACAATGATCCCCGCGCAGGCGCAGACCGCGATGATCTGGATCGACATATAACCCGCAATCTCGAAAGCCTTGGAGACGGATTTCACCCCCATGCGATAGGGTGTGAACCAGCTGACCACAGCCGCAGCGGCCGTGGCCAATGTGCCCGCGCGGATGACGGAATAGCCCATGAAAAGCGCCACGATCAGGATCAGGATCGGCAGAAACAGGAAGACGCGGCGCACCATGTCACGGAATTTCGGCAATTCATCCTCACGCATGCCGCGCATGCCAAGTTTCGCAGCCTCGAAATCGACCATGAAATAGATTGAAACGAAGTAGAGGATTGCCGGGATGATCGCGGCAATCGCGATATCCGTGTAGGGGATGCCGGTGATCTCGGCCATGATGAAGGCCCCGGCGCCCATGATCGGTGGCATGATCTGCCCGCCTGTCGATGCCGCCGCCTCAACCGCGCCAGCGGTCTTTCGGTGATAGCCGACCTTTTTCATCAGCGGGATCGTCAGGGAACCTGTGGCCACCACATTGCCCGCGCTGGTGCCGTTGATCATCCCCATAAGCCCCGAGGCGAAGATTGCCACCTTGGCCGGGCCGCCCCGGGCGCGCCCGGCGGTGGCGAAGGCGAAATTCACGAAATAATCACCGACTTTCGAGGCCTGAAGGAAGGCCGCGAAGATGATGAAGAGGATGATATAGGTCGAAGACACCGCCGTGGTCGGGCCCAGAATGCCCGCATCGGTATAGACCTGGCTGAAAAAGCGGGTCCAGGCGATGTCAGGGGCATTCAGAAAGCCGGGCAGCAGGTCGCCGGTGAAGACATAGGTCAGAAAGACACCTGCGATGATGATCAGGGCAAGCCCCGCAACGCGGCGGGTCAGTTCCATGATCAGGGCGGTGCCCGCCACGGCAGCCAGGCTGAGGCCGATCGGTGCAAAGGGCGTGCCCGTCGAGGTCCGCATGGCGGTCCCCAGAATGGTGATCAGATAGATCGCAACGCCGATACCGCACAGTGCCAGCACCACATCGGGGGCGGCAAACCCGCCCCGGTCGCGGCGATGCACCCAGCCCAGGATAATGCCGCCCGCGGTCGCCGCCAGCAATGGCACACCAAAGTGATATATCTCCCGCATGCGGATCGTGTCATCAATTCCGTTCCACATCACACCGCCTGCAATGTCATTGGCAAAGCCAAGGGCGGTATAGATGGCGTAGAGTGCCGGAAGCATCAGGACATAGGCGATATAGCCGAAAACCGGGGTTTCGGGCCGCTCCTCGGACCCCCGAAAACTGGTCGCGGAATATAGCAGAAAGCCAAGCGCCAGCGCGCCTGCAATATGGACGATGCGGAAATTCCAGGTTTCCATCGGGAAGGTGGGCAGGAAGGGCAGGTCAAGGCCGGTCCAGCCGTTGATGGACCAGCCATTCAGGGCCGCCATGTGAAACAGGGCGTAACACCCGGAAAAGACCGCAATGGCCAGATAGGCGCGCCCGGTAAACAGACGCCGGTTGCTTTCAACCGGTTCCTCGTCAATCCCTTCTGCAATAACAGGGCCGTCGGTCAGGTGATCAGGTTGGGTATCGGTTGCCATGTGCTGCCCCTGGCTACCTCAACAGGCCCGCGTCTGGCGCGGGGTTGAGGCTGAAAGTATAAATATATCCGTAGATGGGTTCGGAGGCCACACCCATGGCATGGCCCCCTTGTGTCATCGACCGCCTAGTCGCCGTGGATCATATCGGCGGGGATACTGGCGTCAGCGTTTTCCGTGAACCACTGGGCCGCACCGGGATGCCACATCATCACGGTGTTCTTGTCCCAGTTCCCGGGCAGGGTTGACCGGGCGGCGCGGTGGATGTTCACCATCCGCTCATTATCGCTCATCACCACATCGACAACCGCGTAGACGAAGCTGGCGGGCAGCTCGCAATTGGCAATCGCGAAGTTCCACATCGAGACAGAGCGCGCATCGGCCTCAAGCGTGGTATAGGTGTCGGCACTGATCGAGAAGGCCGAGACCGGGAAGGCGGCCATGATCGCGGCCTGTTCTTCCTCGGTGAACTCGATGATGTTCACATCGGTCTGCACCTCAAGCTGGCTGACCGCGGGCACCGGCACACCGGCGGCAAAGGCGATCACATCCAGCAGGCCGTCCTGCAACTGGCCGCCCAGATCGGTCCAGCCGCCATTGCGCCGTTCAAACGCCACACCGAGCTCTTCCATCATCCGTGGAAAATACGTGTCCGAGGTGGAGCCTGCGGGGCCAAAGCCGATCCGCGCGCCTTCCGGAATGTCAGAGACGCTTTCGATGCCCGAACTGCTGAGCGCGGTCACGCTGAACGGGGTCTGATACATCGGGAACATCGCACAGGCATCGGTCATTTGCAGACCCGGCGCGATGGGGTTGGTGCCGGCCAGGGATTCCGCCGCCGGGCCCATGGTGGTCATGCCGAACTGGGCCTCGCCGGTATGCACCAGCGCCATGTTCTGCATCGGGCCGCCGGTGACTTCACCACCGCCGGACAGGCCCAGCTCTTCGGCCACAAGATTGGCCCAGCCCGAGCCATAGGCGAAATAGGTGCCGCCCTGGGATGCGGTGCCCACGGTAAAGCTTTCCGGCCAGCCCGTGCGATCCTGATGACCATCGGCAAAAGCTGACGTTGCCGTCAGTGCAGTGGTCGCGACAAATGCTGCGAGTTTCATAGATCCTCCTCCATTTTCTGTCTGGTCCCTCCCGGACCACGTCCTAGCCCAAACACATCAGCGCGCTTAGATTGACGCCTCGCATTCCCACCCATTGCCTGTGTAAAACAAGGTTGCGGTCATGCCAATTTTGCAAATACCTGCAAAAAATAATCGCCGATGGGTCAGCATCGGAACAAACCGCCGATTACATGGGTCGAAAACGGGACATTACAGCGCCGGCCTGAAATTCTGTACCACCCTGCATCATCCTTCCGCCCGGCGGAACCGCCGGGCAGCGCCCGAACCGCCCCCACGGGGCGGGCGCTTCTCGCCCACCCCTCGGTTCGGGCGCGGCCCTCTGCGTAATGTATATGCGTTTCAGAATTTCAATCCGGTCCTATAAAGCAGTTCGCGTTTGATCTGAACGAAACCCGTTATGGATGGATCACCGGTCTGCATCCGCTTTTGACAGCCCGTGTTTCTGCATCTTCTCATAAAGCGCCTTGCGGGACAAATTCAGCGCCTCATAGGTTGGTTTCAGTTGTCCGTCATTGGCGACAAGCGCAGCGAGGATCAGGGATCTTTCATGTGCCGCCATCTGTTGCGCCAGAGATGTCTGGGGGGCTTCGGTCTCTGGCGTGACCTCTGCGATCTGGTCGAAACCAAGCACAAAGCGATCTGCGGTGTTGCGCAACTCGCGCACATTGCCGGGCCAGTCCCGCGTGGCCAGTTGTAACAGAACCGATGCGGGGACATCCGGCATTGGTTTCGAATAGCGCGCGGCAGCCTGGGCGGCGAGGTTCAGAAACAGGGACGGCACATCGTCGCGGCGGGCCTTCAGCGACGGCACATCTATGGTGACCACATTCAGCCGGTACAGCAGATCGGCCCGGAAAGCGCCGGTCTCGACGGCGGCGGGCAGATCGCTCTTCGCGGCGGCAATCACCCTTATGTCCAGCGTCACCGGGTCGTTTGACCCAAGCCGTGTGATCTGACGTTCCTGTATCGCATGCAGCAGCTTGGCCTGCACCGGAACCGACAGGCTGTCGATTTCATCCAGAAAGACGGTGCCCTGACGGGCATATTCAAACTTGCCGAACCGGGCGCGCACGGCCCCGGCAAAGGCTCCGGCCTCATGGCCGAACAGTTCGGTCTCGACAAGTTCAACCGGCAGGGCGGCGCAGTTGATATGCACAAACGGATGACGCGCGCGCGGCGACAGATCATGCAGCGCCCGCGCGGTCATATCCTTCCCCGCGCCCGTGGGTCCGGTGATCAGCACATCCGCATCAGTGGCCGCAATCGTACGGATTGTCTTGCGCAGGGTGACGATGGCGTCGGACCGTCCGACCAGTCGCGCCTCAAGCTTGTCACGCCCGCCGACCTCGCGCTTGAGGGATCGGTTCTCAAGGGTCAGACGACGCTTTTCAAGACCGCGCCGGATGGTGCTGACCAGCCGGGCAGGGGCAAAGGGTTTTTCGATGAAATCATAGGCCCCGTCGCGCATCGAGGTGACCGCCAGATCCACATCCCCATGGCCGGTGACAAGGATCACCGGGAATTCCGGGTCGATTTCAAGCACCCGCTGCATCAGCCAGAGACCATCCCGGTCAGGCATCCGGATATCGGTCACAAGCACACCGGCAAAGCCACGACTGATCCTGGCCAGGGCATCTTCGGCGCGGGCAAAGATATCGGCGGGCAAATCGGCCAGCAGCAGGGTCTGGCCAGCGGCATTGCGCAGCTCTTCCTCATCATCGACAAGAATGACACTCTGCTTCATTGCGCCGCCAGCCGGGCCGGGCTGGCCGCCTGCAACACGACGCTGAAAACAGCCCCGCCCTCGGGATGATTGGCCGCAGTCAGCGTGCCGCCGAAATCCGAGACGATATTGAATGAAATCGACAGCCCCAGCCCCAGCCCTTTTCCGGTGGGTTTGGTGGTGAAAAACGGATCAAAGATCTGATCCAGGGTATCAGGGTCAATGCCGTCGCCCGTGTCACGCACCTGCACCGTGGTATTGTGTATCGTCAAGCTTACCACCGGATCGCGCTGCCCCGACATTGCATCAAGCGCGTTGTTGATAAGGTTCACGATGACCTGCTGCAATCTGACATGCCCGCCGGTCACCCAGATTTCCGTCTCCGGGGGGGTGTACTCGACCCGGCCCCCCTCGCTGGCCAGCCGCATCTCGACGACCGCAAGCGCATCCTGAATGACGGTGTTCAACACCAATGGGCCCGTCACCTGCTGCGGGCGGCGGGCAAAATTGCGCAGATGGGTCGAGATCGACGCCATCCGGTCCACCATTCTGGAAATGCGGGTGATATTGTCCTGCGCTTCCGGCACGCGGCCCCGGTCAAGAAAGGCATGGGCGTTATCGGCATAGGATTTCACCGCCGTAAGCGGCTGATTGAACTCATGCGACAGGGCCGCCGACATCTGCCCCAGGGCTGACAGTTTGCCTGCCTGGATCAGATCGGTCTGCGTCTGTTTGAGAGCGGTCAGCGCGGCGCGCAACTCGGCGGTGCCTTCGGCGACGGCAGCCTCCAGCGCCTGTTTCGCCTGTTGCTCTGCGGCCAATGCCTCGGACTGGCGGGCCTGTTTCAGGAAATAGGCCCAGAGACCGGCCATAAGCAGCATCAGGGTCAGCCCGGCAATCAGGAGTGTCTGCAGGGTATTCAGCGTGGCCGGACGGGTTGGCGTCAGCGAGGCGATGGTCCAGTCCCGCTCATTCAGGTGAAGAGATGTCAGAACGAAACTTTCCCGCGCCGGACCCTCAATATAGATGTGTTTTACCGTCTCATTCAGGTCACGCGCTGTGATGGGAAGCAGATCAATCCGGTCGATCGGGTATTGCAGGTTCTGGGCGATCACCTGACGGGTTGCATCGCTGAGCGGACGAAGCGCCCGAAAATGCCAGTCCGGCCGGGAGGACATCAGCACGAAATCATTGCGGTCATAGACCATGAATTCACTATCCGAACCGCGCCAGACACTTTCAAAGGCAGAGATATTGAACTTCACTGCCAACACGCCCACGATCCGGGTGCCATCCTCCACCGGGGCGGCATAGAAATATCCACGCTCTCCCGTTGTCGTGCCATAGACCTGAAAGCTGGACAGATCACCATTCATCGCCTGATCGAAATAGGTCTGATAGTTGAAATTCCGGCCCAGATAGCTGCCCGGCTCGCGATATGAGGCGGCGGCAAGTGTGGTGCCCGAGATATCCATCAAAAAGACATCCGAGGCCCTGACCGTCGCTGCGATCTGGCGCAGATCATCATTCAGTGTCGCAATAAGGCTGGTGTTGTCGGGCTGTCTCAACGCTGCGGCAAGGCGTGGCCGGTCCGCGATCAGGGCAGGCAAGGGGGCATAGCGGTTCAAAGCCGCCCGCAGGCTTTCCGCCGCCAGCCGCAATGGCACGGCGTTCTGTTCCGCCTGCTGACGCATGTAATGGCGTTCAAGGGACGGAAAGATAAGACCGCCCAGAATGCACATGCCGACAAACACGGCTGCGAATACAACAAAAATGCGGGCGCGCGCTGAAAGCATCATCTCAATATACGGCATTGCTGCGCCAAAGCAAAATTGCGAAGGCGTTGATGCGGCGCGCCTGCAAGCCGGGTCAGGCCAGCATGACCATCGGGTTTTCCAGATTGTCGATGATGGCTTTCAGCAGATTGGCACCAAGCGCGCCGTCGATGACCCGGTGATCGACGCTGAGCGTGACGGACATCACCGTTGCCACGGTCAGTTCGCCATCCTTGCCGACAACCGGTTTCTTCACGCCCGCCCCGACAGCCAGGATCGCGCCATGGGGGGGGTTGATGACCGCGTCGAAATTGTCGATGCCGAACATGCCGAGGTTCGAGATGGCAAAGCTGCCGCCCATATATTCATGAGGCGCAAGTTTCCTGTCCCGGGCGCGGGTGGCCAGGTCTTTCATCTCGGCAGAAAGCGCCGAGAGGGATTTCATCTCGGCATCTTTCAGAACCGGGGTGAACAACCCGCCCTCAATGGCGACGGCAACGGCCACATCCGAGGGTTTCAGGCGCAGCATCCGGTCATTGGCCCAGACCGCATTGGCCTCGGGCACCGATTGCAGGGCCAGAGCGCAGGCCTTGATGATGAAATCATTGACCGAGAGTTTCACCCCGCGCGCCTCAAGCTGTGTGTTGAGCTGTGCGCGGAAGGCCAGAAGCGCATCCAGCTGCACATCCCGGCGCAGGTAGAAATGCGGGATGGTCTGTTTGGCCTCGGTCAGGCGGGCGGCGACGGTTTTGCGCATCCCGTCCAGGGCAATCTCTTCATACTCGCGGCCCTCATACATTTTGAGGACCGTCTCGGTCGCCGGGCCGGTGGGCATGGCGCCTGATGGGGCAGGGGTCGCACTTGCCGGTGCGGCGGCTTTGGGCGCGGCACTGGCGGTTTCCACATCGGCCTTCACGATGCGGCCATGAGGGCCGGAGCCTTTGATCGCCGCCAGATCAAGGTTTCTTTCAATCGCAATCCTGCGCGCCAAAGGCGATGCAAAAAGGCGTCTTGTCTCATCGGGTTTAGGTGTGGGCTCCGGTGTAGGTTTTGGTTCAGGTTCGGGTGTTCCTGGGCCATCAACAGGGAGCGGTGGGCGGGCGATTTGACCGTCATCGGCCGGTGCGTTTGCTGCGGGTGTCTCTCCGATATCCGCAGCGCTTTCGCCATCGGTCAGCAGCACTGCGATGGGGGAGTTCACCTTCACATTCTCGGCGCCTTCCGCCACCAGAATCTTGCCGATCACCCCTTCATCGACGGCTTCGAATTCCATCGTCGCCTTGTCGGTCTCGATCTCGGCCAGAAGATCGCCGGAGGCAACCTCATCGCCTTCCTTGACCAGCCATTTGGCCAGGGTGCCTTCCTCCATCGTGGGCGAAAGCGCGGGCATCAGGATTTCAGTGGGCATTTTTGTCTCCATCTTCCGCGCTGGTTTCAACTACAAAGAGCGTGTAGTGCGGATTTTCACCGGCACTCAATTGATACCTGTCGCCGGAACGGCGAACGTTTATAGATTCGGCCTGAAATTCCACATCACCCCACATCACCTTCCCGCCCGGCGGCACCGCCGGGCAGCGCCCGTACCGCCCCCACGGGGCGGGCGCTTCTCGCCCACCCCTCGGTCCGGGCACTGCCCTCTGCGCAATGTGTATGTGTTGCAGAATTTTAGGGCGACGCTCCAGTGCCTTGGCGTGTTTGTCAGACAGGCGATGCAGAGGAACATCTACCCGATCGACTTCTGCCAATCCGTCATATTGTATAATCCGATACGACTTGTTCACCACGGTCACCGATAGGTCACTTGTTTCACCGCCGCGATCACCTCATCAGTGGTCAGAAGCGCGTGTTTTTCCAGATTGGCGGCATAGGGCATGGGCACGTCCTTGCCGGTGCAGTTGATCACCGGTGCGTCCAGATAATCAAACGCGTTTTCCATGATATAGGCCGACAGATGATTGCCGATGGCGCCGACGGGGAAACCTTCCTCGACGGTCACGCAGCGGTTGGTTTTCTGTACGCTTGCAATCAGGCTGTCATAATCCAGCGGGCGCAGCGTGCGCAGGTCGATCACCTCGGCGCTGATCCCGTCTTCGGCCAGCCTGTCAGCGGCTTCCAGCGCATATTGCATGCCGATGCCGAAGCTGACGATGGTGACATCGCTGCCCTCCCGCCAGATGCGGGCCTTTCCGAAGGGCACGGTATAATCCTCGATCACCGGCACGTCGAAACTGCGCCCGTAGAGGATTTCGTTTTCCAGAAAGATCACCGGATTCGGATCACGGATCGCGGTTTTCAGCAGGCCCTTGGCGTCAGAGGCGCAATAGGGCATCACCACTTTCAATCCGGGCACATGGGCATACCAGGCGGCGTAATCCTGGCTGTGCTGCGCGCCGACGCGGGCCGCCGCACCGTTGGGGCCCCGGAACACCATGGGCGCGCCCATCTGTCCACCGGACATATAGAGCGTTTTGGCCGCCGAGTTGATGATCTGGTCCATCGCCTGCATGGCGAAGTTGAAGGTCATGAACTCGACAATGGGCTTAAGCCCGCCAAAGGCCGCCCCGACGGCGATACCGGCAAACCCGTGTTCGGTGATCGGCGTGTCGATCACCCGTTTGGCACCAAACTCATCCAGCAAGCCTTGTGAAATCTTGTAGGCGCCCTGATATTCGGCCACCTCTTCACCCATCAGATAGACCGTATCGTCGCGGCGCATCTCTTCGGCCATCGCATCGCGCAGGGCTTCGCGCACCGTGGTCTGTTTCACCTCGGTGCCGGCGGGGTAATCCGGTTCCACCGCTTTCGACTGGACCGGGGCGGCGGGGGCAGCGGCGGCAACAGGCGCGGCGGGGGCTTCCTCGGCAGCTGCGGGGGTGTCTGCAGGGGGGGCAGGCGCGCCTGAGGGGATGGCCGAGGCATCTTCGCCTTCTTCCAGCAACACGGCGATCGGGCTGTTCACCTTCACGCCTTCGGTGCCTTCCGCCACCAGAATCCGGCCCATGATGCCTTCATCGACCGCTTCGAATTCCATTGTTGCCTTGTCGGTTTCGATCTCGGCCATGATGTCGCCCGAGGAGATGGTATCGCCCTCCTTGACCAGCCATTTTGCCAAGGTGCCTTCCTCCATCGTGGGGGAGAGGGCGGGCATGAGAATTTCGGTTGCCATAATGCGCGTCTCCCTCAGGCGTCGGCGTAGATATCGGTCCAGAGCTCTTCGAGCGCCGGTTCCGGGCTGGTTTTGGCGAATTCGGCGGCCTCGTTCACAACCGCCTTGATGTCCTTGTCGATGGCTTTCAGATCCTCTTCGGTCGCGTGTTTGCCCTGTAGCAGCAGATCGCGCACATGTTCGATCGCGTCGCGTTCCTCGCGCATTTTCTGCACCTCTTCCCGGGTGCGGTATTTGGCCGGGTCCGACATGGAATGCCCGCGATAGCGATAGGTCTTGATTTCCAGAATATAGGGGCCCTTGCCCGCGCGGCAGTGGGCGACGGCTTTCTCGCCTGCGGCTTTCACCGCCAGCACATCCATGCCGTCAACCTCTTCTCCGGGGATGCCATAGGCGGCGCCGCGCTGCCAGTATGACGGCGATTTGGTGGAGCGTTGGGTCGAGGTGCCCATGGCGTACTGGTTGTTTTCAATCACGAACACAACCGGCAGGTCCCAAAGCTCGGCCATGTTATAGGCCTCGTAAACCTGGCCCTGATTGGCCGCGCCATCGCCGAAATAGGTGAAGGTGACGCGCCCGTTCTCCAGATATTTATCCGCGAAGGCGAGGCCTGCACCAATCGGCACCTGGGCGCCAACGATGCCATGCCCGCCATAAAAATGCTTCTCTTTCGAGAACATGTGCATCGAGCCGCCCTTGCCCTTGGAATAACCGCCCTCGCGACCGGTCAATTCGGCCATCACGCCTTTGGGATCCATGCCGCAGGCCAGCATATGGCCATGGTCGCGATAGGAGGTGACACGTTTGTCGCCCTCTTCGGCCGCGGCTTCCAGCCCGACAACAACCGCTTCCTGACCGATATAGAGATGGCAGAACCCGCCGATCAGCCCCATGCCGTAAAGCTGGCCTGCCTTTTCCTCAAATCTGCGGATCAGCAGCATTTCGCGGTAATATTTCAGCAGGTCTTCGGCGGACATATTCGGTTTCGCAGCCGATTTCGCCGTTGTTTTGCGTGCAGCCATGCCAGGGGCACCTCCAGCCTTGGGTCTCGTACAGTGTTTGGCGATCCGTTAACCGTCATTCCCACCCCTTGCGAGGACTTGAACAGGCGGGCCCGTCATGGTCGGGCGAGGCAGGGCGAAACACTATAGTTTAATGTTGAACTACCTTTAACAAAGCCTGTCGCGAATTGCACCAGTGGATTCGCACCGGGTCGCATTTCTGTGAAATTCCCATTTCCCCTGCATATTCAGCCGATGTGCAGAGGGCGGAACCGTAGATGCCGGAATTCTCGAGAATTCCGTTTGGAAAACTGGAGTTTTCCGGGGATTCGGATGCACCTGGAATTCTCGCGAATTCCAGACGAAAAACAGGTGTTTTTCGCTGTAGGGAAAGCAATCGCCTGGCAGGGTTTTGTGAGTCAGGTGTTGCACAGGGAGGGGTTGGCGTTTTCCGCCCCGTCGGGTCGCCATAAAAGCGTTACGGCAGCACGATATCATCCGCCCTGACATAGCCCAGAACATTGCGGGCCTGTTCATCCAGCAGGTCCAGATCCAGATATTCATCTGACATCCGCCAGGTCAGGATTTCCATTTCCGTGGTTTCTTCCTGCAACGCGGCCAGCGCGTCAGTCAGGCTTTCCACTTCCGCCTCCACCTGAATGCGGTGGAACAACCCGTAATTGCCCTGAACGGCGGAAAAGGTGAAATAGGCGCCCACGAACAGAAGTGCCATGGGTATCAACAGCCCGGAAACGGAGCGTTTTTTGGTCATCTGTATGTGCCGCCTCATGAACGCGCCGCCTCTGACGGGCGACTGCATGGCAGAGATTCGCACAGCTCAACGCAAAAGGGAATCCCCTGAAATCAAAATGTTGCAGCAGACAGGCAGAGGCGCCGGAAAACCCGTATCGCGACATATATGCTTTGCGTCTTAACCGGCGACGGAGGCTGCACAAATCGAGTCGATGGAGGACGCGATGGCGGTGTTGAACTCCGCCTCAGTCTGCCGGGCTGAAAGCCCCTCGGTCAGGGCGCGGGAGAAACTGGCGATCATCCCCGCATTCCCGGCCAGCTTCGCATTCGCCTCTGTGCGCGCATAGCCGCCGGACAGGGCCACAACCCGCATCACACCCGGATGATCCACCAGCGGTTTATAAAGATTGGGCTGATCCGGCAGGGTCAGTTTCAACATCACCTGCTGGCCTGCGGGCAGAGCATCAAGCTGTTTGGTGATCGCTGTCAGAAGCAGGGTTTCGGCCTCGGCCTTATCGGCGATGGAGATGGAGATTTCAGGTTCGATGATCGGCATCAGCCCCTTGGCGGATACCTGGGCGGCGACTTCGAATTGCTGGGCCACATTGGCGGCAATGCCGCTGGCTGAGGCGCCGTTGATGACCGACCGCATCTTGGTGCCAAAAACACCGGCGGCACCGGCGCGGTCCAGCAGCGTATCCAGCCCGGGCATCGGTTTCATCAGCTGAACACTGTCCTCTTCCGCCTCAAGCCCCTTGTCGATTTTCAGAAACGGGACAACGCCACGCTCTTCCCACAGATATTGCGCCGAGGGTTTGCCGCCGATTTCCCGGTCCATCGTCATCTCGAACAGGATCGCGCCGATCACCTTCGCCCCGGTAAAGGCGGGCGCCATGGCGATGCGCGACCGCATGCCGTGGATCAGGTCGAACATCTCTGCGTCAGAGGCATAGGCGTCTGCCCCGATCCCATAGAGGCCAAGCGCCTTCGGCGTCGAGCCACCGCTCTGGTCCAGGGCGGCGATGAAACCGGGGGCCGAGGTCATTTGGGCGGCTTGGGCATCGGTCATGGGATAAGGCCTTTGGTTTGAAATAACATATGGCCCTGTCCTATGCGGTGCGGCCATGGCGGGCAAGATTGGTGGCGCTAACGCCGGCGCGGTTTTGCCGGAACATACTGTTTTCAGGGTGTGCGGCCCCGTGCATGACATGCCCGTGCCGCGTGGCAGAACGGGTTCAGACAAAAACCCTGACCCCGTCAGAAAGGCGGACCCCGTCTGCTTTTTCTCTCTGCCTCACCCTTCCAAGGCGGCGACGCCGGGCAGGGTTTTGCCCTCCATCCATTCCAGAAACGCGCCGCCTGCGGTGGAGATATAGGTGAACCCGTCCCCATGTCCGGCGGCGTTGATTGCCGCGACGGTATCCCCGCCACCGGCGATCGAGACCAGTTTGCCGGTCCCGGTCAGGCGGGCGATCTCCTCGACCAGGGCAAAGGTGGCGCGGTGAAACGGTGCCATCTCGAACACGCCCAGCGGGCCGTTCATCACCACGGTGCGGGTATCGGCGAGACGCGCGGCGATATGTGCGGAGGTCTCGGGCCCCGCATCAAGGATCATGGCATCGGCGGGGCAGGCGCTGACCGGGACGGTCTGGTGCGCGGCGTGTTCCCTGAATTCGGTTGCCACGACGATATCACTTGGCAGCACGATCTCGCATCCCGCGGCACGGGCCCTGGCCAGAATGTCCCGCGCGGTGTCGGCCATGTCATGTTCCGCGAGCGATTTGCCCACATTGACGCCCTGCGCGGCCAGGAATGTGTTGGCCATGCCGCCGCCGATCACCAGCATGTCGGTCTTTGAGACAAGATTGCCCAGAAGCGCCAGTTTGGTGGAGACTTTGGCCCCCCCCACAATCGCCATCACCGGAGGCTGCGGGGTGCCAAGTGCGGCCTCCAGCGCGCTGAGTTCCGCCTGCATCAGACGACCGGCACAGGCGGGCAGAAGCCGCGCAATGCCTTCGGTCGAGGCATGGGCCCGATGCGCGGCGGAAAACGCATCATTGCAGAACACATCACCAAGGGAGGCCAGAAACCCGGCCATTTGCGGGTCATTGGCCTCTTCCATCGGCGTGAAACGGGTGTTTTCGACAAGGATCACCGCATCCGCCGGTTCCGCCTCAAGAGCCTCGCGGCCTGGTCTCTCAATGAAGGTGACGGGCTGACCGAGGGCTGTTTCAAGCGCGGGCAGGGTGACACGCAGCGACATCTCAGGCACCGGTTTGCCCTTGGGGCGACCGAAATGGGCGAGCAGAACAGGTTTCCCGCCTTTGGCCTGAATATCCCTGATGGTCGGTATGATCCGGTCAATCCGGGTGGTGTCGGTGACCTGGCCGTTTTCGACCGGCACATTGATATCGACACGGGTGAGCACGATCTTGCCCGCAAGCTCCATGTCGTCGAGGGTTTTCCAGGTCATGCATATCTCCGTGAACCGAAAGGCAGGGCGCAGGAGTTCTTAAGAACTCCTGCTGGTTTCCTCAAGGAAACCGACCCCGTGTCAAAGATATTTGCCCATTTCAACCGCTGTATCCGACATCCGGCAGGAAAATCCCCATTCATTGTCATACCAGCTCAGCACCCGGCACATATTGCCATCCATCACCTTGGTCTGATCGGTGGCAAAGATCGAACTGTGGGAATCATGGTTGAAATCCATCGAGACAAGCTTGTCATCGGTGACGCCCAGAATGCCTTTCAGCGGGCCGTTCGCGGCAGCGGCATGGATCGCGGCATTGATCTCTTCCGCAGATGTGTCGCGGCTGGCCTCAAACGTCAGATCGACAACCGACACATTGGGTGTGGGCACCCGGATCGCCACGCCATCCAGCTTGCCGTTCAGCTCGGGCAGCACCAGACCCACGGCCTTGGCCGCCCCGGTCGAGGTCGGGATCATGCTGAGCGCGGCGGCGCGCGCGCGGTAGAGATCCTTGTGCATCGTGTCCAGCGTTGGCTGGTCGCCGGTATAGGAATGGATCGTGGTCATGAAACCGCGTTTCAGGCCCACGGCGTCATTCAGAACCTTGGCCACGGGCGACAGGCAATTGGTGGTGCAGGAGGCATTCGAGACAATGACTTTATCCGCGTCCAGCACCTCATGGTTCACCCCGTAGACAATGGTCGCATCCGCATTCGCGCCCGGGGCCGAGATCAGCACCCGGGAGGCGCCGTTTTCCAGATGCGCCGCGCAGGCCTCTTTCGACGTGAAGATGCCGGTGCATTCCAGAACGATATCCACATCCGCCCAGGGCAGATCGGCGGGGTTGCGGATGGCGGTCACCGCCATCGGCCCCCGGCCCACATCCATGCTGGTCTCGGTGGTGGTGACGGTGGCGGGGAACCGGCCATGGACACTGTCAAAGCGCAGCAGATGGGCATTGGTTTCAACCGGGCCCAGATCGTTGATCGCAATCACCTCGATATCCGTGCGTCCCGATTCTATGATCGCGCGCAGGACGTTTCGGCCGATCCTCCCGAACCCGTTGATTGCAACTTTGACGGCCATCTGAGCCTCCTCAATCCTGATGTGATCCTGACACCACTATGCAGATTTTTCCGGGGCGTGGCATCTGTTAGCGGTAACATGGGCCTTGTAACGCCCTGATGACCGGTTGGAAAGGGGGCCCTGACCGGGCGGCCACGATGTCGCCCCGGGGTCTGATTGCAGGCGGTCTTGCCGATCCGGCTTGGCGCGGATCAGCGCCAGAAGGCGACCCAGTCCAGTACGCCCAGCATCAGCCGGCCCAGGATCAGCGGCAAGCCCCAGTCAAAGACAAAATGATCCGCCGCAAAGATCGCGATGATCACGGCGGCCAGCCAGGCGGCGACGGTGTTGGTCATTCCCGATGATCCCCGGGCGATTGCTCAAGGGGGCAGACTGGGGCGGGGCGGGCGCGGGCGCAACCCCTCAGTGCAGCAAACGGCCCATGGCGCCTGCCACATCGGCCATCCGCACCGAGAACCCCCATTCATTGTCATACCAGGCCAGCACCCGCACCGTGCGCCCGCCCACAACCTTGGTCTGGTCCGGCGCAAAGATCGAGGAATGGCTGGTATGGTTGAAATCAATGGAAACCTTGGCCTCGGGGTCATAGGCCAGAACCGCGCCCATATGGCCTTGCGCGGCCTCGGCCACCACGGCGTTGACCTCCTCCACCGAGGTCTCGCGCCCGGCCTCGAAGGTCAGATCGACGGCAGAGACATTCGGCGTGGGCACCCGAAGCGCGGAGCCGTCAAGCTTGCCCTCCAGTTCCGGCAGCACCTCTTTCAGGGCCTTTGCCGCACCGGTCGAGGTCGGGATCATTGCCAGGGCCGCCGCCCGCGCGCGATAGAGATCGCCGTGCCGACGGTCCAGCGTGGGCTGATCGCCCGTATAGCTGTGGATCGTGGTCATGATCCCACGCTCGATGCCGATGGCATCATTCAGCACCTTTGCCAGCGGCGCCAGGCAATTGGTGGTGCAGGATCCGTTGGAGACCACGTGATGGTCGCGGGTCAGCTCCCGGTGGTTCACGCCATAGACCACGGTTTTATCCACATCGCGGGCCGGGGCCGAGACCAGAACCCGTTTCGCCCCCTGATCCAGATGCACCGCCGCCTGATCGCGGCTGTTGAATTTGCCGGTGCATTCCAGAACCACATCGCAGCCGGACCAGTCCAGCGCCCGGGGCTCATAGGTTGAAAACACCTTCATCGGCCCGCGCCCCAGATCAAGCGTATCGCCCGAGACTCGGACCTCGCCGCCAAACCGGCCATGGATCGAGTCATATTTCAGGAGATGGGCATTTGTGTCGATCGGGCCGGTTGCATTGATCTTGACAACCTGCACGTCATTGCGCCCGCTTTCGGCGATATGGGCCAGCGTACAGCGCCCGATGCGGCCAAACCCGTTGATCCCGATTGTCACAGTCATGTCCACTCCTTCAGGGCGTGTTTCCGATGACCCCCACATGGCGCGGCATACAATGGTATTCTTTTCGGGAAAAGGTAAAAATCACGTGTTTTCTGTATGTTAGCGCAAACTTCCGATGTTGGCGCTAACGGGTGGGCAGGGCGTGTCAGTGCAGGCAATGATTGCCTTCCGGCAGGGAATGGGCCACGTCTGGTTTGCGAAACGCGGATAGGGCAGAGAATTATGAGCGGTCTTCTGGCGCTGTTGGATGATGTGGCGGGAATTGCCAAGATGGCAGCCGCGTCGGTTGATGATGTGGTCGGGCAGGCGGCCAAGGCCGGGGCCAAGGCGGCAGGTGCGGTGATCGACGATGCCGCCGTGACGCCGAAATATGTGCATGGGTTTGAGGCCCGGCGCGAATTGCCGATTGTCTGGCGCATCGCCCGCGGCTCGATCTTCAACAAACTGGTGATCCTGCTGCCTGTGGCGATGCTGTTATCGGTCTTCGCCCCATGGATGATCCCGCCGCTTCTGATGCTGGGCGGGGGCTATCTGTGTTTCGAAGGGGCCGAAAAGATCTGGCACAAGCTGAGCCCGGGCGGGCAGGGCCATGGCGGGGGGGATGTGATCCCGGAAGATGCGGCGCATCTGGAGGAGGAGAAGGTACAGGGCGCGATCAAGACCGATTTCATCCTGTCAGCCGAGATCATGACCATTGCGCTGGCCGCCCTTCCCGAAAGCGGGTTGTGGTTCAAGGCGGCGGCCCTGGGGCTTGTGGGCCTGGGGATCACGGTGCTGGTGTATGGCAGCGTCGCGTTGATTGTGAAGGCCGATGATGTGGGGCTGCATATGGCGGCAGCCGGGCGTCTGCGGGCCACGCGCGCGCTGGGCCGGGCCATTGTGCGCGGCATGCCGGGCTTCATGACCGGTCTGACCTGGGTGGGCACGGCGGCAATGCTGTGGGTTGGCGGGTCGATCATCCTCCACGGGCTGGCGGAACTGGGCTGGCACGCGCCCGAAGAGATGATCCATCATGCGGCCGAGGCGGTGGCGCATCTGGCGCCCGCTGATCTGAGAGGCGCGGTGGGCTGGGCCGTGAAGGCGGTGATCGACGGTGCTTTGGGCCTGATGCTGGGTTTTGTGCTGATCCCGCTGGCCACAAAGGTGATCAGCCCCGCGATCCGCGCGGTGACGGGGCGGGCGGCGAAGGGGCATTGATCGCGGGCGGCAATTGTGGGCGCAAAGCCGGGGCCGGGTGCGGGCGGGCCGGTTTGCGCAGCCTCCGGCGGAAGTATTTTTGAGATAGAGAAGGGGCGGGCAGGGCGGTGAGCGCCGCGCCTGCCGGATGTGCCGTCTGTGTTATGCCAGCAGGGATTTGGCCTTGTCGGCCACCGCTTCGGCGGTGATGCCGAAATGGGTATAAAGATCACCCGCCGGGGCGGAGCCGCCAAAGCCGTCCATGCCGATGAACCCCGCCTTTGCCGGTTTGCCGCGTTCACCAAAAAGCCAGCGATCCCAGCCAAAGCGCATGGCGGCCTCAACCGCCACCCGCACCGGGCCGCCCGGCAGAACCCGTTTGCGATAGGTTTCGGGCTGGGCCTCGAACAGCTCCCAGCAGGGCATGGAAACCACGCGGGTGCCGATGCCCCGGGCCTGAAGCAGATCGCGCGCCTCCATGGCGATGGACACTTCCGATCCGGTGGCCATGAGGATCACCTGGCGTTTGCCCTCGGCATCGGCCAGCACATAGCCACCCTGGGCGACCATGTTTCTGGTCTTATGATCAAGCCGCACCGTAGGCAGGCCCTGACGGCTGAGCGCCAGCACTGATGGTGTTGTCTTTTGTTCAAGTGCCAGTTCCCAGGCCTCGGCGGTTTCAACCGCATCTGCCGGGCGGAACAGCAGGCAGTTGGGTGTGGCGCGCAGCATGGCCAGATGTTCCACCGGCTGATGGGTGGGGCCATCTTCGCCCAGGCCGATGCTGTCATGGGTCATCACATATTGCACCGGCACCCCCATCAGCGCGCTGAGCCGGATCGCGCCGCGCGCGTAATCGGTGAAGCACATGAAGGTGCCGCCATAGGGCCGCACCCCCCCATGAAGCGCCATGCCGTTCATCGCCGCCGCCATGCCATGTTCGCGGATGCCGTAATGGATATGGCGGCCCTTGCGGTCTTCGGGGCCGAACATGCCGAGCCCCGCAGTTCTGGTGTTGTTCGACCCGGTCAGATCGGCAGAGCCGCCCAGGGTTTCCGGCACAATCGGGTTGATCACCTCCAACGCCATTTCGCTGGCCTTGCGGGTGGCCAGTTTGGGGGCGGTTTCAGATATCTGCTTTTTCAGGGCTTTGATCGTGGCCGAAAGCTTTTTGGGCAGATCGCCTGCGAAAGCCCGGGTGAAATTGGCCTGGCGGTTGGCGGATGTCAGGCCAAACTCGGTCTCCCATGCCTCGCGGGTTGCACGCCCCCGGGCGCCGATGGCTTCCCATTCCGCTTTCAGATCGGAGGGGATTTCGAACGGCCCGTAGGACCAGCCATAGGCGGCTTTGGTATCTGCGATCAATTTCGGATCGGTCAGCGCGCCATGGCCTTTGGCAGTATCCTGTGCGGCGGAGCCGAGGGCGATATGGGTCTTGCAGGCAATCATGGCCGGGCGGGGCGAGGCCTTTGCCTCGGTCAGCGCGCGGTCGATATCTACCGGGTCATGGCCGTCGCATTCGACCACATCCCAGCCCGAGGCCGCGAACCGGGCTTTCTGCTCGGTCCGGTCCGACAGGGCCACATCTCCGTCGATGGTGATGCCGTTATTGTCCCACATCACGATCAGCCGGCTCAGCTCCTGACGTCCGGCAAGGGCGATGGCCTCCTGGCTGATCCCTTCCATCAGGCAGCCATCGCCGGCGATGCAATAGGTGTGATGGTTGATCAGCTTGCGGCCCCAGCGGGCGCGGAGCGATTCCTCGGCCATGGCAAAACCCACCGCATTGGCGATCCCCTGACCCAGGGGGCCGGTGGTGGTTTCAATGCCGGTGGCATGGCCATATTCCGGGTGACCGGCGGTGATGGCGCCCAATTGGCGGAAATTCCTGATCTGGTCGAGGGTCATATCTGCATAGCCGGTCAGATGCAGCAGCGCATAGATCAGCATCGAGCCATGGCCCGCAGAGAGAATGAACCGGTCGCGGTTCGGCCAGTCAGGCGCTGCGGCATCAAAGCTCAGATGCTTTTCGAACAGAACCGTCGCCACATCGGCCATGCCCATGGGCATGCCGGAATGGCCGGAATTGGCCGCATGGACCGCATCCAGCGTCAGTGTGCGAATGCAGGTGGCGCGGGCCCAATGGGCGGGGTTCTTTGCGGCAAGGGCGGAAAGGTCCAATGTGGGCATCCTGTCTCAAATGGCGGTTGCGTGCGGCGGTGATAGCAGAGGCAAGGCGAAGTGCAAGCAGACCGGGTATGGGGGACGGTGATTTTGCCCCGAAATACGCCTGTCAGGGGCCAAAACAGCGGGAAATGGTTGCAAAATGGGGCTGGATGCGATTCGCTGTGGCAGAGGGTTCGGCATGTGGCACCACGCCCGCCGGGCAGGGCGAAAAACGGCCCCTTTCAAAGGGGCGCCAAAGAGAGACCGGGGACATCGACAGAGCATGAGCGATACCGCAGATATGGAGAAAATCTCCGCGCTGGAGGGGCGGCTGGCCGCCGCACTGGACAGGATTGCCGCGGGCATGGGCAGTTTGCGAAGCCAGGGCAGGGGCGAGGTTGAGGCCGCAACCGCCGCGCTGGAGGCCGCTGAGGCCCGCGCCGCCGAACTGGCCGCAAGGTTGTCTGAAACGGAAGGTGCCGATGGCGCGGCTTTGGCTGAAACCCAGGTTGCGCTGGCTGCCGAACAGGCGGCCCAGGCCGATCTGACGGAACAGCTTCGCGCGCTGGAGGCGTCGCGTCAGGCCAGCCAGGATGAACTGGCCCGTGTCGCCGCGGCCCATGAGGACCAATTGGCGGAGCTCAAGGGCGAATTGGAAGAGGCCCGCACCGCCAATGAAGAGTTGCGCGGGAAAATGGCGGAACTGGACGCAGCGGCAGGCAGCGTGACCAGCGACCCGGCGGATATAGAGACAATCACCCGGCTGGAAGGGGAGGTTGTGGTTCTGCGCCGCCGGGCCAAGCGCCTGCGGACTGAAAGCCAGGCCGCACAGCAGGCACGGGATGAAGCACAGGATGCGCTGGATGAGTTGCGCGCGCGCGAAGGGGATGGGGGGGCCGAAACAACCTTGCGCGGCGAATTGCGCCAGTTGCGCCTTGCCAATGCGGCGCTGCGCGATGCCAGTCAGGAAATGCGTCAGATCGCGGCCAGGGGCGATGCGGTGGACCCGGATCTGCTGAACGCGGCGATGGCCGCTGAACTGGTCACCCTGAAGGCCGAACGGGCGGCAGATGCGGCGGAGATGCAGGATATTCTTGACGAACTGACCCCTTTGGTAAGTGGAGACAACGCCAATGCCTGAACTGGATATCGAAATCGGCGGCCGCAGTTTCGCCGTGGCCTGCCAGGAGGGCGAAGAGGTGTTTCTGGAAGCGGCGGGCCGCATGCTGGACAGGGAGGCCGCCGTCATTCTGGGCCAGGTCGGGCGGATGCCGCCGGAACGCATGCTGCTGATGGCGGGCCTGATGCTGGCCGACAAGACCGCCGGTCTGGAAGAGGATCTGCGCTGCATGCAGGGCGAGGCCGAAGAGATGCAGGCAGCCCTGACTGCGGCGCAGGGCAAGCTTGACGACCGGGCCCGCCGGATCACGGAACTGGAAGAGGCCGCACCGCCCGCCGAGATCACGGTGATCCCGGCGCAGGTGACCGATGCCCTGGCCGAACTGGCCGCCCGGGCCGAGGCATTGGCCAATGAGATGGATGCCGAAGCGGGCTGATATGAACCGTCGCGCAGCTTTGACATGATGTGGCAGACTTCCCGGACCAAATCATATAGGCATGTCAGTTATTTATGGCCCAGAGGTCAGGGGCGGGTGTACGGAATAAAGTGAGATTTCGCTGCAACTGCTCCGATGACCGCTTTCGGGGATGAATTCAACATTCAACATATAGTCTTTTTCGGTGTGATATTGCCTGCGCATGAAGGATTACTTTGGGTCTTCAGCCGCAGGATGCCTAAATGATCGATCATGTCGCGGTTATTGAACCGGATTATGTGTTGGCCTACCACAATGCTGTAAACGCATTGCAACAACCAAACTTCCGGAAAGGACGCGCAGCATGATTGCCTATGTCACGGTCGGTGCCGATGACATCGCTCGCGCGAAGCGGTTTTACTCTGCATTCCTGCCAGCGCTTGATTACGACCTGAAGGAAAGTTCTGAGGGCCTGAGCTACGCACTGCCCGCCGGGCCGGGTCAGTCTGCCGTTTTGCCGGATTTCTACGTTAAACCAACTTTCGATGGACGTCCGGCCTCGGCCGGGAACGGCACTATGATCGCATTCGAGGCGCACAATCAAAAGCAGGTTCGCGACCTTCACTCCGCCGCGCTTGCCGCAGGCGGTTCGGATGAGGGCCAGCCGGGTTTCCGTGCCTCCTATGGACCCCATTTCTATGTTGGCTACCTGCGCGACCCCCAAGGCAACAAGATCGCCCTGTTCTCCAGCGACCCGGACGAACCCGGACGCGACGGATAATGCTAGAGCAGAAATCGTTTCATCTGAATCAAAATTCTCTGCCTCCGGGTCAGAAAGCTACTGATCCAATGCGTTTCAACAGTAAGTCGAAACGCTATAGAACGCGAATTTTGATGAGCGGTGGTGCAGAATAAAACGATTTCGCTATAGTTTCGCGGGCGATAAAAGCGCTTCGCCGCACTACAGAAAACCGGCAAAGCGGGCTCGTCTGACATTTCCGCTGCAAACCGCCCGATCCACAGCGTCTCCAGGTTTCGCATGTTTGGTTTAAAGCACCCTGCCTTAAACTTGAATCACAAATACCCTGCCACGCTTCGCGTTCCCGGGACATTTGTGATGCGCGATGTCTCAGGTTTAAGGCAGCATGCTGTAATGTCAGGGTGTGACGGTCAAAGCCGTCTGACGGCTGATCCTTTTCAGCATTTGGCCCTTCGCCGAACCGGGTTACGTGTCGAATACGGCTGGCAGAAGCCGTGCGGCTTCCTCCTTCGGGCTGGCCAGTCTGTCGCGGGGCTCACCGGGGTAGAACCGGGCGCGGATGGCGGTGGGCATCGGGGCCGGGCGCAGCAGGTGCACCGCCAGGCTGTCGCGCAGGGTTTCGGCCTGCCAGCTTTCCACCAGCGCCCGCCCGGCGGCTTTGGACAGTCCATAGGCGCTGGCGAATTTCGCGTCCCAGTCGCTGTCGAAAAACACCGCTTTCGGGGCCGGGCTGGGGGTGATCAGCGGATCGATCAGGGCGATCAGCCGGGCCAGGGCGCGGATATTGGTGGCGATCACCGTATCGAGATCATGTGCGGTCAGATGCGGGGTGGGGGTCAGGGCGCTGGCATGAAACGCTGTATGCACCCAGATATCCGCCTTGCCCCACCGGTCATGTATGGACCGGCAGAAATGGGCCATCGCATTCTCATCCGTCACATCCATCGGGGCCAGGGTGGCGCTGCCGCCTGCGGTCTGAATGCGGTCATCCAGCTCTTCCAGCCCGCCGATTGTGCGCGCCACCGCAACCACATGGGCGCCGCGACCCGCCAGCCATTCGGCACTGGCCGCGCCGATCCCCCGTGACGCGCCGGTGACCAGCGCGATCTGTCCATCAAGTCGGTTTTCCATGGCTGCCTCATGGCGGTTTCGGGGTGGCTTGACAAGACCGCCTGCCTGCGGCGGATCGCTTGACTTTGACCGGCCTGCACGGGACAAGGTTTCGCAACAGGATTTTACAGATGAAGTGAGGAGAGGCCGATGAGCCGCAACATGACCCTGAGCCAGGCCACATTCGGGACCGATGGCTTGCTGCGCAAGACCCTGATGGTGCTGGCTGGTACTTTGCTGATTGCCATGGCCGCGAAGGTCAGTGTGCCGCTCTGGCCCTCGCCGATGAGCTTGCAGACGCTGGCCATTCTGAGTGTCGGTTTTGCCTTTGGCTCGCGCATGGGCGCGGTGACATTGCTGGCCTATCTGGCCCAGGGATGGGCGGGCCTGCCGGTGTTCACGCCAACAACCGCGATTGGCCCGGCGGCCTTTGCCGGTCCGACGGCGGGGTTTCTGATCGGGTTTGTCGGCATGGCCTGGCTGGCGGGTTTCGCGGCTGAGCGTGGCCTGGCGCGGGGTGTGGTGACCACGGGGCTGTCGGCTCTGGTGATCTCGGCGCTGCTGTATCTGCCCGGCCTGGCCTGGCCGATGGCTGTGGCCGGCGCCCTTGGGGTTGAGGCCGGCTGGGTCGGCCTGCCCGCCGCGTCGGTCTGGGCCGGGTTTGTGGCCCCGTTCCTGATTGGCGATGCGATCAAGGCGGTGCTTGCCGCGCTGATCGTCACTGGGGCCTGGAAGGCGCTGGCGCGCCGTTAACGCCGTTTGCCAAAGATGCGAAAAACGCCGTCCGGGTTCGGGCGGCGTTTTTGTATGGGTATCTGGATTGGCGCGATGAAAGCCCCCGGTGGCTATTGTCTCGGATAAAGCATATGTGTGAATCCGAGGCCGGGAGGTTGAAATTTCCAATGCTTCAGGCAAGCATCCGTGCCGTCATCTCGGTCAGATCCGGGCTCAGCCCCCTGGTCTGCGCGATCCGGTTCAACGCCCCGGTCATCAGGGCCTGCCGGTCCGTATCGTACCGTTTCCATGTCTCGAACGCGGTGGACATGCGGGCGGCGGTTTGCGGGTTTGTCCGGTCAAGCCTGATCAGCCAGTCAGCCAGAAACCCATAACCCGCCCCGCTCGGGTCGTGGAACCCGGCCGGGTTGCCCGCGGTCAGCCCGCCGATCACGGCGCGGAACCGGTTGGGGTTTTTCCAGTCGAAGAGCGGATGCCCGGTCAGCGCTTCGGCGGTTGCAACGGCGACATCCGGCGCCGCATGGCTGACTTGCAGGGTGAACCATTTGTCCATCACCAGCCGGTCGCCCTGCCATTGGTCATGGAACTGCCCGGCGATATCCGGATCGCCCTGATCCAGCAGGCAGGCGAACCCGGCCAGCTGGTCGGTCATGTTCCCGGCCCCGTCGTAATGGGTCCGGGCGCGGGCGCCCTGATCCAGATGGGCGGTCAGGCCAAGGGCGGTGTTGCGCAAGGCGCGTTTGCCCGCCTGGATGGCATCAGGGCTGTAATCCGGGCCCGGGTCCAGGGCGTCATAAAGCCGGTCAAGCACCGGGCGCAGATGGGTGCCGATGATCTCTTTCAGCGCTTTCCTTGTGGCGTGAATGGCGCTTGGGTCCGGCACCAGCCCATGTTCCAGCGCGCCCTGTGCGATGTCATCCTCTGACGGCAGCGCCAGGGCCAGGGCCCGGAAATCCGGGTCAAGACTGTCATCATCTGCCAGGTGCATAAGCCCATCAAGGAAAGCCGGGGCGGGGGCGGTATTGGTGTCGGACAGCATGCCAAGCAGGGTTTCGCGGGCCAGGCTGCGCCCGGCTTCCCACCGGTTGAACGGGTCCGTGTCATGGGCCAGAAGCAGCGCGCGATCTGTGAAATCGGGTGTGTGGTCAAGGATGACCGGGGCCGAAAACCCGCGCAGAAGCGAGGGTACCGGCTTTTCGGCCAGCCCGCCGACGATGACCGTGGTTTCCGCATCCGCCAGTTCAATGACGCGGGTGGGGTGGGTTTCCACCCCCCGGGGGGACAGAAGACCAAAAGCGATGGGGATCAAAGCGGGCTCTTTCCGCGGCTGATCCGGGGTTGGCGGGATGGTCTGGCGAAGGGTCAGGCTGTAGGTGCCATTCCGGAACTGTTCCTCAAGTGTCACGCGCGGGGTGCCCGCCTGACTGTACCAGCGTTTGAACTGTGACAGATCGCGGCCGGTCGCATCCTCGAACACGGCCAGCCAATCCTCGATCGTGCAGGCCTGCCCGTCATGACGGTCGAAATAGAGCTGAAGCGCCTGGTCATACCCGTCCGGCCCGACAATCAGGCGCAGCATGCGGATCACCTCGGCGCCTTTTTCATAGACCGTGGCGGTGTAGAAATTGTTGATTTCCACATAATGTTCCGGGCGCACATTATGGGCCAGGGGGCCGGCATCCTCGCGGAACTGACGCGCGCGCAACTGCACCACATCCTCGATACGTTTCACCGGGGCGGATCGCATATCGGCGCTGAACTGCTGGTCCCGAAAGACGGTCAGGCCCTCTTTCAGGCACAGCTGGAACCAGTCGCGGCAGGTGATGCGGTTGCCGGTCCAGTTATGGAAATATTCATGGGCGATGATCCGTTCGATGAAATCGAAATCGCGGTCGGTGGCGGTTTCGGGGCTGGCCAGAACGAATTTCGAGTTGAAAACATTCAGGCCCTTGTTCTCCATCGCGCCCATGTTGAAATCATCCACGGCGACGATGTTGAACATCTCCAGATCATAGGCCCGCCGATAGACCTGTTCATCCCAGGTCATGGAGCGCTTCAGCGCATCCATCGCATAGGCGCATCGGTCCTCATCCCCGAGGCGGACCCAGATGTTGAGCGCGATATCCTTGGCCTCCATCGTGGTGAACCTGTCGGACACCGCCCTGAGATCACCGGCCACCAGCGCGAACAGATAGGCCGGTTTCGGCCATGGGTCATGCCAGGTGGTGGCGGAAACCGGCAGATTTCCGTCGGGATTTCTTGCGAAATCCGGGTCCTGCGGGTTGCCGTTGGACAGCATCACCGGAAGGGCGCTTTCAACCGTGACGGTGAAAGGCGCCATCACATCGGGGCGGTCCGGGTAATAGGTGATCTTGCGAAAGCCCTCGGCCTCGCATTGGGTGCAATACATGCCGTTCGACATATACAGCCCTTCCAGCGCGGTGTTGTCTTCCGGCGCGATCTCCACCTCGGCCTCCCAGGTGAAACTGTCGCCGGGAAGCCGCGCGGCGGGCACGGTCAGCCCGATCTCGGTCAGCAGATATTCATCTGTGTTCAGGGGGCTGTCGTCGATACGGGCCGAAATCAGCTTCAGGTTCTCGCCGTCCAGCACCAGATCACCCCGGTCACCACCATCGGGATTGGCGCGAAAGGTGATCCGGCTGCGGACGCGGGTGGCTTTCGGGTCCAGCCGGAAGCTCAGATGGACCGCGTCGATCAGATAGGCGGGGGGCTGGTAATCGGCCAGGTTTATGGTCTGCGGGGCGGCGTCTTTCACGGCGGGAAGCTCCGGCGAGGGCAATATGCAATCTGCGGGGACGGTAGGCCAGCCTGTCGCAGGGGGCAAGACGTCCGGCTTTCTTGCGTCCGGGACGGTTTGTTTCTACTGGAGAACGGGGCCGGATAAAGGCCGTCATGGAACAGGGCGAGGTGTCGAGATGACAGGACGGGTCGAGCGGGACGGGTTGCAGGTGGCCCCTGAACTTGCGGAGTTTCTGGAACAGCGGGCCCTGCCCGGAACCGGGGTGGACAAGGCCAGGTTCTGGGCCGGGTTTTCGGCCTTGCTGCACGAGGCGGCTCCGGAAAACCGGGCGCTTCTGGACCGGCGCGAAGAGATACAGGGCCGGATTGATGCCTGGCATATTGCCCGGCGCGGTCAGCCCCATGACCCGGATGCCTATCAGGCGTTTCTGGAAGAGATCGGTTATATCGTGCCGGACGGCGGCAATGTCGCGGTTGAAACCTCGTATATCGACCGCGAGATTGCCGAGGTGGCGGGCCCGCAACTGGTGGTGCCGGTGACCAATGCACGCTTTGCGCTGAACGCGGCGAATGCCCGCTGGGGCAGCCTGTATGATGCCTTTTACGGCACCGATGCGATCGGGTCTTTGCCGCCGGACGGGGGGTTTGACCAGGGGCGGGGCGCGCGGGTGGTGGCACGCGCAAGGGTGTTTCTGGATCAGGCCTTTCCGATTGCGGGGGCAAGCCATGCGGAGGCCGGGCGCTACCATGTGGAAAAGGGCGCGCTGCGGATCGACGGGGCGCCTTTGGTCAGCCCGGGGAAATTCGCCGGATATATGGGCGACCCAGAGGCGCCGGAGCGGGTGCTTCTGGTCAATCACGGGCTGCATGTGGAGCTGGTCTTTGACAGCGCCCATCCGATCGGCAGCCGGGACCGGGCCGGGCTGGCGGATATTCGGATGGAGGCGGCGGTTTCCGCGATCATGGATTGCGAGGATTCCGTGGCCTGCGTCGATGCGGCGGACAAGGTGCAGGCCTATGGCAACTGGCTGGGCCTGATGAAAGGCGATCTGGAGGAACGCTTCGAGAAAGGCGGCCGGATGATGACCCGGCGGCTGGCGGGCGATCTTGAATACACTGCCCCCGATGGCCGCCCGATGCAGGTGAACGCCCGGGCCCTGATGCTGGTCAGGAATGTGGGGCATCTGATGACCAACAAGGCGATCCTGCTGCGCGATGGGTCAGAGGCGTTTGAAGGGCTGATGGACGGGATGATCACCACGCTGATCGCCTGCCATGATCTGCGGAAAACCGGTGACGAGGCGCGTAACTCGGCCGCCGGATCGGTCTATGTGGTCAAGCCGAAGATGCACGGGCCTGACGAGGTGGGTTTTGCCGATGCCTGTTTCAGCCGGGTTGAGGCGGTGCTGGGGCTTGAGCGCTACACCGTGAAGCTGGGGATCATGGATGAGGAGCGCCGCACCTCGGTCAATCTCAAGGAATGCATCCGCGCCGCCAAACACCGCGTCGCCTTCATCAATACCGGGTTTCTGGACCGGACCGGGGATGAGATTCATACCTCGATGGAGGCGGGGCCGTTCAGCCGCAAGGATTTCATAAAGCAGAAACCCTGGATCGAGGCCTATGAAAGCCGGAATGTGGATATCGGGCTGGAATGCGGGCTGCGCGGGCGGGCGCAGATCGGCAAGGGCATGTGGGCGATGCCCGACAAGATGGCCGCGATGCTGGAGGCGAAGATCGGTCATCCGCGCGCGGGGGCAAATTGCGCCTGGGTGCCATCGCCCACAGCGGCGGTGCTGCACAGCCTGCATTATCATCAGGTGGATGTGGCGGACGTGCAGGCACGGCTGGCGAAAGGCGGGTTGCGGGCCCCGGTCTCGGCCTTGCTGGATATCCCGCTGGCGGCCCGCCGACGCTGGAGCGAGGCGCAGATTTTGCGCGAGCTGGAGAACAATGCCCAGGGTATTCTGGGCTATGTGGTGCGCTGGATTGATCAGGGTGTGGGGTGTTCCAAAGTGCCGGATATCCATGATGTGGGGCTGATGGAGGATCGGGCGACCTGCCGGATCTCGGCCCAGCATATGGCAAACTGGCTGCATCACGGGGTGGCGGATGAGGCACAGGTGATGGAGGTGATGCGCCGCATGGCCGAAGTGGTGGACGGCCAGAATGCGGGCGATCCCGCCTATACGCCGATGGCGCCGGGTTTCAACGGCCTCGCTTTCGCTGCGGCCTGCGATCTGGTGTTCAAGGGGCGGGATCAGCCCTCGGGCTATACCGAGCCGGTGCTCCATGCGCGGCGTCTGGAGTGGAAGGCGGAGTGAAGCCGGGGTTTTATCTGTGAGCATCGGGATGTTGGCGGGGGCAGATGCCTCCGGCGGCCATATTTGGGAAACAAAGAAGGGGCTGATGCGGGCCTGCCCGGGATCGGAGTATCCGGCAGCGGGGCGGTGTTTTGCCTGTATGGGGAGAGGTGAAGAATGGCGATTTCATTGGAACAGGCGCGGGTGATCGTGGCGGAGGCCCGCGCCAAAGGCCGGGAGTTGGGTCTGAAACCGCTTTCGGTGGTGGTGCTGGATGCGGGCGGTCATGTGCTGGCCTTCGAGCGGGAAGACGGCGCAGCCCCGGGCCGGTTCGAGATCGCGCAGGGCAAGGCCTATGGCGCGGTGATGCTGGGCATGCCCGGATCGGCGCAGATGGCGCGCGCGGAAAGCCAGGCCTATTTCATGGCCGCCGTGAATGGCGCCTATGGTGGCAAGGTGATCCCGGTGCCGGGTGGGGTTCTTGTAAAAGGTTCTGCGGGCGCGGTGATCGGCGCCGTGGGCGTAACCGGCGACACCTCGGAAAATGACGCAGAGGCCGCGCTGGCCGGGATCGCGGCGGCGGGGCTGGAGGGGGTGGCGTGACACGGCGGCTGATCAGTTCCGGCTCGGAGTTTGAGGCGCAGATTGGCTATGCGCGGGCGGTGGTCTGCGATGGCTGGGTCTTTGTCGCCGGGACCACCGGGTTTGAGTATGCCAGTATGGAGATCAGCGCGGATGTTGCGGTGCAGGCCGAACAGGCCTTTCGCAATATCGACGCGGCGCTGACAGAGGCAGGCGCGTCGATGGGCGATGTGGTCCGCGTGCGTTACATCCTGCCCGATGGTGCGGATTGGGAACCCTGCTGGCCGGTGACCCGCGCCTGGCTGGGCACGGCGCGCCCGGCGGCGACGATGATCATCGCCGCCCTGCAGGACCCGCGCATGAAGATCGAGATTGAAGTGACCGCGCATCTGCCGTGACTGCCCAAAATCCGGGCAGGTGCGCTGATGCACAGAGGGTTTCGCTTGGGCGCGGGTTTGCAGGGTTTCCACAGGCGCGTATAGAAAGACCATCTTGCATGACGGAGGGATCATGGGGCGACCTGTCATTGGTATCATCGGCAATCATCATCTGATCAATGATGAATATGCCACCCATGCGGGGGGCACGATGAATTCCGAGGCTGTGGCGGAGGTCTCGGAAGGGATGCCTCTGCTGATCCCGGCGGACCCGCGTTTTGTCTCGACCGAGGAACTGATGGAGACCTGTGCCGGGTTTCTGTTCACCGGCGGGCGCCCGAATGTCCACCCGGAGGAATATGGCGAGGCCGAAACCGAGGCCCATGGCGCCTTTGACCGCGCCCGCGATGCGGTTGCGCTGCCATTGATCCGCGCCTGTGTCGACCGGGGGCAGCCGTTTCTGGGGGTGTGCCGCGGCTTTCAGGAGGTGAATGTGGCCATGGGCGGCACGCTTTACCCGGAAATCCGCGATCTGCCCGGGCGCATGAACCATAGGATGCCGCCTGATGGCTCCCTTGATGAGAAATTCGCCCTGCGCCACAAGGTGAGCTTTTCCGAAAACGGGCCGTTTCACCGGTTGATGGGGGCCCGCCAGGTGATGACGAACACATTGCACGGGCAGGGGATCAAACGGGCCGGATCCCGCGTGGTGATTGATGGCCATGCAGAGGATGGCACGCCCGAGGCCATCTATATCGCCGATGCCCCGGGCCTTACCCTGTCGGTGCAGTGGCACCCGGAATACCGGGCCGCCGAAGACCCGGTATCGCGCCCGCTTTTCGCGGCCTTCGGGGTGGCGGCACGGGAATGGGCGGCGGGGCAGCGCCCGGTCTCGGTTGCGGATGTGGCCTGAGACGGGTTTCAGCGCTATATCCTGACCGGACAGCAAGAAGGATGGTGGCGCCTGTGACCAGATATGACCCTGAGAATATTTTTGCGAAAATCCTGCGTGGCGATCTTCCGGCCGAGCGGGTCTATGAGGATGACGAGACGGTTGCGATCATGGATATCATGCCGCGCGCCGATGGCCATTGCCTGGTGATCCCGCGCAGCGGCGCGCGCAATCTGCTGGATGCCACACCGGCGCAACTGACTGCCTGTATCCAGACGGTGCAGACACTGGGCCATGCGGTGATGACCGCGTTTGAGGCCGATGGCGTGACCCTTCAGCAATTCAACGAGGCGGCAGGCGGGCAGGAGGTGTTCCACCTGCATTTCCATGTCCTGCCGCGCCATGAGGGCCAGCCGATACGCCCCCCGGGCATAATGGCCGATCCCGAGGCTCTGGCAGCCCATGCCGCGAAGATCAGGGCTGTGTTGGCGGGGTAGAACGAAATCGTTTATTCTGTGCCATCGTTCATCGAAATTCGCGTTTGAGCCGAAGGCGAGAGGCCGCTTTTTTCGAGACAAGGCCTATCCGAAACGCATCAGGCGTTTTCCTCAAGGAAAACGACAGGGAAAACTCCAGTTTTCCCGTTCGGAATTCTGCAGAATTCCGGCAATCGCGCTTTGCCGCGCATCAAGACTGTCGTTATAGCGTTTCAACATAAAGTCGAAACGCGTTAGCAGTCGCACCTCAACAGGTTGTTCCGATCCAGGCCCAGTCAGCCATATTGCGCCAGCATCTGTTGCAGATCCTCGAATGTATTGGCCTCCTCAACCGGTTTGTCGCGCCGCCAGCGCAGCATCCGGGGGAAGCGCAGGGCGACACCGGATTTGTGCCGGGGTGAGGCCTGAATGCCTTCAAAGGCGATCTCGAACACATGTTGCGGGGTCACGGCGCGGACCGGGCCGAATGTGTCGGTTGTGTTCTTGCGGACCCAGGCGGTGATCTCGCGAAACTCCGCATCGGTCAGGCCGGAATAGGCCTTGGCGAAGGGCACCAGATCGGTGCCCTTCCAGACCGCGAAGGTGAAATCGGTATACAGTGTTGCCCGGCGCCCCGATCCGGCCTGGGCATAGATCATCACCGCATCAATGGTCAGCGGATCGACCTTCCATTTCCACCAGTCGCCTTTTTTGCGGCCTGCCAGATAGGGGGCGGACAGGCGTTTCAGCATCAGACCCTCGGCACCGATCTCGCGGCTGATCTGGCGGGCGGCGACAAGATCATCCCAGCTTTGGGCCGGAACCGCGGCGGAAAGGCGGAGCGGGAGGGCAGGGGGCAGATGCGCGATATGTGTTTCAAGCAAAGCGCGGCGGGCGGAAATGGGCCGGTCGCGGATATCCGCGCCCTCCCATTCCAGCAGGTCATAGGCCATCAGGATCACCGGCGCCTCGGCCAGCAGTGTCTTCGGCACCGTCTTGCGCCCGATGCGGGGTTGCAGCCGCGAGAAAGGCAGCGGTTTTTCCGCAGCAAAGGCCAGCACTTCGGCATCCAGAACGGTGCCGTCGGGCAAAAAATCCTTAAGCTGGGCCAGTTCCGGAAACCTGTCAGTCATCAGCTCTTCACCCCGCGACCACAGGAAATGCTGCCCCTCGCGCAGGATGAACTGGCCACGAATCCCGTCCCATTTCCGCTCGGCCAGCCAGTTGGTCACCGGGCCAAGGGCGTCCGGCGGACCGTCGAGTTGATAGGCCAGATAAAACGGGTAGGGGCGCGACAGATCGGCGGTCGGGTCAGGGGCCTCGATCAGGGCGTGAAAACTGGTGGTTTCCGGGGTCCAGTTGCCCATCAGACGGTGGGTCAGATCCGGTTCCTCCACGCCCGTGGCCTGAGACAGGGCGCGGGTCATGAGTTTTTGGCTGACCCCCATGCGCCAGCCGCCGGTGATCAGCTTGTTGAACACGAAACGCTCTGTCGGTGGCAGTTGATCCCAGGCCGCGAGGATCGCGGTTTTCTTCTCGGCCTCACCGGCGGTGCCCAATGTGCGCAACGCGGTGATCCAGTGTGTCAGGCTGTGATCGCTGGTCCGGGTGGCCGGGGGCAGCACAAGGGCGATGGTTTCGCTCAGATCGCCGACCACCGGATAACAGTCTTCGAACAGCCAAAGCGGAATGTCGGCCCGTTCCGCCGCCCATGCGCGCAGAAGCGTGGTGGTCACCGTGCGGCGCGGGCGGCGACCGGAGAGCAGGGCGATGGTCCACAGCTTGTCATCCGCCGGGGCATCGCGGAAATACTCCGCCAGCGCGGCGGTCTTGAGGCTGGTTTTGGTGGTCTGGTCCAGCGCGGTGAACAGGGCGGCGAAACGTTTCATCCCGGTATCACAGGATGATGCGGGTGACCTGCCCGGCGTGGAACATCGCGCGTCTTTGACGGAATGAAACGGATTTTCTGCATCCTATAGCGTTTCGACTTTACCTTGAAGCAATACAACGCCTTTCGCGTTTGAGCCAAAGGCGAGAGGCAGCGAAAGGCGTTTCAAAATGAAGTCGAAACGCTTTGTAATGGGGCTGTGTCGCGCAATATTGGCCTTCAATGCAGCCCGCGCCAAGGTCGACAGGGCGGGACGAAGCGGACCTCGGTCGATGTCGATTTAACGTCCGCTTTCTAGCCGTTAGAAATGATCAACCGGCAACTTCATTTATGGAAGTTAGAGAAAGGCCAAAGTCTACAACCTCTACCCTGTTCAATTGTTGGACTGCGTCGATTGAGAACCAAGCTGCCCCCACCGTTGTATCATCGCCCCTGAAGTCTGTCTTGAGTTCGCCTTCACAGTTCCGCGCTTTGAATATCAAGCGGAGTGCGAGGCCGCATTGTCTTCGCTCGGATGTCCTTTCGTCAAACCACTCCGACTGTGCACCTAATAAGGGGCCGATATCTGCGCATAGGCCAGTCTCTTCCTCCAGTTCACGTAGTGCTGTTTCGTGTGCCTGCTCGCCCCATTCCATGCCGCCACCCGGCAACGTCCAAGCGCCGGATTTGGGATGCCCGGCTTTGCTAAATTGCGTCAGCAAAATCTGTTGGTTTGCGTCAACAGCAACGACATAGGCTGCTGCCCTTTGCCAATCGATACTCATTCCAGTGCCTATTCATTTTTCCGAGAAGGTGACATTGGCGGCAATGCAGCATTCTTGCAAGACGGGCTCTTTTCCCTCTTTCTCTGCATCCAGCGCCAAGGTCCGCTTTCCCGATTTTGGGTCGGTTTATGACGTAAAGGTCAAAACCGTCTGACATTCCACACCCCGGCAGATCATGCCTGATCCTTCTTGGTGTCCTGTTCATCCAGGCTCTCGCCGTTGTAATCGGTTTCGACAATGCCTGCGTCATAGCCCTGATCTCTCAGCCAGCGACAGAACTGGGCCGTATAGCCATGGGTGACAAACACCCGTTCGGCGCCCGTGGCCCGGATCGCGCTGTTCAAGCCTTCCCAATCCGCGTGGTCCGAGATCACAAAGCCCCGGTCGGCGGCGCGGCGGCGGCGCATGCCCCGCAGGCGCATCCAGCCTGATGCGAAACCGGTGGAGGCAGGGCCGAACCGGCGCATCCAGGCAGAGCCAAGCGCCGAGGGCGGGGCCAGAACCATCGGGCCGGGCAGGGTTTTGAGGTCAAGATCGGGGGTGACCGGAATGGTCTCGGGCAGGGCCAGGCCCTGGGCGCGGATCACCTGATTGGTCGCCTCCACCGCGCCATGGGTCAGGATCGGGCCGATGGCCGGGTCCAGCAGGCGCAGCACCCGTTGCGCCTTGCCCAGGGAATAGACCCCCAGAACCGAGGCGCGGTTCGCGGCGGCATTCGCGGCCCACCAACCGTTGATATCTGCGGCCAGTGTCGCCTGATCCGGCCATTTATAGATCGGCAGGCCGAAGGTGGATTCGGTGATGAACGCATGGCAACGCACCGGTTCAAACGGTTCCGACAGCCCGTCATCAACGGTTTTGTAATCGCCCGAGGCAACCCAGACCTCGCCCGAGACCTCCACCCTGATCTGGGCAGAGCCCGGCACATGGCCTGCGGGGTGATAGCTGACCCGCGCCGCGCCGATCTGCCGGGTTTCGCCATAGGCCAGCGTGTCCAGCGCGATATCCCCAAGCCGGTGACGTATGACCGGCGCGGCAGAACCGGTGGTCAGATAGCGGCCATGGCCCGGACGGGCATGATCCGCATGGCCATGGGTGATCAAAGCGCGGTCAACCGGTTTCCACGGGTCGATATAGAACCCGCCTGCGGGGCAATAAATGCCGCGATCTGTGAATTGCAGGACCATTCCACCGCCTCCGATCCACCCGGATCATAGGGGGTGGGGGCCGTGGCGGCTAGGGTTCGGGCCCGGCCCGGGGCTGCCGCCGGGCGGGAGATTGATGTGGACCATTGTGGTGGACTGTCCGGCCGCGGCCATGGCGCCCCCCCAACCCTATATCTCGTCCTCCTCCTGCGGGATCAGCATGATTTCATTGCTTTCGACCAGATCGCGGATCGCGGTGATGATCTCGGCCATTGCGGCCTCTCCTTCATTCAGGCGGGGGGTGCCGAGGGTTTCGGCGTCTTCGCGCAACTGTTCGGCCATGCGTTTCGACATGTTTTCCAGCAGGAATTCCACCGCAATGGGATATTCGGCCAGACCCGAGGCACAGGCGATGATCGCCTTGCCGGGGTCCACCAGGCGCATCACCTTCGGCACATCGGTCGGTTTCAGGCGTTTGGGGATATGTTCGAAGGTAAAGATCGCGCGGCGCACCTGTTCGGCAAATTCGGCATTGCGTTTGTCCAGCCCGTCGAGAATGGCATCGCGGATCGAGCCCGAGGCCGCGTTCAGGATTGCGCCGACCCGGTCCACCGCGCTGGTATTGAAGGCGATCTTGGGTTTGTTCCCAAGCTGGCCGGTCAGGGTCATGCCGATGCGGTCAACCATGTCGGGCGAGACCGTGCTGGTCAGCGACACCGCATGTGCGACCAGTTCGGCGCGGTCTTCGGGCAGCATGGCCAGAATCTCGGCCGCACGGGCGACAGAAAGTTTCGACAGAAGGATCGCGCACACCTCGGCGCTTTCGCTGGTGATCAGCGCCACCAGATCCTCATCTTCCAGTTCCGCCAGCCGGGCCCAGGGATCGGCGGGGGTCTGGGCCTGGGTTTCGGCCAGAAGCCCCTCGCGTGCCGGGGCGGACAGATGCGGCTCCAGCAGGGTCAGCGCATCTGGCAGACCTTCGGGAAAGATCAGGGCCAGATTGTCGAGCGCGGTTGTGAACTCCTGCACCACGCCGGCAAGTGTGGCGCGGTTCACATGGCTGAGCGTTGCCATATACCGGGCCAGACGTTCCTGCTGCACCGGGGTCAGCCGGTCCAGCGCCAGGGGCACATCTTCGGACAGTAGCAGTCGGACGATCACCGCCGCCTTCTGCCCCGGTGTCAGCCGTTGAACCGCCCCCGGCCCACCGGATGGGGCGGGGCCCGCATGATCCAAAACCTCGCCACCCTGCGCCATTGCCTTGCCCCGTTCATTGTCTGCCCACCACAGGGGCCAGCATTGGGGGGCAGGGTTAAGCCCGGGTTTCCAACGCTGCGGGAAATCCGATGGATTTTCAGTGAATTTCTCTGGTTTCGGGACGAGAGGCCACACCATCCTTGCGCCCGGCGGCACCGCCGGGCAGCGCCCGTACCGCGCCCACGGGGCGCGGGCGCTTCTCACCCAGCCCTCGGTTCGGGCGATGCCCTCGGCATTCATGTGGTTATGTGGTCGGTTTCTGCTCTATAGCGGTTTGCGTTTGATCTGCATCGAAAACCGCTTTAATCGCCAAACACCCGGGCAAAGATCGTGTCCACGTGTTTGGTGTGATAGCCGAGGTCGAATTTCTCGGCAATCTCGGTCGGGCTGAGCGCGGCGGTCACCTCGGCATCACCCAGAAGCTCCTGTTGAAAATCCTTGCCCTCTTCCCAGACCTTCATCGCATTGCGCTGCACCAGCCGATAGGCATCCTCGCGGCTGATGCCTGCCTGTGTCAGGGCCAGAAGCACCCGTTGGGAATGCACGAGACCGCGGAATTTATGCATGTTTGCCAGCATGTTGTCAGGGTAGATCACCAGTTTTTCGATCACGCCGGTCAGCCGGGCAAGGGCAAAATCAAGGGTGATCGTGGCATCAGGGCCGATCATCCGTTCGACCGAGGAATGGCTGATATCGCGTTCATGCCAAAGCGCCACATTTTCCATCGCCGGGATCACCGACATGCGCACCAGCCGCGCCAGCCCGGTCAGGTTCTCGGTCAGCACCGGGTTGCGCTTATGGGGCATCGCCGAAGAGCCTTTCTGGCCTTTGGAAAAGAACTCCTCGGCCTCCAGAACCTCGGTGCGCTGCATATGGCGGATCTCGATGGCGATATTCTCGATACTGCTGGCGATGACGCCCAGGGTGGCAAAGAACATCGCATGGCGGTCGCGGGGGATAACCTGGGTCGAGATCGGCTCCGGCTCCAGCCCCAGTTGCGCGCAGACATGAGCCTCGACCGCGGGGTCGATATTGGCAAAAGTCCCCACCGCGCCCGAGATGGCGCCGGTGGCAATCTCGGCCCGCGCGGTGCGCAGACGGGTGCGGTTCCGGTCCATCTCGGCATAGAAGCGTGCGAAGGTCAGGCCCATGGTCACCGGCTCGGCATGGATGCCATGGGACCGGCCGATGCGCACATCCATCCTGTGTTCATGGGCCCGGCGTTTCAGGGCCGCCAAGAGCGCCTCCATATCCGCCAGAAGGATATCGGCGGCACGCACCAGTTGTACGTTCAGCGTGGTGTCGAGTACATCCGACGAGGTCATGCCCTGATGCACGAACCGGGCCTCGTCATTGCCGATGATCTCGGCCAGATGGGTCAGAAAGGCGATGACATCATGTTTGGTGACGGCCTCGATCTCATCAATCCGGGCGACATCGAAAGCCACGTCTTTGGCCTTCCACACTGCCTGCGCATTCTCTTTCGGGATCACCCCGAGGGCGGCCTGGGCATCGCAAGCATGGGCCTCGATCTCATACCAGATGCGGAATTTGCTGGCGGGCTCCCAAAGGGCGACCATTTGTGGGCGGGAATAGCGGGGGATCATGGGGCAGTCCTTCGTAGCAGCCTTCAAGCACGCCCGCGTGGTTTACGGAGCCTGAGGGCCAAGGACAAGCGCAGAGGTGGCGCAAGACGCCGGACGCAGGGCCGTGGGGTGAATTTCATTGCCCTCTGATGCAGAATGGCCCAAGCCTTGATCGGAACGGTCTCACCTGCGGAGGGTCTTTTCATGTCTTTTTGCCGTGTGGCCCCTTTTGTGGTTGGCCTCTGCCTTGGGGCGCTGCCCGCACCGGCAGAGGAAGATTTTGGCTGGGCCTATACAAGGTCTGTCGATCCCGACCCTTCTGAAACGCGCCTGACCCTCATCTATGGGGGGACAGACCCGGATGCGGCACAGATCATCGCCCGGTGCGGGATCGGGGCGGGCGGGCCCTACACGGGTGTGCAACTGACAACGGATCTGGACGAGGCCAGTATCGGTACCATCGTGTCTTATGAGATAAGCGCGGGCGCAGCCAACCTGACAGGCGCAGCGACAGTGCTTGCACCGGGCCATAAGGACGGCCTTGTGCGTCTGGCTTTCAGGCTGGACCTGGAATCGCCGATCTGGCTGGCTTTATCCATCTCCAGGCGGTTGGAATACGGGTATTCCGGGGAAACTCTGGAAACCGTCTCGCTGGACGGGATCGGCAGGATGGCCATGCAGTTTCGCGATGAGTGTGCGATGATCGGGGAACTGACAGAGGCCGGGGGCGGCACAGGCTGGGTCCGGCTGGAGGAAAGTGAAATCACCACTCTGCTCACCGGTCATGATCTGATCTATGACACTGGCGCATTCCAGCAATTCCTGCCCTCGGGCCGGACGTTTTATCGCGCGGGGGAGGCAAGCTGGGGCTATTGGCGGGTGGAGGCGGGCCGGTATTGCAGCCAATGGCCCCCGGGAGAGGGCTGGGACTGCTATGATCTGGAGCATGACGGGGCCGCATCCCTGCGCTTCATTGACGATTGGGGCCATATCTCGGTCGGGAGGTTTGCAGAGTGATCACTCTGGCGGCGCTGGAAGGGGTCTGGTGTCTGGATCGTGAGATCGACGACCGCCGCGCGGGGCTGACAGGCCGCTTCGTGGGAGAGGCGATCTGGGCGCCCGACGGCGCCGGGCTGACCCAGACCGAAACCGGGCTGTTGCGCTATGGCACGGCCCCGCCGATGCAGGCCACGCGACGCTATATATGGCGGGAGGGACATGGCGGCCCGGAGGTGTTCTTTGCCGATGGCCGCCCGTTTCATCAGGTGACCGGAACAGGCGCGGCCCATCATGACTGCCCGCCGGATGTCTATGAGGTGCGGTATGAGGTGACGGATTGGCCGCTTTGGCAAAGCCGTTGGCAGGTGTCGGGGCCGCGCAAGGATGCGGTGATCATCAGCCGGTATCGGCGGATACCTTGATTGCGATAGGCTGGCTGTGCCGCAGGGGTGGAAAACTCCAGTTTTCCATACGGAATTCTGCAGAATTCCGGTGCCTGCGCTTTGCGCGCATCCGGCTTTCCGCATTTTACCTGAAACCTGCATCTCCGCTCAATCATCCGCGTCATCGGCCTTCATCAGACGGTCGGATTTTTTGCGCACCAGCACGCTGCGCAGGTCATGCATCGCCAGCAAAAGCCGGTCGGTGACATCTTCCAGATCCTCATCGCTGGCGCGGGATTGCGCCCAATGGGTGGTCAGGTTCATGTAATCCACGGCCCGGTGGATATCGTCGATATCGCGATCCGCCAGAACGGCCTGCCGTTCGTCCATCCATTCGGCGATCACCGCATTTTCCTCGGCGCTCAGCACATGGTCCCCATGGGGTTTCACATTGCCGTTGCGGATGTTGACCACGGCGATTTCCTGCATCTCGATCCGGCGCTGGCGGTTTTCGGTATCAATCCGAAACACGGCCGCGCCATTCTCGCGGATGCGGAAATAGAATTCTGGTAGATCTGACATTGCCTGCCCTTGCCCCGTTTGGCCCAGCCTAAAGCGGTTTGCGTTTGATTTGAATCGAAAAACCGGCCGGTGGATCAGGCCGGTCTTCGATCTGCCGGCAGAGGGGTGGGCGACAGAAAAAAACCGCGCCCGAAAAGGCGCGGTTTCAACAGGATACGTGATCAGGCGCGATCAGGCGGTTTCGTCGTCACCGTCTTCCGTGCTGCCGTCTGCGTCAGAGGAGGCTTCGGCCTCTTCGGCACCGGCGGTGCCCTCTTCCAGATCATCAAGCTGCGCGGCGCCGATATCGTCGAACAGTTCGGCGATTTCGAACTCCGCCGCGGCTTCTTCCTCGGCGGCCAGATCCTGTATAGATTTGCCCGAGGCCTGAAGCTCGGCCTCTTCGGGGGACCGGGCCACATTCAGCAGAATATCCACCTCGACCTCGGGGTGCAGGATCACATGCACCGTATGCAGGCCCAGATCCTTGATCGGGCGTGACAGGGCGACCTGTTTGCGATCAACGGTAAAGCCATCCGCCGTCGCGGCCTCCGCTGCGTCACGGGTGGTGACAGAGCCATAAAGCGCACCGGCATCCGAGGCGGACCGGATCACGATGAACTGCTGACCAGCCAGCTTTTCGCCCATCTTGTCGGCTTCGGCCTTGGTCTCCAGGTTCTGCGTTTCAAGCTGCGCTTTCTGGTTTTCAAACGCCTTCAGATTCGCATCATTGGCGCGCAGCGCCTTTTTCTGCGGCAGAAGATAGTTGCGCGCATAGCCCTGTTTGACCGAGACCACATCGCCCATCTGGCCCAGTTTGGCCACGCGTTGCAGAAGAATAACATCCATGGTTGTTCTCCTTATTTCACGGCGTAGGGCAGCAATGCCAGAAACCGGGCGCGCTTGATGGCCTGGGCCAGTTTGCGCTGGTTCTTGGCACCGACAGCGGTGATGCGCGACGGCACGATCTTGCCACGCTCAGAGATGTAGCGTTGCAGAAGGCGGGTGTCTTTATAGTCGATCTTCGGCGCGTTATCGCCCTCAAACGGGTCAGATTTGCGACGACGGAAAAATGGTTTGGCAGCCATGGGTCTGATCCTTTCCTGTCAGCGACGTTCGCGGCGGTCGCCACGGTCGTCACGTTTCTGCATCTGGACCGAGGGCAGCTCGGCATGTTCATCGACCTTGATGGTCAGAACCCGCATTACGTCATCATGCAGACGCATCAGGCGTTCCATTTCCTGCACGGCGGGCGCGGGGGCGTCGCTGCGCATATAGGCGTAATGGCCCTTGCGGTTCTTGTTGATCTTGTAGGCCATGGTCTTGATGCCCCAATACTCGTGATCCACGAGGTTGCCGCCATTATCGGTCAGCACGGTGCCAAAATGTTCGATCAGGCCTTCGGCTTGCGTGTTGGACAGATCCTGACGCGCAATCATCACATGCTCATAAAGCGGCATGTCATCTCCAGTTCATGTCAAAGCGTGTTTCAAAGACCGGGGCTGTGATCCTCCGCCCCCCGGTCACGAGAGACCACGCCGGTGCAAAACAACGACGAAGGATTGGCGGCTTATAAGAGGGCCGGGGCCATGGCGCAAGACCCCTGATGCAGGGCTGTGGAAACCGCGCGTTTTCCATCTGGAATTCCTGCGAATTGCAGATGCTGCGATATGTCTGAAACCGGTTCACAATTGCGAAAAAGACCCGCATGCTCTAGCCCCGAGCCTGAAAGCAAGCGATGTGGAGGAGCATCCCATGACCCGAGCCTTTATTTTCCCCGGTCAGGGCGCGCAGACCATTGGCATGGGCCATGACCTGGCCCAGGCCTATCCGGCGGCCAAAGCGGTGTTTGACGAGGTCGATGACGCTTTGGGTGAACGCCTGAGCACGCTGATCTGGGAGGGAGAGATCGACACGCTGACCCTGACCCGCAATGCGCAGCCTGCGCTGATGGCAACCTCGATGGCGGCGATGGCGGCGCTGAAATCCGAAGGGGTCGCGGTGACCGAGGCCGCGTTTGTCGCGGGCCATTCGCTTGGCGAATATTCGGCGCTTTGCGCGGCGGGGTCGATATCGCTGGCCGATACCGCCCGGTTGCTGCGCCGCCGGGGCGAGGCGATGCAGGAGGCCGTGCCCATGGGAGAGGGGGCGATGGCGGCCCTGCTGGGGCTGGATTTCGAGGCGGCGGTGGCCGTGGCGGAAGAGGCGGCGGACGGCCAGGTTTGTCAGGCGGCAAATGACAATGATCCGGCGCAGGTTGTGGTGTCCGGCCACCGGGCGGCGGTGATGCGCGCGGTGGAGATTGCCAAGGTTGCGGGCGCGAAGCGGGCGATACTGCTGCCGGTCAGCGCCCCGTTCCATTGCGCGTTGATGGAACCGGCGGCCAAAGTCATGGCCGACGCGTTGAGCCATGTGGATGTGGAAGAACCGGTGGTGCCGCTGGTGGGCAATGTCACGGCGCGGTCGGAACGCTCTAAAATGCTGATCAGGAACAATCTGGTGGATCAGGTTACCGGATCGGTGCGCTGGCGTGAAAGCGTGTTGTGGATGGGCGAAAACGGTGTGACCGAGACCTGGGAAATTGGCGCGGGCAAGGCCCTGACGGGTATGGTGCGGCGGATCAACCGGGAGATTGCAACCTGTGCCGTGGGCACAGCCGATGATGTAAAGGCGGCTGCGGCGAGCCTGGGGGCGTAGCGACGGGCGGGTTTGCGGTAAGACATTTTTGTACCCCCTTTCGCGGGGCGGACCGGGCGCCGGATATGGGCCAATGGAAAAGGAAATCCACAATGTTCGATTTGACAGGAAAAACCGCGCTGGTGACCGGGGCGTCCGGTGGGATCGGGGCCGATATCGCGCGTCATCTGCATGGGGCGGGTGCCACGGTCGGCCTCAGCGGAACCCAGGTGGCGCCCCTGGAGGAGCTGGCCGCTGAACTGGCAGAGCGGGCGCATGTGCTGCCCTGCAACCTCAGCGATGCGGATGCGGTGGAGGCCCTTCCAAAACAAGCCATTGCCGAGATGGGGTCAGTGGATATCCTTGTGAATAACGCAGGGATAACGCGGGATAACCTGTTCATGCGCATGTCTGACGAGGACTGGGCCAGCGTGCTGGAGGTGAACCTGACCTCGACCATGCGACTGTGCCGGGGGGTGTTGCGCGGAATGATGAAAGCCCGCTGGGGGCGGATTGTGAATATCAGTTCGGTTGTGGGGGCCACGGGCAACCCGGGGCAGGGCAATTATGCCGCCTCGAAGGCCGGAATGGTGGGCATGTCGAAATCGCTTGCCTATGAGGTGGCCTCGCGCGGGATCACGGTGAATGCGGTGGCACCGGGTTTCATCGAAACGGCGATGACCGGGAAACTGACAGAAGATCAGAAAGGCAAGATTCTGACGCAGATCCCGACGGGACGGATGGGGACACCGGCGGAGATTGCGGCAGCGGTGTTGTATCTGGCAAGTGCCGAGGCCGGATATGTCACCGGAACCGTGCTGCATGTGAATGGCGGAATGGCGATGTTGTGATCCGCGCTGTCTGGCGCGGTCGGGGCCGCTATTGCGCTGTGCGGTACATTCATTCCGGTGCAGATAACGGTATCCTTTTTGAAGGCGTAACTTTTATTTCGGATAGTGAAAACGGCAGAAAATCCACGGGAAAACTGGCATATTGCGGGTCATCTGCGGGCGTTCCGCGCGGCGAAGGGCTGGATTTTTGGCGCCCGGTGCCTCATGTGTGGCAGCAGATTGATGGCGTTGTGCGCAAAGCGGATCGGAGCGGGACAGTGCCCCTGTCTTCCCGGGACGCTCTGTCATACGGCTTTCGGGGTTCGGTTATGGTGCCGGAAAAACCGCTATCACCGTAGTTGCCTTCGCGTCGGAGTATGCTATAGGCGGCGCAGATTTTCCGGGGGACGGTGACGTCAGACGGATATGGCGCGGGCAACCGGGTCAGAAACCGCCATATGGGCGAAACGAAGGGTGGCGCGAAGCATGCCAGCCCATAACGTATGAGGAAAAAGACCATGAGCGACATCGCAGATCGCGTTAAGAAAATCGTCGTTGAGCACCTGAGTGTGGAAGAGGACAAAGTGACCGAGAATGCCTCGTTCATTGACGACCTGGGCGCAGATTCGCTCGACACTGTTGAACTGGTGATGGCGTTTGAAGAAGAATTCGGCATCGAAATTCCCGATGATGCGGCTGAGACGATCCAGACTTTTGGCGACGCGGTGAAGTTCATCAAGGACGCCTCGTAAGCGACAGCTTGCTGGGTTACGATTTGCAGGCGGCACCTTTGACAGGTGCCGTTTTTGCGTTTGGGGCCGGTGGTGACATGAGGGTGATCTTCAGGCGGGGTGCAGGCCGCGGGTGCCTCCGGCGGAAGTATTTCTGAGATAGAGAAGCAGGGCGGGGCCGATTGCAGTGATTGCCCATTGGCGGTATCACGTATCGGATTGGGCTGAGAATAAAGAGGGGCAGATCATGCGTCGTGTTGTTGTTACCGGGCTGGGCCTGGTTACGCCATTGGCATGCGGGGTCGAGGAAAGCTGGTCACGTTTGCTGGCCGGGCAATCGGGCGCCGGGACCATCACCAAATTTGACACGACCGGTTTTGCCACGACCTATGCCTGTGAGGTGCCGCGCGGCGATGGGTCGGACGGAACATTCAACCCCGATGACTGGATGGAGCCGAAAGAGCAGCGCAAGGTGGATGAGTTCATCCTCTATGGCATGGCGGCGGCGCAACAGGCGGTGGAAGATGCGGGCTGGACCCCCGAGGGGCGCGAGGATCAGATCCGCACCGGGGTGATGATCGGTTCCGGCATCGGCGGGCTGAATTCGATTGCCGATACCTCGATTGTGCTGAACGAGCGCGGGCCACGGCGGGTATCGCCGTTCTTTGTGCCCGGCGCGCTGATCAATCTGGTCTCGGGGCAGGTGAGCATCCGCTACGGGTTCAAGGGGCCGAACCATGCGGTGGTGACCGCCTGTTCCACCGGCGCCCATGCGATTGGTGACGCGGCGCGGCTGATCATGCTGGATGATGCGGATGTGATGATTGCCGGGGGCGCCGAAAGCCCGATCGGGGCGATCGGTGTGGCCGGGTTCAATGCCTGCAAGGCGTTGAGCACCAAGCGCGGCGATACGCCGGAGGCGGCGAGCCGGCCCTGGGACGCGGATAGCGACGGGTTTGTCATGGGCGAGGGCGCCGGTGTGGTCGTGCTGGAGGAATATGAGCATGCCATGGCCCGGGGTGCGAAGATCTATGCCGAGATACTGGGTTATGGCCTGTCGGGGGATGCCCATCACATCACCGCGCCACCGCCGGATCATGAAGGTGCCGAGCGGGCGATGCGCGCGGCGCTGAAACGGGCCGGGCTACAGCCATCGGATGTGGATTACGTGAATGCCCATGGCACCTCGACCATGGCCGATACGATTGAACTGGCGGCGGTTGAGCGGCTGATGGGGGATCATGCGGCGGATCTGCTGATGTCCTCCACCAAATCGGCCACCGGGCATCTGCTGGGCGCGGCCGGGGCGATCGAGGCGATCTTTTCGATCCTGGCGCTGCGTGATCAGGTGGTGCCGCCGACCATCAATCTGGATAATGTGGCGGCTGAAACGCAGATCAACCTGTGTGCCAATGCCAAGGTCGAGGGGGAGATCAATGTGGTTCAGTCGAACTCTTTCGGGTTCGGCGGGACCAATGCCTGTCTGATCATGGGGAAAGTCTGACCTTATGTGGAAACACATCGCGGCCAACGGGCTGAGCTTTCTGATTGTCGGGTTTATCGCCTTTGCCGGGGTCATCGGCTGGGGCCAGCGGACATTTACAAGCGAAGGCCCGCTGGATCAGGCGATTTTCTTTGAAGTGGCGCGGGGGGCGAGCCTGCGGACGGTTTCGGAAAACCTGTCGGAAGAGGGGGCGATTTCGAGCGCGATGATCTTTCGCCTTGGAGCGGATTACACCGATCAGGCGGGCGCCTTGCGGTTTGGGAATTACGAAATTCCGGCGGGGGCCTCGATGGTGGATATTCTGGATATCCTGACCTCGGGCGGGGCCTCGACCTTCCGTTACACGGCCACATTCGTACTGGAAAATCAGGGATCGGGGGAGATCCGCCTGCGGGAGCGTGTGCCGGGGACCGGCGAGATTATCGACCTGGCGCGGTTCGCCTATGAGGAGGAGGTGCCGGAGATTTACCGGGAGCTGACAGCCGGGGATGCGGGCGTGGTGTATCGCATTTCGGTGCCCGAGGGCCTGACCAACTGGCAGATTGTCGAGGGTCTGACCCAGGCGGAATTTCTGAGCGGAGAGGTGTCTGAGCAACCGGCCGAAGGGATGCTGGCGCCCGATACCTATGAGGTGGCCCGGGGCGCCGACCGGCAGGGTTTGCTGGACCGGATGCAGGCGGCGCAGGAGGATATTCTGGCCCTGGCCTGGGCGGAGCGGGCCGATGATGTGCCGCTGGATACGCCGGAAGAGGCGCTGATACTGGCCTCGATCATCGAGAAAGAGACGTCGGTGCCCGGAGAACGGGGCGCTGTGGCCAGTGTGTTCGAGAATCGGCTGAACCGGGGGATGCGGTTGCAGACCGATCCGACGGTGATTTACGGGGTCACAAACGGGCGCGGTGTGTTGGGGCGCGGCATCCGGCAAAGCGAATTGCGCGATGACAACCCCTGGAACACCTATGTGATTGACGGGCTGCCCGCGACGCCGATCGCGAACCCGGGGCGGGCGGCAATCGCGGCGGCGGTGAACCCGGATGAGACGGATTTCGTGTTCTTCGTGGCCGATGGGAGCGGCGGGCATGCCTTTGCCGAAACCCTTGAGGAACATAATGAAAATGTTGCCCGTTGGCGGCAGATCGAGGCCGAGCAGGGGGCGGCCGAGACCGAGTGAGGGCAGAGGCGATGGACCGAGGGGCCAGCCCCTCGTGCTCCCCGGGATATTGGTAAAGCAGAGAAGGCAGGGTTAACAGATCGTAACAGCGTGCGGTCTGTGTTAAGTATTTGGAAATAAAAAACTTATTGACTATGCGAACGGTCTCTGGCATCTCTTGTGGCATGCTGGAAGAAGTGGGTAAGCGGCCCGGGAGTTGATCCCCGTGGTCGCTTTTTCGTTTCTCGCTCGTGCGGATTTTCAGGCACGGGAAATTTCAAACATGACAGTGATTACAGAAGACAGATCCGGCCCGGGAACGGACCGGGAAGATATGGCGCGGGCGGACCGGGTTGTGACGCAGGCGATGAAGGCGTTCGAAGTGACGCTGGAAGTTCTGGACGATGCGGTTGAGACCCTGAGGGCCGGGGCAATGGCGGGGGGCAGGAGGTCTCGAAAGACCTCAGGGCGATGAATGGCGCCTTTCTGTTCGCTTTGGCTATGGAGGAGAAGGCACGTGTTGCAGCAGGAAAACATGTCGGGGGCGGGGCGGGAGGCCGGTTTGACCTCGACGCGGCCCGCGCTGAGATCGGCCTCCGCCTGGCTTGCCTCAGAACCGCCGGAAGTGGTGGAGAGATTTCTGGCGGGGTTGAGTGACGCGGCCCTTGCGGCTTTGCCTTATGTGTTTGACGTCTGGGCGCTGCCGCATCAATTGCCGCCGGAGGGGGATTGGCGGAGCTGGGTCATTCTGGGCGGTCGCGGCGCGGGGAAAACCCGCGCCGGGGCGGAATGGGTGCGGGCCATGGTGGAAGGCGGCACGCCCGAGGCGCCGGGACGGGCGCGACGGGTGGCGCTGGTGGGGGAGACCTATGATCAGGCATTGGCGGTGATGGTGAAGGGGGAGAGCGGGATACTTGCCTGTTCTCCCCCCGACCGTTGCCCGCGCTGGGTGGCGGGTGAGCGGTTGCTGATCTGGCCGAACGGGGCGGAGGCGCGGCTGTATTCCGCCCATGACCCGGAGGCGTTGCGCGGGCCGCAATTCGATGCGGCCTGGGTGGATGAGCTGGCGAAGTGGAAACGGGCGGAAGAGACCTGGGACATGTTGCAATTCGGGCTGCGGCTGGGCCGTCATCCGCAGCAGGTTGTGACGACGACCCCCCGCAATCTGGGGGTTCTGAAGGATTTGCTTGCGCGTGACAGCACGGTGATGACCCATGCGCCGACAGAGGCGAACCGGGCCTATCTGGCGCCGTCTTTTCTGGAGGATGTGCGGGAGCGGTATGGGCAAACGCGGCTGGGGCGGCAGGAGCTGGATGGCGAATTGCTGGAAGATGTGGAGGGCGCCCTGTGGCGCCGGGCCGATCTGGATGCCGGGCGTGTGGATCAGGTGCCGGAGGGTGCGGGCGTGATTGTGGCGGTGGACCCGCCGGTGACCGGGCATGACGGGTCTGATGCCTGCGGGATCGTGGTGGTGGCCGTGATGCGGGACGGGCCGCCGGAGACATGGCGCGCGGTGGTTCTTGAGGATTGTTCGGTCCGGGCGGCAACGCCGCAGGGTTGGGCGGAAGTGGCCAGCGCCGCATATCACCGGCACCGGGCCGAGCGCATGGTGGCGGAGGTCAATCAGGGCGGTGATCTGGTCGAGACGATCATGCGGCAGACCGATCCGCTGATCAATTACCGGGCGGTCCGGGCGTCGCGGGGCAAGGTTGCGCGGGCCGAGCCGGTGGCGGCGCTCTATGAACAGGGGCGGGTGGCGCATCTGGGGGTCTTGAGCGCGTTGGAAGACGAGATGTGCCGGATGGCCCTGACCGGGTTTGAGGGCCGCGGCAGCCCGGACCGGGTGGATGCGCTGGTCTGGGCGCTGACCGACGGGATGCTGGTGCCCGCGCGCGCCTATCGCAACCCGAAGCTGCGGGTGCTTTAGGAACCTGGCAGCAGGATATCGGACCGGGACGGGGCGCTCATCTGCCCTTGTTGGGGGGCCTCGCAATCGCGACGGCGCCCTTTTTCATGGATTGAGGAGAGATGCGGATGGTGTTGGAGTTCTTGAAACGGGGGGTGTCTGGGATGCCGGAGGCCAAAGCCTCGGCCACGGGGCGGGTGATGGCCTGGGCGGGCACCGGGCGCGTGGCCTGGAGCCCGCGCGACACGGTATCGCTGACCCGTACGGGGTTTCAGGGGAACCCGGTCGGCTATCGGTCTGTAACGCTGATTGCCGAGGCGGCGGCGGCTTTGCCGGTGATCTGCCAGGATGCGGAGCGACGCTATGACATGCATCCGGTTCTGGGGTTGCTGGCGCGGCCCAATGCAGGGCAGGGGCGCAGCGCGCTGATGGAGGCGCTCTATGCGCAGCTGATGCTGTCGGGCAATGGCTATGTGGAGGCGGTGGCGCCGGAGCCGGGCATGCCTGCGG